>CAZFBS010000017.1:0-55521 GCA_964517265.1 uncultured Rhodospirillaceae bacterium | reverse complement strand
CTGGTCGGAGCGGCGGGATTTGAACCCACGACCCCTACACCCCCAGTGTAGTGCGCTACCAGGCTGCGCCACGCTCCGACTCTCCTTATGCACTATAAGCACTTGGCCTATCTCTAAGCAACCTCGGCCTCCGAGGCTTTCAGCCTCGGGGCGAGGAACCGCTCATGCAGCCCGTTCGTCGGTCTTGCAGCGGCCGGAACACGCAACTAGGCTGATCCCGTTGACCACTCCCCCGAGACGCGTTGCTCGGGTTCGCCGTCGAGCGAAGTGGCGGGAATCTGATGGCGGAATTTACCCATTTTGATGCCGAAGGCAGAGCGATCATGGTCGATATCTCGGCCAAGGAAACGACTGCGCGAAGCGCGACTGCCAAGGCGGTAATCCTGATGCAGCCGGAGACAAAAGCGCTGATCCAGAACGGCAAGTTGAAGAAAGGTGATGTTCTCGGGGTTGCCCGGCTGGCTGGAATCATGGCAGCTAAGCGGACGGCAGACCTGATTCCCTTGTGTCACCCACTGATGCTCACGGCAGTCACCGTTGATTTCGCGGTGGAGGACTGGATTCCCGGTGTTGAAGTGACAGCAACCTGCAGCCTCAACGGCCGCACGGGCGTCGAGATGGAAGCGCTGACCGCGGCGGCGGTCGCGGCTTTGACCGTGTATGACATGTGCAAGGCAGCTGACCGCGGGATCCAGATCACCGATTTACGCCTTGTCCATAAGTCCGGCGGAAAATCCGGTGATTTCATGAGCCGCTGAAGCGGACGGATCCGCTGTTCACCATGTTGATGCCTGCAGATGAAAGCCATAGACACAGGGTAGCCCTTCATTATCTCCGCCTCATGTCGGGCTGTTCCTACGCTACCGGTGTTCCGTCCCTTCCTCCCTCTTATTTGTTGCGGCCGGTGAAAGTCAATTGTCCTTGACGGCTGCCAAGAACTAAAATAGAACATAGAAGCTGGTTGTTGTTTTGTTCTGCTCGGGGGACGCGCAACATTTTTTGGGGTGTACTGGGGCGGCATACTGGGGAGGTTTGGCAGCGCGGCCGGATCATTTCGCGAACGGGATTGACAGGAGAATGACGTATGCTAACCAAAAAACAATATCAGTTGCTGTTGTTTATCGATCAAAGATTGAAAGACGCGGGCTTTTCCCCCTCCTTTGAAGAAATGAAAGAGGCGTTGGGCCTGCGTTCCAAGTCGGGAATTCATCGGCTGATTACCGCTCTGGAAGAGCGGGGTTTCCTGCGCCGCCTTCCTCATCGCGCGCGGGCATTGGAGGTCCTGCGCCTGCCGGAGAACGTGGTGCTGCCGGCGCGCCGTGACATGGAACCGATGCTGTCTTCCTCTCCCGCTCTGTCTTCCTCCAACGTCATTCACGCTGATTTTAAGTTCCAGACGGCGCAAACGACGACCTCGGAGCATTCTTCGGTTCAGCTTCCTCTTTGTGGACGCATTGCTGCGGGCACGCCGATCGAAGCTCTGCGCGATTACTCCCGAAGTATTGCAGTTCCTGCCGCCCTGTTGAGCAGCGGCGAGCATTATGCCCTTGAGGTGGAAGGCGATTCGATGATCGATGCCGGCATTCTTAATGGCGATACGGTCGTGATCCAACGCTGCGACAACGCGGAGAATGGCACCATTGTGGTTGCCCTCGTCGACAACGAGGAAGTGACTCTGAAGCGTCTTCGACGCAGAGGGCAATCCATTGCATTGGAGCCGGCCAATGCTGCCTATGAGGCGAGGATCTGCGGCCCGGATCAGGTAAAGGTGCAAGGGCGTCTGGTCGGCTTGATTCGACGCTATTGATGCCTTGCACGAGGCGGGCGCACACGGAATGACCGCCATGGATCCGGCGGCCAGTGCATCATGTCGTTGGCTATATCACGCTGGTGGCTTCGGCAGAACATGCGGTCAGGCCCCGCTTTAGGGGCGAGTACCTACGCTCCAAGGGCGTTCGCCGCGCAATGCGTTGACGCTTTTCACAACGATCGCAAGTTCGTCGGCTGAGGGATGGGATCGTTTGCTATTGCCCAGCCAGATCGCATGGGCGCCCTGGCGCGCCAGGGTCCGGCGGTCAATGAGCGTGTGTGGCGTTGGGCACGCGATTCTAACGGGCACCAAACTCAGCATGATATCGGCGTGGCGGCAATCTTCGGCGAGCGCCTCGGGCCGCCGTGTGACGGCAACCACTTGGTTTTTGATTCGGACAATGCAGCCGAGGCTGTCACAGCCAAGGGTCCCATCCGCGCTGTGGCCCTCCTTCGGCCAGGGCGCGCGGTCCTCTTCGTAAGCATATCGTCGCAGCCAAGATTCTCGCGCAAACCGATCGCCTCGCAGCGTCGAAAATTTGAGGACCCCATGCTGTGTCCGCACAGCGATCAGGCTTCCTTCCGCATTGATCAAAAGATCCGGCGGCCGGACAAAGAGGATACCGCCGAGACCGGCTGCAATGACGACCGCACCGAGGTAACGCCATGAGGTCCGCCACAGACACAGCCACAGTCCGCCGATAGTAACGAAGATGATCGACCATCCTGGCATGGTTGGAAGCCGCGATACCGCTCCGGGCCACTGAGAAACAGCGGCCGCCACCGCAATCACTAGCTCAATGCCCCAGCCCATCGGCGTGAGAGCCATGTTTTCGAGACCGAAAGGCATGAGAACGAAGGCGGCCACCGCCCATGGCATGATCCAAAGCGTGGTAATCGGGACCGCAACAAGATTGGCGGCCAAACTATAGCTCGTATACTGGTTGAAATGATAGGCTGCGAAGGGAGCCGTCGCCGCACCGGCAACCAGTGTCGTCAGCGCCACGCTGCCAAGGTAAAGTACGACGCGTGCCGTCCCGGAGGCAGGTCCCTGCCCGCGGCGTCGGTGCATATCCCGTACCGCCTCATAGACGGCAATAAGGGCGACCACGGCGGCAAAGGAAAGCTGGAAGCTCGCGGTCAGCAAGCTCTCCGGCGCCAGACAAAGGATGATGATGGCGGCCCCGGCGACCCCGCGCATCGACACCCCGTGGCGGTCGAGCATGAAGGCCAGCATGACAAGCCCAACCATCAGCAGCGCCCTTTGCGTGGGAATATTTGCGCCCGACAGCGCCGCATAGGCGGCCGCCCCGGCGATGGCGATCGCTGCCGCGAATTTCTTGATCGGAAAGCGCAGGGCAATGACAGGAATCAGGGCGAGACTTGCACGACTAGCGGTGAACAACACGCCTGCCATCAAACCCATGTGAAGCCCGGAGATGGCCAGAAGATGAGCCAATCCCGACTCTCGTATCGATACCATCACCGCCTTCGGGATCTCGCCGCGTTCGCCGGTCATCAAAGCCACTGCGATGGCACCGGTCGATCCCTTCAGATGATCTTGAACGCGCTCGGTGATGCGCTGCCGCAGACGGGCGATCACGGCCGCCGTACCTTCGGCGCCGGCGACCTCGCCAACAACCGCCGCCCGACCATAACCGTACCCGACCGCCCCCAATCTTTGAAAATAAGACTGTCTCTGGAAGTCGAACCCGCCCGGGGTACTCGGCGCCGGCAACGGCATCAGGACCCCGCGCAGACGAACCAAGTCGCCCGCCTGCATTCGCGGCTGCGGACCCCGCAGGCTGATTCGTACTCGCCTCGGGGTTCGCTCGTGCGTCAGTCTGCCAATCGACAAGTCCGTCAGGAGGACACGAACGCTGCCCACGCGAGGTTCAAAGTGCTCGATCCGGCCACTGATATCGACGGGACCGAGACGCCGCTCCAACAGTGGCGTATCGACCATCGTAGTGCGGACTTGCGCCACGGCAAAACCGGCGGCAACGACAGCGACGGTGCCTGCTGAGAGGGCAACCCCCGGGCCGCGGCACCCCGGCAGGAGAATAACGACAAGTATCGCGGTCATCACTACAGGCCCAACCCATGCCACAGGCTCGAATCGAAGCGAGAAGTAAATGCCGATCCCCAAGCCGAACCCGACCGGAGACCACAGCACCCATCGGTCCCGCTCAGCCCCGAGAACCCTTCCCAGCCGTTGCCAAACGGCCTTTGCAACACCGGCCCTGCCAAAGGGAATGATACGCAATGCTCTGATTCGCGCTGCAGAAGCTAGCCCCATATGGGGTATTTTTACAGGATTTTGGTCGTAAGGACAGAGAGTATGTGCCGAAAAAACAGCAAGGAGACTCAGCCGTTACTGCCCCTCTCTATGTTTTCTCGTATGGGTTATGAAGTTCGTCGATAACCTTGCAAAAGACATCACGCACTTGTCCCTCCTCGCACCCCATCAATAGTGCATCCTCGAATGCATCCTGACAGAGCTGACGAAGTTCTGCCAAGTTTTCGTCCAGCACCTTCAGCTTTTCCTCGCAAGATACAGGCTCGCCATCCGGCTGCACCCAAACAAGCGACCGAGGCGATCCCGCTCTCTTATTTACCAAAGGTCTCTCTCCCGACCATCCGTTAGCTTGCCGACGAAATTCCTCCTCTCGGGGGCCGGCGCGCGGCGCGGCAGCAATTTTCCGCTCATAAAGAAAGCGCCGAATGCGTTCTGGTCGGCTGCCCCGTAAGCCTGCTGCCGCAAGGAGGCATGGCGCAGCGCATCCCGGCGAGGGCTCGAGCCGATGCCAGCCGCCCAGCGACGGCTGCTGGCGGTCGGCTCGCTCTCCTTGCGAAGTGCCGTCGCAGCAACGCCCGACTGCGCGCTGAACCGGACCAACAGCCGCTTCAAATCGTCGTTCATTACCTGACAAATCGCCTCGTCAATGCTCATCCATCGTCGTCTGCGCAGACGCTGTTCCGGCCACCTTGGCAGCACGGCCGTCACTTTCATGGCAAAAACTTGAACAGCACAGGACCGGATGTTGCACCGTCGTGACTTCATGTAGCGATAAATTCCCAGACATCGCCCGGTAACGACACCGACGATCCCTGCCTCCTCCCACGCCTCTTTGAGAGCCGATTCAGCAGGTGTCATGCCGGGAGCAATCATGCCTTTCGGTAGAACCCAGCGCCCCCGCGTTCTTGAGGTAACCAGCAATATCTCCGTTCCGCCGCTAACTTTACGGTAGGCGAGCACTGCCGATTGAGGCGTCGCAAGTCCACCGTTCATCGCTTCCCTGCCTCACCTTTTGTGCCGATTGCTACTTTAACGCATGAAGAGAGTGCGTCCAAAACAGTCGCGTCCTCGTTAAATTTTGCTGCGCAAGATCAAGGTCTTCTATAGATTAAGCAACAGTTCTACAATAAACTGAAGGATTGAACAGCATGAGCAGCGATAGGAAGAACGGGCCAGGAGATGTGCAGCAACGGATTCGCCACCTTGCTTATCTGATGTGGGAGTCGGCCGGCAGGCAACAGAACATGGCCCTGCAATATTGGCTGAATGCGGAACGGGAAGTGATCTCGTCCATCCAGGCAGCGGCTGATGTCATGATGTCCTCCCGAATGCAACCACAGAATCTCGCCTCGACACCGGCAAAGGGCGCCAACTCGGCTGCGCCCCCCGCGCCGGAGGATCATGCTGAAGGCGCTCCTGCTCAGGATCAAAAGACGACCGCCCGGACATCCGCTAAGCCGTCCGCACGAAGAACCGCCAGCCGCAAGAAAACAAGCGCATGAGATATCCCGCTTCCGGATAAGCCGCTCGATGGTGCGGGCGGCCTCCGCCGTTGGCTTTTCGATGCCTCACGACTTGCGGATGGTGCGCCGCTTCGATCCCACGGTCCGAAATCCGCGGCGGCGCCGCTCGTTGGCGGCCGACAAAATCGTTAGACGCTGTTTGCGGTCGGCATCAGGCCAGCTGACAATTTCATCCATCGTTCGTGCGCATCCCATGCAGAATCCGCTCGCATCGTCCAACTCGCAGATGCCGATACATGGTGAGGCAATCATTCCCTGTTTTGTCATACCCTCGGCTTTGTCATGCCCTCGCTGCGGGATCGATAGCAACGGCTCGCGACCTGACGATCCCTGCCTCGTCCTACGCATTCCTGTCTTGTCCTACCTATGAGAACAGAGCTTCTATTGCAACCAGCCGATCGTCTCTGCAATCAAGAGCTCCTTCACCACCGCGATCAAATGCTGCGCCGCAGCATTATGCATTGCGCACCTCGTCAAGCCGCCTATGATAGAAAGCAGGTCACAATAGCGCAGGGCTGGCGACAGACATCCGGCTGCCACGAGGGAATGTTTCTGTGCGATCAATGGAGACCTACCTGATGCGCATCGTCAAGTCGCAGCTGCACAGGAACCGAAACTCTGCGAAGCCTTTCTGATGCCAGTCCGTAACCTCAACAAACTGTTCTATCCGCGCTCCATTGCCGTCATCGGGGCCACCAACCGCGATGGTGATGCCGGTCAACTGGTGATGCACAACCTCCTTCAGGGCGGCTTTGAAGGACCAATTATGCCGGTCAGCGCCGAGCAGCGGGCCATTGCCGGCGTTCTGGCCTATCCCAGCATCAATGCCTTGCCGATCATTCCGGATCTTGCTGTGATCTGTGCGCCACCCAACGTCGTCCCCGAAGCTGTGCACCAGCTTGGTACCTTTGGCACCCGAGCGGCGATCGTGATGGCGACGAGTGTAACCCGCGTTGGTATGAACGCAGCTTGGCATGAGGCGGCGGCAGCGGCGCGGCCCTTCGGCTTGCGCGTTCTCGGCCCCGAATGCATGGGCGTCATCGTCCCGCATATCGGCCTGAACGCCAGCTTCGCGCGTACTCCGGCGATGACCGGAGGCGTCGCGTTCGTCTCCCAGTCATCGGCAATGTCCATGGCCGTCCTCGATTGGGCACGACACCGGGACATTGGGTTTTCTCATTTCGTCTCGCTTGGGCAGGCGGCGGACATCGACTTCGACGATGTTCTCGATTTTCTCGGCACCGACGCGATGACCCGGGCCATCCTGCTCTACCTCGAAAGCGTCCGCAACGGACGCACGTTTATGTCGGCAGGCCGTGGAGCCAGCCGCAACAAGCCTATTCTGGTAATCAAGGCCGGACGCGTAAAAGAAGGCCAGCGGCTGGCTGCCATGCGTAGCGGTGCGACCACGGGAGCGGACGACGTCTACGACGCCGCCATCCGCCGCGCCGGCATGCTACGGGTGTTCAGCTTCGGTGAACTGTTTGCTGCGGTCGAGACGCTGGCGCGTGCCAAGCCGCTCCGGGGAAACCGGCTGGCAGTGCTCGCGAATGGATTTGGCATCGCCATTATGGCCGCCGATACCCTTATCGGTAAGGATGGCAGCCTTGCTATTCTTGCCGACGAGACTGTAGCGAAGCTGAACGCGGTTCTCCCCGACGGCTCCTCGCGAAACAATCCGGTCAGTCTGGCCACGGATGCACCACCCGAACTTTACGCCAACGCGGCAAAGGTGCTGCTTCAAGCGCCGGAAGTGAACGCGCTGATGGTTCTGCACGTCCCCACGGCGATGGCCTCCAGCACAGAGGCAGCCGAGGCTGTGATCCGAGTTTGCAAGGAAATAAAGGGAAACGTCTTAACCAGCTGGATGGGGGGCGAGAGTGTGGCCGCCGCGCGGCGACGGTTTGGCGAGGCCGCGATCCCCACCTACGACACACCGACTCAAGCCATCGACGCTTTCATGCACATGGTCCGTTTCCGGCAAAATCAGGAAATCCTGATGGAAACGCCGCCATCAATGCCGCACGAATTCACTCCGACTGCCGCGAAGGCTCGGCGTGCCATTGCCGACGCACTGGCGAACGGGCGCGCCAAACTGAATGCCCAGGAAGTGGAGGCGTTGCTCGACGCTTATGCTATCCCGACTATGAAAGCGCATTTCGCGGCGACACCCCAAGCGGCAGTGGAGGTGGCCTGCACCCTCGGTTTCCCTGTGTCGCTCGAACTTTTTCCCGGAAGTAGCGGCAAAAATACCGAGGAAAACAATGAAGATGATGCCGGCGATGCGTTGTTCGACAAACCAGACTTAGTCCGATCGAAGGCCGAATCGCTTCTCGTCAAGGTACAAAATTGGACCTCGGGAACCAATGTACCGGGCTTGCTGGTCAGGCGGGTGCCATTGCACCGTGATACCCGCGATGTCAGGATCGAGGTTGCTATCGATCCGATTTTCGGACCAATGATCGCGTTTGGAGAAAGTGGCGTCGGCGCGCATTTGCTCGAAGATCGTGCAGTGGCACTGCCACCCCTCAATCTCAATCTTGCACGAGAGGTGATCCTTCGCACCCGAATAGCGCGGACATTGGCGGCTGGCGACTCAGCACCGGCGGCGGATATCGAAGCTCTTTGCCTCACGCTCGTGAAAATTTCGCAATTGATCGTCGATATTCCGGAAATCGTCGCGCTTGATATCCGCCGCCTGTTGGTTAATCCAAATGGGGTTCTCGCAACCGAGGTACGCGTTCAGGTCGCGCCGGAAAGCACTATACCGGAGCGCCGGCTGGCGATTCGGCCTTACCCGAAAGAACTGGAAGAAGAGTTTCTCCTGGCCTCGGGGCGCAAGGTTCTTTTGCGGCCGATTCGCCCGGAAGACGAACCTCAGCATTATGAGTTTCTCTCCAAGATAACGTTGGAAGACATTCGATACCGATTCTTTGGCTTAGTCAGACGATTGCCGCACTCCGAAATGGCGCGGTTGACACAGATCGACTATGATCGCGAAATGGCTTTTGTCGCGACGGCGCCGACCCCGGATGGAACGAACGGCGAAGGCTCAGGTCATGAAACCCTGGGGGTAGTTCGCACCATTACCGATCCCAACAATGATCAGGCCGAGTACGCCATCTTGGTACGCTCCGATCTGAAGGGACAGAGGTTGGGCTGGAAGCTGCTCGATAAGATGGTCCGCTACTGTCGAAGTCGAGGCACCAAAGAGATTGTCGGTCAGATCCTGCGCGACAACAGCAAGATGCTGGATCTCGTTCTCGGCATGGGCTTCACAAGTCGCGGCCAGATTGACGAAGATGTCGTTGAGGTCTCCCTGAAGCTCTGACGCAGGTAGCGCACTCACTCCTGCAGGCGACGGGAAGGCGCTTCGCGCACCCCGTCGATCTTGGTTATCCACAACTTATGCTGGAAAAAGAGTGGCCATGCGTCTATATTGTCGCGTGCCATGCCCGGTTATTCTTCCCATAATTGGATCCGCCCGTTTCTCCTATCCCTCGCACCGACGTTCCGCGAGGTGCTCGCTATTTCTCTGTTCATCAACATCCTGGCACTGGCTGTGCCGGTCTTTGTGCTGCAGGTCTATGACAGGGTTGTGTTCCAGGGAGGCTTGAGCACCCTACAGGGGCTGGTCGCCGGGATGGGGATCGTCGTTGTGTTCGACTACGTTTTGCGTCAGGGGCGGGCGCGAATCATGCAGACGGTCGCGGCCCGGAGCGACGTCATCGTTGGTCGCCGGTTGTTCGACAAGCTGATCTCGCTTTCCCTTGGAAGCCTGGAGAGCCAGCCCGCCGCATTTTGGCATGTGCTGTTCCGCGACGTGGACGTGATCCGCAATACCCTCTCCGGGGTCTCGGCAATCTTGTTGGCCGACCTGCCGTTCGCCATCCTCTTTCTCGGCCTGACGTTCGTGATTGCGACACCGATCGCCTGGATCTTGTTGCTGGCCCTACCACTGTTCCTGCTGGTGGCGTGGCGGTCGGGTGCGGTGATGGCCGCCGCCGGGCGCGAGGAACGAGAATCCGGCTTGGCCCGCGAACGCCTCGTTGCCGACATCGTTGCTGGCCGCACCACCATCAAGGCTCTGGCCCTTGGCGCAGCGATGCAGCCTTTGTGGGAGGAAAAGCACGCTGAGACGATTGAACGCGCCATCCTCCGCGGAGCGCGGATGGACAGCTACGCCAACCTCGGCACCACCCTGACTATGCTGACGACCGTCGCGCTGACAGCCGCCGGAGCCGTTGCCATCATCAATCATCAACTCACCATCGGAGCTTTGATCGCGACCAATCTTCTTGCTGGACGTCTGGTCGGGCCGCTCACGCAGCTCGTCGGGATGTGGCGAATCTATGCCGGATTTGGCGACGCAGTCGGCCGCCTCGGCCGCGTGTTCGCAATGCCCAGCGAGCGGCAGCACAGCACCATCGAGATGGCTCGTCCCGCCGGAACCATCCGCCTAGAAGGGGTCTCATATCGGTATTCGCCCGGTGCGCGCGCGGTCATCGACACCGTGAGCCTGACAATCCAGCCTCGATGCATGACTGCGCTGATCGGCCGCAACGGCAGCGGGAAGACCACGCTGTTGAGATTGATCCAGGGACTCTACGCACCGACTGCGGGCCGGGTGACGCTCGATGGCGGTGACATCACCCAGTTCAGCCGGGAGCAGATTGCCGGCTGGATCGGGTATGTTCCCCAGGAATGCGTGCTGTTCGCCGGCACCCTGCGCACAAATATTGCTCATCGTTGCCCAAACGCCCGCGACAAAGAAATTATCGCTGCCGCCAAGGCGGCCGATGCACACGGCTTCATCATCGAACTGCCCGACGGTTATGGCTCGGACATCGGCGAGGCAGGCTTGCGACTTTCCGCTGGCCAGCGTCAACGGATCGCGATCGCTCGCGCGCTGCTTGGCAATCCACCGGTTCTGCTCCTGGACGAACCTTCAAGCAATCTCGATCGCCAGAGCGAGTTCGAGCTTCGCCGAACACTATGTCAGCTTGCCGCAGAACGCACGGTCATTATCGTGACGCACAGCCCGGTGCTGCTCTCGGTTTGTCGTGACCTGGTGGCGCTGGACAGGGGACGGATCGCCATTGCCGGTCCCGCGGCGGATGTTCTACCGCGGCTAATGGGCGCCGGGCGCGACACCGATCGCACCGTGGAGACCGGAACGGGTGGAACGCCTGCCCCTTCTGAGCCTTCATCGCCGCAAACGGCCAATCCAATCATGCGCAGCCACACCGTGCGGGCTGGAGCTCGGGCGGCACCGAATCGATGAGCTGCCTCGACGCCCTGCTCCAACGTCACCCGCTGCCGACGTGGCGGATCATCGTCTGGCCCGTCATGCTGCTGAGCGCATCGTTTCTGATCTGGGCCTACTTCAGTACGCTCGACGAAGTGTCCACTGCCGTGGGCGAGGTCATCCCGCGCGGTAAGGTCAAGATCGTTCAGCACCTGGAAGGCGGCATCATCGAGGCCATCTACATCCGCGAAGGTGACCCAGTCGAACAGGATCAACCATTGGTTCAGTTGGATCTCGGAGCCGCAGCGATCAACCGCGACGAGATCGAGGTCCGGTTGGACGGCGCGTTGTTGCGACGCGCGCGGCTGCTTGCCGAGGTGAGTGGTCACGAACTCGACTTGTCCGGTGATCCGAGAGACCGCCAGCCGGACTTGGCGAAGGCCGAGCAGAACGCCTACCTGGCCCGCCGCCGGGAACTGGACACGGTGCTGAGCGGCCTGCAGGCTCAGGTCGCGCAACGGGAACTTCAGGTTCAGGAGCTGGAGGCAAGGAGACGCTCGGCTGGCAACAATCTGGACATTGCCAGGGAAAGACTGCGGATGTCTCAATCCCTGCTCAGTCAGGGTCTCACCGCGCGGATGGAACATCTGCAGATCAAGACCACGGTGGAGGATCTGGAAGGCGAGATTAGCTCGCTGGAACCGGCCATTCCACGCGCAAGTGCGGCCGTCGTTGAAGCCCGTCAGAAGCTAAAGGAAGCACGGGAACGATTCCTGCGGGAAGCACAGGAACAGCTTGGGCACGTGGAAGAGAACGTCGCGCGGCTGCAAAAACTCCTGAGCGAGGCGACTCGGCAGGGAATGCGGGCTGAGATCAGGAGCCCGACCGAGGGTATCGTCAAAAACATCCGCTACAACACCATTGGAGGAGTTGTTGCCGCTGGTGAGGCAATCATGGAGATCGTGCCGACCGGTGACGGGCTGGTCATCGAAGCGCGCTTGAGCCCGACCGACCGAGGCTACGTTGAGGAAGGGCAGCGTGCGGTGGTCAAGGTCACTGCCTATGATTTCGTACGGTACGGCGGCCTCGATAGCACCGTCATCGGTGTCGCACCCGACACCAGCACCGACCCGAACGGGAACCCCTATTTCCGCGTCGTCGTCCAAACCGACAAGACATACCTCGGCGAGGAGGAAGGCAAGCTTCCAATTTCTCCTGGCATGCAGGCAACCGTGGACATCCACACCGGACGAAACACTGTGATGCACTACCTGATCAAGCCGGTGCTCAAGATACGGAGCGAAGCCTTTCACGAACGATGAGCCTACTCCGTTGGTGCAACCTCCGACTCGACAGGATGCCGGCCGACACGTTCGAATCCTCGTTCCGCTCTCCTCTCCGTTGTCGGCTCAAGGATCCGCAGCCTCCATCACCCGTTATCCCTCCAGTTCAAGCGTCATCCCTTCTCGTGCGACGATGATCTGGTCCCATTCCGCCTTTGCTTCCCTCTCGAGTTGCTCCATGAACGCATCATCATGATCGGGTTCATGATGGAAAATGGCAAGGCGTTTTGCACCCGCTGCGCGGCATAGCCGCATCCCTTCATTCCAGGTACTGTGGCCCCAGCCGATGTGATGGGAGAATTCAGCCTCAGTATAGGTGCTGTCGTAGATGACCAGATCGGCACCTTCGATCAACCCGAGGATGTTCTGGTCGGGCTCATCCCGCACGTGTTCGGTATCGGTGACAAAGCAGACCGCACTACCGTTGTGCTCAATGCGATAGCCGGTGGCGCCGTTGGGATGATTGAGCGGCGCCGTCCGGATCAACACGTCGGGATAAAGCCGAAAATCATCACCAGCGTCGAAATCAACCAGCTCCACGATTGCCTTCATCGCGTCCAGGGGAACCGGAAACATGGGATGGTTCATTTGCAAGGAGAGCACGCTTTGGATACCGCCCTGGTATCGAAGGTGTCCTGCCATCACCCGCAGATGACGATGGGCATCGTAGGCTGGCCTGAAGAACGGAAAGCCGTTGATGTGGTCCCAGTGCGTGTGGGTAAGAAGGAGGTGAACCGTGCGAACGTCTCTTTCGAGAAATACCTTGCCGAGTTCGCGGATGCCGGTCCCTGCGTCAAGGATAAAGCGGTGATCCCCCGCCCCGACCTCGACGCAGCTGGTATTGCCGCCGTATCGAACGTGATTCGGCGATGGACACGCAATGCTTCCCCTCACGCCCCAGAAGCGGACGCAAACCATATGCAACCTCTCCCTTCATGTCACCGGATAAAAAAAGGGGGCACTTTGGCGTGGGCCGGCATGCACTCCCATGCGAACTTGAGGTGCTGCAATGCGGGAACGATCGAGCGCAGCCCAGCAACACGGAACGGCCGCTCTGCCCCCTTTGAGGCTTTGCCGGCCTTCCGGGTGAAGAACCGATTGCGCCACCAATGTGCCGCTCCTGCGGCTTAACTGAACCGGCGGGTGGAACTCATCCGCCTTCATCGGACCCCTCGGATGAAGAGATGAAAACCGGACTTCCGATATTCAAGAAGAACTCCTCTGCCGCGCGGCCACGATTGACGGCGATCTCGATCAACCCGTTAGAGTTCGCGTACCAGAATGCCTGACCGGGCGAAACGTCCATGAACGTCGGCGCTGCGGCGACGGCACATCCCCCGATGCCGAGTGTCGATTGCGCGGCAACGGTGGCGGCGCGAACGCCCGTTATAGCATTGCCGAATGTGTCGACATAAACCACCTCGGCGAGATCATCGGGCCAATCCACCACACAGCGATCGGTGACAGAAAATTCCACAGCAAATTCCGAGCGTGGCGGGATCTGATCGCGGGCGACCAGCGCCGCCAGAGGAGCAAACAAATCGCGCCCATGAAAGCTGCTCGACAGGTGTCGCGGCTTCCAGATGATGTACCAAAACGAAGGTGTTGTCGCCGATCGGCGGATGATATGCTCGAACAAACCGTTATCAGGACCGATGTACCAACGGTCGTCCGCTCGGACGATACAGGGCCGCCGTGGTCCCCCCACTCCCGGGTCGACGACACAAAGAAAAACGGATCCGGGAGGAAACACACCTGTGAATGCAGCAAGAAGATATGATGCTGCCTTCGGGTTGCAGGAGGGCGCGTCGGCGAGCAGGTCGACTACCGCCATTTCCGAAGACAGATGGCGCCGAAGGACGGCTGCCATTTGGCCGATATACGGCCCGGTGAGGCCAAAGTCGGTGAACAGCACGACCATCGCGCCTCTTAATCACCCGACGGCAACTCGGAAGGAGACTGATGGAAGCGCTTCGAGGAAAATAACTTTTCCAAGAAGGGCATCCGGGCCGGGACGCGACCCGGAAACAAATTCCGCCCCTCGCTCGTCCTCGCGCCTCGGCGCGCAGCGACTCGGTTGGGTTTCATTCAAGCAGGGACGACCGCCGGCGAGACAGTTGCGGTCACCGCGCGCCGAACTTTATCCAGCGCTCGTGCTTCCAGCTGACGCACCCTTTCCCGGCTGATGCCATAGACAGAGCCCAACTCCTCCAGCGTCTTGGGCTCATCAGCCAGCCACCGCTCCGCCAGAATGTGCCGTTCGCGAGCCGGCAGTCCGCCCATCGCTTGGCGAACAAGCGATCGCCGATAGCTCGATTCCTGATGTTCAGCAGTCAAACTCTCCGGCGAAGGCGATTCATCGATAAGCGAGTCCTGAAACTCCGCCCCTTCATCCCTCTCTCGGCTCATCGGCGCGTTCAGCGACAGATCCCGAACCGCCAACCGCCGGTTCATTTCGATGACGTCCCGTTCCGAAACATCCAGATGCTCGGCCAATTCGGTGGCGTGCTCCGGCTCGAGTTCACCGGTATCGATAATGTTCAACTGGCGTTTGATCCGGCGCAGGCTGAAGAAAAGCTTCTTCTGTGTCGCCAGCGTGCCCATCTTGACCATCGACCATGATCTCAGGATGTATTCCGTGATCGCGGCGCGAATCCACCACATCGCGTACGTGGACAGCCGGAATCCCCGCTCCGGCTCAAACTTCTTGACCGCCTTCATCAAGCCGATGTTCCCTTCGGCAATAAGATCGGACACCGGAATCCCATAGCCACGATAGCCCATCGCGATCTTTGCCACCAGACGAAGGTGGCTGGTGACCAACTTGTGGGCCGCCTCGACGTCACCAGAGTCCCGCCACCGCTCGGCGAGCGCCCGTTCCTCAGTGTCAGTCAGCACGGGGAACGACCAGATCTCTCGAAAGTAACGCGATAGCCCACTTTCCATTGGAACCGCGGGCAAATTCATAGAAGCCATTGTCCACCACTCCCTTATCCGTCATGACGCCCGAACGGCCATGCTTTCAACCGGCCCGCCCGGCGCATACGTTTTCCTCATATACCTACCGAAGACGACATCAGCGCTGCGCTCTCCCGACCCGCCTAAATCCCGCACAGCTTGCCCGGCCTGATGTCGCAAGCAAATCTTCGGCCATTTTCTCTCGCGCTTCGCCCGAAGCCGCGAGCACTGCCCATACGAACGACAGCACGCAAGTTCCGACCCACTGTTGGCACCGGACTCTCTCCATTTGTCCTTCAACATAGAGTCCTGGGCTGCATCTGTCAAGAGGCATCAACAAAATCTCAGGAATCCGACAGCACCTCTCGCTGATTCACAAGCACACCCCCAGAAAAATTCTATCAGAGATCAGAGTAGAGCGAACAGCAGTGCACGGATCTGCTTCCGTAGACAATTTTATCCATCAGCTTAGAATTTGGGGGCATTCCAGAAATTGTTATTGTATTACATTTCCTCCGAGTCCGTTGCTCCATATATATTTTTAAGCTCAACACAGGCTTTTTGATGTCGTTTCCTCGCGCTTGCGTTTCCAGACGTTACCTGCTGCGGGGACTGGTGGTTCAGCGGATGATAACGGGGACCACGAATGAGACGCTCACGGCTTTCTGAGAAAGTGGAGCTGACACATCCCCCCTTTACCACCACGGTCGCACCATATTGTTGGGTTCGGCTTGCGATATTGCCTCCAGCAGCGGATCATTATACCTCATGGTCGCTCGCGGGTGGCAACTCCCGCCTCATGATCTTGGCTGGCTGCCCATGGCGGCAGTCGTGCCCCATCACGGAGGACGTCTAACCTTGTCCACACCTACTCCCGTCGCTCTTTTCTTGCGGCACTGGTCTGCTCGCTGGAGCAGGACCAACTGTTTTGCAGCCCTGCCAAGGGTCAGCCTTGGCATGTTGGCAGGCGCGATCCTGCTGTTCACGAGCATTTCATCGGCCGCCGTCGCTGCCGCACAAGCTCCTCGCGACGTGGTAGCCGCAATGCAGGAGGCGTTGCTGAACGTTTGGGAGCAGTCAGACACCCTGTCGGCCGAGCAGCGCTATGAGAGGCTTGAGCCAGCCCTGCAACAAGCCTTCAACTTCGAGCGGATGATTGAGGTGGCGACGGGACCGGCCTGGGCACGCGCGACACCGGCCGAACAGGCAGAAATGAAGCAGGCATTCACCCGCTACAGCGTGGCAACCTATGCCTCGCGATTCTCCGAATACACTGGCCAGCGTCTCGATATCGTCGAGCAAAGAACCGGGCCACGGGATTTGACGCTTGTTGACACCATCATCGTCAGGCCTGCCGGCGAGTCGGTGCCCATCACATACGTCGTCAGCACCGAAACCACCCCCCCCAGGATCGTTGACGTCATCCATAAGGGCGTGAGCGAGATGGCGGTTCGCCGCTCGGACTATCGAAGCATCGTCACGCGCTCAGGGCCTGAAGTGCTGGCGCAGCGCCTTGAGCAGCAAGCAGAAGACCTTCTAAAAGAATAAGCTGTGTTCACAAGCGGGTCGGATTGGGCGCATCGCCGTAAACTGCGAGCGGATCGAACGTCTTCGCCGTTTCTTCAAAGCTCAGTGTGAGTGGATCAGAATCGGACTGCCCCTTCAATGGAACCGAACGGTAGAAGCAGGAGCGATAGCCGACGTGACAGCTGGCATCGCCTTCCACCTTTACCCGCAACCAGATCGCATCCTGATCGTCGTCAATGCGCATCTCGACGACCTTTTGTATAAGGCCGCTGGTGGCGCCCTTGTGCCATAGGCATTGGCGACTGCGGCTCCAATAGAATGCTTCGCCATGCGCGATGGTGCTCTTTAACGCCTCTGCGTTCATGTACGCGTGCATGAGAACCTCGCCAGAATCGGCGTCTGTGGTCACCACCGGAATCAACCCGTCGCCATCGAACTTCGGGGCCAGTTCCGCGCCCTCTTCCACCTGCTCAACGCTGACGCGCTGTGCAAACATTGGCATTCCCTTCCTTGATCTCAAACCAGCAGCAATTCGGCCGGTTACGCTTCTGATCAGGGATGCTCTTGCCGTCCCTGCCGAGCGACATATCTCACTGCCTTGCCCCCGGCGCAACCCGCCGGCCGAATTTTGTTTGGGCGAACCGCCGCCGTCAATTATACGTGAGCGCTGCCAAGCGTGCGCTTTCCGGTTTTGGTCCGAGTGCCGCATCAACGAAATTGAGAAGGAGCGAGATCTGCCATGGCCGTGCCAAAAAAGAAAACGTCGCAATCCCGTCGCGGGATGAGACGTTCGCACCACAAGTTGGAGACGCCGACCTACGTGGAAGACAAAACGTCGGGTGAATTGCGACGGCCGCATCATATCGACCCGTCAACGGGCATGTACCGCGGGCGTCAAGTGCTGGAGCCGAAGTAGTCGTCATCCTCCACGTAGGCCCTGGGGAAGCACGTGTTGCTATCTCATCCCCAGCCAGGACAGCGCTGCTGCAGAGGTAGCGGTCCTCCTTCCCTCTTCTGTGAACCCGCATAGAGCACGAAGGAGCACCCCGCCAACCGGACCGGAAATTTCTCCGTCAGCCAGGGACGCCAGCCCATATCTACTCTCTTTCGCCGGCTTCTCCTTGGAGCCACCGATTTTGCACAGCGGTTCGCTGGCCTTGTCACGGCAGCAGCGATGATATTGACGGTCGCTGCCGCCGTGTTCTTCGTGCAGAACTTCAGCATGAACACGGCGACCGAAGACATGTTGTCGGAGCGACTTCCATTCCGTCAACTGTCACGCGAGCTGGCTCAGGAGTTTCCCCAGCGCTCAGGGTTGGTAGTCGTTGTTGAAGGCAATACCGCCGAACGCGCAGACAAAGCAGCGGCGGCTTTGGAAGCGCGCCTGAAGCTGGAACCCGAACGATTCACCTCTGTCTCCTATCTGCAAGGGAACGAGTTCTTTCGCCGGAACGGTCTGCTCTTCCTGTCCGTGGACACCCTGGAGCGGTTGAGCGACAGGATCGCACTCGCGCAGCCGTTTCTTGGAGCTTTGTGGCGCGATCCAAGCCTGCGCGGCTTGTTCGAGATGCTGCAACTGGTGGCGAGCCAAACCACCAATTCGGAGCAGGATCCGCCGGTGGACATCGCTCTGTTGCTGACAGAGGTTTCTGATGTGGCCGCGGCACAGGCGGAGAATCAGCCAGCAGAGCTTTCATGGCGACGCTTGATGAGCGGAGATATTACCGAGGAGCGGCTGCGCCGGATCATTCTCGTGACGCCTGCCGTGAATCCGGGTGCGCTGCGTCCCGCCGAGCAGGCAATCGCCACCTTGCGTCAGATTGCAGATGAACTCGGACTTGATCAGGAACAGGGCGTGCGGGTCCGTCTGACTGGTCCTATAGCCATCAATCACGAGGAACTGGCCAGCGTCACCGTCGGGATGGGTGTGGCCAGCGCCGTTTCGCTGATGCTCGTGGTCACGCTCCTGATCGTGTGCTTCCGATCGCCAAGGCAGACCCTGAGTTGCCTGATCACGTTGCTGGTCGGCTTGACCCTCACGGCCGCGCTCGGTATCGGCATGGTCGGTACTCTGAATCTGATTTCCGTGGCGTTTGCCGTCCTGTTCATCGGACTTGGCGTCGACTTCGGAATTCACTATGCCTTGCGTTTTCGCGAATGCTGCGAGAAACAGCCGAACCACAACGAAAGCTTGCGCGAAGCGGCGGTCAGCGTCGGCGGCGCACTCGCGCTGACCGCAATCGCCGCATCCATCAGCTTCTTCTCGTTCCTGCCGACCCAATATGTCGGATTGGCCGAGCTCGGGTTGATTGCTGGCTGCGGGATGTTCATTGCATTGATCTCCACCTACCTGCTCATGCCGGCCATAATGACTCTGGTGAAGCCGCAGTTTCGGCATCCCGTTTCCTGGGAAACCACCCGACGGGCCACGTTTGCGCCATGGGTTCGGCGACATGCCGCTCTGGTGTTCGGCATCGCGGTTCTGCTGGGAGTAGCTGGGCTTGCCCTAGCGCCACAAGCACGGTTTGATTTCGATCCGCTGCACCTGAAAGACCCGGACAGCGAGTCGGTAGCGACCTTGCTCGATCTGCTGGCAGACGATCCCACCACTGCCTATGCCATTACAGTACTGGCCGACGATCTGACGGAGGCTGCACAGCTGGCGGAGCAGGCCAAAGGCATCGAGAGCGTCCATAGCACACGAACCGCCCTCAGTTTCGTGCCCGCCGATCAGGAGCAGAAGCTGGACATTATTGCCGATATGGCATTCCTGATCGAGCCGGCCTTGATGGCGCCGCAGAACAATGCTCCTGCCACGGCTGAGGTCATCGCAGCCTTTGATCCGCTTCGCGACGCGCTGCAAGATCTTGCCGCCACCTCACAGGACGCGACCGGCCGAGCAGCAGTACGTCTTGTGATCGCATTGGACACCCTGATCAATCAGAGCGCATTCAATCCTGATATTCTGGACCAGCTTCACTTCCGGCTGTTGGGGGGGCTGCCTCAGGAAATGGACAATCTTCGTCAGTCCCTTCGGGCCGAGGCTATCAGCCTGGAGACACTCCCGCCCGTCCTGCGCGAGCAGTGGATCGCCGCGGACGGCAGGGCGCGAATTGACATCTTTCCGAAGGAAAACCTTTATCTTGAAAAAGACGCCATTCGTCGATTCGTAACAAGTATTCAAGAAATTATGCCCAACGCGACGGGCACGCCCGTATCGATTTACGAAGCAGGTCGAGCCGTCGTGGGTGCTTTTCTGCAGGCTGCCGTGATCGCCGGCATTGCCATCTCCGTGATGCTTCTCGTTCTCTTGCGCAGCATCAAGTACACTCTGCTTGTCTTTGTTCCTCTTGTTCTAGCAGGGGTTTTTACTATGGCCGCAGCCGTCTTGATTGGCATGCCGTTCAACTTCGCCAACGTCATCGTTCTACCACTGTTGTTCGGGCTCGGCGTTGCCGGCAGCCTGCACATCGTCATTCGCGAGCGGAAACAGGGCGGAGATGCGGGCGCGCTCTCCACCAGCACTCCGCGGGCCGTTACCTTCAGCGCACTCACCACGATGGCCTCGTTCGGCAGTCTCGCCTTATCGAATCATCCTGGAACGGCGAGCATGGGCGTACTGTTGACGATTGCCATCGCCGCCAGCGTCGCTTGCACCTTGCTGGTCTTGCCGGCCATTCTCGTGCTCACCAACAAACGGGCTGGGCGTTCCGAGGATGCAATCGCGCAGTGAGACTTCCCCGCACTCCCGAGATGATGCTTCCGGTCGCAGCAGAAACGGGCCGGCGGTGTGATGTTATGCCGCTGCAACATTTCGAACACAGTGTTTCTTTAGGGTTTTATCGACCCTTTCGCAAACTGCGAAATTTCTTTATGTTCACTCTCAGTCGCATGGGGATGACGTGCTTGAAGACAGACTACGGGGGCGGGTGTTGCCGTTGAAAGAACGAAAGTGTTTCCGGGTGATCCTGGCGAGGCCACGCGGCTTCTGCGCAGGGGTGGAGCGCGCGATCGAAATCGTCGAACGCGCACTGGAAAAGTATGGCCCGCCCGTGTACGTACGCCATGAAATTGTTCACAACAGACACGTAGTCGAAGCCCTGCGCGCGAAAGGTGCCATTTTCGTCGAGGAATTGGAAGAGATTCCGGAGGGCGCCGTCACGGTGTTTAGCGCCCACGGCGTTGCCGAGGCTGTTGAACACGAAGCCAAGAGACGCTCGCTGCCTGTTCTGGATGCGACCTGTCCGCTCGTCTCTAAGGTCCACAAGGAGGGTCAGAATCATGTTCGCAAGGGTCGTGATGTAATCCTGATCGGACATGAGGGCCATCCCGAAGTGGAAGGAACCCGAGGGCGCATTTTCGGTGGCGTGCATCTTGTCTCGGATGTTGAAGACGTTGCCAACCTGAAGGTCGACAACCCTCAAGAACTGGCGTACGTGACCCAAACGACGCTCAGCGTCGACGACACCCGCGACATCATCGCAGCCTTGAAGACGCGATTTCCGAAGATTGTTGGGCCCGACGTCAAGGACATCTGCTATGCCACGCAGAATCGCCAGCAGTCGGTTCGCGATGTCGCCAGTCAGGTCGATTTGTTGCTGGTGGTGGGCGCCCGTAATAGCTCCAATTCGAATCGGTTGCGGGAAATCGGTGCGCAGCTTGGGGTGCCAAGCTACCTGATCGACGATGCCTCGATGTTTGATCCCCAATGGCTCGAAGGGGTCGGAAGTGTCGGAGTCACGGCCGGCGCGTCGGCTCCTGAAGAACTGGTTCAGCAACTTGTCGACCGTCTTAGAGAATACGGCGAAGTCGAGGTTGTTGACCAACCTGGTGTAGACGAAAATATGCAGTTCAAGCTGCCGCGTGAACTGTTACACGCGCAAAACGCCGTTTAAAAAAGAAAAAAGGGGGCTCAGGCAGTGGGAATTCCGCTGATACAGCAAGTGCGGGTTGGCGCCTACATTCTTGGCAAGCGCCTGCGCCGCATCGAAAAGTATCCGCTGGTGCTGATGCTAGAGCCGCTGTTTCGCTGCAACCTCGCGTGCCCCGGCTGTGGCAAGATCGACTATGAGAACGCGATCCTCAACAAGCGGCTGAGTGTCGAGGCGTGCCTGGAGGCGGTGGACGAATGCGGTGTCCCGATCGTATCGATCCCGGGCGGAGAGCCACTCCTTCACAAGGACATCGAGGCGATTGTGCGTGGCATCGTCGCCCGCAAGAAGTTTGTCTACCTCTGCACCAATGGTTTATTGCTTGAGAAGAAGCTCGATCTATTCGAGCCGAGCCAGTACTTGACCTTCTCGGTTCATCTCGATGGCCTTGAGGAGCATCACGACCGGGCCGTCAATCAACCGGGCACCTTCAAGCGTGCGGTAGCAGCGATCGCCAAGGCCCGCGAGAGAGGCTTTCGCGTCAACATCAACTGCACCCTGTTCGACGGCATACCGGCAGTTGAGGTCGCTGCGTTTTTCGACTTTTGCACGGATGAGTTGGATATCGAAGGGATCACTGTATCACCGGGCTACGCATATGAGCGTGCCCCCGATCAGGAACATTTCCTCAATCGCTCGAAGACCAAGCAGCTCTTTCGCGAGATCTTCAAGCGCCAAGGCAAGCGGCGCTGGCGGTTCAGTCAGTCGACGATGTTTCTCGATTTTCTTGCCGGCAATCAGGAGTATCGGTGCATGCCGTGGGGCAATCCGACCCGCAACATCTTCGGCTGGCAGCGCCCATGCTATCTGTTGGGCGAGGGCTATGTCTCGAGCTTCCGCGAACTGATGGAATCAACGGATTGGGACCGCTACGGCACCGGAAACTACGAGAAGTGCGCGGACTGCATGGTGCACTGCGGGTACGAGCCGACCGCGGTGGCCGATACGTTGATGCGGCCGTTGACGGCGCTCAAGGTGGCGATGAGCGGGCCGCGCACCGAGGGGCCGATGGCGCCGGAAATATCGCTGGAGAACCAGCGTCCCGCCGAGTATGTCTTTGAAGGCTTGGTCAAGCGCCTATCCGGAGAAGAAGAAAAGCGGCCCCGCGCGAACAGCGACGCGGCGTAAGGTTTTTAGTGCGCGACGAAAGTCAGAGCCAAGGACAATCATCCCCGGCAAGTCCCAGGGTCGCTGCAGGAGCCCGACGAGAACTCTGTCAAGATCGGCTTTGCCATCGGGGGCAATGGTTCCGGCGAGCCAGGATGGAACGGTGCGATGGCCGGGATCGGCAACCACCCGCACCACCATAAACGGCACATCGACAGCGGCTGCGGCCCGGGCGACGGCATGGCTTTCTGTGTCGACAGAGTAGGCCTTCGTTTGTTGCCAGAGCGATCGCTTCTGGGTCGCCAACTCGACGGGACGCTCGCACCCAACCAGCGCTCCGCCCGTCGGTGGTAAAGGCCAACCCAACCCACCGATCAGACGCTGCCGCCAGACGTGGTCGACTTTGAACTCTTCACCACGAAGCGTAATGACAGACTCGGGCAGAAGCAGGTCACCGGACACAACCTCGGGCGCGAGGCCCCCGGCAACGCCGAAGCTGATCAAGCCGTTGCATCCGTCCGGACCCGCGAGCTCGGCGGCCGCTGCGGCGGCTCGGCTCGAATCCGCCGCAGCGCACACGACCCTCAACCGGGTGTCCGCTCCCTGTCGCTGAAGGCAACGCGCTTCACGCGCCAGCCCGGTAACGATCCCGATCCGGAGCGGGTTCACTCAGAGCCCGTGAATCACCGTCTTGGTATTGCTCTGGCGTAGGTTCCGGTATCGCGAAAGCGCCCACAACGGAAAGTAGGCGCGATAGCCATGATAGCGAAGATAAAACACCCGCGGAAATCCGACAGCGGTGAAGTAGTCCTCGATCCACTGCCCGCCCTCGCGGGGTGCCTTCAGCAGATACGCCACTCCACGTTTCACGGCGCTGCTGTCCACTTCGCCGGCGGCCATCAACGCCAGCAGCGCCCAGGCGGTCTGGGTCGGCGTGCTCGCCTTGACCTCATCGCGCCGCTCCGGCCAGTAGCTGGCGCAATCCTCACCCCAGCCGCCGTCGTCGCGCTGGCGTGATTTCAGCCAATCCACCGCCTTGCGGACGGAAGGTGCCTGCATATCCACTCCAGCAGCATTGAGGCTGCACAGCACCGACCAAGTGCCATAGATGTAGTTGGTTCCCCACCGACCGAACCATGAGCCGTCATCCTGCTGTTCCCGCTTCACATACGCAAGTGCACGGCGGACGGCGGGATGATGCTGGGAATATCCGGCCTGGGCGAGCATTCCAATGCAGCGGGCGGTAACGTCCACACTCGGCGCATCCAAAAGCGCACCGTGATCAGCGAAAGGCATGTGTTCGAGAAAATAATACTCGTTGTCGGCATCGAACGCGCCCCAGCCGCCGTTGCGGCTCTGCATGCCGAGAACCCACTCCACTGCGCGATCCGTCACCTCTTGAAGCTGCGGGTCGTTGATGCGCTGGAGAGCCATCACCACCGCGGCGGTGTCATCCACGTCCGGGTACCAGTCGTTGCGATACTGGAAGGGCCAGCCCCCTGGCCTCACGTCCGGCTTCTGCGAGCTCCAGTCGCCGACGACATCGAGGACTTGGCGGTGGCGAAGCCAGTCGCTGGCGTTGCTGACCACTGAATCGTCACCGTCCCGCCCGGTCTCCAGCATGGTGTGCAGAGCAAGAGCCGTATCCCAAACCGGCGACAGGCACGGCTGACAATATCCCTCACCGTTATGCAGGCAGAGCAACTTGTCGATTGCCTGTCGGGCGGTCACCACCTCCGGATGATCGCGCGGCCATCCAAGCGCGTCGAACGCCATCACTACGTTGGCCATCGCCGGAAAAATCCCGCCGAGACCGTCCACGCCGTTGAGCCGCTTCCTCACGAACGTCATTGCTCGATCGATCGCTTTCTGCTGCAGAAAACTTGGAAACAGTGGCTCGGCAACCCGCCCGATCCGGTCCAATGTCAGCAGGATGCTGCCGAGCCAATGTCCCGTGGGATTGGTCAGATAGCCTTTGTGCTGCTCGGGCGGCACCACAAACAATTCACGCACATCAACACCCCGCGGGTTCCGGGCGCGCGGCTTGAGCGCAGCGAGAACAAACAACGGAACCATCACCGTCCGCGACCAATACGACACCTTGTCGACGTGAAAGGGAGCCCAGCGCGGTAGCAGCATCGCTTCCACCCGGATCACCGGCACCGCCCGCCACGGCACTTGCCCAAAAAGGGCGAGACTGATCCGCGTGAAGACGTTGGCTTTTGCCGCCCCTCCACGCGCAAGGACCACCTCGCGGGCGCGGCACATGTGCGGGGCGTCAGGATCGTCCCCCACCAGTTTCAGGGCATAATAGGCTTTGACAGTCGCACTGATGTCGAGGTCGCCATCGTGAAACAAAGGCCAGCCGCCATGACTGCCCTGTCTGTTGCGGATATACCGCGCAAGTTTCTCTTCGATTTCGTCGTCAATCTCTCCAAGGAAGTGGTTCAGCAGAATGTACTCGGAGGGAATGGTCGTATCGGCCTCTAGTTCGAACACCCAATGTCCATCGTCGTTTTGCCGGCTGGCAAGCCAATGCGAGGCCTCATCGATAACCGAATCAATCGCAGCCTGCTCCGATGCCCGATCAGTCCGAAGGATCTCTTCGCGCTTCGCCCGCAAAGATATTGCTGCCGTCATATGCTCTGCACCAGTTCCAGCCCATCCGGTCTGCTCACGGAGAGTGAAGGCTGCATCCATGGTTGTTGTCCTCGTCTCTTCGTTCAATGCCGTTGTTGATGACAAACACCGCTTGTTGTCAAGCGCTTGCTGCACGTGCGAGAATGGCATCCGCTGCGGATTGTCCAGATCGAAGGCTGCCTTCAATGGTGGCTGGCAGTCCCGTATCGGTCCAGTCTCCGGCGAGAAACAGGTTTCTCCAGCGGGTCCGGGTGTTCGCACGGCGGGTCAGGTTGGCCGGCGTTTGCGCGAACGTCGCCCGTTTTTCCTTGATGATGCGGTAACGTGGAAGCGGCTGCTCGCCCAGATTTAGGGCTTGGCATACCTCCGGCCACATTCGTGCGGCAAGACGGGGCGCAGCATGATCGATCCAACCGTCGGCGCTGCTGACGGTGACCGAGGCCATATCGCGCCGCACAAAAATCCACTGCGAAAAGCCGCCAATGATCCCCACCATTCCCCATTCCCCAAGCGATTCGGGTAACAGGAAGTGACCGTTGATGATGGCGTTGCTGCCCTTCGGGGCCTTCACCCCCAAGAGCAATTCGGCCGCGGCATCGGGTGGTACCGCCAGCACGACATGGTCATCCGGCATGACGTCGACGTCCTCGCCGCTCCCAAAGCGCAGAGCAGACACGCGATCTCCCTTGAGTTCGAGTGCACGAACGCGCCGCAGGGTGTGTACGCGTCCGCCGGCATCCTCAACAACCCGAATTGCCGGCTCGATGAAGCAATGGCCGAGACTGTCTCGCGCCATCAGCGGCCTGCACGCCGCTTCGCCGCGGCCGAACGTCTCAAGCAGCACCGGCCGGAGCAGCGCCGCCGCTGCCGCTTCCATGGGGGCGTTGAGGACAGCATGGACCAGCGGTTCAATAAACCTCTCCGACAAAATCGTGCGTTCGGGCAGACATGCGGTAACTGTCATTTGCGGCTTGGCAAGCGCAAGACGGACAAGGCCAAGATAATCCCGAGCCCGGCTACCGGGGACACGGCGGCGAGCGGACAGCAGCCACCACGGCAATCGGCTTGTGCCCGGTCGCACGCGCCAGCGCTCGTCACGAAAGAGATCAACAAAATCGAACTGCGCACGCGCCGGACCGACCATTCGCTCTTGCGCGCCAATGACGGCAAGAAATGCCATCGTCGTATGATTGCCACTCAGAACCATATGGTTTCCGTTATCAATGCGGCGCCCGATCGCGGGATCGTCGAACGAGCGGCAGCGACCCCCGATCCCGCCGCTCGACTCGTAGATCTGCACCCGGTAGCCTGACTGAGCCAGCCAGACGGCTGCAGATAGACCCGCAAGTCCGCCACCAATAACGTAAACCCTGCCGGCCCTCACCCGTCAGATCACTCCGTAACGAAACGCAACCCACAGCTTTTCCAGCCGCGAAACAGACACCGGCTCCGACCACCGCGTCCAGCCCCTCTCCATCAACCGGTGCAAGGTACGCTGATAGACCTCCATCATGATACGGGCGGGCCGCATTTGCCGATGCTCGCAGCAGGCAATGATTGCCGCAGATTCCTCGAAGCGCGCGCGGGCAAGCTCGGCCAGACGATCACAAACGAGGGCCGTTCCCGGATGAGCGAGAACGGCGTCCAGGTAATCGGTCTCGGAAACACCCTCGGCCGCCAGCATATCCGCTGGCAGATAGAGACGGTCACGCTGTGCATCCTCGTCGAGATCGCGCAGAATATTGGTAAGTTGCAACGCCCGGCCGAGCGCGGCCGCGAGGCTATCCCCAATCGCCGGATCGGCACCGAAGATGCGAATGGAAAGGCGGCCGACGGCACAGGCCACCCGATCACAGTACAAATCCAGCTCGGGATAATCGGAGATCCTCAGCCGCGCTCCCGCATCCATTTCCATTCCGGCAATGATGGCGTCGAAATCCTTCTTGCGCAGTGCGTGCTGTTGCACTGGCGCGTGCAGGGCGCGCGATATCGACGTCGTCGCGGATCCTTCGTAAAGACGGTCCAGTTCGTTGCGCCAGAACTCCAACCGCACGCTTTTCACCCGATCTTCCGCCGGTTCGTCCGCAATGTCGTCGACCTCGCGACAGAAGGCATAGACAGCGAACATGGCGCGCCGCTTCTCCTCCGGAAGCATCCGGATCGCCCAGTAGAAGGACGTGCCTGACCGGCGGACGAGCGCGTCCACGACCATCTGATCGTCACGCGAAACAGCGTCGTGCATGGATCCGAGCCGATCCCCTCGTCTTATTGTCGCTCAACTGACCCACCCCAGGCAGGTCAGCTGCTTCCCGGCCCCGCGGAGCCATAGCGGCGACCTTTCCACATACCCCCGCGGCCCTGCCAATGGAGTCGGGCAGAGTCGATCGTCATTAGCGTAAACAGCAAGGCAGCCAAAGGCAAAAGCGCTCCCCAGCTCCACGGCAGTCGGTACAGAGCGAGCGTCGGCCGCATAGCAATGATCATCATCGCCCACCCGGCAGCGCCCGCACTCGCTACCAGGGGCTGCGGTGCGACCAAGCCGTAAGCGAGCCCGAGCGGCGGGACCAGATACACCAGGATCATGCCAAGCACCGTAGCAATCAACCCCGGCACCGATTTCTCCAGCTGGGTGAACGCAGTCCGGGTGACCAGCGGCCACAATCCGCCAAGAGTATTGTACGCACGCAAGCTGCGGGTATCCTCACTGAGCCCGAGCCAGATCGAACCTTGGGTTTTGATGCGCCCGGCAAGCGCACAATCGTCGATCAGTTCATCGCGGACCGAGGCAATTCCCCCCACCCTGTCCAGGGTCTGTCTGCGGACGAGCATACATCCGCCGGCAGCAGCGGCCTCAGAGCGCAGCGGCTGGTTGACCCAAGGGAACGGGTACAGCTTTTGAAAGAAAAACACGAATGACGGAACCAGCAGGCGCTCCCAGAAACTCCCCGTGTGCAACAGCACCATCAGCGAAACGAGATCGCGCCCATCCGTTTCCGCTTTGTCGACCAAGCGGCGGACATTGCCGGGCGCATGCTCGACATCCGCGTCGGTTAGCAGAAAGTATACAGGCCGAGGCGGAATCGCCTCTGCTCGATCGATCCCCTGAGCCAACGCCCAAATCTTTCCGACCCAGCCTGGCGGCAAGGGTTTGCTCCCCATCACGACGGCTGACCCTGCACCCGGCGCCATCCGTGCTGCGGCCGCCCGCGCTCGTGCCGCGGTATCATCCCTGCTGGCGTCGTCGACGACGATCACCTGCAGCTCGCCCGGATAGTCCTGGGCCACCAGAGAAGCGACCGCCCGCTCGATCGTCTCTGCTTCATCACGCGCCGGAATGATCGCCGTGACAGCCGGCCACCGAGCTCGTGGCGTCGTTTCCCGCGAGAGCCGCTGATCCGCCCGCCAAAATCCCCCGCGCCAGCCGAGTAGCAGAATCCATGCGATCAGCGAGACGATAGTAGTGAAGCCGATCCACACGACGTCGATCATCTCCCGGATCTCTAGACCACCGCGGAAGCGGCACCGCGGGCGCAGCACAGAACATAGCGAGCTTTCGACAAGGCGATCCGCCCTGCCAGAGGATCTCGGCTTCGCAGTTGCCCGGCCAGCGTCCGCGCGATCTCGAGAATTGCTCCCGACTCCATTGCCAAGCGGCGACTGCGTAAGCCTCCCGGCAATGGCGCGGCCTCGTACAGCAGGGCCTCGACACCATCCAGGGTCCGGTCCATGACCTGCCTCAACGCGGGGCTGCTCGCCGGTTCATTCAGCGCAGCCACCGTTGTTCCTGCCTCGGTCATCCACTCAAGCGGTAAGTAGACGCGGTCGAGGACGCGAAAATCCTCCTGGCAGTCCTGTAAATGGTTGATCACCTGAAGCGCGTTGCAAAGGGCGTCCGCGGGACCGTAGCCATGCTTCGACCCCCCATGCAGGTCAAGAAGGAAGCGACCCACCGGCGCGGCGGACCGCATGCAGTAATCAATGAGCTCGTCCCAGGTTGCGTAGTGGCTCTTGATCGCATCCTGCCTAAAGGCATCGATCAAATCCTGGCAGTGGCGCGGCGTGATCCCGGTCCGCTGCAGTGTTCGGCGCATCGCGTGGCCCTTCGCGAACGCACAGGTCTCGGCCCCGCGCCCCAGCACGGCGCACTCGAAGCCGTCCAGGCGCGCGATCTTCTCCTCCGGCGTCAGAGCAGCACTGTCGGCAATGTCGTCGATGGCTCGTGCAAAAGCGTAGAACACAGCCACATGCGGGCGAAGGGGAGCGGGAAGAAGCCAGGAGCCGACGGGGAAGTTCTCGTAAGCTTCATCCTTGCCGGACGGCATCTCGGCAGGTGGAGACAGCAGCGAACCATCGGCGCGACTCATGGTATGCCTTCAACCCTGTTGCACGACAGCGCGACAGGCAATGGACCTGCAGGCATCCCGTACGATTCTGTTCATTCGACTCCCGTGTCATCCGCCTCGTATTTTTGCAGCGCGATGCCTCTGATCCCGGCCACAGACAGAAGCCAACGCACGTGCAACACAGAGCCGATCGGCAAGCGGAAATCAAGGACGGAAATCGGCCCATGGGCAACCTTGCAAGCCGCCTACGGCGGTGCGAGCTGTTGCCTCTGCCGCCCGCGTTTGCGAAAACACGAATTCGCGAGGTAATGCAACGGAGTTCTTGATGACGCGCGACGACGTTGAAGTGCTTGAATATGAAACGAGCTATGCCGGCTATTTCCGGATTGACAGCTACCGGTTGCGGCATCGGCTCTATGATGGCGACTGGAGCCAGCCGATGACGCGCGAAGTCTTCGAACGAGGTCATGCCGTCGCGGTCGTTCTCTACGATCCGGAAAAGGATCACCTCATCATCATCGAGCAGTTCCGGATCGGCGTCTACGCAGCGTTGAGAGAACAAAGCTGCCCCGAGGATCTTTCGCCTTGGCTGTTGGAGGTCGTTGCCGGCATCATCGACGAGGGTGAGACCCCGGAGGACGTGGCCCGACGCGAATGCGTGGAAGAAGCCGGGTGTGATGTTGTCGAGATGTTTCCGGTTTGTCACGTGATGCTGAGCCCGGGAGCGAGCAGCGAGTCGGTGCGGATCTACTGTGCTCGAACCCATGCACCGACCACGCACCAGATTCTGGGGCTGGAAGAGGAACACGAAGATATCCGGGTGCTGACGGTCGCGTCCGACGAGGTTTTCCGCTGGCTCGACGAAGGCCGGTTCATCAATGGTACCACGGTGTTGGCCTTGCAATGGTTTCGCAGCAACCGCGATCAGGTCCGCGCCCGCTGGCTGTCCGCCGACGGACAGTGAACACGCCCATCGAAACCCCTCGAGGACGATGGCTTGATCGCTCCCTTCGGCCCCACTACGGTAGCATGCGCAACGCGACGTGAAGGATGCTGGATGGACATTCGTAACGGCTTTCTCGACACCATCGGCAATACGCCTTTGATCCGCCTAACCCGTCCGTCCGAGGAAACAGGATGTGAAATCCTCGGCAAGGCGGAATTCCTCAATCCCGGCAGCTCGGTCAAGGACCGGGCGGCACTGTTCATCATTCGCGACGCTGAGGCGCGAGGATTGATCGAGAAGGGAGGTGTTGTCGTCGAGGGAACGGCCGGCAACACCGGCATCGGTTTGGCGCTGGTCGGCAATGCCCGCGGCTACCGCACCATGATCGTCATTCCCGACACCCAAAGCCAGGAAAAGAAGGATATGCTGCGGTTGTGCGGCGCCAACGTCCGGGAGGTTCCGGCCGTACCTTACCGGGACGCCAACAATTATGTGAAGGTGTCGGGGCGATTGGCCGAAGAGTTGGCCCGCTCGGAGCCACACGGCGCGTTCTGGGCCAATCAGTTCGACAACGTCGCCAACCGCGATGGCCACTACCGCACCACAGGCCCGGAAATCTGGCAGCAGACCAACGGCAAGGTCGACGCTTTCGTCTGTGCCGTCGGTACCGGCGGCACCCTCGCCGGCGTCGGCATGTACCTGAAGGAACAAAAGCCGCATGCAGTGATCGCGATCGCCGATCCAATGGGCGCAGCGCTCTACAACTATTACGCCTATGGTGAATTGAAGGCCGAGGGCGAGTCCATCACCGAGGGGATCGGCCAGGGACGGATTACCGCCAACCTGGAAGGCGCACCGGTTGACAGGGCCTACCAAATTCCCGATGCCGAAGCCTTGCCGATTGTATTCGATCTGCTGAAACACGAGGGCCTCTGCCTCGGCGGCTCCAGCGGCATCAATGTCGCCGGCGCGATTCGCCTCGCCCGGGAGATGGGCCCAGGACACACGATCGTAACGATCCTTTGCGATTATGGCACGCGCTACCAGAGCAAGCTGTTCAATCCGGCGTTCCTGCGCGAGAAGGGCCTGCCGACGCCAGCATGGTTGGAATAGCCGCAATGGCAACGTCTCCCACCTGTGCTGCCCCGCCACGGGCCGATGCGCTCACGAGTACGGAGTGGCTGGCGACTCATTACCAGGACCCCAAGGTCCATATCCTCGACGGCAGCTTTCACTTGCCCGGCTCCGGCCGTGATGCAAAGGAAGAGTTCCGCCGCTGTCATGTTCCCGGCGCGCAGTTCTTCGATATTGACGGAATCCGCGACGAAACCTCGGATCTTCCGCACATGTTGCCGGTTGCCGAGGTGTTTGCCGCAAAGGTCGGCGCTCTTGGTATCGGCAACGATGATCATGTCGTGGTGTATGACGTGATGCCGGGCTCCGGCGCTGCCCGGGTGTGGTGGACCTTCCGCGTGTTCGGCCATCACCACGTCACGGTGCTCGACGGTGGTCTCGGCAAATGGCTGGCGGAAGGCCGGCCGATCAGCGACAGCATTGCGGAGATGCGAGCCGTCCCCTATCGCGTCACCGCTGCCGACCCGGCGCTCGTTCGCACCGCGAGGGATCTGCTTGCCAATATCCGCAGCCAGCACGAACAGGTGGTCGACAACCGCGCAGTTGGTCGCTTCCGCGGGAGCGAGCCCGAGCCGCGGCCGGCGCGTAAACTCGGCCATATCCCAGGCAGCATCAACATCCCGTTCGTGGAGTTCTTCGATCCCGACGGCGTCTGGCGGAGCAACGAGGAGCTTGCAGGCCTTTTCGCCCGCGTCGGTATCGATCTCAACGAACCCCTTGTCAGTACCTGCGGATCGGGTGTTACCGCATGCACAACCGCCTTCGCCGCCTATCTTCTCGGCCGTCACGATGCCGCTGTATACGATGGATCGTGGGTGGATTGGGGCAACCGCGATGACACGCCCGTTGAACGGTAAACCGGCCGCCGAGGAGATGCCGGGCGACCGGCGCAAGCATCCGGAGAACAGCACGACGGAAACCATGTTGAGCCATGCAGGACGGGATCCATTCGCCAACCATGGCGTGGTTAATCCGCCTGTTTATCATGCCTCGACCATCGTGTTCTCAACGCTGGCAGACCTGGAAGCCGCCGATCGGACTCCGTTCGAGGGCACCCGCTATGGACGCCGCGGCACACCCACCACCTTTGCTTTGGAAGACGCCGTCACCGCACTGGAGGGTGGCTACCGCAGTATTGCTGTGCCTTCGGGGCTGTCGGCAATCACAACTACGCTGCTTGCCTTCCTTAAACGAGGTGACCACCTGCTGGTCGCCGACAGCGTCTACGCACCGACACGCCGGTTCTGCGACCGGGTGCTGACCGGATTCGGCATCGAAATTGGCTACTACGATCCGCTGGCGGACATCCGGCCGCTGATTCAGGCCAACACCAAAGTCGTATTTACCGAGTCGCCGGGATCGCTGACGTATGAGGTTCAGGACATCCCCGCCATCGCCGCCGCCGCGCGCGCGGCCGGCGTCGTCTCGGTGATCGACAACACCTGGAGTGCCGGGCTGTTGTTCCAACCACTCGCCTACGGGATCGATGTCTCGATCCAGGCCGCAACCAAATACATCGTCGGCCACTCGGATGCGATGCTGGGCCTGATCACGACCAACGAGGAGACGTTCCTCCGCGTCAAGCGGGCCTCGGCCTTCCTCGGCGTGGCAGTGGGTCCGGACGATTGCTACCTCGCGCTGCGAGGGCTACGCACTCTGGCGCCGCGCCTCGCTCGCCATCAAGCAACGGCGATGCGGATCGCCCAGTGGTTGCAAAGGCGCCCGGAGGTGAAACGGGTGCTGTACCCGGCGCTCCCCTCGTTCCCGGGCTACTCGATCTGGAAGCGGGATTTTCGCGGTGCCAACGGCCTTATTTCGGTCGTACTGCACGAGGTGCCGCGCGCCGCTCTCGCGGCGATGCTCGATGGCCTTGCGCTGTTCGCGATGGGCTACAGCTGGGGTGGGTTCGAAAGCCTGATCATCCCGTTCGATGCGAACGCGAGCCGAACGGCCAGCAGCTGGACCGAGACCGGGCCTTGCCTTCGGCTCCATTGCGGCCTTGAGGACGCCGACGACCTGATCGCGGATCTCGAGCAAGGATTCGCGCGGCTCCGCGCTGCATCTGGAGTGCGCTAGAGCCAATACGTTCGGGAATTCGGCAACAGCGGATGGCAGTGGCTTGGTTGGATAGCGGGCCCGGCACCATGCCCGCCCGTGGTGGACTTGCGCCCGGCGCCCGCCATATAAGTCCCAGCCATGGACTCGCTTAAGTTCACCAAAATGCACGGCCTCGGCAATGACTTTGTCGTTATCGATGGGCGCGGTACACCTGTTGCACTGTCGGAAGGGCAGGCTCGGGCGCTCTCTGAGCGCCGGACCGGCGTCGGCTGCGATCAAATCATCATTGTCGCGCCGCCACAGACCCCGGAAACGGATGCGTTCATGCGCATTTACAATGCCGACGGCGGGGAGGTCGGCGCGTGCGGTAACGCGACCCGTTGCGTGGCGGCAATGCTGATGCGGGAAACAGGTCGGGATCTCGTTCGGGTGGAAACCGTGGCCGGCGTGCTCGAAGCGCAGGCGGCGCGGGGTGGGCTGATCCAGGTCGACATGGGCGAGGCCCGATTCGACTGGAAGAGCATCCCGCTGGCTGCTCCCTGCGATACCCTCCACCTCCCGATTGGCGTCGGTCTGCTGCAGGACCCGGTTGCCGTCAACATCGGCAATCCTCATGCCGTCTTTTTCGTCGATGATGTCGATGATGTGGACCTGGAGGAGTGCGGTCCTGCAGTTGAACATCACCCGCTGTTTCCCGAAGCAACCAACGTCGAGGCCGCACAGATCCTGAGCCGCAATCGGGTGCGTCTGCGGGTTTGGGAGCGCGGGGTCGGGATGACCCGAGCGTGCGGGACCGGGGCCTGCGCAACGGTCGCCGCAGGCACGCGACGCGGTTTGCTGGATCGCTCCGCCGAAGTCATTCTCGACGGCGGTATCCTTAAGGTCGAATGTGTCGACGATGACCATGTGATGATGATCGGACCATTCGCGATCAGCTTCACCGGGATCATCGATCCCTCGCTTCTCGCCGTGCAGAAAGCCTCATGACCGCTCCCACGATCGTCACCCTCGGCTGTCGCCTCAACACTCTTGAATCGGAAGTGATACGCCGGGAGGCGACGGCTGTCGGCGTTTCCGACGCGGTCATCCTCAATACCTGCGCGGTCACCGGCGAAGCCATCCGCCAGGCGCGTCAGACGATCCGGCGCCTGCGCCGCGAGCATCCGAGCGGGCGCATTATCGTCACCGGTTGTGCGGCCCAACTCAGCCCCGAAACGTTTGCCGCGATGCCTGAGGTCGATCAGGTGGTCGGCAACGCCGATAAAATGAACGGCCGCAATCTGGCGGAGGGTGGCCGGCGGGTCATTGTGTCCGACATCATGAACGGGTCCGCAGCGTTTGACCGCCGCATTGATGGCCTAGAAGGGCGCACCCGGGCATTCGTTCAGGTGCAGCAGGGATGCGATCACCGCTGTACGTTCTGCATCATTCCGTTTGCCCGCGGCCCGAGCCGCAGCATTCCCGTCGAGGAGATCGTCGCGCAGGTGGCGACGCTGGTGCGCAACGGTTACCGCGAGGTGGTATTCACCGGAGTCGATATCTGTTCCTACGGCCACGATCTTGCCGAGCGGCCGCAGCTGGGCGACCTCCTCCGCATTGTCCTGAAACGGGTGCCCGATCTCGCCCGCCTGAGATTGTCTTCTCTCGATCCCGCCGCGATCGACGACGCCGTGTTCGCCGTCCTTGCCGATGAGGAACGCCTGATGCCGCATCTACATTTGAGCCTTCAGGCCGCCGACGACATGGTGCTGAAGCGGATGAAACGCCGGCACAATCGGGCCCAGGCCCGTGATACGGTGGAGCGGGCGCGATGTGCGAGACCGGATGTGGTTTTCGGGGCTGACTTGATTGCCGGATTTCCCACCGAAAACAACGCGATGTTCGCCAACACCTTGGCGGCCGTCGCCGACTTCGGCCTGATCTATCTTCATGTTTTCCCCTTTTCGCTAAGAGCAGGCACGCCGGCCGCCCTTATGCCGCAAGTTCCCCTCGCCGTCCGCAAGCTTCGGGCAGCGGCGTTGCGCGAAGCGGGTCGTCACGCACGGCAGCAACATTTTAGCTCAAAAATCGGAGCCGTGACGACAATCCTGGCTGAGAAGGAAAATGCCGGGCGTTGCCCCGATTCCACCCCGGTTCGTCTTTCATTTCGAGCAGCCCCGGGCGAACTGGTCCGGGTCCGAATCACCGGTGCCGCGGACGAATACCTGATGGGAGCGAGCACGTCATGAACGACAATCGCAGGGAACCCCTGGAGGACACAGAAGTGGCGCACCAGAACGACTGGCTGAAACGGATGTGGGAGGCGGAAGACCGTCCCGACATTGAGCCTGACGCACCGGAGGAGACGCCGCCCAGAGAGGCTCCAGAACTGGTTCCGCAGCGAGAGGAACCGACTCCCGCACGACCCGTCGAACCGGACACCGCACCTCCGCAGGAACCGGAGATTGTGCCCCAGCCGGAGCCGGGGCTGCCTCCTGCTCCAGGCGCCCCCGACGTGCCGCCTCAGCGTCCTTCCGAGCGGCCGACTTACCCTGACCGCACGCCGGCTGAACCTGTGACGCCTCCGGAGCGACAGCCGAGCGCTCCGCCGGAAATCGAACCCGTTACTCCCCCCGAAATAATGCCGCCGACGGCGAGAGCGTCCGCTGCTTTAAACGAGCCGATGACGGAGTCAGCACGCACCGCCCGCTGGGTTGCGCGGCTGCGCCAGGGGCTGAGCCGCTCGTCGGCAAAACTGGGCGGTGGAATCACTGATTTGTTTCAAAAACGCCGTCTGGACGACGAGGCACTGGAGGAACTGGAAGAGCTCCTCATCAGCGCAGACATCGGGGTGACGACGGCGATGAAGCTGACGGCGGCTCTCGCCAGGAGACGCTTTCCACACGATGTTTCGCCGGAGGACATCAAGAGCGCGTTGGCCGAAGAGACGGCCGAAATTCTGACACCCGTTGCGCAAACGATCGCCATCCATCAGGCGCACAAGCCGCACGTGATCCTGGTCTGCGGGGTCAACGGCAGCGGCAAGACGACGACCATCGCCAAGCTGGGCGGCCTGTTCACTCGGGTCGGCTTCAAAGTGATCCTCGCCGCAGGTGATACGTTCCGCGCGGCCGCCGTTGAACAACTGCAGGTCTGGGGCGAGCGGATCGGCGCCCAGGTGATCGCCAAGCCCGTGGGTGCGGATGCCGCCGGCTTGGCATTCGATGCTCTGCAGCAGGCACGCGCGCGGCGGGCCGACGTGCTCATCATCGACACTGCAGGACGGCTGCAAAACCGTACGGATCTAATGGGCGAATTGCAGAAGATCGTGCGGGTGCTGAAGAAAATCGATGCTGCCGTTCCGCACGACACTATCCTCGTGTTGGATGCCACTGTCGGACAGAACGCCCACAGCCAAGTCGAGACGTTCCGCGAGATGGTCAATGTGAGCGGTCTCGTCATGACCAAACTGGACGGCTCGGCCAAGGGCGGGGTCGTCGTCGCCCTGGCCGATAAACATGGTCTTCCGGTTCACGCTGTCGGTGTCGGCGAGAGCCTCGACGACATGCGACCGTTCGACCCGAAGGCTTTTGCTTACAGTTTGCTCGGTCTGAACCCCTAAATGTGTTTCCGGACACCCCCGAAGGCTCAGCCGACCCGTTATACAGCCGGAGAGTAGCCGTTTTGCGGTAGATGGTGCCGCACCTGCCGGGAAGCCCGAGCGATGGCAAAGCTGCTGGATTTTGTGTTCGGGGTTCGCGCCGAGGGGCATGTACCGCAACGTGTGCGCCAATCCATCGATCAGCAACAGGTTCAGTCCGAAATCCTGATCGGCTGGGTGCAACTGGCCCTCGTTCTCTTTTTCATCGTCCTTTACACGGTGACACCCAAGACATCCGATGGGACCCCCTTCTCACCGGTCCCCTTCGTTCTCGCCACGTATCTGTGGTTCACCGTCATCCGCCTGTCCCTTGCCCGATCCGGGATGTTGCCGCGATGGTTCGTTTTGGCTTCGGTGGTTGGCGACATCGGGCTCTTGATGGTGCTGATCTGGAGCTTCCATCTGCAGTATCAGCAGCCGCCGCCATTCTACCTGAAGGCTCCGACGCTGCTTTACGTGTTCATCTTCATCGCCCTGCGCACCCTGCGCTTCGACCCCATTTACGTCCTGTTCGCCGGATTTGCGGCAGCTCTCGGCTGGATCAGCCTGGTCGCCTACGCCATCGCCGGGATGTCCGGGACGAATGTGATCACTCGGGATTATGTGTTGTACTTGACATCAAACAGCGTGCTGATCGGCGCCGAGGTCGACAAGATAATCTCGATCATGCTTGTCTCGATCGTGCTTGCGGTGGCGCTGGTACGGGCGCGCCGGCTCCTGATCAGGGCCGTTGCGGATGCTACCGCAGCCGAGGATCTTTCCCGCTTTCTTCCCCCGGAAGTCGCCAACCAGATCATTACGGCAGAGACGGCTATTCAGCCGGGCGACGCGCAGCTAAAAGCTGCCAGCATTCTGTTCTGCGACATCGAAGGGTTCTCGACGATTTCCGAGCGAGTTTCGCCGGATACGCTGATGCAGATGTTGAACGAGTACTTTGCGGTCGTCTCGGAGGTGGTCGATCGCCATTACGGCGTTATCACTCAGTTTCAAGGGGACGCCATGCTGATCAGTTTCAACACAGTCAAGCCGGATCCCGACCATGCGGCAAATGCGCTCCGTACGGCCGTCGGCATCCAGCAGGTTCTCGACGGCCGACTGTTCGGCGGTGAGCACCCGTTCCGCACACGTTGTGGCGTCAACTCGGGGGAACTCGTTTTCGGTGCAGTCGGAACCGGATCGCGGATGCTGTTTACGGTGTACGGGGATGAGGTCAACATCGCCGCACGTCTCGAACAACTGAACAAGACCTATGGAACCTATATCCTGGCAACTGAGCAAACGGTGCGTGCTGCAGGCGATGAGTTTTCCTGCCAAGCGATCGGCTCAATTTCCGTGCGCGGGCGCATGGAACCTGTCACTGCCTACGTGTGCAACGCACGCCCCATCGCTTCACCGCTCCTGCCCGGGATCACTCTCCCCGAGCAACGATGAAGCGGTCGGCGGCCGATGGCGAAAGCGGAACAAACAGCCGTCAGGTCACGATGTTAAGGTAGAATCCACGCGGGACGTCCTTGCGCAACGGCGCTCCCGTATCCAGAATTTTGGCAAGTTGATCGAGGGCCTGAAGCGTTTGCCGCGGGTAAGTAGGCCGGGTGACGGAGGCGGTACGCTCAACCTCCTGCGCGATTCGGTAGCCGCGGGGATCGCTCGCCGCACCACCACGACCTGTTCCACCAAGCCAGCCTGCCGCATCCGTCATGACGATGATGATCGCACACGAAAGGTTAACATTTTCTGAACGAGAGCGGCATTGCGGGGGTGTAGCGAGAGGCCATGAGGGTTATGGCGCCGCCATGTGGAAGATCGGCGCACCTCCGGCACGGAAAGCCTCCAACGCCCATCCAACGCTCGGAAACGCGAGCTGATCCCAGGGGATGGTGTCCCAAGTGAACAGGGCCACATCGAGACTCTCGACGCCGGGGGCATGAGCCGGCGCAATCATCGCAGCACGATAAATCATCTGGACCTGGCTGATCCGCGGGATCTCGTAAACCCCGACTAAGCCCTCGATAACCACGTGTGCACAGGCTTCCTCCCATACCTCGCGGACTGCCCCTTCCGAGGTGCTTTCACCCAGCTCCATGAATCCGGCGGGAATGGTCCACAAGCCCCGCTGCGGCTCGATCGCCCGTCGGCACAGCAGCACCTTATCCTCAAAGGTGCAGACGGCCCCCACCACGATTTTCGGGTTTGCGTACTCGATGTACCCGCAGTCAGGGCAAACCAGCCGGGTACGGTTATCACCCGCGGGAATGGTCTTGACCGAGGGTCCGGTCTGTTTGCGGCTCATGGAGCAAATGTGACGAACGGCTCGCGATCCGGCAAGCCCGGAGCGACGCGGCCCGGCAGCCGGCGACGGCAAACAGCGCAAGGGCCCGGCACCCCGCAGTCACGGCAGGGGCGCCGGATGTTTGCCATGGCCGTCACCCGGCAAAATCGGACGGCTACTTCCTGAGCACAGCCACCCCGGGAAGCGTCTTTCCTTCCATCCACTCCAGGAAGGCGCCCCCCGCCGTCGAGACGTATGAAAACTTCTCTCCCACACCTGCCTTTTCGAGAGCAGAAACGGTGTCGCCGCCCCCGGCGACAGTCAACAGCTTACCTTCACCGGTCAGCTTCGCCGCTTCCCGGGCCACCGAATTGGTACCGACATCAAACGGCTTGACTTCAAAAGCCCCGAGCGGGCCGTTCCAGACCACCGTCTTGAGGTTGGCAAGCCGGCTGTTGAGGTCGGCAATCGATTGCGGACCAACATCCAGAATCATCTTGTTCTCCGGCACCGCATCGACAGGGACAGTCTCAGAGGCGGCGCCCTCCGCGAATTCCGAGGCAACCACAACGTCCTTCGGCAGAACGATCTCACAGCCGGCCTTTTCCGCGTCCGCCATGATGGTGCGGGCGGTATCCGCCATCTCATGCTCACACAAGGACTTGCCGATCTTCACGCCCTTCGCGTTGAGGAACGTATTTGCCATCGCCCCGCCAATGATCAACTGGTCGACCTTGGCGATCAGATTGCCCAGCACATCAAGCTTAGTTGAAATCTTGGCGCCCCCGACAACGGCGGCGACGGGATGCTCCGGCTGTTCGAGGGCCTTGCTCAGGGCCTCTACCTCGGTTTGCATCAGCCGACCAGCTGCCGACGGCAGCAGGCGGGCAAGCGCTTCCGTCGAGGCATGAGCGCGATGAGACGCCGAGAACGCATCGCTAACGAAGACATCCCCGTTCTCAGCAAGTTTGCGCGCGAACGCCTCCTCGTTCTTTTCCTCCTCGGCGTAGAACCGAACGTTCTCGAGCATGGCGATATCGCCATCCTTCATTGCGTCGATCACCTTCTTCGCATCGGGCCCGATGCAATCCTCGGCGAAGGCGACCGGCCAGCCGCAGGCAGCGGACAGCGCATCGGCAACCGGTTTCAAGGTGAAGTCCGGATTCTTTTTTCCTTTGGGTCGACCAAGATGACTGAGGACAATGACCTTTGCCCCCTTATCGGCCAATTCCAGCAAAGTAGGAACGGTGCGGTCGATACGGGTGGTGTCGGTGACTTGGCCGCCCTTCATCGGGACGTTGAGATCGGCACGCACCAGCACGCGCTTGCCGGCCACATCCAAATCATCGATCGTGCGAAACGTCGTCATGGCTTGTCAGTCCCCTCTATCCCTTTGATTTCTCTGAACCCACGCCCTTGGCCGAGGTGCCGGCAGCGCGTGCGCCGCGAGTCGATGGTTGTTCCTGCATAAATCCTGTGTGATCCACCTCTGCTCCCCGGGTGGTGAAGGAGCCGAATGCGCTTTATGCGAAGACAGCCGGCAAAAGGCAAGCCCCCGTACCCGCCGGAGCCCCCGATACGTAAAACCGTCACATGATGGAGAGGACACGGCTACGCCTGCGGCTTCTGCTCACCGCTGCCGCAGGGCCTCCGCACGCGCCCGCGCTTCCCGCGCCTTCTCCGGCTCTCCGATCACCTCGTAGGCACCGGCAAGACGAAGCCAGCCTTCGAGATTATCGGGATCGGCCTCAAGGCGCGCCGCAAGCCGGTCCACCATCGCACGGACCATCGCCTCCCGCTGTTCGGCCGGCATCTGCGCGGCGGCCGCCATATCCTCCGCGCTCGGCCCCGACGGTTGCGGCGTAGCCTTCGGAGCGGAGTCCAGCAGCGCCTGGATCTCTGGTGATGGCTTGACACCGTCCGGCTCGACGCCCAGTTGCTCGGCCGCACGACCCACCTGTTCCCGCACCGCCGGAACCCAAGGGGCGTTCGGTGGCGCCAGAGCCAGCACATCCGTCCAATCCCGGAGCGCGCCCTCCAGATCACCCTGCTGGGCCTTACCGAGCGCGATGTAGTATCGCGCTTTGGTGTCAGCAGGATCATCTGCCAGCGCGCGCTTAAACAAGGTGTCTGCCGTCGGCAGCACCCGCCCCTCATTGGCGGCCACCATTGCTTCGCCGTAGTCCGAGAGCACATCGGCGCGCTGTCCGCTCAAACCGGCGGCCGTGCGATACGCGAGGACAGCGTCAGCAGGACGCCCCAGCGACAGGTAGGAGCGACCCAAAAGAAGCCAGCCTTCCAAATTGCCCGGGTTCTGGTCGAGGTGCTGCTGCAACTTCACTACTGCCTCCTCCATCGTCATCCCCAAGGCTTGTTGCGACGGGACCTGCGGTGAGGGGCCCGGCTGGTCCCTCGCGATCATTGGCGGCCCGCCAGTCGGCTGGCCAAGATCCCAATAGAGAACGAAAGCGAGGAGAGGCACCAGAAGCCCCAGCATCGTCGCCAGCATCGGCGAGCGATCGGGCCGATGCGCGGGCGGTTCCGCCGTCACGCCGCCGGCCGAAAGCATCCGTCGCTTGATTTCAAGTCGCGCCGCTTCGGCCCGGTCCGGCGGCAGCAACCCCCGTTCGAGATCGCGCTCGATCTCCGCCAACTGGTCCTGGTACACACTCAGGTCATAGGCGGCACGATCCGGCAAGCGAGGAGCCCGACGTCGCAGCAACGGGAATACCACCAGCGCCATCACGAGGGCGGTGACGGCGGCTATCGTCACCCACAAGCCGATCATGGCTGTTTCTCCGACAGCAACGCCTGCAGGCGGCGCTTCTCGGCCTCACTCAGCGGCACAGGAGCCTCATCAACCCTGGAACGAGGGCGGCGGACATAGAACAGCACCACGGCAAGAGCGCCGATCGCAAAGATAACGATCGGCCCAAGCCAGAGCACGTAGGTGCCGGCATCGAAAGGAGGCTTCAGCAGAACGAATTGGCCATAGCGGGAGACGACGTAATCGATCACCGCCTCGTCGCTGTCTCCCGCCGCCAGCCGCTCACGCACCAAGACGCGCAGATCGCGTGCCAATTCGGCGTCTGAATCGTCAATTGACTGGTTCTGACAGACGAGGCAGCGGAGCCCGCGGCTGATCTCCCGAGCGCGGGTCTCGAGAACAGGATCGGTCAGGATTTCACCGGGCTCGACGGCTGCAGAGGGCGGCGAGGCGGCAATCGCCAGCATCACCGCGCAAAGCAGAGCTGCTATTCGGCCTGAAGATCTTGAATAATAGGCCACAACGTTGTTGTCCAGATCTCGGGGGTTATCGGGCCGACCTGCTTATAGCGGATCATCCCGTTGCGATCGACGATGAAGGTCTCCGGGGCACCGCTGACCCCAAGGGCGATCGCCGCCCTGCTGTCCGGATCGGCCCCGATCAGGGTGTAGGGATCACCATGCCGGCGCAGCCAAGCCGGCCCCGCCTCAGGAGTCGGCTCCCGCCAGTTGATCCCGTGAATCGGAACGACGCCGCTTTGGTGAACCTCCATCAACAGCGGATGCTCGATCCGGCAAGCGAAGCACCACGATCCGAAAACGTTGACGAGCGATACCTGTCCTTGCAAATCGGCGGATGCGAGACCGCGCTCGCGTCCCTCGATCGGCGGCAGATCGAACGCCGGTGCCGGCGTATCGATCAGCACCGACGGGATCTCATGCGGATTCTTGCCAAGACCAATAAAGAAATAGATCGCCAGGATCAGGAATACGACGAGCGGGATCAGGTACATAAGGCGTCCCCACCCGGCAACCCTGGCCGACCCTATATCCGCTGCGTCCCGTGCCCCCCCTGTTCTCTGATTCCCGGTCCCTTGGATCGATCGGCTCAAGTCAGCTCTCTCCTCATTCGACCGCCACCCCCTTGATCGCGGGCGGTGCCGCCCGGCGGCGAACGGGGGCTCCGACGCGGTACCGACGATCGGACAGGCTGAACAGGCCGCCGACAACCATGATCAGCACCCCGGCCCAGATCCAACCAACGAGAGGGTTGTAATAGATCCGGGTCACGTAGGCGCCGGTTTGCGGATCGCCATCGCCGATAACAACATAGAGATCGCCCCATACCGTCGATACGATCGCCGCTTCCGTCGTCTCGTTCTGCTCCACCGGGTAGCGGCGCTTTTCGGGTTCAAGGAGTCGGACCATGCGCTCGCCCCGGCTGACCCGGAAGGTTCCGCGGATCCCCAGATAGTTCGGCCCTTCCACCGGCTGAGCGCCTTCGAACGTATAGCGATACCCGGCGACGGTGACGCTGTCGCCCGGCGCCATCACCTGAATGCTCTCCTGCTTCCAGACCGCCGCGCCGGTCATACCGATGATCGACACCGCCAAACCGGCATGCGCGAGGGTCATGCCGAGGGCCGAGCGAGGCAGCCTTGCCAGTCGCCGAAGGCTCTCGACCCCCGGCGCTTCCGTCAGCCGAATTCGAATCGCGAGTTCGGTGAGCGCGCCGACCAGCAGCCACATCGCCAACCCGATCCCGACGATGGCGACTATGGTGTCGCTGTCGCGGGTCCAAACGAATGCAGCCGCCGCGATGGCTGCCGCGGCGGCCCCCCACAGCCGCTTCAGCGCCGCTCCCAAGTCGCCCCGCTTCCACGGCAGCAATGGCCCGACGGCCAGAGCGACGATCAGCGGCACCATTAGCGGAATAAAGACAGCGTTGAAGAACGGAGGCCCCACCGTCACCTTGTCGCCGGTCGCCGCTTCCAGCATCAGCGGATAGAGCGTCCCGAGAAGCACCGTCGCCGCCGCCGTGGTCAGCAGCAGGTTGTTGAGCAGCAGCCCACCCTCTCGCGAAATCGGCTGAAACAGGCCGCCCCCCGCCAGTTGCGGGCCCCGCCAAGCGAACAAGGCGAACGAGCCGCCGATGATGATGATCAGCAGTGCCAGAATGAAAATTCCGCGGTCGGGATCGACCGCGAACGCATGGACGGAGGTCAGCACGCCGGAGCGGACAAGGAAGGTTCCGAGCAGACTGAGACCGAAAGTGACGATGGCGAGGAATATGGTCCAGCCCTTCAGCGCATCCCGCTTCTCGACGACGATCGCGGAGTGCAGCAAGGCGGTCCCGACCAGCCATGGCATGAACGAAGCGTTCTCCACCGGGTCCCAGAACCACCAGCCACCCCAGCCGAGTTCGTAGTAGGCCCACCATGAACCGAGGGCGATGCCGATGGTCAGAAAGATCCACGCCGCCAGGGTCCACGGCCGAACCCACCGCGCCCATGCGGCATCGACCCGCCCTTCGATCAGGGCCGCGATCGCGAACGAGAACGCCATCGAGAAGCCGACATACCCGAGGTAGAGAAACGGCGGATGGAACGCGAGACCCGGATCCTGAAGCAGAGGATTAAGTCCCTGGCCATCGGCGGGAGGCGGGAAGATGCGCTCGAACGGATTAGACGTCAGAAGGATGAACAGATAGAACCCGACCGCGATCCATCCCTGCACCCCCAGCGCCCGCGCGCGCAATGCCGGGGGCAGGTTGCTGCCGAAGACCGCCACCGCAGCACCGAACCCCGCCAGAATCAGCACCCACAGCAGCATCGATCCCTCATGGTTGCCCCAGGTGCCGGAGATCTTGTACAGCATCGGCTTCAGCGAGTGGCTGTTCATCGCCACGTTGAGCACCGAGAAGTCGGAGACGATGTAGGCGTGCATCAGGCAGCCGAAGGCGAGCGCCACCAGCAGGAACTGGCCGAGCGCCGCCGTGCGCGCCACGTCCATCAACGAGAACTGACTGCGCGCAGCGCCGATCATCGGCACGCTGGACTGGATCAGCGCGATCCCAAGCGCAAGGACCAGCGCAAAATGCCCGAGTTCCACAGTCACGACTTCTGCTCCATTACGGCGTCACGGGCGGGATCTTGACAGATCATCATCGCGAGGAACTCATCGGCCGGCCCCTCCGGATTGCTCCACCACCGTCTCTCCATGCTGCCAGTGACCGGATTTCTTGAGCGCGTCGGTAACTTCCGCCGGCATGTAGTTTTCGTCGTGCCTTGCCAGGATCTCATCAGCGATGAACACGCCGTTCTCCAGCCGCCCTTGGGCAACGACGCCCTGTCCTTCCCGGAAAAGGTCGGGAACCAGTCCCTGGTAGCTGACAGGTACATCATTGACCAGATCGGTGACGCGAAAGCGGATCGCTCCCGCCTCCCCCTTCTCAATGCTTCCCTCTTCGACCAGCCCGCCCAGGCGCACGCGCCGCTCTCCCAATTCGGGCTTCTCGATGAGTTCCGTTGGGCTGCGAAAGAATGAAAGGGAGTCGTCGAGAGCGGACAACACAAGTCCGGCCGAGGCCGCCAGCAGTCCGACGCCGACAGCGACAAAAGTCATGCGTTTGTACTTACGCTTCACCCGGCCTCTCCTTCCGGCGACGTTGCGCCGCGGCCTGAAGCAGAGCCAGACGCCGCTGCCTCATTTTCAAGGTGCGAACACTCTCGATCAGGAGGCCGCCGAGTACGATCAACGTCACAGCGAACGACGGCCAGACGAAGCGCGCGTAGCCGCCCATGTCAAGAAACGATGTGAGGGACTCCATGAATATCCGGCTCCGATGCGTAAACTTGGCGCAACCGCAATGCGCGGATCTTTTGCGCGAGAATTTCCGCGCGCATACGAAGCGCCACAACCCAAAAATAGTAACTGGTGAACGCCAACGCCATCAACGCCAGTGGCCACAACATGCTTGCGTCGATGGCCGGCCCGCCGGCGCGAAACACGCTTGCCGGTTGATGCAGGGTAAACCACCAATCCACCGAAAATTTGATGATCGGAACGTTGATCACGCCGACAATCGCAAGGACCGCCGCCGAACGGGCTCCCCGGACCGGATCGTCGAAGGCATTGTTCAAGGCAATGTAGCCCAGATAAAGAAAGAACAAAACCAGCATCGAGGTGAGCCGGGCATCCCACACCCACCAAGTGCCCCACATCGGCTTGCCCCAAAGTGACCCGGTGACGAGCGCGAGGACAGTAAAGGCCGCCCCGATCGGCGCCGTCGCCTTGGCGGCCAGATCTGCCAGCGGATGCCTCCAGATCAACCCGACGGCAGCCGCCCCCGCCATTCCGACATAGCAGAACAACGCCATCCATGCTGAGGGAACATGGACATACATGATCCGAACGCTCTCGCCCTGTTGGTAGTCGGGCGGCGAGACAACCAGAGCCAAGTAAAGCCCGATGCCGAGAAGTATGGCCGTGGTCGCCGCCAGCCATGGAATAAGCCGGGCGCTGAGGCGCATGAACCGGTTCGGGTTGGCTAATCGTTGCATGTTCAGTCTCGCATCCGCGGGTCCCATCGCGGACCTCATAGCGTTATGTAAGGCTTTCGCGCAGAAAGCACGCCTGTCTCCTTGCTTGCCTTGATTAAGGTCATCCGGCGCCTCATTCCAGTGCCTGTCGTAGGGCTGCGCCCGCCGCGAGCGGTGCCAGTGTCGTCGCCGCCAGCAGAAAGCTAGCGAGCAGCAGGAGGTGAGGTCGCGCCGGCAACCCCGAGGTCGCGGCATCGACCGCAGCGACGCCGAAGATCAGGACGGGAATGTAGAGCGGCAGCAGCACCAGGCTGAGCAGCACACCGCCCCGGGGCGCGCCCAGGATCAGCGCGGCGCCGATCGCTCCTACCAGGCTCAAGCTCGGCGTCCCCAACGCCAGCGCCACCATCAGCACAGGAAATCCGTCAGCCGGCATGTGGAGAAGAAGCGCCAGAACCGGGGCCGCCAGCAGGAGCGGAAAGCCGCTGGTCAGCCAGTGTGCCAGCACCTTGGCGAGGACCACGACCGTCAGCGGCAACGAGGACAGGGCCAGAAGCTCCAAACCACCATCGTCGAAATCGGATTGAAAGAGCCGCTCCAGTGCAAGCATCGAGGCGAGCAGAGCCGCCACCCAGATCACTCCCGGGGCGATCCGCGCCAGAATGTTCGGCTCCGGGCCCACGCCGAAGGGAAACAGGATGACGGCGAGAACAAAGAACAGGACGGCGGCAACACTGTCGAAGCTCTGGCGCAGGGCCAACCGCAGGTCCCGGCCGACGATCGCGGCAGCGGCTCTCAGCATGGTGAGACAACCGCTTGTTCAGCCGCCGCGAACCTCGACAGATCGAGCACCGCAGCCCCCTCGGGGCGCTCGCCCGCGTGCAAGGACAAAACGACCATCCCGCCGGCATTACGATGAACCGCAATAAGACTATCAAGCCGTCGGACCGCCTCCGCGTCCAGCGCGGTACGGGGCTCATCCAACAGCCACAGAATCGCTGGCACTGCAGCGATCCGGGCGAGGCTGACCCGCCGCCGCTGCCCAGCGGAGAGAAAGCGCCCAGGCACCTCGGAGAGATGTCCGATCCCCAAGGCATCGATCGCGCAAACGGCCCGCTCTTTGGTGGAAACGACATGATGGCTCCCGTCGTCCACCAGAAGCTCTGCCCAGAACTGAACGTTCTCTATGACGCTCAGCGCAGGTTTGACGGCATCAGCATGCCCAACATAGTGAACGCGGCCGCGATGGTCGTCGGCGCGGCCGTCAACAGCGGCGCCTTTCCACATCAACGTCCCGGCATCCGGGCGGCTGAGCCCCGCCATGATCCTCAGCAGGCTGGATTTTCCGCTGCCGTTCGGGCCGGTCAGAACGAGCGCACCTCCCCCCTCGATTTGGAACCCCAGGTCCCTGAAGACCAACCGCTCTCCACGAATACAGGCAAGGCCTTTGCCTGAAAAGTCCGTCATTATCGCTCCACCTAACCGAAGGCGAGCGTAGCGTTCGTTTCACGATACGCAAGTACCAACGCTGACCCGGCTCAAGGCACGGCCGTCGATGTCCGCAAACGGGCCGATGGAAATCCACTGCCGAACACGTCCTTCCGAATCAGAATCGGCCGCGAGGCCAAAAAAATGCGGCCGGGAGAACCCGGCCGCGGCAGTCAGGCGTTTTCAGCCGATCGGGGAACCAGGGAACATGCATAAGTGTGCCCTGGATCTGTCTCGTAGGAGACTGTAACCATGCATATATACTGCCCCAAATGCGGAAATTCCAGATCAATTGTTCGCTCGTCAATTTTTTGCACGCTCGGCTGGTAGAACCTCCCTTCGTACTTGTCGCAACACCGTCGCACACAGATAAGAATCCAATGCCATCCGCGGCAAGAGCACCAGTGGCGGCGCCCCTTTTTCTCTCAGCTTCCTTGCGCGGCAATTTTCCTATTCGACCGAGCGGGTATCGTCGATAACTTTGCCGTCGTTCGGCAGGGCTTCAAGGCTCCTGATCTCAACGCGGCCGCTGATGTTGCACACCGTCTTCAAGGTTTCCGCGACCGCTCCGGCATCGATGCCGTCGCCTCCGCAGACGAGCGTCATCACATCGCGCTCGTTGGAACGACTGACAACGAGTCGGGCCTTGACGATGCCGGGATGGCGGCGCATGACCTCCGCCACTTGGCTTGGGTGAACAAAGATCCCCTTTACCTTAGTCGTTTGGTCGGCCCGTCCGAGCCAGCCCCTCAGGCGCATGTTGGTTCGGCCGCAAGGGCTTGGTTTTGCCAGGATCGCCGAGAGGTCACCGGTGGCAAAGCGGATCAGCGGGTAATCGCGCTCGAACGTGGTGACGACGACTTCGCCAACCTCGCCATCGGGCAGCGGATCGCCGGTGCCCGGGCGCACGATCTCGACAATAACGCCCTCGTCGACGATCATACCCTCCATGGCAGAGGATTCATAGGCGATCAGGCCGAGATCGGCGGTGCCGTACCACTGGGTCACCCCAAATCCCGCTTCGGTCAGTTCCGCGCGAAGTGGAGGAGGCAGCGCCTCGGCAGCCACGCTTGCGGCCGTCAGGCTGGAGATGTCGGCGCCAAGTTCTTGTGCCCTGCTGATCAAGATGCGGAGGAAGGATGGCGTTCCCGCATAGCAGCGAGGCCGCACATGGGCGATCACCCCGATCTGCTGATCAGTGTTGCCAACTCCCGCCGGAATGACGGCACAGCCCAAAGCCTCGGCAGCGCTTTCGACCATCGCTCCGGCCGGGGTCAGATGATAGGAGAAGGTATTATGGACGATGTCGCCGGACCGGAAGCCAGCCGCGTAAAAGGCCCGTGCCGTGCGCCAGGAGTCAACGCCGCGCCCCTCGAGATCGTAAATGGGCCCCGGCGAACGGAAGATCCGTCTGAGGTACCCCGGCGGGATCGCCGCCAGCCCCCCGAACGGCGGCTCCGTCTGTTGCAGAGAAATCAGATCCGACTTGCGCGTGAGCGGTAGCGTGGCCAGCGCCGCGCGATTGGTCAGTGCTTCGGCGTCCACCGCCGTAAGCACGCGCTGGTAGTATGGTGCGCAGCTGCGCGCATGACGAACCTGATCGGCAAGCCGGGCGAACTGAGCCGCCTCGCGAGCAGCCGGATCTCTGGTCTCGAGATCGTCGTAATATTCCCCCAACGCCTTTTCTCCTCCACCCTTTCGCTCCGGTCCTAAAGCCAGCGTTTGCGCCGGCGGTAGTGTTTGACGTCGCGGAAACTCTTGCGGCCGCTGGAGCTGAGACCGAGGTAGAATTCCTTAACGTCCTCGTTCTCGCGCAGGGTTTCGGCTTCACCATCCATCACCACTCGGCCGTTTTCGAGGATGTAGCCGTAGCGGGCGTACCGCAACGCGACCATCGCATTCTGCTCGGCGACGAGAATGCTGACCTTCTCCTCTCGGTTGAGAGTTTCGACAATAGCGAAAATTTCCGCGACCAGCTGTGGGGCCAGCCCCATCGACGGCTCGTCGAGCAGCATCATGATCGGCCGCGCCATCAGCGCCCGGCCGATTGCGATCATCTGCTGCTCCCCGCCCGAAGTGTAGCCGGCTTGCGAAGTGCGGCGCTCCTGCAGGCGCGGAAAATAATGGTAGACCTTTTCGAGATCCGCGCGGATCGCGGCCCGGCCGTCCTTGCGAATATACGCGCCGGTGAGCAGGTTTTCCTCCACGCTCAGGTGGCCGAACACGTGGCGGCCTTCCATCACCTGGACGATACCCCGTCGGACCACCTCCGCCGGGTTGAGACTGTCGATCCGCTCACCGCAAAAGGTGATCGCGCCTTTGGTTACGTCGCCGCGTTCGGTCCCAAGCAGGTTCGAGATCGCTTTGATGGTAGTGGTCTTGCCGGCTCCGTTGGCGCCGAGAAGGGCGACAATGCCCCCCTCGGTCACCTTCAGGGAGACGCCCTTCAGCACCAGGATGACGCGGTCGTACAGGACCTCGATGTTGTTGACGGTAAGTAAGGCGCTTGCCGCGGCACCTGTGTCCACCACCCCGCACTCCCTACTGGCGCGGTGTCGTCTCGGCCTTTCGCTGTACCTCGGCGGAATACTCTCCGCACTCGGAGCCCATCGACATGCCCTGGCGTGGCTCGATGCCGTTCTCCTTGGCATATTGCGCCGCCGACGTCACCACCATCGGCTGGGTAAGGCTGCGATCGGGCTCAATCCAATCGGTGATCTCCGTCCACGTCTCCCCGTCCCACTGCTGGAACTTGACCACGCCGGCACCTTCGTGGTCGGCGCAACTGACGGCAAGCGGCGGCATCAGTCCTTCCGCCCCGATTTCCTTGATCCGCTCCGGAGAGATGGTGAGATTCTCAAGCGCCCACCGCATTTCCTCGCCCGTCAACGGCCGGTTGCCGTACTTCTCCTGGCCGACCCGCAGCGCCTCGCCGACAATGATGCCGTGAATAATCCCGCGGTTGTAGTAGACAGACCCGACACGGTCACGCTCGATATTGCCCTTCCCTTTCTCGTGAACATGCTTGATGACATCGGCGATGACAGGAAAATCGGTTCCCGCCGGGTGGAAGCCAGCAGCAATGAAGCCCTTGGCCGCCTCGCCGGCCGGAACGACATCCTCCTCAGAACCGCTCCACCAGACGCCGACCATCTTCTCGCGAGGAAAACCGACCCGCGCCGCTTCCTTCATCGCCGTCGGGTTCATCACCCCCCAGCCGCGAAGAATCACCCAATCCGGCTTGTACCGGCGGGCCAGATCCAGCCATACCGCTTTCTGATCCAGCCCGGGATGCGGCACTGGATAATGCTTGATCTCGAATCCATACAGTTCGGCCTGCCGGTCCAGAAGCGGCATAGTTTCCTTGCCATATGCCGAGTCGTGGTAGACATTGGCAATCTTCTTGCCCTTGAGGTTTTCCATCCCCCCTTCCTGGGCGCCAATGAATTTGATCTTGGCGGTATTCTGGCTCCAGTAGGTGGTGACCATCGGGAACACCCACGGAAAGATCCGGCCATCGGCAGCGTCGGTGCGGCCATAGCCGATCGTCAACAACGGTATCTTGTCCGCTGCAACGCGGTCGATCAGGCGGTAGGTGATCCCGGTCGACAGCGGTTGGATCACGGTCCCGCCGGTCGGGCCCTTGTTCTTCAAACGCTCGTAGCACTCGACCCCGCGATCGGCGTTGTATTCGGTCTCGCACTCCTCCCAGGTCAGCTTGACCCCGCCGATGCCGCCATCCCGCTCATTGAGTAGCGCCAGATAATCCTCGTACCCCCCAAAGATCCCGGACCCACCGGACGCATAGGGGCCGGTTCGGTACGCCAGCATGGCAATGAATTGTTCTTCGGCCCAAGCCGAGGAGGGCACCAGCGGCATCATCACCGCCGCGGCAACGACCGTGGAAAGCGTCAGTCTTTTCATCATCACAAATCCTCCCTTTTCGGCGTTGATTCATTTTTCTCTGCAGGCACTCGTTGGTGTCCTGAAGTGGCCGTTCCTGACGAATGCCTTCATTTCGGCATCATCGATCGTCCTCGAAGTCAGTACGGGAACGGCCACATTCTCAGCTTTCGTTTGAGGATCTGCCACAGACGGGCAAAGCCGTGGGGCTCGACGATCAGGAAAAACACGATCGCACCGCCGAACACGATCAGTTCGAGGTTGGAGAGGGTGTCGGCGGGCAACGTTCCGCCGAACACCAGACTGGAGAGGTTGTTGAGCAGAACCGGCATCAGCACGATGAACCCGGCCCCGAGGAATGAGCCAAGAATGCTGCCGAGCCCGCCGATGATGATCATGAACAGAATCTGGAACGAGCGCGGCAACCCGAACGCCTCGGTGTCCGCGCTGCCGGTATAGAAGAATACATAGAGTGCGCCGGCGACGCCGATATAGAACGAGCTGACGGCAAACGCTGTCAGCTTCGCCGGGAGTGGCCGGATGCCGATGATTTCCGCCGCGATGTCCATGTCCCGGATCGCCATCCAGGAGCGGCCGATGGAGCATCGCACCATGTTCTTTGCCATCCAGGCCAGCAAGGTGACGACCGAGAGCGTGACCAGGTAGCGGGTTTCCGGAGTGGCCATCGAGCCCGTCACCACGGGGTTGACCGGCGCGAGAAAGGCAAGAGGTCCTTCTTCTGTGGCCAGGCTGCCAAACAGCGTGTGCGGGGGAACGACGGCGATGCCCGCAGCGTCGTAGTTGGTAAACCAGCCGACATGGTCAAACATCCAGGTCAGGAAGAACTGCGCGGCCAGCGTTGCCACGGCAAGGTAGAACCCCTTGATCCTGAGGCTCGGCAATCCGAACGCCATGCCGACGGCGGCTGTGATCAGCCCTGCCAGGATCAGATCAACCAAGAGCGGCAACTCCGGCAGGCGAAGGACCAGATTGTAGGCAGTGTAGGCACCAACTGCCATGAAGCCGCCGGTTCCGAGTGAAAGCTGGCCCGCATAGCCGGTCAGGATATTGAGGCCGATGGCGGCCAGCGAAAAGATCAGAAACTGGGTCAGGATCGGGCCAAGCCAGTACTGATTGGCCGTCAGCGGGATGATCACGAAGGCGACGAGGAGAAGGATGGCAAAGCCCCAGCGGTCTTGGGCAATCGGAAAGATTGCCTGATCCGCGGCATACGTCGTCTTGAACTGCCCCGCTTCCCGGTAGAACACCGCCTTCAGACCCTCTCGATGATGCGCTCGCCGAAAAGCCCCTGCGGGCGCACCAGCAGGAACAGCAGCGCCAGGATGTAGGGCATCCAGCTTTCGGTGCCGCCACCGAAGTAGGGAATGCCGATATAGACCTCCACCACCTTCTCGCTGACGCCGATGATCAGGCCGCCGACGATGGCACCGGGGATCGAGGTGAAGCCGCCGAGGATCAAAACCGGCAACGCCTTCAACACGATCAGAGACAGGCTGAACTGCACGCCCAGCTTGGATCCCCACAGCATGCCCGCCACCAGCGCGACGAATCCGGCGGCCGACCAGACGATCGCCCAGATGTTCTTGAGCGGAATGCCGACCGAAAGCGCGGCCTGATGATCGTCGGCGACGGCGCGCAGCGCGCGACCAACCCGGGTCTTCTGAAAGAAGAGTGCGAGCGCCGCCACGAGCGTACCGGCGGTTACCGCAGCGAACACATCGAACCGGCTGATGAAGATACCGACATGTTCATCGACCCATGCGATGGGGAAATCCGGAATGCCGATATCGATGGCGTGGACGTTGGAATCCCACACGCCCTGCGCCACCCCCTCGATCAGGAAGTTCAGACCGATGGTGACCATGAACAGGATGATCGGCGCCTGATTGACGAGCGGACGCAGCGCCCAGCGCTCGATCGCCAGTGCCAGCAGCACCATGACCAGCAAGGTCACCGCCAGCGCTCGCCAGAAGTTCCACGTCTCGCCGCCGAAGCCCACCAACGCACCGATCGGAATCAACGAGGCAAGGGCGAGAGCGAGCAGAACGATCACTCCGCTCCGAGCATTGCCCACCCCCAGCACAAGCACGAAGAACGCGAGCAGAGCAATGAACAGACCCCGCCACATGTGGCTGTCCTGACCGAACACCGCCGTGAGCACCACCAGCGCGGCGAGGATGATCGCGATCAGCGTCCCCTTGGCCGCACGCGGATTTGCCCTCGCTGCAGGGTTGCGGGCGGCAAGGGCAAAAACAGCGGCTGCGACAGCGAGGCCAAGGCTGAGCCAGCCGATCCACGGCCAGATGGCGCCGCCTTCGCCGTAGTCGAGAAGGAACACGAACGTCAAAGCCGCGAACAGCACCATCGCGCCCTGGGCGAAGTTGAGTACTCCGGATGCCTTGAAGATGAGGACAAATCCGAGCGCCACCAGCGCATACATTACGCCGGAAAGCAGACCACCCAGAATGACCTCGAAGAAAAAGAGCCAGTCGAACTCGGCAATCATCCCGTTGTCGCCCTCAATGTTCGACACCGAGATAGGCCGCAATCACATCGGGGTTCGCCCTGACTTCGTCGGGTGTGCCGTCAGCAATCTTGCGCCCGTAATCCAGCACCACCACCGAGTCGGAGATGTCCATTACCACCCCCATGTCGTGCTCGATGAGGATGATGGTAGTGCCGAGCTCGTCGTTGACGTCGAGAATGAACCGGCACATGTCCTCCTTTTCCTCGAGGTTCATGCCCGCCATCGGCTCGTCCAGCAATAGCAGCTCCGGCTCCGCCGCAAGGGCGCGGCCGAGTTCCACGCGCTTTTGCATGCCATAGGGCAACTGCCCCACCGGGATCTTGCGGATCGGCTCGATTTCGAGAAAGTCGATGATCCGCTCCACAACTTCGCGATGGAGGATCTCCTCGCGCTTGGCCGGGCCGAAATAAACAGCCTGCCATAAGAGGTTTCGGTGCATCTTGGTGTTGCGCCCGGTCATGATGTTGTCGAGCGTCGTCATCCCCTTGAACAGGGCGATG
>CAZFBS010000016.1:0-55802 GCA_964517265.1 uncultured Rhodospirillaceae bacterium | reverse complement strand
CGGCAGCAGCATTTCGAATGTCCCGGCGAAGCGGATGAAACCATGCGTCGGAATACGCCTGAGGGCTATTCCGACCTACACGGGCTCTATGATATGAACGGGTGACTGTTCTTTCTTACAATGTGCTTTACATTTTTGTGGATTGCTTCGTCGGCTTCACCTCCTCGCAATGACGGCTCATCTACTTCCCGTCGTCATTGCGAGCCCGCGGGAGACGCGGGCGTGGCAATCCAGATGTCCACCGTTTTCAAACCGGGTTGTTGACGGAGGATGATGTGGCTGCCGCGTTGCCGATCGACAGCGTAGCCGAGCCCGACGAGCACCTTCACCAACTCCCGGCCGGAGAGGACTGGCAGCGCACTCACACGGCAACCTCGACAATCTCCTCCACAATCGTCGAGGGGATGGGTTCATCGTGCTCGCGCAGGCTTTCAAGGTAACCTTCGATCGCCTCGCGGATGTTGGCAAGCGCCTCGTTTCGGGATGACCCTTGCGAGACGCAGCCCGGCAGCGCCGGCACATGCGCGATAAACACGCCGTCTTCGTCCTGTTCGATCAGCACGCGGTATTTCATGGTCATTAACCTGCGGGGCGGGCTCCGGTCTTGGCAATCGCTTTGCCAGGATAACCGGATGGTGTGCGTACAGACAAGGGAGCCGGAAGTCTCGAATTACCGGCGTTCCCTGCTCAAGGTTTGACAGCAGCGGTGCGGCCGTGGCGACAGCCCGCGCCTGCTATTGGCGGCGGAGTTCCTTTTCGTAGGCGTCGACGGCCGCGAGCATCGCCTCTGCCTCCCGCAGTTCCTGCTCGGCGCCGCCGCGGGCGCCGAGGGTCTGGGAGACCATCAGCTTGTCGGTGGCGTTGCGCAGGCGCTCCTCGGCGAAATCCCGGCTGATCTCCCGCACCGGGACCGCGACTTCGGCGAGCACGGTGCAGCGCTCCGGAGTAACGTCGACGAAGCCCTGCTCGATGAAGATCTTGTCGACCACCTTCATCTTGGCGTCGTGAATGTCGATGGTCCCCGGCCGCAACGAGGAAAGCAGCGGCGCGTGCCGGGGCAGGATGCCGATGTTGCCCCCCTCGCCGGGGACCACAACAAGGTGCACTTCCTCAGAGAGCATCAGCTTTGCCGGCGTGACAATCTCAAACAGGATGGTTGTTCCCTCCATCAGCGCGCCCCCGCCTCTCTCAGCGCCGCGCTCAGGCGGCTTCCTCCGCCATCTTCTTCGCCTTGGCAACGGCCTGGTCGATGGTTCCGACCATGTAGAACGCCGCTTCCGGAAGGTGATCGTACTCGCCGGCACAAATGCCCTTGAACGACTTGATGGTGTCGTCGAGGTTGACGAACTGGCCCGGGGTGCCGGTGAACACCTCGGCGACGTGGAACGGCTGGCTCAAGAACCGCTGGATCTTGCGCGCGCGGGCGACGGTCAGCCGGTCCTCTTCGGAAAGCTCGTCCATGCCGAGAATGGCGATGATGTCCTGCAGCGACTTATACGTCTGCAGGATGCGCTGCACCTCGCGGGCGACCGTATAATGCTCCTCGCCGACGACCCTCGGGTCGAGCACGCGGGAAGTCGAGTCGAGCGGGTCCACGGCAGGATAGATGCCGAGCTCGGCAATTGAGCGGCTGAGCACGGTGGTGGCGTCGAGGTGGGCGAACGAGGTCGCCGGTGCCGGGTCGGTCAGATCGTCAGCCGGAACGTAGACCGCCTGCACCGAGGTGATCGAGCCCTTCTTGGTCGAGGTAATGCGCTCCTGCAGGGCGCCCATGTCGGTCGACAGGGTCGGCTGGTAGCCGACGGCCGAGGGAATGCGCCCGAGCAGTGCCGAGACCTCCGAGCCCGCCTGGGTAAACCGGAAGATATTGTCGACGAAGAACAGCACGTCCTGGCCTTCCTCGTCGCGGAAATATTCCGCCACCGTGAGGCCGGTGAGGCCGACGCGGGCACGCGCGCCGGGCGGCTCGTTCATCTGGCCATAGACGAGCGCGGCCTTCGAGCCCGAGGCGCCCAACTGGATGACGCCGGACTCGATCATCTCGTGGTAGAGATCGTTGCCTTCGCGGGTGCGCTCGCCCACTCCGGCAAACACGGAATAGCCGCCGTGCGCCTTGGCGATGTTGTTGATCAATTCCATGATGATCACGGTCTTGCCGACACCGGCGCCCCCGAACAAGCCCACTTTTCCACCCTTCGGATACGGCTCGATCAGATCGATCACCTTGATCCCGGTGGTGAGGATTTCCGTTTCCGTCGATTGCTCGAGAAACGTCGGCGCGGAGCGATGGATCGGATAGCGCATCTTCGATTCGACCGGCCCTCGCTCGTCGACCGGCTCGCCGGTAACGTTGATGATCCGCCCCAGTGTCTCCGGCCCGACCGGGATCATGATCGGCGATCCGGTGTCGACCACTTCCTGGCCGCGAACCAAGCCATCGGTGGTATCCATGGCGACGGTCCGCACCGTCGATTCACCCAGATGCTGGGCAACCTCCAGAACCAGCCTCTTGCCATGATTGTCCACATGCAAGGCATTGAGGATCTGCGGCAGATCCGCCTCGAACCGGACGTCGACGACGGCTCCCAGCACCTGCGTAATGGCTCCGATGGCGTTCTTGCTCATGGCATCAAGCTCCCGTGGCATTCCTTGGTGCAGTCGCTCACGACTGCCGTCTATAGCGCTTCGGCGCCGGAAATGATTTCAACCAGCTCGGTGGTAATCGCCGCCTGCCGCGTGCGGTTGTAGGTCAGGGTCAATCGGTCGATCATCTCCCCGGCATTCCGTGTCGCATTGTCCATCGCCGTCATCCGCGCCCCTTGCTCCGAGGCATAGCTTTCCAGCAGGGATCCAAACAGCTGAACCGAGACATTGGCCGGCAGCAACGCTTTCAACAGCGCATCCTCGCTCGGCTCCAGATCATAGGTTCCCGCCGAGAGATCCTTGGCGCTCGCTTCGGCGTTTCCGCTTTCGAGGGCGGATGCCGGGAACGGGATCAGCTGCTGAACGGTGACTTCCTGCGCGATTGCCGACTTGAAGTGGTTGTAGATGACCAGACAGACGTCGAATTCCCCGGCTTCGAACATGCTGCGCAGCCGCCGGGCAATGTCGCGGGCCGATCCGAACTCGGCCCCGTTGCGGGTGACATTCTCTACCGAGTCGAGGATCAACGATTTGTGATCACGGCGCAGCGAGTCCCGTCCCTTTCGTCCCAGGCACAGGATCTTGACCTGCTTGCCGCGACTCTTGAGATCGGCGATCCGCCGCCGGGCCTCCCGGGCAATGCTGGAATTGAAGCCGCCGCATAGCCCGCGGTCGCTGGTCACGGTGACGAGAAGATAGATCTCTTCCTTGCCGCTGCCCGCCAGCAATGGCGGCGCCACGTCGAGGCTGGGCATGCTCGTGATCAGATCGGCCAGCATCTGCTGCATCCGTCTGGCGTAGGGTCGCCCTTCCTGAGCCAGAAGCTCGGCGCGTTTCAGCTTCGAGACCGAGATCATCTTCATCGCCGCGGTGATCTTGCGGGTGGATTCGACGCTGGTAATGCGGTTCTTGAGATCCTTGAGACTGGGCATGGCTTATCGTCCCGTCGGTCTCGCAGCGATTCGGCCCGTCATCGCAAGCCGGCCATCAGGAGAAGCTCTTGCTGAACCGATCGAAGAACGCGGTCAGCTTTTTTTCGGTCTCCGGCGAAAGATCCTTTTCGGTGCGGATCGCTTCCAGGATGTCGCTTCCGCTGGCGCGGATTTCGTCGAGCAGCGAGGTCTCGAAGCGTCCGATGTCGTCGACCGGGATCTTGTCGAGATAGCCGCGAACCCCGGCGTAAATGACCACCACCTGCAACTCGACCGGGTAGGGGGTGAACTGCCCCTGCTTCAAGATTTCGGTCAGACGGGCGCCTCGCGCGAGCAGCCGCTGTGTCGAGGCATCGAGGTCGGACGCGAACTGGGCGAACGCCGCCATCTCGCGGTACTGCGCAAGCTCCAGTTTGATGGTTCCGGCCACCTTTTTCATCGCCTTGATCTGGGCGGCGGACCCGACTCGGCTGACCGAGATGCCGACATTCACCGCTGGCCGGATCCCCTTGTAGAACAACTCGGTTTCCAGGAAGATCTGACCGTCGGTGATGGAGATGACGTTGGTCGGGATGTAGGCGGAGACGTCACCGGCCTGGGTTTCGATCACCGGCAAAGCGGTCAGCGATCCCCCACCGTGGTCGGCGTTCAGCTTCGCCGCCCGCTCGAGCAGGCGCGAATGCAGGTAGAACACATCGCCAGGATAAGCCTCACGGCCGGGCGGGCGGCGCAGCAGCAACGACATCTGCCGGTAGGCGACCGCCTGCTTGGAAAGATCGTCATAGAAAATGACCGCATGCATCCCGTTGTCGCGGAAATATTCTCCGATCGTGCAGCCGGCGTAAGGGGCGATGAACTGAAGGGGGGCCGGCTCGGACGCCGTCGCTGCGATCACAACGGAATAATCCATCGCATCGTAATCTTGCAGCGTCTTGACAAGCTGCGCCACCGAAGAGCGCTTCTGCCCGACCGCAACGTAGATGCAGTAAAGCTTCTCGGCTTCGCTGGTTGCCTTCTCGTTGATCTGTTTCTGGTTGAGAATGGTATCGACGATGATCGCGGTCTTGCCGGTTTGCCGGTCGCCGATGATGAGCTCGCGTTGGCCGCGCCCGACCGGAATGAGACTGTCGATCGCCTTGATCCCCGTCTGCATCGGCTCATGCACCGAACGGCGCGGGATGATGCCGGGCGCCTTGACGTCAACCAGCCGGCGTTCCGCCGCCTCGATCGGACCCTTGCCATCAATCGGCTCGCCGGTCGCATCGATCACCCGACCGAGCAGGCCGGGGCCAACCGGCACATCGACAATCGCGCCTGTCCGCTTGACGATGTCGCCCTCGCGGATGGTGCGATCATCGCCGAAGATGACGACACCCACGTTGTCCTCTTCAAGGTTCAGCGCCATTCCCTTGATGCCGCCGGTAAATTCCACCAGTTCTCCGGCCTGCACATTGTCCATGCCGTGAACGCGGGCAATGCCATCGCCGACCGCGAGAACGGTTCCCACTTCGGCCACTTCGGCTTCGGTGCCGAAATCGGCAATTTGCTTCTTGATGATGGCGGAGATTTCCGCGGCTCGGATTTCCATCAACCAACCCCCTTCATGGCAAGGCGCAAGCGTTGCAACTTGGTGCGGAGTGAACTGTCCACCATGCGCGAGCCAACCCTCACAATCAGTCCGCCCAAGATCGACGGATCCACGCGATCGGCAACCGAAACATCGGTGCCGACCACCTTCTTCAACTGTGCAGCCAACGCCGCGAGCTGAGTCCCGGAAAGTTTCTGTGCCGACGTCACTTCCGCCGCCGTCTCCCCGCGACGGCGCGCCAAGAGCCTTCGGTACGCCCGGATGATGACGGGAAGGATGAACAGCCGGCGGTTGCGTGCCAGCAGGCCGATGAATTTTCCTGTCAATTCGTGCATGTCTGCCGCGTTGACCAGGGCCTCCATCGCGCGCGTCTGATCCGACCGCGAAATCACCGGCGAGCGGATCAACCGATTGAGGTCGGGACTGCTGTCGATCATCGCCGCCAAGCCGTCGAGATCCTTGGCGATGGTATCGACCACCCGTTCTTCATCGGCCAAGTCGAACAGCGCTTGGCTGTAGCGCTCAGCAAGCCCACCGGACTCTTGCGTTTGGGATGACACCCGCAAACCCCTTTTTTGGTCGTCTTATCATTTCTCGCAGGAAGCGCGCGCCCTGGGGAGACAAGCGCACGAAGCATTTTTACCCTCAAAGCGACTGTTCTCTAACACGTCCTTCCGGGGCTTGCAACTGGGCTGGCAGCCGCGATTCGCTCGCAATTCGGCCCGAATGAAGGCGCTCGCCCGCGACCCTGGAAGCATAACGCCGGCTAGAAGAAGCTGTAGGGGTCGATATCGACCTGCACCCGCACTCCGGGGGAAACGGGCACGGCGGCCAGCCATGCCCGCACCACGGCGGGCACCCCGACCCGGCTGGCCGCCTGGAGAAGAAGCCGGCGGCGGTGCCGGCCGCGCAGCAAGGCCAGCGGCGCGGGCGCCGGACCCAGCACCCGGATCTCGCTGCTGCGAGGGGCGGCACGGGCAAGCGCACGGGCTTGCGCATCGACCTCCTGTTCATCGGTGCCGGAGACGATCAGCGCCGCGAGCCGGGCGAACGGGGGCATGTCTGCCTCCTCGCGTGCGTGCGCCTCGAGTGCGATGAAGCCGTCGCGGTCACCGCCGGCCAGGGCCGTGATGACCGGATGTTCGGGCATGTAGGTTTGCACCAGGACCCGCCCGGCCCGCGTCGCCCGTCCCGCCCGACCGGATACCTGGCTGAGAAGCTGAAATGTCCGCTCCGCCGCGCGCAGGTCACCGCCAGCCAGGCCCAGGTCGGCGTCGATCACGCCGACCAGCGTGAGCAGAGGAAAGTGGTATCCCTTCGCCAGGATCTGGGTACCGATGACGATGTCGAGCGCGTGGGCCTCGATGTCGCGGACGAGGTTGGCGGCTGCTTCGGGGCCGCCCAGCGTATCGCTGGTGGCGATCGCAAAGCGGGCTTGGGGGAATGTGTGCGCCACTTCCTCCGCCACTCGCTCCACGCCGGGTCCGCAGCCGACCAGGCTGCCGGCGGTGGTACATGCAGGACATTCACGCGGGATCCGCACGCGGTACCCGCAATGATGACATTGCAACCGCTCGCTTCGCCGGTGCTCGACCAGCCAAGCCGTGCAGTTAGGGCAGCGTATCCGATGGCCGCAGGCCCGACACACCGTCAGCGGGGCGTAGCCCCGGCGGTTCAGAAACAACAGGCTCTGGGCGCGATCGGCGAGGGTCTCGATGATGGCATCGTGAAGGCGCGGCGAAAGCCACGTGCTCCGGCGTGGTCCTTCCCGGCGCATGTCGACAACGGCAATGGCTGGCAGCGCGGCGCCGGCATGTCGCGCCGGCAGATGAAGGGCCTGGTAGCGGCCTCGGCGCACGTTAACGACGGTCTCCAAAGAGGGGGTCGCCGAAACCAGGGCAACCGGAATATCGCCCAGCTGGGCACGGACGACCGCCATGTCGCGGGCGTGATAAATGACGCCCTCTTCCTGTTTGAAGGCCGGATCGTGTTCTTCATCGACCACGATCAAGCCGAGATCGGGGAACGGTAGAAACAGGGCCGAGCGGGCGCCGACGACGACACGAGCATGACCCTCGGCCGCCTCTCGCCACACCCTCCGCCGATAGCTGCGGGTTAGATCGGAATGCCATTGGCGCGGCTCGACGCCGAAACGTGCGGCAAAGCGCCCGAGCCATTGCGCTCCCAGAGCGATCTCCGGCAAAAGTACCAGCGCTTGGTGACCCCGGCGAAGCGTCTCGGCAATCGCATCGAAATAGACTTCCGTCTTGCCCGATCCGGCCACGCCGTCCAGCACCTGGACGGAAAAGCCGGACGCCACCGCTGCCCGCAACTGCGCCGCTGCCTCGGCCTGGACCGGCGACAGGCGTGGGCCCGGCCGGGTCCAATCCGGGACCGGCGGGGATTGCGCCGGCAGATCCACCGCGACCAGCGCGCCTGCTCGAGCAAGGCCACTCACCGTCGAAGGTCCGGCCGCGGCTTCACGTGCGATTTCCGCAGCCGGCCGTGGGGGGCCACCCAAGAGAACATCGCGAACCCGCTGGCGCCCTTCGGTCCAGCGAATCGGCGGCAGATCCCTGGCAAGGGCAAAAGCGGTGATTCCGCGGGGCGGACGCAGGGCTTCGGGCACGCTCATCGCCATTCGCAGCACGGCGCCCGGAGGACTGACCGTGTAGTTGGCGACCCATTCCACGAATCGCTGCGAGACCTCGGGCAACGGGGGCGCCTGATGACGCGCTGAAACCTCCTTCAGTCGTTCATCCGCGAGATCGCCCGTGCCTTCGCCCCAGACCACGCCGGTCAGATGACGGCCACGGAACGGAACCTCGACAAAATCTCCCAAAGAGAGCACCATTTGCCGCGCAACGCGATAATCGTAGGGACCTTCGAGCGGCAGCGGCAGCAAAACGGCGACTCGGGCGCCGGGGCCAAATGCCGTCTCCTGATGGGTAGCGGGCACGCTCAATTTCATTCCACCGTCGTTTTACCGATTAGCGATTGCCTGCGAATCTGGTATAGGGCTTTGCCATGGCACAGGAAACACAGACCGCATCCGATCTGCCCGACCACGCTGCCGACGATATGACCAGCCAAAGCGTCGCCGCGTACCTTCTCCAGCACCCCGATTTTCTGAGCGATCATCCGGAGCTGATGAAGGCCCTGACACCGCCGTCACGCTGGCGCGGGGACAACGTGGTCGATCTCCAGAGTTTCATGGTCGACATGTTGAAAAGCGAGCTGGAGGATCTGCGCAACTGCACCCAAGAGGTCATCGAGACCAGCCGCAGCAACATGAGCAATCAGACCCGAACCCATGCCGCCGTTCTGGCGTTGATCGCCGCCAGCGATCTGGAGCGGCTGATGCGCGTGGTCACCGATGATCTGCCGGTTCTGTTGGATGTGGATGTTGCCGTCGTTGGTCTCGAAGGATGCGTCATCACAGGCGGCGGGGATGTCGAGATTCGCCAGTTGGCGATCGGCGACGTGGACCGGCTGATGAAGTCGAATCAGGAGGCGGTGCTGTTCAGCAGCATCACCGACGATGGCTCCATCTTCGCTCATGCAGGCGCGCTGGTGCGATCCGCCGCCGTTGCCCGCCTCGAGCTGGAGCCGTTGCAGACGACCGGATTCTTTGCGCTTGGTTCCCGCCATGAGGCCGCGTTCCACGGCGGCCAGGGGACCGAGTTGCTGAGATTCCTTGCCCGGGTCATCGAGAGATGCCTGCTGCGGATCATCACGGCTCCAGCCTGACCGACCTTATCGCCCCGGATCTTGCGGCGGCGATCGAAGGCTGGTGCCGCTGGCTCATCGCTGAGCGCAGGGCGCCGTCCTCTACTCTTTTCGCCTATGAACGCGACCTCGGCGCTTTTCTTCGCTTCGTCTCCGACTATCACGGCGGCCCGGTCAGCCTCAGCGTGCTTGCCTGCCTCAACTCCGCCGGCTTTCGCAGTTATCTGGCCGAGCGCGCCGCGCAAAACTATGCACGCACCTCGACCGCCCGCGCCCTTGCCAGCGTGCGCAGCTTCTACCGCTTCCTGGAACGGCGGGGCCTTGCTCACAATCCTGCCGTGCGCATCATCCGTACCCCTCGTCTGCCGCACTCCTTGCCAAAGGCGCTGACCGAAGAGGATGCACGGGATGTCGTCGACAAGGTGGCGGTGCTGAGCGATGAGAAGTGGATCGCGCTGCGCGACGTCGCAATCATGCTGCTGCTTTACGGCTGTGGCCTGCGCATTGGCGAGGCGCTGGCGCTGAAGCGTGGCGATGTGCCGTTGCGCGAGGCTCTCGTTGTCACCGGCAAAGGAAACAAGCAGCGCGTGGTGCCGGTGCTGCCGATCGTCGCCGAAGCGGTGGCGGCCTATGCGGCCGCCTGCCCTTATCCCGCTGAAGAAGGAAGCGTCCTTTTCCTCGGTGCACGCGGCAAAGCGCTCGATCCCGGCGTTGTGCAACGGCAGATGCGGCGGCTGCGGGCTCATCTCGGTCTTCCGGAAACGGCCACCCCCCATGCGCTGCGGCACAGCTTCGCCACCCACCTGCTCGCCGGCGGCGGCGATCTCAGAACCATCCAGGAGTTGCTGGGGCATGCCAGCCTGTCGACCACACAGCGCTACGTGGAGGTCGATGCCGCGCGTCTTGCAGCCGTGCATCGCGGTGCTCATCCCCGCGCCCGCTGCTGAGTCCCGGGCTGGGCGTCGGGAACCAGGGTAAGCGCGAGCGGGCCGAGCATTCCGATGACGGCCACGGTGGCGAAGGCAATGCCCCAGGAAAAGCTGGGCTGAGCGCCACTGGTCAGGTCAAGAGTCCAGCCGAGGACCAGCGGTCCGATGAAACCGCCCCCGAAGCCGATCAGCGAGTGCATGGCCATCGTCGCCCCTTGTCTGCCGGGTGCGGCGGCCGCCACCGCGCCCGCGGTCAACGCTGCCGAATCGAGTTGCACCACGGCGCTGTAGGCAAGGGCGAGCGCGGCGACGACCGCATAGGGCAGCCCCACGGCAAAGCCGAAGAGAGCGGCACAGAATGCCGAGAGGACCATTACCACACGGATAACCCGACGCCGCCCGAAGCGCAGGCACAGCTCATTGCCGATGATGCTGGCGGCCATGGCGATAAGGCCGCTGATCATGGCGATGGTGGTCGGCGACACGGCCACGGTTGCCGTTTCAGGCTGCAAGGTCACGCTGAAGGCGAGAAACGCGACCATCCAGGAGCGAAATGTGAACAGCTCCCAGCAATGCACTCCATAGCCGAGAATGTATCCGAGGGCCGGTGGATTGGCGAGAACCGGGCGGAAGTCGAGCAGCCGGAGGTCGGAACGCGAATCTTCGGTGTGTTGCGGCGCGTGCCGCAATGCCGAACCCTGTAGCGGCCGCAGCATCAGGACGATCGCTGCGGCGGCGGTGGCAGCGAGGGCGGCAACCGCAAACGCCGGCCGCCAGCCAAACAGCCGGGCAATTTCGCCGGCGACAAGGAAGGAGGCGGCGGTGCCGAGACTGAAGCTGGAGGTATAGAGCGCAACGGCGCGCGATGGGTGGGGGCCGTCGTATCGATCGACCAGCACCCGAAGACCCGGCATGTAGGTTCCCGCGAGCGCGAGGCCGGCGAGGGCCCGCAGAATGGCAGCAGACCAAAATCCATCGGCGAACAAGGCGAAGCCGGCCGATGCCGTTGCCGCCAGTCCGGCACCCCCGAGATAGATCAACCGGGCGTCGAGCCGATCCGTCAGTGCCACCAGAACCGGAACGCCGAGGGCATAGGCACCGAAGTAGATGCCGGCGATCCATCCGGCTTCGGTATTGGTGAGCTGCCATTCGATCATGAACGCGGGCAGCAGGGCGGGGAATGCGAAGACACCGAGCATGGTCAACACGTGCGCGGTGCACAGGGCGGCAACGAGACTGCCGCCGGACGTCATGATCGCTGTCAGACGCTGTTGGCGGAGGAGGGGCCGCTCAAATATGGATCGCGCGGCCGGCGACGGCGAGCGCTGCTTCCTTCAGAGCCTCGCTGAGGCCGGGATGTCCGTGGCTGCTTCTCGCCACGTCCTCCGCCGAGCCGCCGAACTCCATCGCCACCACCAGTTCCTGAACGAGATCCCCGGCCTCCGGTCCGATGATATGCGCGCCCAGGATCCGGTCCGTCTTGGCGTCAGCCAGGATCTTGACGAAACCATCGGTATCGGCATTGCAGCGCGCACGGGAATTGGCGGTGAACGGGAATTTGCCCACCCGGTATTCCACCGACTCTTCCTTGAGCTGTTCTTCCGTGCGCCCGACCGAAGCGACCTCCGGCCACGTATAGACGACACCGGGGATCGCCTCGTAGTTGACATGGCCTGCCTGACCCGCGATCAGTTCGGCAACTGCCACACCTTCTTCCTCGGCCTTGTGCGCCAGCATCTTTCCGCCGATGACATCGCCGATGGCGAAAATTCCGGCGACGTTTGTCTGAAACTGGTGATCGACCTTGATGAAGCCACGATCGTCCCGCGTGACGCCGACATCATCGAGACCCAGGCCATCCGTGTAAGGCCGCCGGCCGACCGAAACGAGGACGACATCAACCTCCAGGCTCTCCGCATCTCCTCCGGCAACCGGCTCCACTGTCAGCCGGACCCGTCCCTCGGTGCGCTCGGCCTTGGTCACCTTCGTGCCGAGCTTGAAGGAAAGCCCCTGCTTTTGCAGGATACGCAGCATCTGCTTGCCGACTTCCCCGTCCATCCCCGGCAGAATCTGATCGAGAAATTCCACCACTGTAACCTTGCTGCCAAGCCGGCCCCATACGGAGCCCATTTCGAGCCCGATGTAGCCACCGCCGATCACCACCATCGTTTCCGGAACCGCCTTCAGGTCGAGCACGCCGGTAGAACTGACGATACGCTCCTCGTCGATCTCGACGCCCGGCAGCCGGGCGATGTCGGAGCCGGTCGCGATGACGATGTTCTCTGACTTCAGGATCTGCGCCTCGCCCCCTTCGGACGGCGTAAAGGTGACTTCGTCGGAGGCCGTAATGACCCCGGCGCCGATCCGGTAATCGACCTTGTTCTTCTTGAAAAGCCCCTCGACCCCCTTGGTCAGGGTGCGGACGACGTCGTTCTTGCGCGTCATCATCGCATCCAGATCCAAGACGACACCGTCGATCTTGATGCCGTGGTGCGCCAAGTCCTGCGCCATGTGGTAAAGATGGGAGGACTGCAGAAGAGCCTTGGAGGGAATGCAGCCGACGTTTAGGCAGGTACCACCGAGAGCCCCTCGCTTCTCGATACAGGCCGTACGGAGGCCAAGTTGCGCCGCCCGGATGGCTGCGACATAGCCTCCCGGACCGCCACCGATGATGACAACGTCATAGCTCTCGGACATGATTTCCCCGCTTGCTTTTTCCCGACCCCCGTCAGGCGGTGCCGGTTCTCTCAGGTCGACAACAGGATCCGCTGCGGATCCTCGACGCACTCCTTGATCCGGACCAGGAACGACACCGCGTCGCGGCCGTCGACGATCCGGTGATCGTAGCTGAGGGCGACATACATCATCGGCCGCGCCTCGATCTTTCCGTCCGGCATGACCATCGGCCGCTGCTGAACCTTATGCATGCCGAGAATGCCCGACTGCGGTGGATTGAGGATAGGCGTCGACATCAACGAGCCGAAGACGCCGCCATTGGTAATGGTGAACGTGCCGCCCTGCATCTCCTCCATGGTGAGACGACCTTCGCGTGCCCGTTTGGCAAACTCGCCGATTTTCATTTCAATCTCAGCAAAGCCGAGCATATCGGCGTCGCGAAGAACCGGAACGACCAACCCTTGCGGCGAAGACACGGCAATCGCAATGTCGTAATGGTTCTTGTAGACGATATCCTCGCCATCGATTTCCGCGTTGACGGCGGGAAACTCCTGCAGCGCGACCACCGCGGCCTTGACGAACATCGACATGAAGCCAAGGCGAACCCCGTGCTTCTTCTCGAAGGCGTCGCGATAGCGATTGCGCATCGCCGTGGCTTGCGTCATGTCCACCTCATTGAAGGTGGTGAGCATCGCAGCCGTGTTCTGGGCCGACTTCAGGCGCGCGGCCACCATCTTTCGCAGCCGGGTCATCCGCACGCGCTCCTCGCGCGGCCCTTCCGGCCGACTCGGGAACGGTACAACGGCCGCCGGCGGCCGTTGTTGCGGTTGAGTGCCGCCCTCGGGAGCCGGCTCGGGGGCAGGCTTGGCTGGGGGTGCTGCGTCCTGAGTTCGTCCCTGATCCTTGCGTCCCGCTCCACCCTCGACGAACGCCAGGACGTCGCCCTTGGTCAAGCGACCGTCCTTGCCGCTCGCCGGAATTGTCGACGGATCAAGATCATGCTCCTCGACCAGCTTGCGCACCGCCGGTGACAACGCTCCCTCCGGCTCGGCCGCTTGCGCGGCAGCCGCCGTCTGCTGGGGCTTTGGCTCCTTCTTCGTCTCTTCTTGTGGAGCCGCCGCTTTTGACTCCTCTTTTCGTTCCGGCGCGGCCGCGGCGCCTTCGCCCTCTGCAATCAGGCCGAGCAGGCCGCCGACGGAAATTTCGGTTCCTTCCGGTGCCGCAATCTGCTCCAGAACACCCCCCGCAGGGGCATTGACCTCCAGCGTCACCTTGTCCGTCTCGAGCTCGACCAGCGCTTCGTCCATCGCCACCGGGTCGCCCTCAGCCTTGAACCACTTGGCAACCGTTGCTTCGCTCACGGACTCACCCAGTGTCGGCACCTTGATTTCGGTTGTCATCGCCCCCTCATCTGCGTATTCGCCCTTGGCTCGCCTTCTTGGTGTTCAACGGAAACGACGCGCCGGCTTGATGGTGTCCCCATTGGCAGGCGGCCGGTCGGCCGGCCGCCTGAGTCATGCCTTTCAGACGTTCTCAGCGGGCGACGCGCCGGAATGGCTGCGGAATTGTCGCCAAATCCACGCTGAGCGCTTGTTTCACAAGCTGCGTTTGTTCCTGCACGTGCACCTTGAACAATCCCGTTGCCGTCGATGCGGCCGCCTTTCGGCCGACATACGTCGGCAGAACCTGATCCCGCTTCAACTCTTCCAGGATGTTGATCAGGCGAGGCAGGATGAAGGTCCACGATCCCATATTGGCCGGCTCTTCCTGACACCAGACGAGCTGTGCGTTGGAATAGCGTTGGAGTTGAGCGATGATCGATTGCCGCGGCCATGGATAGAGCTGCTCGACGCGAACGATCGCAACATCGTCGATCCCCTCGTCTCGACGTGCCTGCAGCAGATCGTAGTAAACCTTCCCGCAGCACAGCACCAGCCGCTTGACGTCGCTGTCGGCAACCAGCGGATCGACCTCCGGGATGACCCGTCGGAACCGCGTCCCCGGCCCCATGTCGGCCAGCGTCGAGACAACAAGCTTATGCCGAAGCAGGGATTTCGGCGCCATCACCACCAGCGGCTTGCGGTAGTTGCGGCGGACCTGCCGGCGCAGCGCGTGGAAATAGTTGGCCGGTGTGGTGCAGTTCAGGACTTGCAGGTTGTCCTCGGCGCACAGTTGCAGGAAGCGCTCCAGACGAGCCGATGAATGTTCGGGTCCCTGTCCCTCGTAGCCGTGGGGGAGCAGCATGACGAGCCCAGACAACCGCAGCCACTTCGATTCCCCGGAAGAAATGAACTGGTCGATGATGACCTGGGCGCCATTGGCAAAGTCACCAAACTGCGCTTCCCAGATGACGAGGGCATCGGGCTCCGCGAGGGAATAGCCGTATTCAAAGCCAAGCACCGACGCTTCCGACAACGGGCTGTCGATGATGTCCAGCGCCGCTTGTCCGTCGCTGACGTGGTTGAGAGGAATATACGCGTGTTCGTCTTCCTGATCGATCAGAACAGCATGGCGGTGAGAGAACGTCCCCCGACGCGAATCCTGGCCCGAGATGCGAACCGGTACACCCTCGGCAAGCAGGGAGCCAAAGGCGAGTGCCTCGGCCATGGCCCAGTCGAGGTCTTCACCGGTCTCGACCATCTTTTTCCGGGCAGCCAGCAGCCGCAGGATCTTGCGGTTGGCATTGAATTCGTCCGGAGAATAGGCGATGGCATTGCCCACAGTCTTGAGCAACTCCAGAGAGACCGAAGTGTCGGCGTCACGGGCCTCCTCTTCACCCGTGACCGTTTTCATGCTGTGCCACTTGCCTTGCAGCCAATCAGCCTTGTTGACCTTGTAGTTGCCGGCCGCTTCGAAATCCTGCTCCAGTCGCGTGCGGAATTTTTTGCTGATCGCCTCGATTTCTTCCGCGGTCATCTCTCCGCTTTCGATCAGCTTCTTTGCGTAGATCTCCTGTGTCGTCGGGTGCCGGGCAATCGTCTTGTACATGATCGGCTGGGTGAAGGAGGGCTCGTCGGCTTCGTTGTGCCCGAAGCGCCGATAGCAGAACATGTCGACAACGACATCCCGATTGAATTCCTGTCGGAACTCCGTCGCGATGCGCGCAACGTGCACCACAGCTTCCGGATCGTCGCCATTGACGTGGAAAATCGGCGCCTGGACCATCTTCGCCACGTCGGATGGATAAGGTGATGAGCGCGAATGGGCCGGGCTGGTGGTGAAGCCGATCTGATTGTTGACGATCAAATGGATCGTGCCGCCGGTGCGATAACCTTTCAGCTCGGAGAGGCCGAAGCATTCGGCAACCAAACCCTGGCCGGCGAATGCGGCGTCCCCGTGCAACAATACCGCGAGAACTTCCCGGCGCTCCTGGTCTTGGCGCTGGGTCTGCTTGGCGCGAACCTTGCCTAGCACCACCGGATTGACCGCTTCCAGGTGCGAGGGGTTCGCCGTCAGCGAGAGGTGAATCTCATTGCCGTCAAACACCCGATCGGAGGATGTGCCGAGGTGATATTTGACATCGCCGGACCCCTGGACTTCCTCCGGACTGGTCAGCGTCCCCTGGAACTCCGCGAGAATGGCGACGTATGGCTTGCACATGATGTTGGCGAGGACGTTGAGGCGGCCACGGTGAGGCATGCCGAGAACAACTTCCTTGACCCCCAACTGCCCGCCGCGCTTGAGGATTTGCTCGATCGCCGGAACCATCGCCTCGCCGCCATCGAGACCGAAGCGTTTGGTGCCGGTGTACTTCAAGTGAAGGAATTGCTCGAAGCCTTCCGCCTCGATGAGGCGCTCGAGGATCGCGCGTTTGCCGGTGGCGGTGAATTGGGTCTGATTGCGGATCCCTTCGATCCTTTGTTGAATCCAGGCTTTTTCCTCCGGATTCTGGATATGCATGAACTCGACGCCGATCGAGCCGCAGTAGGTCTCCCGCAGGATCTGCAGGATCTGCCGCAGCGTCGCCTTCTCCAGGCCGAGAACATTGTTGATGAAAATCGGCCGGTCGAGGTCGGCGTCGGTGAATCCCCAGGTCTTGGGATCGAGTTCCGGATGGTACTTGCGCCCTTCCAGCCCGAGGGGATCGAAATTGGCGATCAGATGGCCGCGAACGCGGTAAAGCCGGATCAGCATCAGCGCCCGGATGGAGTCGAGCGCCGCAGTCCGAATTTCCGCATCGGTCGGCCGCGCTTTCGCGCCTCCGGTATCCGCAGCGGGTTTCGCGGCATCAGGAGATGACCGTGCCGGAGCCGCCGGGGCCCAGCTCGGCCCATCTAGGTCGGCGACGATGGCTCGATGTTCGTCGCCCAGCTCTTGAAAAAATGAAGCCCAGCTCGGATCAACCGAGCTGGGGTCGTCCGCAAAGCGGCGGTACAGTTCAGCGACGTAGTTTGCGTTCGCTCCCGATAAGATCGTTTCTTGTATGCTTCCCATGGTAACGCGAAGACACGGCGCTTTTCGGGCCGCGCCCCTCCCAGTGTTGATGCGATCGACGCTTATCCGCGCATCGCCTCCACCATCGCGCTGCCGATTGTAGCCGGCGAGTCGGCGACATGGATGCCCGCGCTTTTTAAGGCTTCGATCTTATCCCCAGCAGTCCCTTTTCCGCCAGAGATAATGGCGCCCGCGTGTCCCATTCGGCGTCCCGGCGGGGCAGTCAGCCCGGCGATGAAGCCGACAACCGGCTTGTTGGTCTTCGATTGCTTGATGAAATCGGCCGCTTCTTCCTCAGCGGTACCGCCGATCTCTCCGATCATGACAATGCCCTCGGTCGCCTCGTCCTTGAGGAAGGCCTCAAGGCAGTCGACGAAGTTGGTGCCGTTGAGCGGATCGCCGCCGATGCCGATGCATGTGGTCTGTCCGAGACCGGTGACGGTGGTCTGGGCAACGGCCTCGTAAGTCAGGGTGCCGGACCGCGAGACGATGCCGATCTTGCCTGGAGAATGGATATGGCCCGGCATGATGCCGATCTTGCATTGGCCCGGCGTAATGATTCCCGGACAGTTGGGGCCGATCAGGCGAGTTTTCGAATCATGCAGGGCCCGCTTGACCTTGAGCATGTCCTGGACCGGAATGCCTTCAGTAATACAGACGGCGAGTTCGATTTCTGCGTCGATCGCCTCCAGCATGGCATCGGCCGCAAACGGCGGCGGAACGTAGATCACCGTGGCATTGGCACCGGTGGCGTTGACGGCGTCCTCGACGGTATCGAACACCGGAAGGTCGAGGTGCTTGGTTCCCCCTTTCCCCGGAGTGATCCCGCCGACCATTTTGGTGCCGTAGGCAATGGCCTGTTCGGAGTGGAACGTGCCTTGGGCACCGGTGAAACCCTGGCAGATGACTTTGGTATCGGAATTGACGATGACGGCCATTTATGCGGCCTCCTTCACGGCCTTGACGATTTTTTGTGCGGCGTCACCCAGATCGTCGGCAGATACGATGGGCAGACCGGATTCAGCGAGGATTTTCTTGCCGAGTTCGACATTGGTGCCTTCCAGGCGTACCACCAATGGCACGTTGAGGCTGACCTCGCGTGCCGCGGCGACGACACCCTCGGCAATCACATCGCAGCGCATGATACCGCCGAAGATGTTGACCAGAATGCCTTCCACGTTGGGATCGCGCAGGATGATCTTGAACGCCTCGGTCACCCGATCCTTGGTGGCGCCACCGCCGACATCGAGGAAGTTGGCGGGCTCACCGCCGCACAGCTTGATGATATCCATCGTCGCCATGGCAAGGCCGGCCCCATTGACCATGCAGCCGATGTTGCCGTCGAGCCGAATGTAATTGAGGTCGTGGCGGGCGGCTTCCAACTCCGCCGGGTCCTCCTCCGACTCGTCGCGCAATTCCTCCACATCCCGGTGGCGGAACAGCGCGTTGTCGTCGAAGTTCATCTTGGCGTCGAGGGCGATCACGTCGCCGGCCCCGGTCACGACCAGCGGGTTGATCTCAACCAAGCTCGCATCCAGATCAGTGAAGGCGTTGTACATCGCGATGATGAACTTGACGCAAGAGCCGACCTGCTTGCCCTCCAAACCGAGCCCGAACGCAACCTTGCGGGCATGGAACGGCTGAATGCCGATGGCCGGATCGATCGTAACCTTCAAGATCTTCTCGGGCGTCGTCTCGGCAACATGCTCGATGTCCATGCCGCCCTCGGTGGACGCCATGATCGTGATCCGTGACCTGGCCCGGTCGATCAGAATGCTCATGTAGAGCTCGCGCTTGATATCGCAGCCTTCCTCGACGTAAACCCGCTTGACTTCCTTGCCCTTGGGTCCGGTCTGGTGGGTCACCAGGGTCATGCCGAGCATGTTCGATGTCGCGGACACGACGTCTTCGATAGATTTGACCACCTTGACGCCGCCGCCCTTGCCGCGGCCGCCCGCGTGGATCTGCGCCTTGACGACCCACACCGGCCCCCCGAGATCCTTCGCCACGGCTTCCGCCTCAGGCTTGGTATAGACGACGTTTCCGCGTGGAACCGCGACCCCGTATTTGGCAAGAAGTTGCTTGGCTTGGTATTCGTGAATGTTCATGAGGTCCCCTCTTCCCTTAAACGCACGACGCCCGATCGCAGCGGGCGTGAGCCCTGACTGCCTACATCAGTCCCTTCGCGACATCGACGAGTGTGCGGACGGCACCGACCGAGTGGTCGAACATGGCTTTCTCGTCGCTGTTCAGCTCGATCTCGACGATCCGCTCTACACCGCCGGCCCCGATGATGACCGGCACGCCGACATAGGTATCCTGCAGGCCGTAGACGCCGTCGCACCACGCCGCGCAAGGCAACAGCCGCTTCTTGTCCTTCAGGTAGGCCTCGGCCATGGCGATCGCGGAGGTTGCCGGCGCGTAGAAGGCCGAGCCTGTCTTCAGTAGGCCGACGATCTCGGCGCCCCCGTCGCGGGTCCGTTGGACGATGGCGTCAAGCTTGTCCTGGGTGGTCCAGCCCATTTTCACGAGGTCGGGCAGCGGAATTCCGGCCACGGTCGAATAGCGCCCCAGCGGCACCATCGTATCGCCATGCCCGCCGAGCACGAAAGCCGTCACATCCTCGACCGAGACGTTGAATTCTTCGGCAAGGAAATGGCGGAAACGCGCAGAGTCGAGAACGCCGGCCATCCCGACCACCATGTTGTGCGGCTGCTGGGTGATTTCCCGCAGGGCCCACACCATCACGTCGAGAGGGTTGGTCACGCAGATGACAAACGCCCCCGGGCAGTGGGTCTTGATGCCGTCGCCGACCGCCTTCATCACCTTCACGTTGGTTCCGATCAAGTCGTCGCGGCTCATGCCGGGTTTACGCGGAACGCCGGCGGTGACGATCACCACATCGGAGCCCTTGAGATCCGCATAGTCGTTGGTGCCGCGCAGCGTGGCATTGACCCCTTCCACCGGCGCCGACTGGGCAATGTCCAGAGCCTTTCCTTGCGGAACGCCTTCAACGATGTCGAAAAGAACAATGTCGCCGAGCTCTTTCAAGCTGATCAGGTGCGCCAGCGTGCCGCCGATGTTGCCGGCACCCACAAGAGCGATCTTTTTTCTTGCCATGGTTCCTCCCCCTATTTGGAGATTGCTATCAGGAAATATTCAACCGGGCGCTTTGTGCGAATGGAAGCGCTACATTTCGCAGCGCAGCGTAACTAACTAACGCGATCCCCTTGCCAGGGCAAGGGAAAGGGAAGCAAGGCAACGTCGCCCTTCGGCCAAGCGGGCTTTCGCGGCGTCCCCCTCACGACGACAGGTGTTCAGAGCCGATGTACGCCTCGCTCCGCATCTCATGCAGGCGCGATACGGTCCGCTCGAATTCGAATGCGCCGTCGCCCGCCGGATAAAGCTCGTCCGCCGGCTTGGCCGCCGAGCAGATCAGCTTCGCCTTATGCTCGTAAAGGGCGTCGATCAGCGTCACGAAGCGCTTGGCCTCGTTCCGGTTCTCCGGCTTCAATGGGGGGATGCCGCTGAGCACGATGACATCGTATTTCTGCGCCAAGGTCAGAAAGTCCGCCGGCCCCAGCGGTTGCTCGCACAGTTCCGGGAACGACATGAACGCGATGTCGTCGGATGCCCGCGGCACCTCAAGCTTGCGGCCGTTGACCATCAGCGTTTCGGGGCCAACCTCGGCCCCATGGGTCAGTTGGCGGAAATAGGCCTCCAGGCGCGCATCGCTATCCGCCCCGAGGGGGGTCAGATAGACATCCATCATCCGCATGCTCTCCAGTCGGTAATCGCGCGCGGCCTCGAGATGGAGCACGTCCAGCTTCTGCTCGATCAGCTTGATGAACGGCACGAACAACTCCCGCTGCAGGCCGTCCTTATAAAGGTCCCGCGGCGGCCGGTTCGAAGTCGCGACGATAACCACCCCGGCTTCGAAGAAGGCTTCGAACAGACGCCCGAGGATCATTGCGTCGGCAATATCCTGAACCTGAAGTTCATCAAAACATAACAGCCAAGCATCGGCGGCGAGACCGCGGGCGACGTCCTGGACCACGTCGTCGCGCCCTCGTGGCTTCGCGCGCGGCCGGCCGCGCAGGGTCTCGTCCGCCTCGCGCCGCCGCCGTGCGTTCAGCGCGCCGTGAACCTCCTGCATGAAGGCATGGAAGTGAACCCGGCGCTTGCGCTCGACAGGGGCAGTGCGAAAGAACATGTCCATCAGCATCGACTTGCCGCGTCCCACGCCGCCGTAGAGATAGAGCCCCTGGGGTGGGTCTGCACGGCGCCGGGCGAGGCCGAAGCGTTCCTTCCAGCCGCTGCGGCCGGCGGCCGGCTGATAGTCGATCAAGGCGTGATAAAGGCTCTCCAGCTTCTCCGCGGCAAGTTCCTGGGCAGGATCCGGCCGAATCTCGCCGGCGGCCAGACGTCCACGATAGTGAGCAAGCGGTCCTTGGGGCATCGGGTCATGATGGATGCTGCGTGTGCGAACGAGAGTAGTGTCCGCCTTCCCGCTTGTAAAGCCATGGGCTGCCAGATACCTCCGCTCGGCGGACGCCTCTGCCACTGCACCAGCGATGACGGAAACCTCTGGCGGCGGGGTCCTGTGGTCGCTATGTCTCGATTGATGAGCGAGATTGCAACCGTGTCGGACTTCGTCCTCGGAAACGAGATCGGCCTGCGCCTTGGCGGCTTCCTCGGCGTCCTTGGGGTGATGGCGCTGTGGGAGCATTATGCGCCACGCCGCCGGCTTTCCGCTTCGCTTAGGCAGCGCTGGCCCGCGAACCTCGGCCTCGTCGTCATCGACGCACTCATCCTTCGCCTGCTGCGGCCGATCGCGGCGGTCGGCGCGGCCGTGGTGGCGGCGGAGCAGGGATGGGGCCTGTTCAATGTCCTCGATGTTCCGTTTTGGCTGGCAATGCTGGCGTCGATTCTCATCCTCGATCTTTCGATTTACGGGCAGCACGTGGTGTTCCATAAGGTTCCGCTGTTGTGGCGGCTGCACCGGGTCCACCACACGGATGTGGATCTCGATGCCACCAGCGGGGTGCGCTTTCATCCCCTTGAGATCGTTCTCTCGGTGCTGATCAAGATGGCAATCATCGCTGTGCTTGGGGCGCCGGCCGCGGCGGTCGTGGTGTTCGAGGTGCTGCTCAACGCAACCGCGATGTTCAACCATGCCAACGTTTGGCTGCCCGGTCGCGTGGACCGGGTCCTGCGGATGGCAATCGTTACACCCGATATGCATCGGGTGCATCACTCCGCCTACCGTGAGGAGACCGACAGCAATTACGGCTTCAATCTGTCGCTCTGGGATCGGCTGTTCGGGACCTATCGCGATCAGCCGCGGGACGGCCACCTTGCCATGACGATTGGTCTTGCCGCGTTTCGCTCGGCGCCGGACCGGCGGTTGTCGCGCCTGCTCATTCAGCCATTCGTCCGCGACCGGAGCGTGCCATCGAGCCCATAGCGGCGAGGGTGGTGGCTGCCGCGGAACAATCGCCATGGGCGAAGCTGTAGCCATGAGCATGGTTGCGCTTGGCCAGATACATGCCGGCGTCGGCCTTGCTCAATAGCGTCTCGGCTGTCTCGCCGTCATCGGGACACAAGGCGATGCCGATGCTGGCGCCGACCGCGACAGCATCGGCATCGAAGGGTAAGGGTAACGGTAACGGCTCGGCAATGGCCTGCAGGATTTTCTCGGCCACGCGGGCGACGGCTTGCGGCTCGTCGACATCTTGGAGCAGAACCACGAATTCATCGCCGCCCAGTCGCGTTACCACATCGCTCTCACGGATGCACCGCTTCAGCCGTGATGCGGTCACCGCAAGAATACTGTCGCCGCAGGCATGCCCGTATTCATCGTTGATCTGCTTGAACCCGGTGAGATCGATGAAGAGAACCGCGAGCAGGGTACCTTGCCTGCGTGCCCGAGCGATCGCTTGCGGGAAATGGTCGAGCAGCCAGTTGCGATTGTTGAGGCCGGTGACCGAATCGTGGCTGGCGAGATAGCGCAGTTTCTCCTCCGCGGCCACGCGCTCGGTGAGATCGTCTCCCGAGCAAAGGATGCCAGCCACCCTTCCATCGGTGTCACGGATCAAGGCGCTGCGCCAATCTATGATCCGTATTTGCCCATCCGAGCCGCACACCTGCGTCTTGAAGTTCGGAATGTCCGTCCGCGCTCCCGTCATGACGGCACGATGGATCGAGCGAAGTGTGGCCCGTTCTTTTTCCGTTGCCAGAACCTCCCCCCACTCCTGCCCAAGAAGCTCGTCGCGCGGGCGACCGAGCAACTGCAGCGCGGAGTTGTTGACGAGGGTGATGTGTGCATCCCGGTCGATCGCGATGATCGCCGGCTGGGCAATCGCGAGATAACTCTCTGCCCGCTGCTTTTCCTGCAACGCGGCCTCCTCGGCGCGCTGCCGGCGGCTAATTTCATCCAGCAGATCAAAGGTGCGGCTGCGGACCCGCAAATCCAATGACGCCTTCTCGTGGCGCAGTTCGGAGACGACCGTCCCCATGAGGAGCCCGGTTACGCTCAACGTCACCATGAAAATCTGAACATCCTCAAATGCCGGTACGGCACCGACCGATGCGGCAACGGTGGCGGCAGCAAGGTTCATGCTGAACGTTCCGATGATGGCGGCCGGCAGGCCGAAGCGGAGCGCGAGCCAGATGACCGGCAGCAGGAACGGATACCAGTGCACGACCCCCCAAGGGTGAAGATAATTGCTTCCGGCAAAAAAGGCCATTCCGGCGAACAGGCTGACGAGACACCCTTCGAGGACCGCTCGCGTCGCAGTGGTGTTTCCAGATGCGGAGAAGTCATAGGAAAGTGCGGTCATCCCGCTGATCCGGCTGATCGCAGCCGGTTCGTAATTGGGGATCGATCGAATGAGGAGGAGGATAAACGGCGTCAAGGTAAGGATGCCGATCACGTCACCGGTTGCGCGCGCGCCAGCGCTGGCATGGAATTCGGACCAGGGGATCAGGCCGATGGCGGCGAGATTGAGACAGCCGAGAATGCTGTTGGCTGCAGCGGCCACACAGACGACGAACAGAAAGTAAAGAATGCCGGCAAAACAATCCACCTCGCCGCCCGGCTGCTTGCGGCGCTGAAGGTAGAACGTGGCGACGGAATAGCAGACCGGCGGCAGGGCGACCGCAACGGCAAGGCTTAGAATTCGGGGCAGATCCGCAACCCCCACATGGGCCACCCCCCAATTCTCGACAATTCCGTAAAGAAGCCCGAGGATGGTCTCGGCGCAAAAAGCGACGGCACCGAAGCGCCAACCGAGAATCAGCAGAAAGGCCAGCCGCAAGCCTGCCGGGGGAAACCAGATGCTGGCATGTGCGGCGACCTCGAATACCCCCGCGAACTGAAACAATCCATGGAAGAAGAAGGCGTAGAGGACTGAGAGAGTGGAAAGCGCGCCGAGACGAGCGGCCGTGTCACCGCTGAGGGACCAGCTCTCGCCGAAAGTGCCCACCCCTTTATGCCCCTCCGCGTCAACCGGACATGAATATCGTAAACCAATGGTTGGGCGTCAAGAAAGCTGACGCAGTGGTTGACGATGGCGCGGTTCGTGCGCCGGTCTCCTCACCGCCGCGGCCAACAAAACGCCGCCGAGCATGACACCCGGCGGCTTTCGTTTTGATGAACGGCGGCTTGGCTTTTCGAAAAATAACCCGGACAACGCGTGGCAGACCTGTTGCCGCGGGTGCGTCCGAGCCCGCTCCCCTTACAGGCGCTTGACCATCAGGCTCTTGATCTCCGCGATCGCCTTGCCAGGATTGAGGTTCTTCGGGCACGTAGCGGTACAGTTCATGATCGTATGGCAGCGATACAGCCGAAACGGATCATTGAGCTGGTCAAGCCGCTCGCCGGTCATCTCGTCGCGGCTATCGGCGATCCAGCGATAGGCCTGAAGCAGCACCGCCGGTCCCAGGTAGCGATCGCCGTTCCACCAATAGCTTGGGCAACTGGTCTGGCAGCAGAAGCACAGGATGCATTCCCACAGACCATCAAGCTTCTCGCGCTCTTCAGGGCTTTGCAGCCGTTCGCGGGCGGGCGGACGGGTATCGGCCTGCAGCCAAGGCTTGATCGACTGATACTGCGCGTAGGGAATGGATAGATCGGGCACCAGATCCTTTACCACCGGCAAATGCGGCAGCGGATAGATCTTCACGTCGCCCTTGATATCCTCGATTGCCTTGATGCAGGCGAGGGTGTTGACGCCGTCGATGTTGAAGGCGCAGGACCCGCAGACCCCTTCCCGGCACGACCGGCGGAAGGTGAGTGTGGCGTCCATCTCGTTCTTGATCTTGATCAGTGCGTCGAGAACCATCGGACCGCACGTCGCAAGATCGACCTCATAGGTATCGGTCCGTGGATTCTCGCCGCTGTCCGGATCGTAGCGGTAGATCTTGAAGCGCCTGACCTTCTTGGCGCCGGCGGGCGCGGGATAGGTCTTGCCCTCCCTAATCTTCGAATTTGCCGGTAAGCTGAACTCCGCCATGGGAGGTCTCCTCCTTATCCTTTAGTACACGCGCTTTTGTGGCTTGATGTATTCGGCTTCGTTGGTGAGCGTATAGGTGTGCACGGGCCGATAGGTGAGGGTCACCTTGCCGCTTTCGTCGAGCCAAGCGAGCGAGTGTTTCATCCAGTTCTCGTCGTCCCGCTCGGGGAAGTCCTCGCGGGCATGAGCGCCCCGGCTTTCCTTGCGCGCCTCACCCGAGTGCAGCGCCGTCGTTGCGCAGGCCATCAGGTTCTCCAGTTCCAGCGCTTCGACCAGGTCCGAATTCCAGATCATCGAGCGATCGCTGAGGCGGATATCGACAAGGGTGTTCCAGATGTCGTTGATCTTCTCGCATCCCTCGGCAAGCACGTCCTGGGTGCGGAACACGGCTGCGTTATTCTGCATGTTGCGCTGCATGTTCAGCCGGATGTCGGCCGTCGGCATCGAGCCCTTGGCATGACGCAGGCGATCGAGCCGTGCCAGCGCAAGGTCGGCGGCATCCTTGGGCAACGGTGGATGGGGTGAGCCGGGCTTGATCTTCTCGGCGCACCGGATCGCTGCCGCCCGGCCGAACACAACGATATCGAGCAGGGAATTGGTGCCAAGGCGGTTGGCGCCATGGACCGATGCACTGCCGCACTCGCCGACTGCCATCAGTCCCGGGCAGATCGCATCCGGATCCGCCGAGGTCGGTCGCAGCGCCTCGCCGTGCAGGTTGGTGGGCACCCCACCCATGTTGTAGTGCACCGTGGGCAGAACCGGGATCGGCTCCTTGGTCGCATCGACCCCGGAGAAAACCCGGGCCGTTTCGGTGATCCCCGGCAGTCGATGGTAGAGGACGTCGCCGCCGAGGTGCTCGAGGTGGAGCATGATGTGGTCACGTTCCGGGCCGGTGCCGCGGCCCTCGCGGATTTCGACCGTCATCGAACGGCTGACGACGTCGCGCGAGGCAAGGTCCTTGGCGGTCGGCGCATAACGTTCCATGAACCGCTCGCCTTCGGAATTGGTCAGGTAGCCGCCTTCGCCGCGGGCCCCTTCGGTAATCAAGCATCCCGAGCCGTAGATGCCGGTGGGATGGAATTGAATGAACTCATGGTCCTGGACCGGCAGGCCGGCGCGCAACACCATGGCGTTGCCGTCGCCGGTGCAGGTATGCGCCGAGGTGCACGAGAAATAGGCGCGGCCGTAACCACCCGTTGCAAGCACGGTGGAATGGGCCTGGAAGCGATGAATGGTGCCATCGTCGAGGTTCCAGGCGACGACGCCGCGACAGGCCCCGGAATCGTCCATCATCAGATCGATCGCGAAATATTCGACGAAGAACTGCGCCTCGTGCTTCAAGCACTGCTGGTACAGAGTATGAAGGATGGCATGTCCGGTCCGATCCGCCGCCGCGCAGGCCCGCTGAACCGGAGCTTCACCGTAGTTGCGCATATGTCCGCCGAACGGACGCTGGTAGATCTTGCCCTCCGCCGTCCGCGAGAACGGCACGCCGAAATGTTCGAGTTCAAGCACGGCCGGCACCGCCTGACGGCACATGTACTCGATGGCATCCTGATCGCCGAGCCAGTCCGAGCCCTTGACGGTGTCGTACATATGCCATTCCCAGCTGTCCTCGGCCATGTTGCCGAGCGCCGCGCCGATGCCGCCTTGCGCCGCCACGGTGTGACTGCGCGTCGGAAAAACCTTGGTGATACAGGCTGTCTTCAGCCCGGAGGCGGCGAGTCCCATCGTTGCCCGCAGGCCGGCGCCGCCGGCACCGACGACAAGAACGTCATAACTGTGATCAATAATCGGATAAGAATTGGTGGCCATCGTCTTCAACCTCCAATGGCCATCCGCAGAACGGCCAAGATGCACGAGACGCCCATGATCACGAGCGCGAACTTAACGACGACAAGCGTCACGACCTTGGCGGCCTCGCCGTGGACGTAGTCCTCGATCACGACCTGCATCCCGGCGAATGCGTGGTAGAACAGCACCGCGACCAGAACGATCATCAAGACAGCGTTGCCGAACAGGCCGATCCACTCACGGAATTCCAGCCAATCGGCGCCGATCAGGCCGATCACCGACCAGACGAACCACAACGCCAGTGGAACAAGCGCAATTGCCGATACCCGTTGGCCCCACCAATGGTGAACGCCTTCATTCGCCGACCCGAGGCCGCGGGCGCGGCCCAATGAAGAACGCAATTCCATAATCAACCTCCTCCGAACGCATAGGCGGCGACCAGTGTCACCAACGTGAGCACGGCAGCCGCGGCGACCATGACGATCCCCGACATCCGGACCTGAGCGATCTCAAAGCCCCAGCCGAAATCCCAGAGCAAATGGCGAATGCCGTTGCACAGGTGGTAGAACAGGCTGAACGTAAAGCCCCACAGGAACAGCTGACCAATCACCGAGCCGAAGAACGCCTGAGCGTTGGCAAACTGTTCGGGGCCGTAGGCGGCGGCGACCAGCCACCACGTCAGCAGCACCGTACCGATAGTCAGGACAACCCCGGTTATGCGATGCAGGATCGAGAGGACCGAGGTGATCTGCGGTCGATAGACCTGTAGATGAGGAGACAGAGGACGATTGACTGGCGACATGGGGTTGACCCTTCTTGTCGTTCAAATCACTGCAATGTTGGTGTAAACAAGATTAGGGCTCTGCGGCGCAAGGTGTCAATCTTCGCATGCGCACAAAAGTGGTCTTTTGTAAAAAACATTGACGGTGACCACCACGGCAGGGCCGCGTTTTTCTTATTATTAACAATCATTCTCAAATGAAAAGTGCTGTCCATCGCTTGCCAGTTCGCTGTCGGGCAAGACGAAGCGCCACGCAGTATTGGTCAGCTCACAGCAGATGTTCCAGACCGGCGCGGCGGAGAGCGGCTTGTGGCACGCGAGTTGCCCGTGCCACAAGGGCGATCAAGTGCGGCTGTATCCGTGCCGCTGATGTCAGTATACGCTGCCCGCTGCGGCGCACAAGGGCGTGCGATAGCAGGCTGGCGAGCCGTACCGCGGGGCCGATGTCGCGGACCAGCCGGCGTCGGTACTCGGCGGCGGTGTCGCCTCGAAGATGGCAGCGTGCGGCGAGGCGCGCACTGTGCAGCGCGATCGCCATGCCGTCGCCCGCGAACGAGGGAATGACGGCCGCCTGATCTCCCAGCCGGAACAGACTCTCTCCCGCCTGCAGCACGTAACCGTACGGGATCGACGCCAACGCGAGCGGGCGCGGCATGCAGGCCGCCGCACCGCCGAGCCGGCGGTCCAGCAGTGGACTTGCCGCTCGGATCGCCGCGAGCAGCCGGGACCAGGATCGTCCCTGTTCAAAAAGGTGCTTTTGACGCACCAGCAGGCACAGATTGGCGTGGCCGCCTTCGATCGGCTCCAGGCCCGCATAGCCACCCGGGAACATGCTGATCTCGACATGGCCGGCGAGCGCCGCGGCTTCACCCGCTGCCAGCCGCCAGTGCATCTTGAAGGCGACGAGGTCAGGCTGGGGGCCGGGCGGTCGCCGCCATCCTCGCAAGTCATGCTTGCCGGTCGCCAGAAACACCGCTTGGCTCCCAATTCTCTCACCACTGTCGAGCCGCGCTTGCCAGCCGCCGTCGGCCTGCTTCAGGGCCTGCACCCGCACCCCGCGCCGAATGTCGGCGCCGCGCGCCGCCGCACGGTCCAGCACCGCCTCGTCCAGCAGCCGGCGCGATAAACTTTGCGCCGGAAACGGCAAAGGAGCGCTCGCAACGACGTCTCCCGCAGAAAGGCGCACGGTCTCGATCGGCGCCGCACCGAGAGCGGCGACGTCGATACCGAGGGCAGCGAGGTAAAGAACCGTCTCTCGGCTGAGGAACTCGCCGCACACCTTGTCGTGAGGTCCGGGCGTGCGCTCGATCACCACCACCCGCCGCCCTGCTTCGGCCAACTGGGCCGCCGCCGCCGCACCGGCCAGTCCGCCCCCGATCACCAGGACCTCGGTGTTCACTGCCGTTCACCCTGCCTTGTTCGCTTGAGCTTAAGGCCCGCGCAGCCGCGAGACGCACAGCCGGAACGGCATCCACCAGCGGATGTCGGCGGAACCGGGTGGAATGCCTGCATCGGCAAGCAGCCGACGCCAGTCGGCGGACACGAAGGCGCGCGTGATGGAGACCGGCCCATCGTGCCGGACGAAGCGGTGCCAGCGCGCCATTGCCGCCCACACGCGGAAGACGTGGTATGGCAACGGATGACGGTGAAGGTCGTTGACGAACCAGCCGATCCGTGCAGTGGCTTCCATCCAGGCGAGAAAGGCGAGCAGAGTGCGCTCATGGAGATGGTGGGCGAACAGCGAGCTGACGATGAGGTCGACGTCGCCTTCCGGCCGGAAGGTCGCAAGATCTGCTTCGATCCATTCGATCGGCCGGTCGGGCGGCGTTGCTTCCGCCGCAATCCGCATCGCGTGGGCGCTGAGGTCGACACCGGTCAACCGGACCGCAACGCCGCGCCGCTGCGCCCAGCGGTCGATCCGGCGCAAGGTATCGCCATATCCACAGCCGGCATCCAGGATCGTAAGCGGGCGATCGTGCGGCACCAGCCCCGCAGCGCGGACGCTTTCGAGGAAGGCGAGGGTCGGCCGGTAGGCGAGCGTCAGGCGGTTGACGCGCGCAAGATCCTCAAGGCACGCGCGCAAATCCTCGAAGGAAACAGTCTCATCATCCATCAACTCCGGGGTTGCCGCCCGCCGCGAGAAGTCCATTCGTGTCATCCCACGCGATCCTCTCAATCCGAACCCTTGTCAGCGAAGCGGCCGGCGAAACACCAAGCCTGAACCGCGTGTTCGCCGGCCGTCCCGGATGGCCCCGCTGAGCGATCAAGGTGCCGCGCACAGCTTCATTTCCTTCGCCGAGACGACAGCAAGCAGGCACGAGCAGCCATTGCAACGAGACGGGCTTCTCCTACTTCGTAGAGGGAACCTTGGCGTAGGGTATGAGCTTGTAAAGGAGTCTGTCGAATGTCTCGTCTCGCTGTTGTGATGATCGCTGCCACTCTTGCCGGCTGTGCGACAGCGGACACGCGTCCGCAAACGGCGCCCTGGCAGAGCACCAACGAGCGCTTGCGCGAATGCATGAAGTTTGCATCGGAGTCGTACTGCCGCGAGGACCTCTTCGGCCACGGCAGCTGAGCGCGGCCAGCATCTGCTGGAAAGCGCCTGAGATGACATTGGCGGAACGGCGGTGCCGGATCGTGCTGAGGGTCCTTGCCGCTGTCTGTCTATCAAGCATACCGATCGCGGGCAGGGGAGACGATCATCCTGTCGATCCGGATCCCTGGCACGTGTGCGCAGCGGCGATCGCCGCTGCGGAACAGAGAGCCGGCTTGCCGGCCCACCTGCTCAAGGCGATTGCCCTTGCCGAGTCGGGGCGCCGACGCGAAGGAGACGGGAGCGTTGAGCCGTGGCCGTGGACCGTGACCGCGGAGGGGCGCGGGCGCTACCTCGGCACGAAAGCGGAAGCGGTTGCCGCCATTGATGCTTTGCAAGACCGCAACGTCCGCAACATTGATGCAGGCTGTATGCAGGTCAATCTGCATCACCATCCCGCCGCCTTCGCAAGCCTCGACGACGCCCTTGATCCTGCCAGCAACGCCGATTACGCTGCTCGGTTTCTTCACGGATTGTTTCTTGACAGCGGCTCGTGGGGCAACGCCGTCGCGCGGTATCATGCTTCCATCCGCGGACGCAACCTTCAGTACCGGAACCGGGTGATGCGGATCTGGCATCGCCTCCGCGGGCGCGACTGAAACCGCTCGCGGCTGCCCACCCGTCGATCGACCGGCCATTAACAAACGTTTCACCGCTGGTTGTTAAAACCGGATCAGCGCCCGCATGAGCCGGGCGCGGCAGCAAGGCGGAGGTCAGCAATGCGGTTGGCAAGGCGAGATCGGTTGGCGATGATGCGGCGTGAGGAACGTAGCCATTCCCGCCACCCCGTCCTGTGGTCAGCCCTGGTTGCCGCCGAAGGCAAATTTGAACGTTATGTTCTGAATGGAAAGATCCGCAACATCTCGGTCTCGGGAGTCCATGTTCTCGTCGACAAGACGATTGATCCAGGCTGTACGGTAACGCTGAGGATCGATCGCGTCGGCACCTTCTCCGGACGGGTCGCATGGTGCGAGGACGGCCGCCTCGGAATTGCTTTCGATCCGGCCGCCAAGCGTGTTGTCGAACTGGTGCTCGCAAGGTTGTGCGAGCCGGCGCCGCCGTGGGATCAGGATTGAATCCGGGATTGGCGCGCGCGGATCACTTCGGTCCGAAAATCAGCCACAGGATGAAGCCGAGCAGCGGGAAAATCAGGATCACGATGACCCAGAGGATCTTCATTCCCGTCGACGCTCCGCTGCCGACGATCTTGACGATCGCGTAAATGTTGAGAATAAGAAGAACGAGGCCAAGTAAACCTCCGAATGCGTCACCCATTGAGCACCTCCTTGCGTTCACATGAGGACGGGATAGCGGGTTCCGGCGGTGGCGACAACGTCATATGCAAATAAGACTCTGGACGATCAAGGACCACGCGTGCTGAGTTGCCGGGGCGTTGTTGCTCTCGTTCGAATGACTTTGAGGGTGCGTCAGATGGAGTGCAATCGCCGGCTGCCGCGGCGCTGGGGGCGGCGGCGCCGAATGGCAACGGTTCTTCTGCTGGCGCTTGCCCTCGTTGTGTGCGGCCCTGTGCCGGATCACGCCCGAGGACAGGAGGACCGCGTCACCATCACGGCAAGACCGGTTCCGCTCGATTTCGCCGACCCGGAGCGCGAGACGGTCGGTCGCTTGCGCTACCGTGGCGGTCTTGCCCTTAGCAGCAGCAATCCGCGTTTCGGCGGTATTTCAGGCCTGTTGGTTCAGCCCGACGGCGCGGCCTTCATCTCGATCTCCGACAACGGCTATTGGATCCGCGCCGACCTGATCCACGATGAGGACGAGAACCTCGTGGGTATCGCCAGCGCGACCATCACCCCGATGCTGGGCTTGACCGGTGAAGCCCTTCGCGCCGCCAACGAACGCGATGCCGAGGCTCTTGCGGATGGAGGAGCCGAGGGTGGGCTGCTCGTTGCGCTCGAGCGGGACCACCGGCTTTGGCACTATCAGGGGCCGAGAGGACGGCCGACGCCGATGTCGGGGCCCGACGCGCTCGACGCGCAGCCGCTGAACGAGGGAGCCGAGGGCCTCACCACGTTGAATGACGGTCGCTTGTTGGCATTCTCGGAGGGCTTGAGGACGCAACACGGCATTGCGGCTTGGTTACGGGACGACGATGGCGCTTGGCACCAATTGCAGTGGCGGGCGGGCGGCGGCTTCCAGCCAACAGGCGCGACCACATTGCCCGATGGTGACGTTCTCGTCCTGGAGCGCCGCTACCCGCCCATTGGCGTGCGTCTGAAACGCCTCGCTGCCCATACCATCGCTCCTGGCGCTCTCCTCGAGGGGGAGGAGATCGCCCGTCTGGAAGGAAGTCTTGCCGTCGACAACATGGAAGCAATCGACGTGCGCCGCGCTGCCGATGGCGAGACGCAGGTCTATCTTGTCGCCGACGACAACTACAGCCCGACCCAGACGACATACTTGATGCTGTTCGAACTGACTGACTGAATTGGCTACCTGCCCTCCGCCACTGTGTCCGCGGCGTAAGCCTGCCGCTCGCCCATCGGTTTTTCCTTACCGGTGGTGGTGTCGCGGCGGGTTTGCCGCTCCATCTCGCAGTTGACCTCGGCGCCTAACAGCACGACGTAGGCCGAAATATAAAACCAGAACAGCAGGATGACGACGGCGGCCAAGGTGCCGTAGGTCGCGTTGTAGTCGGCAAAATTGGAGACGTAGAGCGAAAAGGCCAGCGAGGCGAGCAACCATAACAGCGTTGCCAAAAAAGCCCCCGGCGTCGCCCACCTCCAGAGCGGCCGTTCGCGGCTGGGAGCGAAGCGATAGAGAATTGCCAGAACAACCATTACCAGCAGGAACAGGACCGGCCAGCGCCCCAAGGTCACGACCCAATGGATAAGCGCTTCGAGATTGAGCGCGGAAAGCAGGGGCGGAATGATCGCGACGATCACCAGGACGACGAGCCCGAAGACGAGGATGAACAGCGTCAGCGCGAGCGCAATCAAATTGAACTTCAAGAACCCGCGCTTTTCCGCTTCGTCATAAGTGATGTTAAAGGCCGTCATCAGCGCCTTGACGCCCTTGGTGGCACTCCACAGCGCGACCAGGATGCTGATGGCGGCGCTCCATCCCAGTGCCTGTCCGGAGGCGTCCGCAATCCGCGTCAACTGCTGGCCGATGATCTCTTGGGCTTGGCCCGGCAGGTACTCCGTCAACGCCTGGATTTGCTGTGCCACCTGGGCCGGATCGGCAAACAAGCCATAGATGGACAACGCGGCAAGCAGCGCCGGAAAAATCGCAAAAAACATATAAAAAGCGACGCCTGCCGCGACCATGTCGACATTGTCCTCGCCGAGTTGGTCCTTCACCCGCATCGCGATGTCGCGCCATCCGGGCTTGGGAATATCGGTGGGACGTGTCGCGCCGCGACCCCGCGCGTCACTGATTGTTGCCTTTGCCATGATTTGTTTCCCTCTCCCCCACTTAAGGGCCTTTTGGCCCCATGATCGGTTCAACAGGCTCTGGAACGCAGCAGAGGCGCTGAGGGTTCCACTGTCATCTGCATACGTCTTTTGACCTGACATCCGGGCCGGCCCATATTGCGCCTCATGGCTGATCCCGCCGCGACCCACGCAACACGACCGCGCCCCGAGACCACGCGCAAGCGCAACGATCTTGCTACGATCCGCACCCTGCTGCCTTACCTGTGGCCGCGGGATAGCCTGGAGTTGCGGGTGCGCGTTGTCGCGGCCATCGCGCTGCTGGTTGCCGCCAAGGCGATCAATGTCGCGGTTCCCTGGTTCTACAAGATGGCCGTTGACGCTTTGACCGATCCGGCGGCTGCCGTCGTTGCCGTGCCGGTCTTCATCCTCGTCGCCTACGGCGCCGCGCGCGTTTCGGCGCAGGCGTTCGGTGAATTGCGGGACGCCGTGTTCGCCAAGGTCGCGCAGCGGGCGATCCGCAAGGCGGCCTTGCAGACGTTTTGCCATCTGCACGGCCTCAGCCTGCGGTTTCATCTCGATCGCCGCACCGGCGAGATCAGCCGGGCGATCGAGCGCGGATCGGCGGGCATCGAGTTTCTTTTGAACTTCATGCTGTTCAACGTGCTGCCGACGTTCTTCGAGGTGGCGCTTGTCTGCGGCATTCTCTGGTGGTGGTTTGGCGCCTGGTATGCCCTGATCACGTTTGGATGCATCGCCGGCTATGTCGTCTGGACTCTGCTGATCACCGAGTGGCGGACCAAGTTTCGTCGGCAGATGAACGAGAACGACAGTGCCGCCCATACCCGCGCGATCGACAGCCTGCTCAACTTCGAGACCGTCAAGTACTTCGGCAACGAGGCGCATGAAGCGCGCCGGTTCGACACGGCGCTGCAGGCGTACGAGGCGGCGGCCGTCAAAAGCAAAGTGTCGCTCAGCCTGCTCAACATCGGCCAGGGGGTGATCATCGCGATCGGTCTGATCGTGCTGATGGTGATGGCGGCATCCGGTGTTGTTGCCGGAACAATGACCGTGGGCGACTTCGTGCTGGTGAACTCCTATCTGATCCAGTTGTTCATGCCGCTGAACTTCCTCGGGTTCGTCTACCGGGAAATCAAGCGCTCGCTGACCGACATGGAGTCGATGTTCCGCCTGCTGGATGAACAGGCCGACGTCGCCGATGCGCCGAATGCAAAGGACTTGGAAACCGCTGGCGGGGAAATCGTGTTCGAAGGCGTCTCCTTCGCCTACGATCCTCGGCGGCGGGTGCTGGACGATGTCTCGTTTACCGTCGCGCCGGGCCGGAGCCTTGCCATCGTCGGTGCCAGTGGCGCCGGCAAGTCCACCATCTCGCGCCTGCTGTACCGCTTTTATGATCCGACGGCGGGATCGATCCGGATCGATGGACAGGATCTTCGCAAGATCACCCAGGCCAGCCTTCGCGCGGCGATCGGAATCGTTCCGCAGGACACGGTCCTGTTCAACGACACCGTCTATTACAACATCGCCTACGGCCGTCCGTCGGCGAGCCCGGCGGAGGTCGAACGGGCCGCCCGGCTGGCCCAGATCCACGACTTCATCATCAGCCTGCCGGATACCTATAATACCACCGTCGGCGAACGCGGGCTGAAGCTTTCCGGCGGCGAGAAGCAGCGGGTCGCGATTGCCCGGACCATCCTCAAGGATCCGTGCATCCTCCTGTTCGACGAGGCGACGTCAGCGCTCGACACCCACACCGAAAAGGAGATCCAGGCGTCGTTGCGCGAGGTTTCGGCGGGCCGGACAACCCTGATGATCGCCCACCGCCTCTCCACTGTCGTCGATGCCGACGAGATTTTGGTGCTCGAGCAGGGTCAGGTGGTCGAGCGCGGACGCCACCTCGATCTTCTTCGCCAGGACGGCCGCTACGCCGCGATGTGGCGCCGGCAGCAGGAAGTCGAGGAAGCCCGGGAAGTGCTGGAACAGGCAAGCGACGACGGTGCCATGCAGGCTGCGGAATAATATGCGGCGCCTTTGATGCCGTCGTCCAAACGCTGGGGCCTGTTTTTGATTGAGACGGGTGTTCAGCCCCCTCCGGCCGCTGCTCCTTCCGGCATCAAGCGCAGTATTTCGCCGTGCCCCTCGTCGGTCAGCAAATAGACGGCGCCATCGTTGCCCTGATGCACTTCGCGAATGCGCGCGCCCATCTCGATGCGCTCTTCGTCGGTCACTTGCTGCCCTTCCACTGTCAGCCGGACCAGCGCCTGCGAGGAAAGTCCTCCGATCAGGATGTTTCCCTGCCACCCGGAAAAGAGGTCGCCGGTGTAGAAGGTCATACCCGAGGGCGAAATCGCCGGTGTCCAGTGGTAGATCGGCTGTGCGAAGTCCGGTCGGGTCGGCGGATCGGGAATGTCCTGCATGGTATAATGGCGCCCGTAGCTCACGAGCGGCCAGCCGTAGTTGCGGCCGGCCTCGGGAATGTTGAGAGCGTCACCGCCGCGTGGCCCGAACTCGTGGGTCCACAGCTTGCCTGTCTGCGGATGCAGGGCCGCGCCCTGCACGTTGCGGTGGCCGTATGACCAGATTTCCGGCTTCGCGTCTTCGCGGTCCACAAAGGGGTTATCGGAAGGGATCGTTCCGTCCGGGTGGATGCGGACAATGGTGCCGAGGTGGTTCGAAACATCCTGCGCGGGGTCGAACTTGAACCGCTCTCCCAGCGTCACGAACAGAGTCCCGTCCGGCGCAAACACCAGCCGCGAGCCAAAATGGGCGCCGCCGCCGACCTTGGGCTCCTGGCGGAAGATGACCTCGATACCCTCGAGCGCCGTCGCCGCATCGTTCAGGCGGCCGCGTGCAACCGCCGTTGATGCGCCACCCTCGCCGGCTTCGGCATAGGACAGGTAAACAAGACGGTTTGAGGCAAAATCCGGGTCCAGCGCGACATCGAGCAGCCCACCCTGGCTCTGCGCGAACACCGCCGGCACTCCTTCGATCGGCTCGGAAAGCTCACCCTTCTCGTCGACCAACCGCAGCCGGCCCGGCCTTTCGGTCACCAGCATCCTCCCGTCCGGCAAGGACACCAGACTCCAGGGATGCTCAAGGCCGCGCGCGACGGTTTCCACCTTGACCGGGCCTATGTCCGTGGCAATGACGCGCTCTTGCGCGCCAACCATCGCAGGCGTGATCGCGATCAATACGGCCGCCGCCGCGGTGCGGGTGAAACTTGGTGCGAAGGGAAATGAACCGCTCCATGTCATGCTCTGCTATCCTTCCGGGGTCATGCGGAACACGCGCGCGTGTGCACCTGCATGTGGCGCCCCGAGGGCGCCGAGCAAGTGCTGTCGTGCTGCCCCGCACCCGAGCGGGGAGAATCGTGAACCCCGGGGGATTGAGCCGCCGCGATGTCAGCAATCCAGTTAAACGACGGCAGGGGGCCGGCTATGATGAACTCGATGGCGATTACGGCAGCAGGCGCGAGAGGCCCAACTGGCGGAGACAACGCAATATCATCGGATGGTTTTTGATCAACGCGGCGACGGCCCAACGGGAAACATCGTGATGAGATGGTCCGCGGTGCGCCGGCAGCGACGCTCTAGCCTCGGCAGACGGGCATGAACCCGCTAAAGACGTGGTTCCGCCGACACTTTTCCAATCCGCAGGTGGTTATTCTTGCGGTGGTGCTGCTGCTGGCGTTTGCGGTGATCATGTTTGCAGGCAGGGTTCTGGCGCCGGTTATCGCCAGCATCGTGATCGCCTACCTGCTGGAAGAGATGATCCAGCCGCTGGTGCGCGCGGGCGTGCCGCGTCTGGTTGCCGTTCTGGTGGTGTTCCTTGTATTCCTTGCCGTACTGTTCGGGATCGTTCTGGTGCTGATCCCGCTGCTGGTGGGACAGGTCGGTCAGCTTGCGCAACAGCTGCCGGCGATGGTCAGCACCCTGCGCGAACAGTTGTTGCGGTTGCCGGAACTCTATCCGGATCTGATCGACCAGCAGCAGGCGGTGGAAATGGTCGAGCAGGTGCGGATCGAACTCTTGATGATGGGGCAGCGGCTGCTTGCCTATTCCGTCGCTCTGCTGCCGACTCTGGTCTCCTTGAGCATCTACGTCGTCCTCGTTCCGCTGCTGGTTTTCTTCTTTCTCAAGGACAAGGCTCGCATTCTGCACTGGTTCGTCAGCTTCCTTCCGAACGAGCGAAGCCTCGTCAATCAGGTTTGGCGGCAGGTCGATGTCAAGGTGGGCGGCTATGTCCGCGGCAAGCTCTACGAGATCGTCATCGTCGGCGTCGTCAGTTATGTTGTCTTTCTTGCCCTCGACCTGCAGTTCAGCGCGCTGCTTGCCACGGCGACCGGCCTTTCCGTGCTCGTTCCCTACGTCGGCGCGCTGGTTGTTGCGGCCCCGGTCGGACTCGTCGCCTACTTTCAGTTCGGCGCGACCAACGAGCTGATCTGGGTCATTGCGGCCTATGCCATCATTCAGGCCCTCGACGGCAACGTTCTTGCCCCGCTGCTGCTGGCGGAGACCGTCAATCTGCATCCCAACGCCATCATCGTCGCCATCCTCGTGTTTGGCGCCATCTGGGGGTTCTGGGGGGTGTTTTTCGCGGTGCCGCTGGCTTCGGTTGTCCAGGCGGTCGTCGAGGCTTGGCCGCGCCAGCTCCCCCGTCAGCCCCTCCCTCAACCGTCGGGCAGGCAGGGCGAGATCGAAGTGCCCGATCAGCAGGCGGTATTGTAAGGCGAGGCTTCGGGTCGCTCCCGACGAGGAAACGTCAAGAGCGCTCGCGGGTCGGAGCGAAGCGGATGTCCGGCCAGTCGCTGATGGTGCGATTGAGCGCCCAGGCATTGCGGGCGAGAAAGACAGGAGCGTCGTCCCGGTCCTCGGCAACCGTCTCGCGGTGACGATCGAGGAACCGTTTGAGCTGCGCCGGATCGTCGCTGGAGATCCAGCGGGCGGTCTCGTAAGGGGCGGTTTCGAATCCCACCGCGATCCGATATTCGCACTCCATGCGCGATTGCAGCACGTCGAGCTGAAGCTGGCCGACCACACCGATGATCCACGGCGCGCCGGAGAGCGGGCGGAACACCTGGGTCACGCCCTCCTCGGCAAGATCATCGAGGGCGCGGCGCAACTGCTTGGCCCGCATCGGATCGTCGAGGCGGACCCGGCGGAGGATCTCCGGCGCGAAATTGGGAATCCCGGTAAATCGCACCGTCTCTCCATCCGACAGCGAGTCGCCCACCCGCAGGGTGCCGTGATTGGGAATGCCGATGATGTCGCCGGCCAGCGCCTCGTCCGCCAGTTCGCGTTCCTGAGCGAAAAAGAAAATCGGATTGTTGACCGGCAGTGTTCGCCCCGTGCCCGCCTGCTTCAGCTTCATGCCGCGGCGGAACCGGCCCGAGCACAGCCGAACGAACGCCACCCGGTCGCGGTGATTAGGGTCCATGTTTGCCTGCACCTTGAAGACAAAGCCGGATACCCGTGTTTCTGCCGGATCGACATTGCGCGGCTCGGCCGGCTGGCACCGCGGCGGCGGCGCGATCATTGCAAGAGCCTCCAGCAAATCGCCAACCGCGTAGTCCTTAAGGGCGCTGCCGAAGAAGACCGGCGTCTGGTGCCCCTCGCGATAGGCAGCCTGATCCAGTTCGCCATAGGCGGAGCGGGCCAGATCGGCGGACTCGCGGAAGGCCTCAAAGACCGGCGCGGGAACCCGCGCCGCCAGTTCCGCCATCTCTGCCCCGCACGTCACGGTGCGGTTGAAAGGCGCGCCGGCGCCGCCGTCCGATGTCAGGAAGCGCCCGTCGGCAAGTCTGTAGCAGCCGTGGAAATCGACGCCCATGCCCACCGGCCAGGTCATCGGGCAGACGTCGAGGGCGAGCGCGCTTTCGATCTCGTCGAGCAACTCGAACGGATCGCGCCCTTCGCGGTCGATCTTGTTGACGAAGGTGATGATCGGGATGTTGCGCAGGCGGCAGACCTCGAACAGCTTCAGCGTCTGGCTTTCGATCCCCTTGGCCGCGTCGATCACCATGATCGCGGAGTCGACGGCGGTGAGCGTGCGGTAGGTGTCCTCGCTGAAATCCTCGTGTCCCGGCGTGTCGAGCAGATTGAAGGTGATGCCGTCGCGCGCGAAGGTCATCACCGAGCTCGAGATCGAGATGCCGCGCGACTTCTCGATTTCCATCCAATCGGACTGGGTGCGGCGGCGCTCGCCGCGCGCCTTGACATGCCCCGCCAGCCGGATCGCGCCGCCGAACAGCAGCAGTTTCTCGGTCAGGGTCGTTTTTCCCGCATCCGGATGCGAGATGATGGCGAAGGTCCGACGAGACCTTGATCCGTCGGCCTGCACCCCTGGTGCGTCGCCCATGGCCAAAGGCTGTCCGGCCGCCGGAGCGTCGGGTGAGGGACCTTCATACATGCAACAAAGCCTTTCAGGTCGTTCGCGTGGTATCGATGATCGTCGCAGAGGCGCTCGCAGCCGGATCTTCGCCGCTTCTAAGTAACCTGGCGGGGAAGCGCTGCAAGCGACGGGTCGCCATATAATGCCAACATGAGAATGTCAGACAGCCCGATTCCGCCCGCTGCCGCCGGCTCAAGAGAATGCCTATCGACGTGGGACCCCGGTCCGCAGCCGGCGGTGATCATCGCCGGCCCGACCGCTAGTGGCAAGTCTCGGTTGGCGATGGACATCGCTGATGCGTTCAATGGCATCATCATCAACGCCGACAGCATGCAAGTCTACCGTGAGCTGCGGGTGCTGACGGCGCGGCCGTCCCCCGCAGATGAGGCGCACCTGCCGCACAGGCTCTACGGAGTGCTGGCAGCCTCGGAGCGATGCTCGGCCGGCCGGTGGGCGGCAATGGCGGGCCGCGAAATCGAGGCCGCACATACGGCGCACCGCCTGCCGGTCGTTGTCGGCGGGACCGGCCTTTACCTCAAGGCGCTTGTCGAGGGACTGGCGCCGATCCCCGAAGTCGACCATGAGGCGCAGGCTTCTGCCACTGCGTTACATGCCGCGCTCGGGGGTGCCGCGTTTCGCGATGCGCTGGCGGTGCTCGACCCTGCAATCGCGGCGCGACTGCCGGCCGGCGATCGCCAGCGCCTCGTTCGCGCCTACGCCGTCGCCGCGGCGACCGGACGGCCCCTGTCGGTTTGGCAGCAGGCGCCACCGCGTCCGCCGGTGGCGAACGCTCGCTATGTTATTCTTGTGCTGGATCCGCAGCGGGAGGCACTGAATGATGCCATCGGCACTCGTCTCGATGCGATGATCGCGGCGGGGGCGATGGCTGAAGTGCAGGCGCTGCTGGACCTCGATCTCGATCCGATGCTGCCGGCGATGAAGGCCGTCGGCGTCAAAGAACTTGCCCCTTTCGTACGCGGCGCATGCTCGCTGGAACAGGCACGGGTGGCGGCGCGGGTGGCGACGTGTCGCTTCGCCAAGCGCCAGCGAACGTGGCTCCGTCATCAAATTGTACCCCATTTAGGGGTTAGTGAGCAATATTCGGAAAGTATACGGTCAAGAATCTTCACGTTCATTCGCCAGTTTCTGTTGACCTCCGCGACGTGAAGGGCTAAATGGGGCAGACGACGTGGCCCGGCTGATCCGGTCGGGCCTTTTTCTGAAGCCGGTACCGGAGCGGTGCCCTGTTCATGGATGGTGACGTCGGCTGTGTCCACGGCCGCGCCGGAACCGATCCATCTTTGACATGAACCGGGTGAACCTGCGACGCGTGCCGGTCAACCATGGACACGAAAGTGAGAGCACGACGATGGCGGACGAACAGATCAGCGGCGCGAAAATACTTCTCAAGGCGCTCATGGATCAGGGCGTCACGGACGTATTCGGGTATCCCGGTGGCGCCATCCTGCCGGTATATGACGAGCTGTTCCAGCAGAACGCCATCCGCCACATCCTTGTCCGCCAGGAGGGCGGCGCGGTTCACGCCGCCGAGGGCTATGCGCGCTCGACCGGCAAGGTCGGCGTTGTCTTCGTGACCTCCGGACCGGGCGCGACCAATGCCGTCACCGGATTGACCGATGCGCTGATGGATAGCGTGCCGCTGGTGTGCATTTGCGGGCAGGTTCCGACCCATCTGATCGGCAACGATGCGTTTCAGGAGTGCGACACCACCGGGATCACCCGGCCCTGCACCAAGCACAACTATCTCGTCAAAAAGACCGACGATCTGGCCCGGGTGGTCCATGAGGCTTTTTACGTCGCGCGAAGCGGCCGTCCCGGTCCGGTGCTGATCGATCTGCCGAAGGACGTCTCGCAAGGGCTCGGCCGCTACAGCCCGCCCGATGATTCCGGCCATCGCACTTACAAGCCGCGGATCAAGGGGGACTCTGCCAAGATCAGAGAAGCGATGGCGGTTCTTGCGAGCGCGAAGCGGCCGATCATCTATGCCGGCGGCGGCGTCATCAATTCGGGTGATCGTGCGGCGGACCTGTTGACCGAGTTTGTCAACGTCACCGGGGCACCGTTCACCTTGACGCTGATGGGGCTGGGTGCGGTGCCGGCGTCCCATCCGAACTTCCTCGGCATGCTCGGGATGCATGGCACTTATGAAGCCAATTTGGCGATGCATGGCTGCGATGTGATGGTGGCCATCGGCTCCCGCTTCGATGACCGGGTGACCGGCAGGATCTCGGCGTTTTCTCCGGACTCCAAGAAAATCCACGTCGACATCGATGCGTCGTCGATCAACAAGAACGTGCTTGTCGATATCGGAATTGTCGGCGATGTCGCCTCGGTTCTGGAGGAGATGCTGGGCGTCTGGAAGACCAGCCAGTACAAGCTGAACCCGAGGGCCATCGCCCAGTGGTATCAGCAGATCAACGAATGGCGCGCGCAAGACAGTCTCGCGTTCACCCAGAGCGGAGACATCATCAAGCCGCAGTACGCGATCCGGCGTCTCTATGAACTGACCAAGGGGCGTGATGACGTTTACATCACCACCGAGGTCGGTCAGCATCAGATGTGGGCGGCCCAGCACTATGGCTTCGAGAAGCCCAAGCGCTGGCTGACGTCGGGCGGCCTCGGCACGATGGGCTACGGCCTGCCGTCGGCGATGGGCGTGCAGGTTGCCCATCCGGATGCGCTGGTCGTCGACATCGCCGGCGAAGCCTCGATCATGATGAATATCCAGGAGATGTCGACCATCGCCCAGTACCGGCTTCCAGTGAAGGTGTTCATCCTCAACAACGAGTACATGGGCATGGTCCGCCAGTGGCAGGAGTTGCTGCACGGCGGACGCTACTCCGAGAGCTACATGAACTCGCTGCCGGACTTTGTGGCATTGGCGGAGGCGTTCGGCGCCACCGGGCTGCGCGCGGAAAAGGTCTCGGAGCTGGACGACGTGATCAAGGCGATGATCGCCAGCGACCGCGCGGTGATTGCCGATATTCGCGTCGACAAGGCGGAGAACTGCTTCCCGATGATCCCGTCGGGAGCGGCGCACAACGAGATGCTGCTGGGGCCGGCCGATCAGGTCGAGCGGCCGATCTCGGAGGAGGGCATGGTCCTCGTCTAGCGCCTCCACGTCGCGTTCGCGTCCACGTCTTTGGGGGGCGCCGCGGCGAAGACCGCAGGACACTCGGCCCTGCGCCTCGCCGGGCGCTCCTCGGAGTCCGTTTTTTGATCCTTTGCCCGCAGCTGCCGGGGCCAATTCCGGAGGGCGGGCGAAAAGTCCGGGAGTCCTCTATTGTGAACAATAGTCCTCAGCGGGAAGAACGACATACCGTTGCCGTGCTGGTCGATAACGAGCCCGGCGTTCTGGCCCGCGTCATCGGCCTGTTTTCCGGGCGCGGCTATAACATCGAAAGCCTGACCGTCGCCGAGACCGACCCCGATGGTCATGTGTCCCGCATCACCATCGTGACCTCCGGCACGCCGCAGATCATCGAGCAGATCAAGGCCCAGCTCCGTCGTCTGGTGCCGGTGCACAAGGTCAGCGACCTGACCAACGAAGGCCCCGAGGTCGAGCGCGAACTGGCGCTGATCAAGGTGCGCGGCGTCGGCGAGCATCGGGTCGAGGCACTCCGGATTGCCGACATCTTCCGCGCCCGCGTGGTCGACTCGACCAACGAGTCGTTCGTGTTCGAAATCGTCGGCAAGACCAGCAAGCTGACCGCCTTCATCGGCCTGATGCAGCCGCTCGGGCTGACCGACGTGGCGCGCACCGGTGTCGTTGCCATCGCGCGAGGACCGGAGGGTTTGTGAGCTGCCGGTGGCGATGAAGTACCTCGTCGTGCGGACGCCGCGCGGCGAGGAGCCGGTGATGTTCTCGGCCGCCTTCATGCATGCGTATCTGGCGCAACAGTTCAAGCCGGCCGAAGTCGTCGCCGCCGGCTTCGTCCGCCTGACCGCAGAAGGCATCGAATGCTACGGCGCCAGTGCCGGGCTGAACATCCGCTCGCGCGGTGCCACCGACGCCGCTCTTGTCGCGGGCGCCCTCGGTCCCGCGGCGACCGCCTGAAACGAATGCGGAACCGGGCGGTCCTGTTGCATTCATGTGCCGCCACCCCCACATAGCGCGGTATCGTGAGTCAATGGTGTTGACTTTCGCGATCAACAAGGGGATGACTTGACGGAGCGCCAGCGGTTTTTTTTGGACCATGATGAACGAACACGCCATCATGACACCTCAGCGAAACGGATCCTCGGCACGCGCGGCCGAAGTTCGGCTCGATGTGGCGCTGCCCACCCGCTTGCCCCTGCACCTCTCTGGGACCCTGACCCTTCGACTTAGGTGCCCCTGAACGCATCCCGCCGCTAAGGGCGTTGATGGTTCAGGGGATGCAACCACGATCGAGCCCGTGTGCACACCACCTGAGACGAGAGAGCAACGTGTCATGAGTACCAGCAGAGATCCCAACCGCATCATCATCTTCGATACCACCATGCGCGACGGCGAGCAGTCGCCGGGCGCCTCGATGAACCTGGACGAGAAGCTGCGGATCGCCCAGATGCTTGAGGAAATGGGTGTCGACGTCATCGAGGCGGGGTTCCCGATCTCCTCGCGTGGCGATTTCGAGGCGGTGAACGCGATCGCCAAGACCGTCACCGAGTCCACCGTCTGCGCCTTGAGCCGCGCGGTGAGCAGCGACATCGACGCTGCCGCCGAAGCGATCCGGCCGGCGCCGCGCCGACGCATCCATACCTTCATCTCCACCAGCCCGCTGCACATGAAGTACAAGCTGCAGATGGAGCCGGACGACGTTTACCAGGCAGTCAAGCGCAGTGTCGCCTATGCCCGCCGGTTCACCGACGATGTCGAATGGTCCTGCGAGGACGGCTCGCGCTCCGAGCATGACTTCCTGTGTCGCTGCGTCGAGGCCGCCATTGACGCCGGTGCGACCACCATCAACGTTCCCGATACGGTCGGCTATGCCATTCCGGAGGAATACGGCGCGCTGATCGCGATGCTACGCAACCGTGTGCCCAACATCGACAAGGCGGTGATCTCGGTCCACTGCCACAACGATCTGGGATTGGCGGTCGCCAACTCGCTGGCCGCGGTGGCGGCCGGGGCGCGGCAGGTCGAGTGCACCATCAACGGCCTCGGCGAGCGGGCGGGCAACGCGGCGATGGAAGAGCTGGTGATGGCGCTCCGGACCCGGCACGACCGGATGCCATACACCACCGGCATCCGTACCGAGAACATCATCCGCGCTTCGCGGCTGGTCTCGGCGATCACCGGCTTCGTCGTCCAGCCCAACAAGGCGATCGTTGGCGCCAATGCCTTCGCGCACGAGTCGGGCATCCATCAGGACGGCTTCTTCAAGCATGCCGCCACCTACGAGATCATGACGCCGGAGTCGGTCGGCCTGACCACCTCGAAGATCGTTCTCGGCAAGCTGTCCGGTCGGCATGCCTTTCGCGAGAAGCTGAAGGAGCTGGGCTACGAACTCGGCGACAATGCGATTGCCGACGCGTTCCGCCGGTTCAAGGAGTTGGCCGACCGCAAGAAGGAGGTCTACGAAGAAGACATCGTTGCCCTGGTCGATGACGAGATCCTGCGCGCCAACGATCGCATCACGCTGGTCTCCCTGGCGATCACCTGCGGGACCCGTGAGCCGCATGCGAAGCTGGAGCTCAGCATCGACGGCGAAACGCGTAGCTGCGAGGGAACCGGAGACGGCCCGGTCGACGCCGCCTTCAGCTGTGTCAAAAGCCTGATTCCGACCGATGCGCGGCTGCAGCTTTATCAGGTCCATGCCATCACCGGCGGCACCGACGCCCAGGCCGAGGTGACCGTGCGGCTGGAGGAGAACGGCCGCACCGTCAACGGCCAAGCCGCCGACACCGATACCATCGTCGCCTCGGCCAAGGCCTACGTCAACGCGCTGAACAAGCTGCTGGTCAAACGCGAAAAGCAGGCTCCCGCGGCGGCTCTCTCCGCCTGACGCTGGCCTGCCACTGCTCCAGCGCCGGGGAGGGAATATCCTTCCCGGCGCGAAACATCGCTTGTCGCTGGGTTCAACACGCAAAAGGATGTGCATCGTCGGCTTCGTAGCCATTCCCCTCTCGTTTGATCTCTCTCAGGTCAAGACATCCTGCCGCAGCGACGGCCTTAGGGACTTGAGCGCGGTCCTCAGCCGAGACGAGATCATCCGCCACCTGCGAGTCTCGGCTCGGCGGCTTGCGCTCCGAACGCGGCGTTGACCAGTGCAGTCCGGGACGGTATCGTTTCTACGATGGGGATGGGGTTCCCCGAAACCGCCGAACAGGCTGATGACTCCTACCGCGAACTGAGGCGGTAGGTCTGTGCTTAGAACCGCCGCAAGGCGGTTTTTTTTGTGGCCGCCTCGCCTCGTGGCGACAGCAGGAGTGTGCCATGGAAAACGTCTGGCGTGTGTTCGTCCGGTGATTGTCTTCATGAGCCAGGCGGCGATTTACAATCGGATCATCGGCGGCAACCTACCTCGTGCCGTGCACGGTGACGGTGGCGAAGCGACAGACACACCCGGCCTTGCCGATGATGAAGGACGGCCAACGAACGCGTCCGCCGGCAGCGCGCTGCCGGGTGCTGTACGACACGACGACCCCGCTCTCCGTCGCCGTTGTGGCGGTGCTGCTGCACCTAGCCGCGCTGCCGATCTTCTTCCGGCTGATATCCTGGACAGCGCCACGAGGGGCATGAATTTTCGAGACTGGCAGATGGCAAACAGGCAAGGGAGATCGAACGCTCGCTTATTTATGGATCGGTATCGCGAGCACCAGAAGGTCACCATCGTAGAGAGGAGATAACCATGAAACCGATCATCGAAAGCGTTCACGCCCACGAGATCCTAGATTCCCGGGGCAATCCGACCGTGCGTGTCCATATCATCCTGGACGACGGGACGGCCGTTTCCGCCTCGGTGCCGTCGGGTGCGTCCACCGGCGAGAACGAGGCGGTCGAGTTGCGTGACGGTGATAAAAAGCGCTATAGCGGCAAGGGCGTGCTCAAGGCGTGCGCCAACGTCAACGAGCGGATCGCACCGAAGTTGACCGGCATGAACCCAAGCCGCCAGAGCGAGATCGACCGCTTGATGATCGAGCTGGACGGCACACCGAACAAAGCCGACCTCGGGGCCAATGCCATCCTCGGTGTCTCGATGGCGGCGGCGCGGGCGGCAGCCTTGGCAGCGGGCCTGCCGCTTTACGCCTACCTAGGCGGCGCCGGGGCGCGGCGGTTGCCGGTGCCGATGATGAACATTCTGAACGGCGGCAAGCATGCCGACAACAGTGTCGATTTCCAGGAATTCATGGCTATGCCCATTGGCGCGCCCAGCTTCGCCGAAGCGCTGCGTTACGGTGCCGAGACGTTCCATGCGCTCGCTGGTATTCTGAAGAAGAAAGGTTATTCAACGGCGGTCGGCGACGAGGGCGGCTTCGCGCCGAACCTGAAGAGCAACGAGGAGGCCTGCGAGCTGATCGTCGAGGCGATCGACGCCGCCGGCTACGAGCCGGGCAAGGACGTGGCAATCGCGCTTGATCCCGCCGCCAGCTCGTTCTTCGCCGGCAACGCCTACGATCTCGCCAAGTCGGGCCAGGGACAAAAGTCCAGCGCCGAGATGACCGAACTCTACCAGGGGTGGGTCGCCACGTATCCGATCGTCTCGATCGAAGACGGCCTCGACGAGAACGACTGGGCCGGCTTCCAGGCGCATACCGCCGCCCTTGCGCCGCAGATCCAGATCGTCGGCGATGATATCTTTGTCACCAATACCGGCTTCATCGCCCGCGGCATCGCCGAGAAATCGGCTAATGCCGTGCTGATCAAGCTCAATCAGATCGGCACCGTCACCGAGACGATCGAGGCCATCGATCTGTGCCGGAAGGCCGGCTGGAGCTATGTCATCTCGCACCGCTCGGGCGAAACCGAAGACGCGTTCATGGCCGATTTCGCCGTCGCTATGGGTGGCGGCCAGATCAAGACCGGCTCCGCCTGCCGCTCCGAACGCATCGCCAAGTATAACCGGCTTCTGGAAATCGAGAGCGAGGTGGGCGCGGCGGCGGTGTTCAGCAATCCGTTCGCGGCGTAGAGTGTCATTGATAAGGACGGAAGGAGATCGCATCGGGGAGCCCGCCGTGCGGCGTCAGCGAATTCGAACGGGCTGGCCTTCGGCCGGTGCTGATGCCGCGGTCGGTCGGGACGGGTTCGCGGTAATTCTCCAGATCGTGTTCGACAGATCGTCCGCGACGATCAAAGCGCCGCGTGGGTCCACCGTCACCCCGACCGGTCGTCCGCGTGTGTTGCCGTCGTCGTTCAGGAAACCGGAAACGAAATCGATCGGCTCGCCGGCGGGCCGGCCGTCGCGGAACGGCACGAAAATCACCCTGTAGCCGACTGGCACGCTGCGGTTCCAGCTCCCATGCTCCCCGACAAACACCCCTTCCGCGAAATCCGCGCCCATGGCCGGGATCGAGAAGGCCAAGCCAAGCGCCGCCACATGCGATCCGAGGCTGTAGTCCGGACGGATTGCCGAGGCGACCTTGTCTGAATCCTGCGGTTGCGCGCGCGGATCGACGGTCTGACCCCAATAGCTGTAAGGCCACCCGTAAAAGCCGCCCTCACGCACCGTCGTCAGGTAATCCGGAACGAGGTTGGGACCAATTTCGTCCCTCTCGTTCACAACCGCCCAGAGCTGGCCCGTTCCCGGCTGAATGGCGAGAGCCGTGGGATTGCGAAGACCGGTTGCGTAAGGCTTGTGCGCTCCCGTCTGGGCGTCGATCTGCCACACCATCGCCCGGTCGGCCTCGACGGCCATCCCGCGCTCGCTGATGTTGCTGTTGGATCCGATGCCGACATAGAGAAAGCGGCCATCGGGGCTCGCGGTCATCGCCTTCGTCCAGTGATGATTGATCGCCGACGGCAGCGCCGCGACCTGCGTCGGCGGCCCGCTCGCCTCGGTCTGGCCGTCACGATAGTCGAAGCGCACCAGCGAATCCTGGTTGGCGACGTAAATGGCGCCGTTGACCAGCGCGAGACCATAGGGCGCGTTGAGGTTGTCGGCAAAGATGCCTTGGGCTTCGTAGACGCCATCGCCATCGCCGTCGCGCAGCAGCGTCAGCCGATCGCCGCCCTCTACCGAACTCTTGCCCAAACTCTTGATAAAGCCGGCGACAATGTCCTTGGGGCGGAGCGCAGGCGCGTTGCCGCCCGATCCTTCAGCAACCAGAATGTCGCCATTGGGAAGGACCAGGGTCTGACGCGGGATCTTGAGATCCGTGGCGATCGGTTCGATCGTGTACCCCTGCGGCACCGTCGGGCGATCGTCGCCCCAGTTTGCCGGTCTCGGGATCGTCATGGCGGGCAACAGGCCGCGCTGCGGTTCGGGCAGATCCGGGCTGGGGCCGTATTGCACCGGCTCGGGTTCGCTGCCGCAGGCGGACAGGGCGATCGCCAGGACGCCGATCAGAGGAAACGAGCGCATCATGCCACCTCTCCGGTCCGAAAGCCGGAATAACCGATCCAGGCTGCAACGAGCGCCAGGAGCGTCGTTATCGCCGATAAATAGAGACCCTCCGGCATGGTCGCCCAGGCATCCTTCGCGTGGACGAAGGCGTTGATGAGGCCGAGCACCCACATTGCCAGCAGCATGACGAAATAGAGAGCCGGCCGCCGCTTGCGTGCCGCTCCGCGGCGAAACAGATTGACCAGCGCCCAAAGCAAGACAAATGCGCCGACAAGCAGTCCGCCAGCGATGAGCCACGACGAGAAATTGGCCCACTGCACCTGGAAGCTTCCCCAGTAGGCGAGATCGCTGAGCAGCGCGCCCAGGAACAGAGGAAACGGAAAAGCGAGAAGAATTGCGTGAAGGGGATGGAGCGGCCTTAGGGCACCTGGGGCGGATATGGCGACCACAGCGTCTCCTTTCGTTCCTGGACCGGGCCGCGTAATCTGAGCCCGTGACACACCTCAATGGGTTAACACATCAGCTATCAATTGGTTTCGGGAAGGACCCAGATTTTCTAACCGCCTCGATATCACCGTCTGCTGCTTGAGAGGCCGCTTGGTGCGAAGAGGCACGCAAGAGAACCGCTCGGATGCCTTGGTGCCTGGCGTCACCCATTGGATTGCTGCGTTGGTTCCGCCTCTCACGGCGCACTTGTTTCCAGCGACAAGGGGGCTCCGTCTGTAGTAGGAGATGATGTCGGCACTCGCCAATCCATAAGGGGGACGTCCAATGGCCACGTCGCCTGCGCAAACCGTCGTCGATGTCCCGAACGCCGGTTATGTCATCCTCATCGCTGCCGCCGCGGCCATGGGCGGGTTCCTGTTCGGCTTCGACACCGCGGTGATCAATGGCGCGGTGCTCGCGCTCAGGGACGAGTTCGAAGCCTCCAGCCTGGTCATCGGTCTTTCGGTGTCGCTGGCGCTGCTGGGGTCCGCCGCCGGCGCGTTCGTCGTCGGCCCGCTGGCGGATCGGATCGGCCGCGTCCGCTGCATGATCCTGGCCTCGGTCCTGTTCACCGTCAGCGCCATCGGCTCAGGACTGCCCTTCAGCATCTACGACTTCATCTTCTGGCGCCTTCTCGGCGGATTCGGAGTGGGTGCGGCGAGTGTCATTGCTCCGGCCTACATCGCGGAGTGCTCGCCGGCGGCAATGCGGGGGCGGCTCGGCTCGCTGCAGCAACTGGCTATCGTCGTCGGCATCTTTGCGGCTCTCCTTGGCAACTACGGCATCGTGTCGCTCGCCGGCTCTGCAAATCTGCCCCTATGGTTCGGCTTCGAGGCTTGGCGGTGGATGTTCTGGGCCGAGGTGCTGCCGGCGTTGATGTACGGCGTCTTTGCCCTGCTCATTCCGGAATCGCCGCGCTTCCTCGTCGCCCAGGGCCGCCACGCCGAAGCGCGGGCGGTGCTGACGCGGATCATCGGCTCCGGCGCCTCGGCAAAAGTCGAGGAGATCGCCCAGACCGTTCGCCGCGAACGCAAGCCGAGTTTCGCCGACTTGCGGGGCCGGTGGGGACTGCTGCCGATTGTCTGGATCGGGATGGGCCTGTCGCTGTTTCAGCAGTTCGTCGGTATCAACGTCATTTTCTACTACAGCAGCACGCTGTGGCGGATCGTCGGGTTCACCGAATCGAACGCCCTGCTGATCACGATGATCACCGGGCTGACCAACATCATCACCACCTTGATCGCGATCGCCTTCATCGACAGGTTCGGCCGCAAGCCGTTGCTGCTCCTCGGCTCGCTCGGAATGGTCCTCACCTTGGGGACGATGGCGTGGGTATTCGGCGCCTCGCCGGTCAATGCCGAAGGCTTTCCGGTGCTGAGCACCACCGCGGGAACGGTGGCGCTGCTGGCCGCCAATATCTACGTGTTCTGCTTCGGCTTTTCCTGGGGGCCGGTGGTCTGGGTGCTGCTGGGCGAGATGTTCAACAACAAGATCCGGGCGTCCGCCCTTGCCCTGGGTGCCGGAACGCAATGGATCGCCAACTTCATGGTATCGACGACGTTTCCGCCGATCGCCTTCAACTTGGGCGTCGGTCTCGCCTATGGCCTGTATGCCGGCTTCGCCGCCCTCTCGTTCATCTTCGTTCTCAGTTTCATCAACGAAACCAAGGGGATGGAGTTGGAAGAGATGCGCTAGCTGGGGGCGCTGACTTTACGCACCCCGCCCTCGGCGGCTTGGCCTATTGCTGTATCGATCCGGCCAATGCAACGCAGGAGCAGGGAAACCCGCGGCGCATAGGTGTGCGCACCGTGGGCTACCCATTATGCAAAGAAGAAGTCGTCAGCCCTCAGTCCGGTTACGCCATAAACCGTGACGCTGTTATTTGCGTCGAAATGGATGACGCTGTCAGCGCCCGTCTCTTCGATATCCAAGGACTTGAAGCTCGTGCTCAGATCACGAAGCTTTATCACATCCTCTCCCTGTCGGAAGTCGTAGATGAAGTCGTTGGCGTTATTCGGCAGGAAGACGAAGGTGTCCCGGCCCCCAGTAGCGCCTTTGCTCATTACAGCGGCGTCGCCCCACAGATGGTCCGTGCCGGTTCCGCTGATCAGCCGGTCGTCACCGCCCTCTGTCGTGCCGGACATAGAGTAGGCGTCACCGTAGAGAACGTTGCTTCTGCCCCACCACCCTTCCTCTGTCGGGCTACGGGGAGTGTCCGCACCGCTGGTAAGGATGTCATCCCCACCGGTTGCGCCGCCGGACATCCGGTAGGCATCGCCATAGAGGAGATTGTTCTTGCTATCAGCTCCGCCGGTGAGGTCATCATCACCTCCCTTTGTCTTGCCGGACATGCTGGGGGCGTCACCGTAAAGCCTGTTCTGGTAGCTGTTGTCTCCGCCGGTCAGGGTGTCGTCCCCGCCCCTGGCGTTGTCGATCATCCTATCGGCATCGCCATGAAGAGTGTTAAAGCTTTGCAGCACGCCATCTTCCTCGCCGTATTGCCAGCTGCCGCCGACGCCTGGTCCACCGGTGAGGATATCGTTCCCGCCTGCAGTATTGCCGCACATCATACCGGCGTCGCCGTAAAGATGACTGCGGCTGCCCGCGCCACCGCCGAGATTATCTTCGCCGCCTTTGCTGTTGCCGCTCATCTCTTTGGCATCGCCGTAGAGATGGTTGACGGTTTTGAAGAAGAAGTCGATGTTTTCTTGGATGAGGCTGGCCTTGGTGTCCCCGCCGATGAGGGTATCGTTCCCGCCCACGGCGCTGCCGGACATTTTCCTGGTATCGCCGTAGAGATAATTGACGCTGTCGTTTCCGCCGGTCAGGGTGTCATTCCCGCTCATGCTCTTGTTGAACATGTACTTGGCATCGCCGTAGAGGTGGTTTACGCTACGGACTCCGCCATTCAGGGTGTCATCCCCGCCGACCGTCTTTCCACACATCTTCCTGGCGTCGCCGTAGAGCAGGTTTTCGCTGTCCGCGCCGCCGGTGAGGGTGTCGTCTCCCCCTCTGCTCCTGTCGTACATGTTCCTGGCGTCGCCGTAGAGGACGTTGCGGGTGCTGTACTCGTCATTCTCATATCTGCGGGTGCTGCCAGCACCGCCAGTGACGGTGTCGTCCCCGCCCCTAGTATTCTGGAACATCTTATAGAAGTCGCCGTAGAGCAGGTTCTTGGGGCTGTCTTTCCCACCCGCGAGAGTATCGTCCCCACCCTTCAGGGTGCCGCGGGCACAGGTGCGCAGGCCATCGCCCCAGATGACATTTTCTTCTCCGTTTTTACCGCTCAGCCCATTCTCCTCGCCCGGGTTTCCATATACCGTCGCCATCACACGCTCCCTCTCCAATCTAGACGTTGTTGTTCGCGCTAGTTTTTAGAAAAGATCTTTAACTTTTACGCGATTTCGGAAATGAAGCAATCGGAAAGGGCATGCATGTTACCCATACGCGCTATTCAGAAGGAGGCCAGCCGACGACACAGCGATTCGAGAAAAACCGCCTTATTAATCGGGCATGTCGTAAGCCGCAAGCAAGGCATCATCCGCGTCACTTTCGGGCCTGAATACGTTACGGATCGCCCGAGGGGACGAGGGAAGTAAGCCTATAAATCCCCGACGGCATCACCACCTGCGGCCGCGACAGGGAACGCCCCTAAAAGGGTGCTAAACTTACCCAGGTCGGGTCGACGTGACCTCTCTTTCTTGTCGATCCAGTTTCCTGTAGAAGATGTCGCGGCTCTGGGGTTGGGATCTACCGCTTCCGGCGCCATCCACTGATCAGGGCACATCCCGACACGCCGTCCGTTGCCCGCCACTCACCACTGCGAGGGACGATGTTCTCACGTCTGTTTGGGTTCCTGTCCGCCGACATGGCGATCGACCTGGGAACGGCCAACACGCTTGTTTATGTCAAAGGCAAGGGCATTGTCCTCAACGAGCCGTCGGTGGTCGCGATGGCCGAGATCAAGGGGCGCAAGCAAGTGCTTGCCGTAGGCGAGGAAGCCAAGCTGATGCTCGGCCGCACCCCCGGCAACATCCAGGCGATCCGTCCCTTACGCGACGGCGTCATTGCCGATTTCGAAGTGGCCGAGGAGATGATCAAGTACTTCATCCGCCGCGTCCACAATCGGCGCAGCTTTGCCAGTCCGATGGTCATCGTCTGCGTTCCGTCCGGCTCGACCGCCGTCGAGCGGCGGGCGATCCAGGAATCGGCGGAGAGCGCGGGGGCGCGCCGCGTGTTCCTGATCGAAGAGCCGATGGCGGCGGCGATCGGCGCCGGCCTGCCGGTGACCGAGCCGACCGGCTCGATGGTCGTCGATATCGGCGGCGGCACCACCGAGGTCGCGGTGCTGTCTTTGGGCGGCATCGTCTATGCCAAAAGCATTCGCGTCGGCGGCGACAAGATGGACGAAGCGATCATCGCCTACATCCGCCGCAATCATAACCTCTTGATTGGCGAGGGCAGCGCCGAGAGGCTGAAGGAACAGATCGGCTCGGCCTGTCCGCCGGAGGACGGCGAGGGGCGGACGATGGAGATCAAGGGGCGCGACCTGATGAACGGTGTGCCGAAGGAACTGGTCATCAGCGAGCGGCAGATTTCCGAGAGCCTGGCCGAGCCGGTCGGCGCCATCATCGATGCGGTCAAGATCGCGCTCGAGCACACCGCGCCCGAACTCGCCGCCGACATCGTCGACAAGGGAATCGTACTGACCGGCGGCGGTGCCCTGCTCAGCAACATCGACTACGTCCTGCGCCATGCCACCGGTCTTGCGGTTTCCACTGCCGACGATCCGTTGACGTGCGTCGCGCTCGGCACCGGCCATGCGCTGGAAGAGATGAAGCGAATGAAGCACGTTCTCATCTCGATGTACTAGCCACCGAATTCGCTTTCGCTCGGGGCCGATTTCTTTTAAATTTTACACGTCATAGTAAGCCCATCCTGGCCCCTTTACCCGTTTTCGCTCAGGGCTGAAACGGGGAGATGCACCTGTGAGCGAACGCCTGCGAGTCGACCATCGATCTTCCCCGCCCTGGCGGGCAACCCTACGGCGCTTTGCCTTCCTTGCGTTTGCAACGGCCGCCATCGGCCTGTTGGTGCTGGGCAAGGCCAATCCCGAGATGATGGAGCGCACGCGGGTGGCAATCGCCGATTCCGCTGCGCCGCTGCTTGCGGCCCTTGCCCGTCCCGCCGCCGCGTTCACCGACGGGATCGAGGGAATGCGGCGCTGGATCCGCTTGCATGAAGAGAATGCGCAGCTGCGTCGGGAGGGCGAGCGCCTCCGCCATTGGCAGGCGGTGGCTCTGCGCCTGGAGGCCGAGAACAAGGCCCTGCGCCAGCTGCTGGCAGTCTTGCCGGATCCGCAGGCGCGATTCGTCTCCGCCCGGGTGATCGC
>CAZFBS010000015.1:0-58578 GCA_964517265.1 uncultured Rhodospirillaceae bacterium | reverse complement strand
GGGCTAGCCTCGTCGATCGGTTGTTCATCGCCAGTGCCCGATTCCTCAGGCACGACAGCGTCGCTATCGCTCTGCCCCTGCGTTTGATTCTTCGCAAGCAGTACGGGCTTGTCTTGGACAGGAGGCAAATCATCCTTAAGGTTTGCCGGAACAACAGGAAGGTCTTCCTGTTCTCTGCCCGGCTGCACTAGGGCAAGCGCTGCCGACCACCCTTCTGAGGTGGCGTCGTGAAGAGCAGCCACGGAATTCTCAACGTAGTCCCGTTTAGCGGCATAAAGCCAGCCCACGGTAAGCGCCGTCGTGGCGACTGCCACGAGACCGACGAGCCGTGCGGGTGCACCAAAAGCAGACGAGCGATCAAGCGACGCCGTGCGGATCACCGCCTGCTCGCTGGATTGAGGAGCGCATGGAGAGCCCGGCGCTCCCCCAAGAGTGAAACCGGAAGACGGGGGAAGGCCAATTTTACCGTCGACACTGCGCGGCACTGGCATCTCGCCCTGCGCCGCCGCATCCACAAGTGCGGTAGAGACAGTTCCAGAACCTTGAGGCACCAGATCCAACGCTTGACGGCACAGACGCAGTGTCTCTGCGGGATTGCCACGCGTGTGCCCAAAAATTCGCGTTACGGTTTCGGGTGGGAACAGCGTTGCTGCCGGGTATCCGGCCAAGTTAAGACGATGGTAAATGAGACGCTGAACGTCAATGCGGTTGAACGGGCGGGGCCGCTTCAACATGTCTTGCGCGCCCGTTTCCGCGCCACCCGTGAGAGCGGCCATGATGGGGGAGCCCTCTTCCTGCCCCACGGTTAGGACGATCGACAGGCGCCCTCGAACGATCTGAAACGCCTTGCGCCATCGGCGCAGCTGGACCAAAACTTTGGGCGAAAGCCGATGTGCATCGTCAAGAAGGATGGCCGCGCGCCCTCCCACTCCGGCGGCGACGTTCTGCTGCGGTCGTGCATCCGCCACGCGCGCCAAGTACCGTGCGTAAGAAAATTCCTCTGCCAAATCCCGTAGCGCCATGTCTTGCCGGCAAGTCAGGAACGGTACCGACCCGAGAAGGTGACAATCGGCCCGGGTCCTAATCTCTTCCGCGAGTAAGCGCAGCATTGTTGTCTTGCCAATGCCTTTCTCGCCGGAAAGAAAAATCAAACCGTCGGTGCGGCCGATGCCGCTCAGGATGTCATTCTGAATACGCCGTCTGGGGCCATCGAGATAAATGGAACGACGGTCGATAACATCGCCGAACGGGTTATGTTCTGAATCGATGTCCATAAAACTTATCGTAGCCCTTTGCTGGCCGAGTGGCGCGCGCATTCGGAAATTGACGCTGCTTTTGCGGCCGGCAAGCTTTTGCTGTGCTCCGTGTTCTGCTGATGGCGCAACACCATCTCCGGAGCGGGATCAGTCGTCCCTTCGGGGCGGGCTTGGCAGAGCCGCTGAACAGCTTTGTCAACGTAGCGCAAAGACGCATGGGCGGAAAGTCGACATCCCTCCTCATGGCTGCACCAAGGCTTGCCGGTGCATATCCTGAATTGGGTTTCATTGCAGCTGGGCAACACCGCAATCCAGGGAAATCTGATTTGAGTCCACACCATCAACGTGGCTGGCATCATCAATGGCGATACTGACCTAGCGGGACCGACACCCTTTGCGCACCATGCATCCGATGTTGCTTCAAGGCTCAAACGCAATTCCATCATCCAGTCGGCCGGAGCATTCGCCGTTGACGAACCGGCAGGTTGATCAGCCAGATAAACCATAATGGTAGCACTGCCGACACGACGCCGTTGCCTGTTTATCGGCTGTTCATCCCGCGATCGGGGCTATCGCCGGAAAACAAATCCTTCGAGTCCGGCTTGCTCAGCTCTTGAGATACCGTTACGGCACTATGACTACTCGGCAACACCTTGATGGCCACACGTTCGTCACGCAGCTGTGCAGCCGAACCGACATAGTGTCTTTCAAGCTCTGGCACGATCACCACCATACGCTGATCAGACGACATCACTGGGCGGTCCGGTGCTTGCGCCGTCAGCCCCAGCCGATGTTCTCCTGGCTGCAAAGGAGCCGGCGGCAAAAAGACCCACTCACCGCGCGCATCAGCAAGAACACTGCCAAGCAGTGTCTCGTCGCTAAACACCATAACGCGGCTACCCGGTGCGGCCTGACCGGCAATCACCGCGTGGCCATCGGGAGCAATCCGGATCACATCGAAAGCGGGTTCTTCCGCAAGCGTCACTTCCTCATCCCGACTCGCTGCCGATGACTTCGACCCGCCGGCCGTGGGCGCAAAGATGCCGGGTACCAAATCCGGCGGCGCTATGAGCATTTCATCCGGCGAGTCGGCATCATTGACGATGATGGCGGCGACAACCGCCACGGCGCCGAAGCCCGTAAGAACGAGTGGCCATTTCACCTCCCTTTCTCCAATTCAAGCCCCCGCCATTGCTCGGACCGGGGGTGTGTTCATCGCATCGCCGTCAACTGGATCTCGATCAGCACCCGGTCGCCGATCACGCCGTCGCTCGCCCATTGTCCCTGGCCGATACCGTATGCCGTTCGCGCCACCGGGAACATGCCTTCCACCCGTGCAATCTCACGCCCCTCCTGCGCAGCCAGCGCGAACGTGAACGCAAACACCACCGGCCGCGTCACGCCGCGCATGGTCAACGCACCCGAAACCTCATATCGGCCGTCCCCAACGGCGGTAAAGCGGTCGCCGACAAATGTTGCCGTCGGATGATTGGCGGCATCGAACCAGTCAGAGGACTGAATGGCGGCATCGCGTTCCGCATTTTGGGTATCTACGCTGTTGATGTCCACGGTGAAGGAAACTCGGCTTTGATCGAGATCTTCGGGATCGAATACGATCGAGCTGCGGTAGCGCTTGAATTCGCCAGTGAAGGCCGCGCCTAATTGCGTTGCCTGGAAGCCGATCCGACTTTGTTCCGGATCTGCAATCCACTCTTCCGCCACAGCGTGCATGGACACGACCATGACCACCAGAAGGCTCGCGCCAGCCCGCGCCAGCGTCCTCCTAAATGTCGATACATCCCCTACCATTGGAAGCTTCAGATTCCTTCTCGCTGTCGTCTGCCGGACCAGCCGGGAACCATGCGCCGCAGCGTGTTGTTGCCCAGCACAAAATGATGCTTTACCGCGCCCGCAACATGAAGAACGAAAAGACCGCCAAGACTCCACGCAAGCCAACCGTGTAAATCTTCAAGGGTTTCTTCAAGTTCTTTGTCCGGTGCGACGAGATCGGGCAGCGTAAACAATCCGAAGACACTGACGGAAAAATTAGCCGCGGAAGACATCAACCAACCGCTCAGCGGGAGGGCAATGAGAACAATGTAGAACGCAGCATGGACGAGGTGCGCCAAAATGCGTTCGTAAGGACGGGATGGGCCAAGGACCGTCGGGCGCGGCCCGCTCACCCGCCACGTCAGTCTTACCGCAGTCAGGGCAAGAATGAGCACTCCGATCGACTTGTGCAGAGCGTAAAGCTCAAGCTTGCGAACGCCTAACGGCAGTTCCACCATGACCAAGGCAATCATTACAGCCGCGAGGACCATTACCACGGTCAGCCAATGTACTGACTGGGAGACGATGCCCCACTCCGTGGAGGAGTTGCGGATCCTGATTGGAACCTCCATCAAAGTGACAGCGGTGCAAATCTGAGGCCGGGACGCTGTGGCCGTGCGTTGGCGTCCCTTGCAACTCGGCGGTCACGCTACTGCCGAATGCCCTCCACTTCCAGGACAACCTCGACCTCGTCCCCGACTGCCGGCACCAGGAAGGTCATGCCGTAGTCCGAGCGCTTAATCGTGGTACGGCCGGAAAATCCCGCGATGTACTTCTCGTTCACGGGATGAACATCCGCTTTGTTGAATGTAACGTCGAGCGTCACCGGCTGGGTGACGCCCAGCATGGTAAGATTGCCTGTGATCAGAGCTGTATTATCGCCGGCGCGCTCGATGCTTTCGCTTTTGAATGTCATTGTCGGGTGCGTCGCAGTGTCGAAGAAGTCAGCCGTACGAAGATGCGCGTTCAACTCATCATGGTCGGTGTCTACGCTTTCTGTTTGAATCGTGATCTCGACGGAGGAACGGGTTGGGTCCTCCCGATCGAAAATAAATTCGCCGTCATACTCATGGAACTCGCCTGCCATTCTTGAAAAACCGAGATGCTCGACGAAAAACAGAATATTGGTATGAGCTTTGTCGAAAAGATACCGTTCTTGCTCGGCTAAAGCCGCGTTCGCAAGGAGTCCCAGCCCCATCGCGGTCAGTGCTCCAATCTTCAGTGTGCTCCGCATTGCGCTCCTCCAACTTGTTTCTGGCGGGTCGACATGTGCGATCGGATGATCAACGAGTCAACCGAGCCCACGTGCGTCAGCCAAAAAATGCCTCCATGATCAACTCGTACCGATATTGGTCGACGCATTCGAACCACTGGAACACTACCGCCGCGTTGGCATTTCGCCTATCCTCTTCTCTCTCTCACGCATCCCTCGCCCCGCCTTCAGGGATTGTAGCATGGCCGACATTCGCTCGCTTTGTGTCCTCTGCGGCTCTCGTGAAGGGAGTGGCCCCGCCTTTCGTGCGGCGGCGAAGGATCTCGGGGCGCAGATTGCCAGTCGTGGTGTCCGCTTGATCTATGGTGGCGGTGCCATCGGCCTGATGGGCATCCTCGCCGATAGCGTGATTTCCGCTGGCGGCGAAGTAGTGGGCGTGACTCCGGATTTCCTGGTCAAATGGGAGGTCGGCCACGCGAGCTTGAGCGACCTCATCGTTACCGACAGCATGCACACTCGCAAGACCCGCATGTTCGCGATGGCCGATGGGTTCGTCATCCTGCCGGGCGGCCTCGGCACACTCGATGAAACGTTTGAAATCATCACCTGGAAGCAGTTGCGGATCCATAACAAGCCAATCGTCGTATTGGACGTGAACGGTTACTGGAGTGCGCTGGTGGCGCTGATCAACCGGACCGTCGTCAGCGGTTTTGCCCCTCCTGCGGTTATCCGGCTCTTCAGCGTAGTGGAGTCCGTCGATAAGGTGTTTCCGGCGCTCGAGGCAGCACCAGAAGGGGACAGGCATGTTGTGACCACCCAGCTTTAGCCGGTTTGATGTCTTTGAATTGAAGAACGGGCACAGGTTGATGACGCCGCGTGCTGAACGCGATGGAGCGCAAGATGGCGGCAGCAAAGAGGCTAAGGTGCATACTCGCAGCGGGAGCGGGAGCGGGAGCAGGAGCGCTATCGCTTCTTCTTGCCGCGGCGGGTTCGTCCGGAGCTGTCCGCGCCGATGATGAGCTCGCCTGCGCGCCACCAAGCCAGTGGGTCCTTCCTCAGAGCCGTACTGTAATCACGGTGGATGCAGTAATCGCCGCCATGTCCAAACGGACCGTTGTCCTTCTCGGCGAAAACCACGACAACGCGGACCATCATCGGTGGCAATTGCACACGATGGCGGCCCTCCACAGCTATCAGCCCAATGTAGTGATCGGCATGGAAATGTTGCCCAGGCGCAGCCAACCGGTGCTGGACCGCTGGGTCGCGGGCGAACTCTCCCCGGCAGCATTTCTGGAGGCAGTCGAATGGGATACTGTATGGGGGTTCGACTCCGCGCTTTACCTTCCCCTTTTTCATTTCGCTCGCCTGCACCGGATTCCGATGGTTGCGCTGAATGTGGATCGGGCTCTGATCAGCGAAGTCGCCCGAAGGGGCTGGGCCGGAGTTCCTGAAGAGGCTCGGCAAGGCATCTCGACACCGGCGCCTGCTTCCGAGCCTTATCGCCGCAGCCTTGCCAGAGTTCATCTCCTGAAACACCAGATGCGGGAAGGGGAGCGCGGGCAGCGGCCGGAGGCAATGGCGGAAGCGGTGCCGGAGGAAGACTTTGAGAACGCCATGCGCGAGCCGGCGTTTCAACATTTCGTCGAAGCCCAACTGACCTGGGACAGAGCGATGGCGGAAGTTCTCGCGCGGGAAGCGAGGCGGAGCGAACGGCCGCTGGTGATCGGCCTCATCGGCCTTGGCCATATCGAGAACGGTTGGGGGGTTCCCCACCAACTTGGAAGCCTCGGCATTCACGACACGGCGGTGCTGTTGCCGTGGCAGCGGCAGCAGTGCGGAGCCATTCCGCCTGAAGTCGCCGATGCCGTGTTCTTGTTCGACGAGGAGGATCGCGGCTCCGCCTCGCAGGGGCCGCGGCTCGGCGTCAAGGTTGCTTCCCATCCTGACGGCGTACAGATCGTTGCGATCAGCGAAGGCGGCGTTGCAGACACGGCCGGTTTAGTCACCGACGACATCATCGTCTCGGTCGGCGGCACCCCTATGCATACGGCGCAGGATTTAATTTCCGTTATCCAGAAGCAGATGCCGGGCGCGACGCTTCCCCTGATGATCAACCGGGGCGGCACGATGCTCAACGTCGTGGCGCGGTTTCCCGTTGCCTCGGCACAATGATCGCCGCCATTCACAGCTTTCTGGTAGTGGTGGCGATCGGCATCGGCGGGTTCATTAGCGTGTCCGCTGCTGACCCGATCCCATCTCTTCATCACGATGTGAGGATCCATCTCGACCCCGCCGCACATAGAATCGAAGCAGTCGACCACATTGCTATTGATGGCGCGCAAAAAGCTATCAAAGCCCTTGTTCTCGCACCATGGCTCATCCCCTCAAGGATCGAGATCGACGGTGAACCCGTTCCGGTGGCGGTCGAGGACGGGATCGTCCGGCTGCCGCGAGAGATACGTGGCTCGTGCATCATCAGCGTCAGTTATTCCGGCCAGAAGGCTCCAAAAATCGACGAGGGAGGTAGCAGCAGAGCGGTGGACGCCACCATCGCCAGCGACGGAACGTTTCTTCCTGCCGGCTCCGGCTGGCTGCCGCAAGTCGATGCGGGAGCGGGCACGATGGTCACGTATCGGCTGCACGTCGTCGTGCCGAAAGAACAGACGGCCCTCGCAACCGGTGCCCTAGTGGAAGAGAATGTCGGCGCGGGCGGCTATGAAGCGGTGTTCGCCTCTGAACGTCCGCACGCGGAGCCGTCGCTGTTTGCCGGTCCTTATCTCGTGCGGGAACGGCTTCATGGGCCCATCCGCCTGCGCACGTATTTTCATGCGCAAGCCGATGATCTCGCCGAGCGCTACTTGGATTCCGCGGCCGCCTATCTCGATGTCTTTTCCATCCGCATAGGTCCTTACCCTTTTTCAAGTTTCGCGGTGGTCTCCTCGCCCTTTCCAGTCGGTCTTGGTTTTCCTGGTGTCGCCTACGTCAGCAGGCGGATCCTGCCGTTGCCGTTCATGCAAGGGCGCTCGTTTGCCCACGAAATTCTGCACAACTGGTGGGGCAGCGGCGTCAGCGTGGCCTATACCACCGGCAACTGGGCGGAAGGGCTTACGACCTATATGGGGGACTATGCGGTTGCCGCGGCCGAAGATGCCGAGAAAGGCCGCTCCATGCGGTATGACTGGCTGCGCGACTTCGTTGCGCTGCCGCCGGACGGGAAGCGACCCGTCATCACCTTCGTAAGCAGGATGCACGCCGCTTCACAGGCCATTGGTTACAGCAAGGCGGCCTTTGTCTTCCACATGCTGCGCCAGGAAGTTGGAGAGGAGGCCTTCGAACTGGCGATCCGCCGGTTCTGGGATCGACACCGATACACCACTGCCGGTTGGCAGGACCTTCAGAAGGCGTTCGAAGCCGTCGCGGAAAGGGATCTTGGATGGTTTTTCCGGCAATGGCTTGAGAGACCCGGGGCACCGGATGTGATCCTGCATCAGGCCCAAGCTCTCAAGAAGACTGATTATCGTAGCGGGGGCTACCAGGTTTTGCTCACCCTGCGGCAAACGGAAGAGATTTACCGCCTGTCGATCCCAGTCCAGGTGCTGACAGCAGATGCGGCCGTGACGAAACAGGTGCGGCTTGATGCAGCCGAGGTCGATTTCCAACTTGATACGGCGGGCGTGCCGCTGGCGGTAATCGTGGACCCCGATTACCACGTGTTCCGCAGGCTCCATCCGGAGGAGGCACCACCGATCCTGCGCGACGTAATGCTGGATCCCGCTACGGTCCTGATGGTCGCGACGGCGTCGCCTACGGCGGAACGGATAGCCAACGCTCTGGCGACCACACTGCTTGAGGCAAACCCGCGTCGGATTGCCGCGGGAGCCTCCCCCGCTGCGACAGTGCCGGTGCTGCTGATCGGTACTGGTCCCGAAGTGCGTGCCGCAATTGACGCATATGGCCTTAGTCCGATCCCGAAGGCGATCGCCGGTCGCGGGACCGTTCAGGTATGGGCTGGCGAGCGGCCGAACGGCGCGCGCCACGTGGTCGTCGCGGCCGACGACACCACCGCCCTTGCGGCTGTTCAACGATCACTGGTCCACCACGGCCGCGCCAGCTACCTTGCCTTCGACCAGTTCAACACGATCGTGGTTGGCAGCTGGCCACCTGACCACGGTCCGATGCGTCGTGAACTCGGGCCATGAACAAGGCCCAGAGCAAGGATAAAGCGATGGCCGCAACCATGATCTGGAACTGGGCTGAGAGTTGCATTGGAGTGCACCCACGCCCCGCTGCCGTTCGTGCTACATGCGTTGCCACGTATGTGATCATTGCAGGGTCGGCATTGCCGCTGATGGCCGACTCCGCACCGCGTGAAGCACTGCCGAGCCCCGAGGCGATCGGATGGCTGCTGGAGACTGAGGCGACAGGGGCTGCGGCGCCTTGGATCAATTCCCGGAGCGGCTACAACGGTACCATCACGATTACGCAGAGCTGGCAACGTGCCGACGGTATCCCCTGCCGCACGTACACGGTGACTGCGGTTTCAGGCGGCCCTCGCATCACGCTCAAAGGAACAGGGTGCCGGGCTGCAACAGGAATATGGAACCTCACCGAGGATGCTCCGGTTGTGCTGATGGCCGTTGGCTCTCCTCCACCGGGGGAAAAGCCGCCCGCGCCGTCTGACGAAATGCGGGAGAATCCTGCGACAGTAACGCCCATTGCTCCACCGCTTGTCGTGAAAGCACCCCCTGATGAGTTGCAACGGGACGAGGCGTCAGCCGGCCAAGGACCAGCGGACGAAACGTCCACGCTCGCGGCGCCGGCAGGCGAGTCACAAGCTGGCTCTCTGCACAAGACACCAGGGGCAGTGAGTGCCCCGCCGGAAGGCACCGGCGCCTCAAATGCAGCGGAGGACAAGCCCCTGTCAATCCCGGCAAGCCTGCCTTTACCATCGGATGAGTGAAGGCGCGATCATGACCCGAACCACGCTCACCCTTCCAGAGACGGCTTCAGTCGGATCGGTTCGGACAATCCTGCTCCCCGGTACGCACGTTGACAGCATAGAGATTGAGAGCGTGATCGGGTACGGCCGTCATGGCCCCCTTTATCTGGCCCGCGATCCCGAATTCGGCCGCGTCGTCGTCAAGGAATTTGCTCCCCACAAGGATGGTCCGAATGACGATGCAAGGGAACCGGCCCAACAAGCCATAGGGGAAGCGACGCCGGAAGCCGCCGGGGGAAATGCTAGGAGCGTCTTCCTGGAGGGCAGCGAAGAGAGCAGCGTACCCGCCGAATACGATGCCCAGTTTGCAGCTGGCCTGACACTGTTCCGATTGATGGGACAGGCGCTGTGCACGGTTCGCCATCCGAACTTGGTTGCGGTGCGCCGCTGTCTGGAGGCGAACGGCACCGCTTACCTTGTGATGGACCACATCGATGGCCCAAGCCTCGACTACGTCCTGAGCGCGGAGGAGGATTCCAGCGCCAAGATCGCTCTTGAAGATCTGGTGTTGGCGATGCTTGGCGCTCTTGATCGGCTCCATAACGCCGGCTTCCTTCACCGTGACGTCACTCCAGCGAATATTCGTTTCGCTTCTGACGACATGCCGGTTCTGGTCGATCTGGGCGCCGCCTTGCCGGCCGATCTTGCTGCCGAGCCGCCATACCAAAGCTGGTTCGCGCCAGGGTATGCCGCTCCGGAGCAATACCGGGCCGATGCTCGGCAAGGCCCCTGGACTGACGTGTATGGGCTGGCGGCGGTCGCTTATCGGGTCGTGTCGGGGACACTGCCGACGGACGCGAGGGCTCGCATCAGCGGCACTCCCCTGCTGCCGGCTCTTGTTGCCGGCCGTGGCCGCTACACCGAGGACGTGCTGAGCACGGTCGATCGGGCTTTGAGCCTCGAAGCATCGGAGCGGCCGCAATCGGCGCGGGAGTGGATCGCCGCCTTCCATCTCTCTGAACCCGACCAAGCCGAGTATGCCCCAATTCCGATGCCGGAGCCGACGCCCGAACAGCTGCCCGGGATCGCCGCGAGCGAAGTCGATCCGATGGAGCGACCTCCCGCTGCAAAGCCACACGGGGCGGAGGGGACGCGCGCAGTCTTGTTCTCCCGCGGGTCCTGGCGGTGGATCACGGCGGCTGTGCTCGTGCTGGTGGCGCTGCCGGCGGCCATCTTCGGCGGGCGACACTACCATCGGTCTTATATCAAAAGCGAGTGGCTCGTCGACGCGAGCGGCACCGGCGATGCGAGGACAATCGGCGAGGCTCTCGCCGCAGCGCGAGACGGCGCAACAATCCGGGTTCTTCCAGGGCACTATCCTGAAGCGTTGATGCTGACGCGACCCCTGACGGTGCAGGGCGCGGGCGATGGCGAAGAGATCGTTGTAGTCGCGCCCGGTGCCGGGCCGTGCATTACGATCACGGCCGAGGCAGGCGCGTTCGTCCGCGGCCTCAATTTGATTGGCGGAAGCGGCGGCGCCTCATCTCCCGCAGGGGCGTGCCTCAACATAGCAGGTGGAAGCACAGTCACCGTCTCCGATACCATCATCAACAATCCTGGCGGGGTCGGGGTGCGGATCGGCGATAATGCGGCCGCCGAGATCCGCAGCAACCGCATCGAAACTACTCTCGGTGCGGCCGTGATCGTCGAGGGCGATGCCACCGGCACCGTCACCGCCAATACCATCCGCGCCAGTGGCGCCGCTGGTATTCTCGTCCGCGGCACCGCGGCACCGCAGATAAGCGGCAACCGCATCGATAGCGCCGGGCACGCCGGTATCCTCGCCAGCGGCGCCAGCAGCGCCCAAATCGCCGACAACCGGATCAGCAACAACGCGCGCTCCGGGATTGAAATTCGCGGAACCGCCGATCCAATTGTGCGAAGAAACCGTGTTGAAGGCAGCGGGCAGGCGGGACTTTACATCCATGAGAGCGCTCGCGGGACGTTCGAGGGGAATACCGTAATCGGCAACGCCTTCTCTGGCATCGTCGTGGGCGCTGGCGCCCGCCCTCTGATCACCGACAACCGGATTGCGAAGAACAAGGAGCACGGTATCCTCGTACTCGCGGGCGGTGGCGGCCAATTCGAGCGCAATACCGTTACCGACAACACCGGATACGGTATTGCCCTCGACATTGCCGCTGATGTCAAAGTGGAGGACTTGGAACGCGCCGGCAACACCTTCGATGGCAACCGTGAACCTCAGATCATCGTCGGCGAAACGCCGAGACCGGGGCGCGCCCGTCAATCGCACCTCGACTTAACACCGGCTGCCCCATGATAGGGGTGGGTCGAACGCCGTGAGCGCCTGCTTGGCGGTCTTCCTATTCCGCAGCCTGACGATCAATGACCCTCGTTTTTTGCTCAGCCCCGTGCGCGCTCATCTGTTCGAACAACCGGCGCTTGACATCACCGGGCGAGCCTGTGCGGTGCGCGAGAATCCGGTAGCCGACAGGGACCACGAACAGGGTCAACAGGGTTGCGGTAATCACACCGAAGAAGACAACGATGCCGATGACGAACCGGGTTTCAGCGCCGGCGCCGGCGCTGAGGATCAAAGGCACCGCGCCGGCGGCAGTGGTAATTGCGGTCATCAGCACCGGCCTCAAGCGCACCAAGGAAGATTCGTAGATTGCTTCGTCAAACGCGGTCCCGGCATCGCGCAGTTGGTTGGCAAATTCAACAATCAGGATGCCGTTCTTCGCGGCCAACCCGACGAGCATAATCAGTCCGATCTGGCTGTACACGTTCAGCGTGCCGCCCGTCAGATAGATGCCGAGCAGCGCACCGGCCATCGCGAGCGGAACGGTGAGCATGATCACGAATGGATGGAGGTAGCTCTCAAACTGCGCGGCAAGGACGAGAAAAACCACGGCTAGGCCGAGAGCGAAAACGAACAGAATGGAGTCGCTGGAGGTCTTGAAGTCTCGCGATTCACCACGGTAATCGATGACCGCGGAACCCGGCAGATGATCTGCAACCAAGCCTTCGAGAGAATGAAGCGCCTCGCCGAGCGTCGTGCCGGGGGCCAGATTGGCCTCGATGGTAACGGCACGCACGCGGTTATAGCGATTGAGGACGGGTGATGCGGCCGTCTCCTCGAGGGCGACGAGGCTTGACAGCGGGATCAGGGCACCCGATCGCTCGGAGCGGACATAGATGTTCTCGATGCTTGCCGGCGTACGCTGATCATCCCTCTCTCCCTGGAGAATCACGTCGTATTCCTGGCCGGCGTCATTATAAGTCGTGACTCGCCGGGCGCCAAGCGTCGTCTCTAACGTGCGCCCGATGTTGCCGAGCGAGACGCCAAGATCACCTGCGCGGTCGCGGTCGATGACCACCCGCAACTGAGGTTTGGTATCCTTGTAATCATGATCGATGTCGACCAGCCCCGACTCGCCCTCTTCGATCTTTTCCAGAAGGATGTCCCGCCACTCGGCCAACTCGTCATACGTGGCGCCGCCAATGACGAACTGGACCGGTTTCTGCGTCCGGCTGCCGAAGCCCTGTCGCATTACCGGAACCGCCCGGACACCGGGTAGATCATCCAGCCGGGCGCGGACGTCATTCATGATCTCCCAGCCGGAGCGTCGCTGCGACCAATCCGCGAGGACGAGAATGACGATCCCGCTGTTGAAGCTTTCGATGGTGCCGAACTGACGCGGTGCCCGAACCAGCAACCGGCTCGCCTCGCCGCTCTCGACCAGCGGCATCAGCCGCTCTTCGATGATGTTCATGTACTCGGACATATACTGAAAGGATGCTCCCTCCGGCCCATCCACGATGACGAAGAATGCGCCGCGATCTTCCTTGGGCGTGAACTCCTGCGGGATCAGAGTGAAAAGCCATACGGAACCCGCGAGTACCAGAACGAAAAGCCCAATCGTGACCGACTGGAACCGCAGAGCAAGCTTCAGAACCCGCCCATAGCCATGGCGCAAACTGGCAAAGGCGCGTTCCATCATCCCAGCAATGCGGGTGTCTCGCCGGGATTTGGCAAACAGTTTGGAAGCCATCATCGGTGAGAGAGTAAGCGCCACCAAACTCGACAAAGCGACCGCCGCGGCCATTGTCAGGGCGAATTCGGAGAACAACCGGCCGACATCGCCTTCCAAAAAAGCAATCGGGACGAACACTGCAATCAGCACCATAGTAGTGGCAATGACGGCAAACCCGACCTGCCGGGCACCTTGATAAGCCGCCACGAGCGGCGGTTCCCCCTCCTCGACCCGGCGATGTACGTTCTCCAGAACTACGATGGCGTCGTCGACCACGAGGCCAATTGCGAGCACCAAGGCCAACAGCGTCAACAGATTGATGGAAAATCCGAGTGCATAGAGAATGATGAACGTCCCGATCAGCGACACCGGCACCGTCACCGCGGGCACCAGCATCGCGCGGACGCTGCCGAGAAACAGGAAAATGACCAGAACCACCAGCGCTATCGCGATGAACAGGGTCTTATAAACTTCCCAGATCGCGCTCTCGATGAAGACGCTGGTGTCGTAACTCTCCTTGATGGCCATTCCTTCCGGCAGGGTGGCGTTGAGCCGCGTCGCCTCCTCCCGGGCCGCTCTCGCCACCGCAACGGTATTGGCCTGGGACTGTTTGATGATGCCAATGCCGACCATCGGGATGGCATTGCCGCGAAAGAAGGTGCGGTCCTCCACCGGGCCCTTCTCCACCCGCGCGACGTCGCCAAGGCGGATCAAATAGCCCCCTTGACCTTGTCCAAGTACCAGCTGGCGGAAATCTTCAGGCTCGACAAAGCCCCGCTCGGTACGCACGGTAAACTGTCGTTCTTGCGATTCGATGCTGCCGGCAGGCAATTCGACATTGTCGGCGCGGAGCGCCAGCTCGACGTCGTTGGCCGTCAAGCCGCGGGCGGCCAGTGCGGTCCGGTCCAGCCAGACTCGCATGGCGTAGCTGAGGCCGCCCCCAATTCGCACCCTCGCCACCCCATCGAGCGCGGAAAAACGGTCAGTAAGATACCGATCCGCATAATCCGTCAATTCGAGCACGTTCATCCGGTCACTGGTCAGGTTAAGCCAGATAATGACGTCGTCGTTGCTATCCACCTTCTGGATGTCCGGTGGGTCCGCCTCGTCCGGAAGATCGTCGAGAACACCGGAGACACGGTCGCGGATGTCGTTGGCGGCGGCATCGATATCCCGGCTGACTTCGAATTCCACCGAAATACGCGAACGGCCGTCTTCGCTGCTCGAAGAAATGAATTTCAGTCCGGAGACCCCGGCGATACGCTCTTCGATGATCTCGGTAATGCGACTCTCGACGACGGCGGCAGACGCGCCCGGATACGTCGTATCGATTGATACGATGGGTGGATCGATGTCGGGATACTGACGCAGCGGCAGCCGATCGAATGCCACCAGCCCAAACGCGATCAGAAGCAGGCTTATGACCGAAGCGAAGATCGGCCTTGTAACGGAAAGATCCGATAGAATCATCGCGCGGCCGGTTTCCAGCGTCCTGGATTGTAGCCCCTCACCGTCCTGCGCAATCGGCGACAGCGCCTCCGTTTCACCGCTTATCCTCCACCGGCGTGCGAGAGCATGTCGCGCAACGGCTGCCCTTGCTGCTGCACCGTCATCACGTTGACGGCCTGTCCGGGGCGTACCGTCAGCGTACCATGCGTAATCACCTTCTCACCCTCGCTGAGCCCACTCAGGATCTCGACCTCTCCGAGACGGCGCTTTCCGATTACGACCTCCCGGTGCACAGCCCTGCCCTCGTCATCAACCAACAGAACGGCGTTGCTCCGCCCGCGTGGAATCAGTGCTGCTTCCGGAATGACCAGTGCCTGCCGCTGATTTTTGAGCAGTTCGACCGTCATCAACAGACCCGGCCGCAAGCTCCTCTCGGGATTGGGCACCAGCGCGCGCGCCACCACCGAGCGGCTTACCGGATCAACCTGGGTGGCGACGCTTGCCAATTCGCCTGAGAAGGTCTTGGCGGGAAATGCTGCGGCCTTGGCGACGACCGGCAAACCGGCTCGCAGCGTCCCCAGGTAGGTCGCCGGAACTGCAAAGTCCAGTTTGATCACGCTTAGATCATCGAGCGTGGTAATCATATCGCCGGGCGCAACGAGAGCTCCCACACTGATGTCCCGAAGGCCGACCAAACCGCTGAACGGCGCCCGAACAGTCCGATCGGCGATGCGCGCCTTGATCGCTTCGATCTCGGCTTCCGCCTCCTGCATCGCCGCCCGTCGTTCTTCCAGTTGCGCCGTCGTCGCAACTTGCTCGCGCTCCAGTCGCCGTATCCGTTCATATGCAAGACGCCGTTCCACAAGAATAGCTTGCGCCGCCTTCAGCTGCGCCTCTTCCTCAGATTTTTCCAGAACAACAAGAACATCGCCGGCAGCAACCTCTTCGCCATCGTTGAAGTTGATTTCGCGAACAATGCCGGTCACGCTGGTGGACAGGCGCACAGTCTCGTTGGCGCGGGTGGTGCCAAGCGCGTCGATTCGATCGGTGAATTCGGCAACCCGTGCAGACGCAACAATAACTGGTCGCGCCTCTTCCTGCACAATTTGCTCGCCGTACGCCCCTTCCCCCAATGCAGCGGTTGCAACCAAAGCGACCACAAGGGCGGCAAATGAGTACCGCGCATGCTGACCTGCAGGCATTGCACCTCGCATTTCGTGCACCAGTTCCTATCAGTGTATTCGATGATATGGGATGATGGTTTCCGTTCGCGAACTTTTATCACAATGTCAAAGTCCGCTTCGGGCGCATCGGCGTTGCCAGTAAGGTAGATCCGCGGGCGCTGGTGCCCCAAGAGCAGGCAGGATGAATTGACGATGAAGCTTCTTCGCTACGGAGCCAAAGGAGACGAACGGCCAGCAGTACTGGATGGAGAGGGCACCATTCGTGACCTCTCCGATAAGATTGCCGATATTACCGGGGCGGTCCTGGCAGCGGACTCGCTGGCACAGTTGGCGCAGCTTGATCCTGCATCGCTACCGCGAGTCGCGGGTAATCCCAGGCTGGGCCCTCCCGTCAAGGGCATCGGCAAGATTATCGCGATCGGCTTGAACTACCGGAGTCATGCTGAAGAGACCGGAGCAGCACCACGCGAAGAGCCGCTGGTTTTTTCCAAAGCCATCACCGCGCTGAGCGGTCCCAACGACCCGATCATGATTCCGAAGGGCTCGAACAAGACGGATTGGGAAGTCGAGCTTGCTGTCATTATCGGCAGCGTGACGCGCTATGTCGAGGCAGAGCGCGCCCTCGATCACGTCGCTGGTTACGCTGTCATCAACGACGTCTCCGAGCGTGCCTTCCAGCGCGAACGCGGCGGACAGTTCATCAAGGGCAAGAGCGCCGATACCTTCGCGCCGCTGGGACCGTGGCTGGTGACGCGAGACGAGATTCCCGATCCGCAGGCGCTGGCGATCTGGCTGGATCTCAACGGCCAGAGACGACAGCAGGCAAACACGGCTGACATGATCTTTTCGGTTGCCTATCTGATTAGTCATGTCAGTGAATTCATGACTCTGATGCCGGGCGACGTGATTGCCACGGGCACCCCGGCAGGGGTCGGCATGGGCTGCACGCCGCCGGAGTACTTGAAACCGGGCGATGTGCTTGAGCTTGGCGTTGAGGGCCTGGGGAAACAGCGCCAGGACGTTATTGTCTATCACGAGGATTTACCGACCCTGGGCTTGAAGTGAGGCTACCGCTGTGAAGCTTGTCGAACGATACGATCTGCGCGTTCCGCGGTACACGAGCTACCCGACGGCGCCCCATTTCACTGCCGCGATCGACGGCGGCATTTATTGGGAGTGGCTAAGCGAACTCGATCCGGCTAAGCCGCTGTCTCTCTACTTCCACATCCCGTTCTGCGACTCGATGTGCTGGTTCTGCGGCTGCTACACCAAGATCGTCAATCGGTACGCGCCGGTGCAGAGCTATCTCGCCGTCCTCCACGACGAGATCGATTTGGTGGCGGCCGCGCTGCCCGCCACCTTCGCCGCTCGTCATCTCCACTGGGGCGGTGGCAGCCCGACGATCTTGAAGCCCGACGATTGGCTCGGCATTCTGGATCATCTCCGATCACGCTTTGACATTGCCGCTGATGCCGAGGTCGCGGTCGAACTTGATCCACGCGACACCACCCAGGATTATGTTGAGGCTCTTGCTGCCGCCGGCGTCACCCGCGCCAGCATCGGCGTCCAGGATTTTGATCCATACGTTCAGGCTGCGATCAACCGCATGCAGCCGTTCGAGGTGGTCGAGCGTGTCTGTTCGTGGCTGCGCGAAGGCGGCATCGCCGACATCAACCTCGACTTAATGTACGGTCTGCCGCTCCAGACCGTCGAGCGGGTAGTGGCCATGGTCGAGCAAGCCCATCGTCTGCGACCTTCCCGCTTGGCGCTGTTCGGCTATGCCCACGTGCCATGGATGAAGACGCATCAGCGGATGATCAATGAAGCAGACCTTCCCGACGCGGCCGCGCGCTGGGAGCAATTCAATGCCGCTTCCGAATTCTTGGAAGCGCTAGGCTATAAACGCATCGGGCTCGATCATTTCGCCTGCAGTGACGATCCGTTGGCGCAGGCGCAGCAGCAGGGAACGCTACGCCGCAATTTCCAGGGCTATACCACCGATGCGGCAGCCGCCTTGCTCGGTTTCGGGGCCTCGGCGATCGGCAGCCTGCCGCAAGGCTATGTCCAGAATTGCGCACCGTTGAAGGAGTACTCCGAAGCTATCGCTCAAGGTCGGCTCCCCACCACGCGAGGCATCGCACTCACTCCCGACGACCGGCTGCGGGGAGCCGTTATCGAGCGGTTGATGTGCGATCTTCGAGTGGACCTCGATGCGCTGTGTGAGAGCCACGGCACCGAAATCACCGCCCTTGCTAACGGCCTTGAGCGCCTCAGGCCGTTGATCGACGACGGCCTTGTCGTCACCGAAGGGCAGCGTGTGGAGATGACGGAAGCAGGACGCCCTTTCCTGCGCCTCGCCGCCGCCGCCTTCGACGCCTATCTGGAGCATGGCGAGAAAAAACACTCACGTGCTGTTTGAGTGTTGGTCGCGAGAGGCTTTCCCCGATCCTACCGATCGAGTAGCCGCAGATCGGCGATAATTGGAAAATGATCCGAGCCGATGGACGGGCCGCGCCGTACATCCTCAACGGCCAGCGGGCCCCTTACCAGCACATGGTCGATGGGAACCCGGGCGGGCCAAAACTGCCGCGGCCACGTCGGGATCAAGCCACGGCCTTGCGCCGCGTTGTGCAGGCCACTGACGGAGATCAAATCGCGGAAGTGAGGCGACCAAGGCGTGGAATTGAAATCTCCCGCCACAATCAGCGGACGGTTCCGGTCCTTAATGTTCCGGCCGATGTGATCGAGGCTATGGTTCCGCTGATGGCTGTCCTCAGGATCGGTGACCTTGGGTGAGGCTGGATGCACCCCGAGAACGGTCACGATTCGCTCGTCCACCGCAAGATCCACCTCAAGATAGGGCCGCTGGCCTTTCAGCGGCTGGATCGTTTCATAACGAAGAACAGGAAACCGGCTGAAAAGGAGAACGGGGCCGCCCTTGCTCCACGTCGTCGGCACCCGGTGCGGATAGAGCAAGCCGAGTTGCGCCAGCGCCGGCTGCCAGTGTTCGCGTTCCGCATCGATCAGGATAACGACATCACCCCCCTCATCGCGAACAAACTCGGCCACTTTCTCCGGCGCAGGGTTGGGATCCCAAACATTGGCTGTGATTACGCGCAGCGGAACGCCGCCCACGCCTGGATCCGGCCCCTCATCGCCAAGCCAAAGATCCTTGATGACGAGGCCATGACCGAGCGCAATGGCGGCGAACACCGCGGCGGACGGATAGGCGCGCAGAACCAGCGCGACAACGGCAAGAACCACTGCTGTAAGGAAATACTGCACGCGAAAGTGGGTAAACAGATCGAACACCCACCACACGCGGCCGAACAGGACAAAGCCGGTGACGAGAAGTAACCCCGCCGCCGCCACAGCAAAAAAAACCTTCAGCGTTGCCCCCTTTCGGCTGGTGTGAGGGCTGCCATCAGATCGTACCGATTAGTAGAGACCGCCGAGACCAAGCGAAGGTGCCGGACGGCGTACGTCTGCTCCGGCGGTGCTCCGGGTCTCTTCCGTCGCGCTTGGCACCGTCCCCGGTTTAAACGCTTCCAGGATCACATTCTTGCCCGCCGACGGGCGGCCCGAAGTGACATTGACACGGACCAAGCGAACGCCCGGCGGCACCCGGAAGGGAATGCCCGGCTTGTCTTCAAGTGCCCTCGCCATCGCTTCTTTGAAGATCGGTGCTGCCGCTGAGGCTCCGGTTTCGCGGCTGCCGAGCGGCTTCGGATCATCAAACCCAACAAAGACGCCGATGACCAAATCCGGGGTGAAGCCGATAAACCAAGCATCCTTAACGTCGTTGGTGGTGCCGGTCTTGCCGGCCACCGGCTTGCCAATGGCGTTGACAAGCGAGCCGGTGCCGCGTTCAACGACACCGCGCATCATGGACACGATCTGGTAAGCACTGGCGGGATCGGTGACTTGCTCCCGATCGTCGGAAAGTTGAGGAACTGCCTGATCGGGTGAAGCGCCCTCCTGACACTCGGAACAGGTGCGTCCATCATGGCGGAAGATGGTCCGACCGTTACGGTCCTGTACCCGGTCGATCAGTGTCGGGATAATTCGCCTGCCGCCGTTGTCCAGCATGGCATAGGCGGCGCTGAGACGGAGCAAGGTCGTTTCGCCGGCACCAAGAGCGTAGGACAGATGCGGCTGCATGTTGTCGGTAATATCAAAGCGCTTCGCTGTTTCTGCCACCCGATCCATCCCGATCGATTGCGCGAGGCGCACCGTCATCACGTTGCGCGACATCTCCAGCCCGACGCGCATTGTGGTCGGGCCGTAGAACCGGTTGCTATAGTTGGACGGGGCCCACTTCGGCAGGCCCGGCCCCTGATCCAGCTCGATTGGAGCATCGACAATGATCGTCGAGGGCGTGTAACCGTTCTCCAGAGCCGTCAGATACACGAACGGCTTGAAGGCTGATCCGGGCTGACGCAGGGCCTGGGTCGCACGATTGAATTCGCTGCGCTCCTGCGCATATCCGCCGACCATGGCAAGAACTCGCCCCGTGTGGGGATCAAGGGCGACAACCGCACCTTCGATTCTGGGCATCTGGCGAAGCGCGTAGGTTCCTTCCTCACCTTCGGAAGCGAGCGCCTCGACAAGGATAACATCGCCGACAGTCAGAACATCGGTCACGCGCTGCACCGCCGGCCCCACCCGCTGATTGTCCAAGTGCCGCCGTGCCCATTTCATTTCTTCCAAAGGTATCTCGCCGCGGCTGCCGTCCGCGAAACCGATGGCGGCCTTGCCCCCCTCAACGGACAAGACAACGGCAACAGACCACGACGATGCACCGGCCGGGCGGGGCACGCCCAGCAATTGCCCCTGCCAGGAATCACGATTTCCCACCGCATCGGCCTTGATCTGCAGCTGGCCAAGAGGGCCCCGCCAACCATAGCGGCGGTCGTAGCGTTCCAGTCCGTGACGCAACTCTTCTTCTACGATCTGCTGGAGCCGTGGATCGAGGGTAGAGCGGATGGCAAGACCGCCTTCATACAGCGCCTCCTCGCCATACCGGGCGCTGACCTCCCGCCGGATCTCCTCGGCGAAGAACGGCGCCGATACGAACTCCGCCTCCGTCCGACGCCTCAACTGGATCGGCGTGCTCCAAGCCGCCTCGGCATCAAGCCGCGAGATACGTCCATCTTCAAGCATCCGGCCAACGACCCAATCGCGTCGTTGCCGAGCAGCCTCAGGACGACGTTCCGGATCGTAATTGCCAGGCGCCTTTGGCAAGGCAGCGAGAAACGCTGCCTCCGCCAGCGTCAGCTCGTCGAGCGACTTGTTGAAGTAGTTGAGCGCCGCCGAGGTAACACCATAGGAGCCACGCCCGAGGTAGATTTCATTGAGGTACAGCTCCAGGATGTGCTTTTTGCTGAATGCCTTTTCGATGCGGAACGAAAGAACGGCTTCCTTGATCTTACGCTCCCACGACACCTCGTTGCCGAGCAGAAAATTTTTTGCCACCTGCTGCGTGATAGTCGAGGCACCGACAAGCCGCCGCTCCGAACCCATGTTCCGGATATTGGTCAGCACGGCACGGCCGACGCCGAGGGCATCAATGCCGCGGTGATAGAAGAAATTCTTGTCTTCAGCCGATATGAAAGCATCAATGACACGTGCCGGGATTGCATCGATCGGACGAAATACCCGCCTCTCGCTCGCGTACTCCGCGAGAAGACGTCCGTCACCAGCGTAGAGCCGCGTTGTCACTGGCGGCTGATAATCGGCCAACTGCGTATAGTCGGGAAGATCGCGTCCATAATGGTAAAAGAAGTAGCCGGCCACACCAACAGCGCCAAAAGCCACGACAAACAGAAGGGCAAAAAAGGCCCCCAACAGTCGCACCGTCCACCTCGGCCCGCGCCGGCGGTGCGCGGACGGGTCTTTTCGAGACGCTGACGGCTGCATTGACGATGCGACCACCGGCCGGGTTGAAGATTTACCGACCGGCCGGTCGGTGCCGTTTTTGTCGTACTCACTCATTACAAGGATCCCGCTCGCAAGATTTTTGTCACCATGTTTTGCCGCCGCACGAGCAAGGCGAACGGGGCACAAACCTTCAATGTGTTATCGTCACTGCCTCGCTTCGATCGCGAAATAGGCGTTCGCCGCCTCAGCAATGGCTATCGCCAACGACCGCAGATACCGCTCCTGCTGCAGCAGCCGCACGTCGGCAGCATTTGAAAGGTGGCCAAGTTCGACAAGGACTGCCGGAACGTCAGGCGCCTTCAGTACGGCAAAACCGGCGAACCGATGGGTGTTCCGAATAAGTGCCGTGCGCTTACCCAAATGCTTTACCAAATGTTTGGCCACTCTCGCCGACTGGTTCATCGTCTCTCTCTGAGCGAGGTCGATCAGGATATTGGCGACTTCAGGCGCTTCCCGGGAGAGATCTACCCCCGAAATGAGATCGGCCTTGTTTTCGCGTTCGGCAAGTGCCGCTGCCTCGGCATCGGAGGCCTTTTCCGACAGCGTATAGACGGAAGCGCCGCGCACCTTGTTGTTCGGATTGGCATCCGCATGAATCGAGATGAAAAGATCCGGATCGGAGGCGCGAGCAAGGGCCACTCTGTCGCGCAGACGGATCGACTCATCGCTGTCTCGAGTCATCACGACATTGTAGCGGCCGGTCCTGCGCAGTTCCTCCCGCAGCAGACGCGCAAGCCTCAGCGTAACGGTTTTTTCTTTTACTCCTGAAGCACTAATCGCACCGGGATCGACACCCCCGTGCCCGGGGTCGATCACGATGATCCGCTTGCCGGGCCGGGACAAGGGCTTGCGCGGCGGTGGTGCGAACGGCAACGCGGCGAGCTGCAGTTCCGGGGACACCGGTGCCGCCACGCTGCGAACGAAGAGGGCCGCTTCAGGAGGGAGACCCACGCCAGATTCAGCATCTTTCCTGCTAGGCTGATGCGGAACCTGAAGATCCGACAGACTCGCATTCACCGACTGCGCCTCAAGCGCACGGAGAAATGCAGCGTGTGATACGGGAGCGAGATCGATCACCAGTTGGTAGCCTCCCGAACGTGTTCCGTCCAGGTAAGCGGCGTCAACCACGGCAGGCTGCGCGCAGTCAAGCACAATGCGCGAGGTGCCGGGGCGAAAAAGTCCATAGCGGATCTGACTGACAATGCCGTCGCCGGTGGCGATCTGGCGCCTGCCGAGTTGCCAGTTTAGCTCCTCAAGCTCGATAACGATTCGATAGGGATCGGTGAGCGCAATGATGCCGAAGCGAACCGGGGCGGCAAGATCGAACACAACGCGGCTGCCATCGCCGTGCCTGTCGATATGCGCGCCCGTCAACGCTGCGTTACCCATCCACCCCTCGACGCGCGCCGGGCTTGCCTGCGTCGCTGCCTGCACAGACGACACCAAAGAGAACATGGCAACCGACAAAACCATCAGCTTCAGCAGGGCAACGAGCTTGCTCAAAAGAACCTTTCGCCTTTTCATCCGGACCGGCTCAAGCGGTGAAAGCTGGCTGGATTTTTCGACATTTCCGGCCAATTTTCAATGAGCATGGCAGGACGCCTCATTCGGTTCCGCGATGAAGGCGCGACCGAGACGACAACAAGACGATTGTAGAAACAAATCCCTAATTGTATTTTACTACCTATAACGGCTCCCGTTGAGGGACGAGGGTGAATTCCAGCTTTGCTGGCGTGGCATCCACGGTACACCGCGCTCAACGTTTCTGCTGAAGCAAAGCGCCGTCCGCAGTCGTCCTGCCGTTATGAATGAAGGATAGCCTTAGCCTTATGCCGATGAGTGCAGCGCGATCGATTCGCTTCCACCTTGCCGCCTTCCAGGCGGTGATGCGGACGATCGCAGGCGCCTCCGGCCCCCCGACAACGATATTGACGCGCCGACGGTCCGGGTTGATCCCGCGACGGACAGGTGCGTGCTGGAGATTTGGAGTACATGGCCACCAAACGCATGTTGATCGATTCCACCCACCCGGAAGAAACACGGGTTGCGGTGATCGAAGGAGACCGTCTTACCGAGTATGATGTCGAGATTGCCTCGCGGCGCCAACTGAAGGGGAACATCTACCTCGCCAAAGTGACACGTGTCGAGCCATCGCTGCAGGCAGCGTTCGTCGAATATGGCGGCAATCGCCACGGGTTTCTTGCCTTCAACGAGATCCATCCCGACTACTACCAGATTCCCGTCGCCGACCGGGAGGCTCTGCTCGCTGAGCAGGCAGCAGCCGAGAGAGTTGCCGATGCGAGGAGGCCGGCGGAGGACGTTGACACCAACGAAGGCGAGGACCAGAGCGACGTCATAAAGGAGGACAAAGACGAGCCGGGGGAGGAAATGGACACCGGCGAGGCGCAAGAGAACGGAGAAGGAATCGATGGTGACGAGAGCGTCGAGACCGTTGGCGGAGTAGACGAAGACCTTGACGTGCAGCGGCCTCGATCCTCGCCTCGGCACTACAAAATTCAGGAAGTTATCAAGCGGCGCCAGATTCTTCTCGTTCAGGTTGTCAAAGAGGAACGTGGCACCAAGGGTGCCGCGCTGACCACTTATCTGTCGATCGCAGGACGTTATTGTGTATTGATGCCGAACACAACACGCGGCGGCGGCATCTCCCGCAAGATCACCAGCGCAACCGATCGCAAGCGACTGAAGAAGATCCTTGGCGAACTTGGCATACCCGAGGGCATGGCGGTCATTGTGCGCACAGCCGGTGCCGAGCGCAGCAAAGCGGAAATCCGCCGCGACTACGAATATCTGATCCGACTGTGGAACAACATCCGCGAACTGGTCCTCTCCTCGATGGCGCCGACGCTGGTTTACGAGGAGGGCAACCTGATCAAGCGTTCGCTGCGAGATCTTTATGATCGCGATACCGACGAGATCCTGATCGAAGGAGAAACCGCATACCGCACCGCCAAAGATTTCATGAAGCTGTTCATCCCCAGCCACGCCAAGAAGGTTCAACTGTACGAAGGCGGCAACATTCCGCTCTACCACCGCTTTCAGGTGGAAAACGAACTCGAAGCCATGCACTTGCCGCGGGTGGAGCTGAAATCGGGCGGCTCCATTGTGCTGAATCCGACAGAAGCGCTGGTTGCCGTCGACGTGAACTCCGGGCGTTCCACCCGCGAGCGCCATATCGAGGAGACGGCACTTAGAACCAACCTCGAAGCCTGTGACGAGATCGCAAGGCAGTTGCGATTGCGCGATCTTGCGGGTCTGATCGTGATTGATTTCATTGATATGGAGAACACGCGCAACCAGGGACAAGTGGAGCGGCGGCTGAAGGAGGCGATGAAAGGCGACCGCGCCCGCGTCCAGCTGGGCCGGATCAGCACCTTCGGGCTGCTCGAGTTGTCGCGGCAGCGGCTTCGCCCCAGTCTGTTCGAGACCAGCTTCACGATGTGCACCTACTGCGCGGGGACCGGGGTCAGGCGAACGACCGAGTCCACTGCGCTTTCGATCTTCCGCCGGATCGAGCAGGAGGCGGTGAACGGCACCGCCGAGCAGATCACGGTGAAGATGCCTCCCCCGGTCGCATTCTACCTGCTCAACAACAAGCGCGCTTCGTTGCTTGAGTTGGAGAAGCGCTACACGATGACGATCATAATCAGCGGCGACGACTCTCTGATCCCGCCGGATTTCGAAATCTACCCGATGGGTGAGCGTGCACCGTATGTCCCTGACGAGAAAGTGATGCCGAGTGGTCGTGAGAGGGTCGATAGCCGCTCGGAGACCGAAGCGGATGTCGAAGAAGACCTTGATGCCGTCGCTGCGCTGGACACGGGAGAAGATGACGCAGCGATAGTCACCGCCGAAGAGCAGGAGGAGACGGCGAAGCGAAGTCGCCGCCGCCGGCCGCGTCGGCGCAAGCGTGTCGAGCCCGTCGGGGAGCCCGCGACCGCGACAGAGCCGGTGCAAGCGGTTGCCGCTGCTGAAGCCGCGCTTTCCGAAAAGACCGAGGTGGCCTCGAAGGCAGGAACCAATGCTGGCGGCGACGCGGTGGGGGAGGATATTGAAGACGACGAAGACGAAGAGGGAGAGGATTTTCAGACAGGCGATGAGGAGCAGCAGGACGACGAGCAGGCGCAGCTGGCCAAAAAGCGTCGGCGGCGCGGCAAACGAGGCGGGCGGCGGCGGACTCGTCGTCCCGCGGACGAGTCGTCCGAATCCGCTGCCAGCACCGATGCCACCGCTGAGTTTGCGGGGCTGCCGCCGACCGGGGCACTGCATCCCGAGGAATCGCCACAGCTGGCCGAAGTATCCGGAGCTCCGCTCAGCAGTGATTCCCCTGCTCCTGTTTCCGGCGAGGATGAGGAGAACCGCGCCAAGGAACATCGTGATGCGAGGGGCGAAGACGGCGGCGAGGGCGCTCGTGAAGACACCATCGAGCCCATCGGCGGCAATGTTTTCGCCGCCGAACAGCCGGAATCCGGCGCGGAGGCTGTTGCTGAAATACCAAGTGAAGCGCCCTTACAACCGGAACAAGAGAGCCATGAGGACAACAGATGGGAGCCTCATTCCGAGGAAGCCTCATCGGAAAATGTTTCGAGCGAACAAAGGGTTGCCGGGCTGGAAACCTTTACGCCGGCGTCCGACGAGAATGAGCCCGAACCCTTGACGGATGCGCAACCGCATGCGGAAGACCGAGAGGTCGAGCACCTTGAGGATGAGGGTTTGGTTGGTGACGCTCAGGAATCGCCATCTCCGCCCGCTCCGGCACGCGACGAGCACCAGCCTGATCAAGTTGAGCGTGTTTCGGAGACGGCCGACGGTGAACGTGAGAGTGCGGACGAAGGCCGTGATAGCGAGGACGCGCGGACCGTCAACGCGAGCCGCACGGTGGTCATCAATGTCGATGACGCCGGCGCGAGCGGCGAGGGCGAACGCCGGGGCTGGTGGCAACGGCTGATCAGCTGATGCCCGCAGACGCATGGCATGAGGCGGCAAGAGAAAGCGGTTGTGCGGCGGCGCCCGGGGCGTCAAACCTTCAGGCACAGACAGGCTCTTCGAAAAGAGACCACGCACGATCGAAGCCTTGACGTTACGATATCGCGCATAGGAGCTGCCGGAGACGGCATTGCCGAATGCGAGAGCGGGCGCCTTTACGTTCCGCTGACCGTTCCGGGCGATCGGCTCCGGGTTCGTCCTCGCGATCGTCGTGGCGATGGACAGGCAGCGGAACTTGTCGAAATCCTGGTTGCCGGTCCTGGCCGGGTCCAGCCGCCGTGCCCCCATTTCGGCCGGTGCGGCGGTTGTAGCCTTCAGCATCTCGCGCCCGCAGATTATGCCACCTGGAAGGTTAGCCGGATTACCGAATCCTTGCAGCGGAGCGGGTTGCAGGGTCTCGAATGCGCACCGCTGATAACGGTGCCGCCCGGCGCGCGCCGGCGGGTTACCTTCGTCGCTACCGCCGGCCGCCGTAGCGACAACGGCGGAGCCGTTGTCGGCTTTCATACCAGGAGAGGACATGGCGTTGTCGCGGTTCCCGATTGCCTTGTCGTGGCTCCCCCCATTCTTTCTCTTGTTCCCGCATTGCACACGCTTCTTGCCCATACACTCGCGCCTGATCGACGGGCCTATGTGACAATCACGATGCTGGAGAGCGGTCTTGACGTGGTCTTCGATTGGCCCCAGTCGATGACACTCCAAGATCGGGAAGCTCTCGCTGCTTTTGCCACAGTGGCTGATGTTGCGCGGCTGTCATGGCGCAGCACGGCGGGAGAAGTTCCCGAGCCGTTGGTCCAGCGTCGCCCGGTCAGCGTCACCTTCGCCGGGTTCCGGGCTCCACTGCCGCCGGGAGGCTTCTTGCAGGCCACACGTGAAGGCGAAGAGGCCCTTATTGCCGGGCTGGTTGCCGCCTTCGGGATCGCCGGCAGCAGCACGATCCCAGGGGCTGCGGCAAAAACGCATGGCAGGGTGGCCGACCTATTCTCCGGGGCAGGAACATTCACCCTTCCTCTCGCCCATGCCGGTCTGCGGGTGCATGCCATTGACACCGATGCGGAATTGCTAGGAGCGCTGACCGCCACCCGGGGGATTGGCGGCATTACCACAGAGCGACGGAACCTCTTCACCCGACCCCTTACCGCTATCGAGCTGCAGGAGTTCGATGCCGTGGTTTTCGATCCGCCGAGGGCGGGGGCGCGGGCTCAGGCCGAACAACTGGCGGGCTCTACGGTACCGACAGTTGTCGCGATCTCCTGCAACCCGTCCACGTTCGCGCGAGACGCCCGCATTCTTGCCCAAGGGGGATATCACCTGGAGCAGGTGACACCGATCGACCAGTTTCTGTGGTCGCCACATCTGGAACTGGTGGCGTGCTTTCGCCGCTGACGCTCAGCATCGCCGCCAGGCAATCAATCGGCGGGCAGCTTCGCTGATATCCTGCCGCGATCCGGCGAACGAGAAGCGGACAAAGCGGCAGCCTCGCAGTGGGTCGAAATCAAGGCCGGGCGTGGTCGCCACGCCCGTTTCCTCCAGCATTCGCCGGCAGAACACCTCGCTGTCGTCAGTCATGGAACTGACATCAGCATAAATGTAGAAGGCTCCGTCCGCTGCCGCGAGCTCGACAAATCCCGCTTGCGGCAGTTGCTCCAAAAGCAGTCGCCGGTTCTCCGCATACCGGGCAACGTTTGCATCGAGGATGTCCTTGCAGTCGAACACTGCCTCGGCGGCGTGCTGGGACAGCGTGGGCGGAGAAATAAACAGGTTCTGAGCAAGACATTCGACCGAACGCAGCAGGCGATCCGGCACCACCATCCAGCCCAGCCGCCAGCCCGTCATCGAGTAATATTTGGAAAAACTGTTGATGACGATGGCCTCGCCCGTCAGTTCCAGCGCCGTCGTTGCCGCCTCGCGGTACGTAATGCCGTGATAGATCTCGTCAGACACAAGCCAAAGGGATCGCTTTCGGCAATGATCGACAAGCGCCTGAAGCGACTCTCTCGAGAGCATGGTGCCGGTCGGATTGGCCGGGCTGGCGATGATCAACCCTTCAAGGCCGGCTCTGCTCTCGTTTTCCCGCTCGGCGGTGGTCAGCAGTTCCGGTGTTGGCTGATAGTTTGTCGCAGGACCAACCGCGATTGGCGTCCCCTTGACGCCGAGGGCGGCCAGGATATTGCGGTAAGCAGGATAACCAGGACATGCGACCGCCACCCCATCGCCCGGCTCAAAGGCCGCGAGGAAGGCCAGGATGAAGGCGCCCGACGAGCCGGTCGTGACAACAACCCGCCGCCAGTCAATATCCACGCCATAGGACTCCCCATAGTGGCGAGCAACGCGGCGCCGCAGTAATGGAAGGCCCAGCGCATCGGTATATCCAAGCTGTGATGTGGCAAGAGCCCGACGGGCAGCCTCCAGAACCGGCTCGGGTGCGCCGGTCCCGGGTTGGCCAACCTCGAGATGGAGAACGTCGCCGCCTTGCGCCCCGCGCTCGTTGGCGGCCCGCAGTACATCCATGACAATGAAAGGCGGCACCAGTCCTCGCCGGGCGACACTCGGTTTCATCGCTCAATCAGCCATCACGGCAAGTCCATAGCCGCGCGGGTCGCTGCCGGCGACGCAGCTCTCCGGATGCGGCGGGATTCCCCGGGGACAATGAACGGCATTGACTTGGCCAAGAGCCGGTGCCGCGACAAGTCGAAGGCCCTTGCCGGCGAACATCCGTTCAACTTGCCCCACAGTCCCCTCGTGATAGACGACATCGGGCATCGGACCGCCAAGGACCCGGGGTGCCGCCAGTGCCTGATCGAGAGGCTCTTCGGCCAGAACAGCGCGCGCGGCCACGCTGATCAGCGCCGTCGGCGCCGCAAGACCCCCTGACGCAACGCCCGCAAAGAAGAACTCGTTGACATTTTGGTTGACGATCAGCATCGGTCCCAATGCGGTTGCCCCTCGTCCACCGGAGCCGGGCGTGGCGGCGAGGACAATCCCGGTCCCGCCCGCGATGCGGCCGGTACCAAACAGGCTGTTTAGGGTTACCGCACACGCGGCTGCAGATCCCTCCCGATCGACTGCAACGAACGTCGCCGCGGATGGGTTTTCGGCCTCCGATGTTATTGGACCGGCCTGCTCTCGGGCCAACAGCTCAAGACGCTTCTCGCTGGTTGCGAAGCCAAGATCGGCAAACTGACGAAGGCGTTCCTCGGCATCGATCCGTTTGAGGTCGGCTTCCTGCACGAGTGACATCCACATCTCTGCCGCAACTGCCCCGCCCACGGCCGGTGCGGGAGGAAAATGCGCTGTCCGGTTGCCCATCGACACGGCAATCGTCTTCCGCCAACTCGGCGCATAATCGTGCAGATCTCTTCTCGCGAGAGTTCCTCCGGCCGCTCTTGTGGCTTCGACCAACTGGCCGGCGAACGACCCGGTGTAAAACGGCCCCGCCCCTTCGGCGCGCACTCGACCCAGCACCGCGGCGAGTTCAACCTGACGAAGGACGTCGCCTTCGCCGACAAGCCCTGAGCCGTCCGGTGCGGAAAAAACCCTTAGTGTTTCAGGCTCGGCGGCAAGGGCTCCCTCGACCTGAGCGATATCCCGCGCCAATGCACGCGAGACGCGGAAGCCGAACCGCGCCATGTTCTCGGCGGGTGCCAGCAGCTGCGACCAGCGGAGCCGACCATAGCGAGCGTGGAAGGCAAAAAGCCCACGGACATTGCCAGGGATGGCAGTCGGGCGATCAGCATCGGCGACCTCACTTTCCGGTCGCCGCGCGAAAAACTCCAGCGCCTGAACCTCGCCGCTGGTGCGGTCGAACCCGACACACACACCGCCGCCGCCCAGGCTGGCGGTGGACGGTGAAGTCACCGCGGAGACAAAATACATGGCGACGACAGCGTCGGCGGCAGAGCCGCCGGCGGAGAGAACGTCCCGCCCCGTTTGGACTGCATGAGGGTCGTCAGCCGCAATTCCGCCAAGAAACCCTTCGACATGGCCAACGGTCCCCAGCCCTTCATCAGTGGACCCGCATCCGACCAGCCACAGAGCAAGCACCAGCGGAGCCGCGAATTGACGCCGCCCGCGAGCATCACTACCTTTCTGCCAACCACGAGGGTCGCACATCGTGCTGCAACGCATTCTACGCTCGCTCATTGTCTTAGTGGCCATCGTTTCCCTTGGATTGCAGCCGGCCATATCCGCGGCTGCAGGCGTTCCGATCATTCGTGATACCGAGATCGAGAACACCGTTCGCACTTGGTCGACGCCGATTTTCCGGGCCGCCGGGCTCGATCCCTCGGCAGTCGATATCTACATCGTCAACGACAAAGGGATTAACGCATTCGTGGCCGGAGGCCAAAAGCTTTTCCTCAACACAGGATTGTTGGTGCGGAGCGACAGCGCCAATCAGGTCATCGGCGTGATCGCCCACGAGGTGGGTCATATTCAGGGGGGGCATCTCGCCCGGGTTCACGATGCCTTGCACGGTGCCACTGTGGAGACAATTCTCGCACTTGTGCTCGGAGTCGCTGCAGGCGTAGCGACAGGTCGTCCCGACATCGGCCAAGCGATCATTGCCGGCGGGCAGGAAGCCGCCCTGCGCTCCTTTCTCCGCTACAGCCAGACGCAAGAAGGCGCTGCCGACAGTGCGGCTATGCGCCTGCTCGATGCGACCGGCCAATCTTCCAAAGGACTGCTCGAGTTCTTGCAGACGATGGAGGATCAGGAACTGTTGGCCGTCGGCCGGCAAGATCCTTATCTGCGTAGCCATCCGCTGACTCGCGATAGGATCAATGCTCTGGAAGCACATGTGGGGCTCTCACGCCACACCGGGGCGCCAGCATCCCAAACCCATGACCCGATGCATGCGCGAATGATCGCGAAACTCACGGCTTTTTTGGAACCGGCCTCGACGACGTTTCGCCAGTACCCGGAATCGGACCAGAGCGCGGTGGCGCGCTACGCCCATGCCATTGCTTGGTATCGCAGCGGAAAGCTTGCCAAGGCTTTACCGGCCATTGACTCCCTGATCGCGGGGCAGCCCGAAGATCCCTTCTATCACGAACTCAAAGGACAAATGCTGTTCGAATCCGGGCGACCGGCAGAAGCATTAGGTTCCTACCGCACGGCAGTCCAACTGCTGCCGGCGGTCCCTCTCCTCCGGTTTGAACTGGCACGGGTGCAACTGGCGCTGAATGACGCTACGCTAATCGAGGAGGCTATACTCAATCTCCGTACTGGCTTGGCGCGTGAGCCTGACAATGCACCCGCATGGCGCCAGTTGGCGATCGCTTATGGCCGCAACGGGCAGATGGGCGAGAGCGCGTTGGCACAGGCGGAGGAAGCGCTTCTGCAAGGCCGCGCGGACGAGGCCATCTACCACGCCGGCAAGGCGGAACGGCTGCTTGCACGTGGCTCGCGGCTTTGGCTGCAGGCGCAGGACATCCACCGGTTGGCCGAGCAGAAAGCGGCCGACAAATAATGGTTCTAAGCTGACGGATGAGTCCCATCCGACAACTGGTTCCATCCACCAGGATCCCTGGTGCGCATCAAGCGCCCGGGGCAATCATTTAGATCTCAATAGAGAGAAGGCTTCAACGACCATGATGACGACACCATCGCGGCGGATCAGCCGCCGCGGGCTGCCGCCCACTATCGCCATCGGGCTCGCACTTGCGGGCCTGCTTGCAATGCCGGTCCCGGCCGCCGAACCGGACGGCACCTTTACCACAGAGCAAAGACGGGCGATCGAGGCCATCGTCGGCGACTACATTCGCACCCATCCCGAGGTGGTGGTGAATGCGTTGCAGGCTTATCAGGCAGAAATGCAGAAAGAACAAGCGCGAGAGGCCGAAGCGGCATTGAAAGAGGTCGAAGATGAATTGCTGAATGATCCACAAACGCCCATTGCCGGTAATTCTGACGGTGATGTCACGATCGTCGAGTTTTTCGATTACAATTGCGGCTACTGCAAGCAGGTCACACCGTCGGTCCAGACACTGCTGGAGACCGACGATAACGTTCGCTACGTCTTCAAGGAGTTTCCGATCCTGGGCCCGGGTTCGGTACTGGCATCGCGTGCAGCTCTCGCGGTGTGGAACCTGGAGCCGGAAAAGTACTTGCCGTTTCACATGGCGCTGATGAAAGCCCGCGGATCGCTGAATGAACAGCAGATACTTGATATCGCAGAGCGAGTGGGTGTTTCTCCAGCGGCGCTTCAGGCGGAAATGGAAAAACCCGCTATTGAGGAGAAGCTGCGTCAGAACATCGCCCTCGGACAGCGGATCAACATCAGGGGCACGCCCGCGTTCATCATAAACGGCGAGATCATCCCAGGCGCCGTCAGCTTGGACGCCCTGAAAGAACTGATCGCCAAGGCTCGTTCCGGCTGACAGCACGCTGCGTCAGCTCCGCAGGGTTGCCGTGGAAGGGAAGGCCTTCAGAATTTGAAGCGCCTTCTTCCTTATCGTCAACTCGGTGCGCTCTATCTACCGGACTGTCGGCCGGCCCGGTAGTTCGCCACCGCTTCTTTCAGATCGTCATACTCCTCGCAGCCGAAAAAGCACAACCGACTGAGCTTGGCCAACTGCTCCTCCGCTTGAGCAGGCTGGTTCATCTGCAGATAGAGCTCGCCCAGGTATTCAATCGCACCGCGATGCTCAGGATTGACGGCAAGCGCTTTGAGATACCAGTTCAGCGACTCTTCGAAGTTGCCGAGCTGACGGTGGCTGTATCCAAGGTAGTTGAGTGCATCCGCGTTATGCGGTTCTTGCGTCACCACCCGGCCAAGGTGCGCAATGGCCGCCTCGTAATCACCGGCGTCAACCGCCGCTTTTCCCAGAAGATACTCAGGGTTCGTGGCGGTCGAGGTGCTCCCGAGCGAACGCGGTCCTGCTGCCAAGGACGCACCAGGGTTGCTGAGGCATGACACCGCCATCGCCAGGAACAGTGCGATCGGTAGATATCTCATGATCGGCTCCCATGACCTGCCTTAATAAAGAGATGAGATAGACTCCGTCGGTTTTCGACTGTTTAATCTTCGCTATCGGGTCCCGCCGGAACTGACTGCTCGCTTTGCAGCCGATACGCCTGCCAAGCTTGATCAAACCCGTTCAAGGAAATGAATTCATCGCGTGGACGATTCTCGTTGCCGCTGAACGTTCGCAGCACTATTTCGCTGCCGTTTTTCATCTCTTCGATAATCCGAGACGCATCCGACGCGAGCCAAAACACATCGCCAGACGGCGTCGGCGTGGCCCGGTGCGGTGGATAGGCATCAATCCGCAGGAAGACCGGGGTGGCGGTGTTCACTGTCGTCCGGCGCCGGATCCCGATTTGCGGCTCGCCATCTTGTCCTTGCCGCACTTCGATGGCGTTTCGCGGCCGGTCCGGATCCAAAGCTGGTGCCTCCATGGCACAGATCCGCTCTTGGGCTGCCTCATCGGCCGTACAGATGACGCTCCACTCGCCGAACAGCGCAAAGTAATCAAGGCGAGCCGCATCGGATGACGGCAGCCAGGCCGCCAAAACGGCGACACTGAACAACGCGACAACGATACGGGCTCGCGCTGGCCCTCTCGTCAGGCACCCTCTGTTTGCGGAATTTTGTAACTTTTGACTGTATGGTTGTGGCATGAGGTTTCTTCGATGGCTGCCGAGTTCACCCGTTGCTCCTGCGCGCGCTGCCTGCAGAGCACTGGCCGTCGCCGCAGTGATGGCCTTCGTGCTGGCAGAACCGAGTGCTGGCGCAGCCGATCCCTATGCACGCTCTCCCAGTCCCTATTGGAAGGTTGGCCGTCTCGATCCTGCGCTCTCCCAGGCCTGCCGCAGGCTTCAGTTCAACCAGCTGAACGCTTTCAACACCTTCATCGGATTCACCGGCGAACGCGGCCGTGGCACTACGGGCGTTGCAAAAAAAGCCTGGAATCTGAACGATCCACTCGGTCTCGCCCGACCCGGGATGACCTATCACTTTTTCAACGACGGCTTGTCCGATTGCGCGGTGTTCGTCGCCGGCTAGGGGGACGCTCCACGGTAGCCGATACGAAACCGCTCGAGAAACAATCGGGGAATAACTGCCATCCCAACGCGCCTTGCGAGAACGACGGGACCGGCGGCCACAGCTGGATCGCGCCGTTACAATGGCTGTGCCATGACCGCAGAGCGCCCAAACCCAACGCCGCAGGCCGTCTCTCTTCCTTCCTACCGCTTGACCGCCGCCACGGCACTCTGTTGCGGCTCCACCCGGCTGGGACTGGCAAGCGTAAAGGTATGGCTCTCCCCAACTTTGATTTCCCGCACCTCGCCGTTCACACCGACCTTGATCGTCCGGCCGAGACCATAGGTTTGCGGTGACACCGTAAGCTTGCCATTCTCCAGTTTGACCTCAATGGAGGTCTCGCGAAACTGCATCGGCATCGACAGGCCGTCCAACTTGTCGATCAGCTTCGGCTTGAAGTACAGAACGTCCTCGGTGATTTCGGTGCCGAGGTAACCACGCTGGATCAGGTCAAGCGTTCCCGCCATAACGCCCATGTGGATCCCCTCCTTGGTGGTCCCGCCCTGGATGTCGCCGACGTCGCTCTCGAGTGCCTCGATGAACATATCCCAGGAGGATTGCGGCTCAAGATCGGCTTCGATACCAGCATGAACAATGTAACTGAGGGTGGAGCCGTGTGACGTCCTTTGGGCATAGTACGCGATGTTACGAGCGGCAGTATCGGAAGAATACTCATACCCAAGCTGCGAAAACAAGCGTTTCAGGCGCTGTTCCGGAAAAAGAAAGAACAGCATAAGCGTGTCGGCCTGCTTGGCCAGCTTGTAGTCGTCGGAAGAAATCCCTTCGGCTTTCAAAATACGGTCGAGCCTTTGGATGTTGTCATACTTGGCCCGGTACGCATCCCAGTCCAGCTCTTGCAGCGCATCATAACCCTCGAACTGGCTGATCAACCCCTCACCGTGGAACGGCACGAACATCCTGTGCGTCATTTTTTCCCACAGAGAGATCTCCTCTGTGGTCAGACCGATCTTTCCGCACAGCGCCTGCCGTCGCCGGTCCGGCAGCATTTCCAGCACCTTGCCGGCGGTCTCACAGATCCAAGCCACCATGACGTTGGTGTAAGCGTTGTTGCGAAGCCCCTCCTCACTCGAGCCGGGATACATCTCATGGAACTCGTCCGGTCCCATCACCCCGTGGATCTCGTAGCGGTCGCGTTCTTCATTGTAGTGCGCGATGCTGGCCCAGAATCGGGCAATCTCAAGCATCATCTCCGCACCGTGATCCCAGATGAAATCGATATCCGCGGTCGCCCGATAGTATTCCCAAATGTTGTAGAAAATGGCGGCGTTTACGTGGCGCTGGTTATGGCTCAGATCGGGATCCCAGCGTCCAGACTTGGGATTGAGATGGACCACCTGGGTTTCTTCACTGCCGTCACTCCCGCTCTGCCAGGGATACATGGCGCCTCGGTAACCCGCTTCTATGGCGGCCTCCCGCGCCTCATCGAGGCGGCGATAGCGATACATCAACAACTCGCGGGTGATCTCCGGCACCCGAAAATTGATGAACGGATAGATGTAGAGTTCATCCCAGAAGACATGACCGCGGTACGCCTCGCCATTGAGGCCGCGCGCGGGAACCCCAGCATCGATATCCGCAGTGATCGGCGAGCATACTTGCAGGATATGGGCGATGTGAAACCGGATCAGCATCTGCACCCGGTCATCCTTGGGGATCCGTACGTCGCACGATGCCCAAAGGTCGTCCCACGCTCGCATGTGCCGTTGAAACGCTGTTTCGAACTCCCCGTAACGCCGGACAGAGCGCTCAGCGTTGATCAGCGGCTCGCTGATGGCATGATCGCGCGAGGTATAGAACGCGCAAACCTTTTCCACCCGAACCGGCTGCTTTTCCTGGACCGCGAACGACAGCGTTTGATGAATATAGCCATCCAGCTCATGCACCCGACGCTCCGCGCGGATCACTTCGTTCTCGCCGTAGACTCGGGTGCGCGCAGCTTCGGCGACGAAAATGCGCGACTGCCGTGTCTGGACAAGCAGTGAAATTGCGTCCGGTCCCACTGTACGCGTACGGACCGCATTCAGATGCCGGCTTTCGAGTTCACGGTAGCGGGCAACCCCCCAGTTGAACACGCGACCGTCAAGAGCGGAGAGGACCTCAACCCTGCCCGACCAATTCTCCGGCGTCAGCGTCCACTCGATCGCGCCCTGATGCAGATCCGCCATGCTGACGAATCGGCGGCTCGCGAGGGAGGTCTCGCGACCGGCGCGGTCGCGAAACCTCAGCGTGCGGGTGACGAGCGCGTGGCGGATGTCATAGAGATGGCGATAGGATAGCAACTCGACATTGTCGAGAGTGATCGGCTCATCGTCCTCGATCCGCAGCTTGAGGACGAGCCAGTTGGGAAGATTGACCAGATCCTCATTGACGACCGGACGACCGGCCATGATAGTGGTAGCGCGGTTGTATCCGCCGTGCATGTAGGTGCCGGGGTAATGAACATTGTTCATCTCGGCCCATTCGGCGGCGCCACGGGTGCAGAAATAACCGTTCCCGGTCGATGTCAGCGCCTCGCGCAGCCCTTCTTGATCCGGCTCGAACGTATCGTAGGCAAGCGTCCAGGTCATCGTTTCCTCTCCCATCGACCCTTTTTGCAGGTCTTCATCGTTGTCGCCAGCACCGGTCATCGCGCAAGCGATTCCAGAAACCGACCCACCTCCTCCACCGTATTGAGGATGTAATCGGCAGCCGTCGTCCGTTCCCCCACTTCCGGATCGCTGGCTCGACCCACGAAAATGCTTATGCCTCGGCCGGCAAGAGCACGAAACGCATCTTCGTCGGTGACATCGTCGCCGAGGTAGATCGGAACGACATCATCGCTAGTGAGATCGAGTGCTTCAAGCAGATAGAGAACCGCTTTTCCCTTGTCCCAGTCGATCTTTGGCTGAATCTCGAAGACCATCTTGCCAGGCGTAACCTTCAGCCGCTGCGGATGGGCTGCCAGAATTTGATCGACCACGTCCTTGATCTTGTGACGTTCTTCTTCAGCAACACGGCGGAAGTGAGCGGCCACCGAAGATTTCTTCGGCTCGACAAGAGCACCTTCGATTGGATCCATCACCTCGTGAAGGCGTGTCTTCACGTCTTCCAGCAAGGCGTCGAAGTCACCGCCGCCGACCTCTCGCTCGATAGAGCCCTGGTCGGGGCTCCAGATGTCGAAGCCGTGACTTCCGGCAACGATCAGATTGTTCAGTCCCATCAATTCCTGGACAACGGGGCGATCGCGGCCGCTGACGACACAGACGGGGCAGCGCTCCGCCAGCGTGCGAACCGACTCCCGCATCGCTTCGGAAATGGTGGCGTCCTCGGGCCGCTCAACAATCGGCGTCAATGTGCCGTCATAGTCGAGAAAGACGGCAGGGCGCTTTTCGGCCAAGCGCCGCTCAAGCGATTCGCCTTGGGTGATTGCGTGGGGCAGATCGGCGATCTGCTTAGCCATATTGGTTCTCCCTTTTTCAGGTGAGCTTCAGCTCGGCCAGATCCCGAACAACGATATCGGCACCATTTGCCTTCAGCGTATCTGGATCATCATGACGAGCGACTCCAACGACCAGTCCGAAGCCTCCCGCCTTTCCCGCCTGAACTCCTGAAATCGCATCCTCGAAGACAACCGAGCGGGCAGGAGTTGATCCCAGCATTCGCGCCGCTTCCTCGTAAGTATGGGGATCCGGCTTGCCGGCCAGCTTGCGCTCGACCGCAACGTTCCCATCGACCTTGGCCTCGAACAGGTCCGACAGCCCGGCGACCGCCAAGACGGTGTCGCAATTTTTGCTCGAGGTTACGACAGCGACGCGCTTGCCCTTTGCCCTCAGCTTGCGAACCAGATCCACCGAACTCTCGAACACCTCCGCGCCCTGGGCTTTCAGTACCTTGTTGAACATGTCGTTCTTGCGATTGCCGAGCCCGCACACCGTTTCCTTCTCCGGTGGATCCGACGGTTTGCCCCAATCCAGCACGATTCCGCGCGAGCGTAAGAAGCTGTCCACGCCATTGTAGCGAGGCATCCCGTCGACATAGCTGACGTAGTCGGTCTCGATCTCGAAAGGCTCGAAAGGGGCTCCCTCCCGAGCGGCAACCTCTTCCAGATACTCGTCAAACATCTTCTTCCAGGAATTGGCGTGAACGCTCGCGGTATCTGTAATGATTCCGTCAAGATCAAACAGCCAAGCGTCATACAAATCAGCGGTAACGGTGATGAAATCTTGACCAGTGTCCATGGCTTACCCTCCAGATGGCATCCGAAGGGGGCACGACGCGAGCAATGTTATCCGCCAGCGTCACCGGCACTTCTGTGGAAGCGTCGAGAGCCTCTCGGGGCTCTGCATCAATTCCTTCGGTCAGACCATTCGGAGGCCATTATAACGGTCTAACGTCTGTTGACCACCCCGGCGCCCGCGCTTTTTTGCCGACGAATGTCGATGAGACACTTGGCTCGGCCGCTATGGCGCCTCTTGCCTGAGCCTGGCGATGAGCGGAAGGATGATATCGTGCGCATCCTCATTGGTTACAGCGCCGACTTGGACGTAGGCGATCCGGCCTGCCGTGTCCACGACCATTGTCTGGGGCAGGCCGCGTAAGTCCATGCTTTCGGCAATCCGGCCATTACGGTCGGCTCCGGTCCGCCGGTACGGACTTCCCAGCGTTTGCAGCCAGTGCCGCGCTGCCACCGGTGTGTCCTTGTAGTTCACTCCAAAGATGGGCACCCCGCGGTCGGAAAGATCCATCAATACGCCATGCTCTTCTCGGCAGGGAGAACACCAGGATGCAAAGATATTGACGATGACGACCTCTCCCGCCAGATCGGCGGAGGAAAAGCCCGGCTCTTGGCTGTTGATCGGCGGCAGAACAAACTGGGGAAGCTGCCGGTTGGCCGGGATTGGCATCAACGTCTGGACATCGAACGCCCATACCGGCGGCGCGCCAAGCTCCATGAAACATCCTGCCACCAGGGCCAAAGCGTGCAAGGTCGAGCTTCCCCGCAGCCGAAACGCGTTCCGCTTCATCACCGCCGATTAGATAATCTCAAGCACGCGTTCGGGCGGCCGCCCGAGGCGCGCGCGATCGCCCACAACGACGATGGGCCGCTCGATGGTGATCGGGTGTGCGAGCATACCGGCGATGATCGCATCGTCGCCCAAGGCCGGATCGTCAAGGCCCGCTTCCTGTGCCTCTTTCGGCCGCAACAGCTCCCGGGGCCTTGCCCCAAGCATGCGAAAAATGGCTCTCAACTCTTCGGCAGACGGCGGATGTCGAAGATACTCGATGATCTGCGGCTCGAGCCCGTGCTCTCGCAGCAAGGCCAAGGTTGCCCGCGATTTGCTGCACTTGGGATTGTGATAGATCGTAATGCTCATGGCTCCAGCCGTTGAACTCCTATCCAAAATCGTTCATCAAAGGCATGCGCTCGTGAGTGGAGCACCCAGTTTACCGCGCATCGGCACGTAATGTGGTGCCTTTCCCCCATTTGGCCAAATGATCACCGTCATGCATCTGTCGAGACCGAGCACCCTTTTGCGCATTGTCGGCATCTTCGTCTTCGTGTTCCTCGCCACCGCCACGTTACCCACCTCTGCGCAACGGGCCTGGTCGCAAGAGGAGCCACCGATACCGGCAACAGAGCCTGAGCCCCCGGTGAGCATCGAGGATCTGCGCCAGCTGACCGCCACAATTGAAGATGAAGCGAAACGCGCTGAACTGCTGAAAACCCTGCGTGCGCTGATTGAAGCCCGCGAGGCAACTCCTGCGCAAGATGAGCTGCCGACCCACGCGGCGATCACCGGCGTCATCAGCGAGATCAGCAAAGGCGTTGCAGAGATGCAGGCGGCAGGGGCAACTCTTGCCGGGAAACTGGAGCGGCTCCCCGCCGCCGTCTCCTATGCTCTCGATCAGGCCTTAGATTCGGAGGCGCGTACCCGCTGGTTGACCGCTGCAGGGACGGCGATTGCAATCGCTATCGCCGCCATCGTCATTGAATTTCTCGTCAAGATCGCGCTTTACCGGCCCCGCCATGCATTGGAAAGTCGGGAGGTTGTCGCACTGCCTTTGCGCATGGTCATGCTGATCGCGCGCGCCATTATCGATCTGGTGCCGATCGCTGCGCTCGCCGTTCTCGTCACCGTGGTGCTGAGCGTCGCGGATGTGGAGCGACAGACACGGATAGTCGCCCTTACCATCGTCAATGCCTATGTTTTCGTGCGGGCGACTCTGGTCCTTGCGCGCGCGCTCCTGGCTCCTGCGGCACCGTCGCTTCGGCTGTTCCCCATTGCCAGCGAAACAGCTCGTTCCCTTTACGTTTGGGTGCGACGAGTCACGCTGATCGGCATGGTCGGCTACTTCGTGATCAGCGGCGCTCTGTTGCTTGGCATGGCGCCTGCGGTCCACGTCTTGCTGTTGCGCCTGCTCGGGCTGGTCCTTGCGCTGATGGCAACCGTTTTCGTCTTCCAAAACCGAGTGGATGTCGCCAACTGGATCAAAAGCAGGGGCAAAGAGGGAGCGGTCGCAATCGTTCGTCGCAGAATCGCGGCGGTATGGCACGTTCTTGCCGTCATCTACATTGCCGCCGTCTACGTAATCTGGGCCGCGGACATGGGCAATGGATTCATCTTCGTCACCAGAGCCACCGTCGTCAGCGCCCTCGTTCTCGCCGTCGCCCTGATCATCCAGAATACCTTGACCAGAATCATCGGGCGTGGGTTCGGTATCGGCACGGATCTGCGGGCGAAATATCCGAATCTCGAGCGCCGGATGAACAAGTATCTGCCGGTCCTTGGCGTGGCACTGCGGGGGCTTCTGTGGGCTGTGGCACTGCTCGCTGTCCTTGCTGCATGGGGCATCGATGCCTTCGGCTGGCTGACGACCCCGATAGGGGGCCGCCTTCTTACCAGGATCGTCAGCATCGCTATTGTTCTCGTCAGCGCCGCCTTCGTCTGGGAATTCGCCAGCTCGGGAATTGAAGGTTATCTCGCCCGCCGAACCGAAGCGGGCAAGGCCACCGCCCGCGCCCGCACGCTCCTGCCATTGCTACGCAACGCCCTGCTGGTGGTCTTGTCGGTAATGGTGTCAATGATCGTGCTATCCGAGATTGGCGTCGACATCGGTCCGCTGCTTGCCGGTGCTGGCGTTGTCGGGCTTGCCATCGGCTTCGGAGCTCAGACCCTGGTGAAGGACGTCATTACCGGAGCATTCTTGTTGTTCGAGGATGCCATTTCCGTGGGTGACGTGGTATCGGTGGCAGGCATCAGCGGCTCGGTCGAAGGGCTATCGATCCGCTCGATCCGACTGCGGGACCTCAGCGGCAATGTCCACACAATTCCCTTCAGTGCAGTCAGTGCCGTGACCAACATGACCAAGGAGTTTTCCTTCTATCTCCTGGATATCGGCGTCGCTTATCGCGAGGATACCGATTATGTGACCGAGGTGGTTCAGCAGATTGCCGAAGAGATGCGCGCAGAGCCCGAATGGAGCGCGGTGATCCTGGAGCCGCTGGAGGTCCTCGGCGTCGACCGCTTCGCGGATTCTGCGGTGATCATCAAGGCCCGACTCAAAACGGTACCGGTCAAGCAATGGTCGGTGGGACGGGAATTCAATCGCCGCATGAAAAAACGGTTCGACGCCCTCGGTATTGAGATTCCATTCCCGCATCAAACCATCTATTTCGGCATCGACAAGGAGGGTGGGGCACCGCCGGCGCGCTTTCGGATGGACGGCCCGATCGAGTTCGAGCCGCAACGGATCGTCGACGACGTCCACGTGCCGAACCCAACCGCCCCAACGGAAGGACCGGCCCGCGGACTCGAAGGCTCCCTCGCCAGCCCCAACTCGGCCAAGCGGACGTGACGGAGTATCGGAAAGATTCTACGGCTTCGCCCCAATATGCTCCATCAGCACATCGGGACAGACCGCGTCAATTACCTGGACCGCTAGAGGATAACTGAAACCGGCACGCGCCAGCACCGCGAGGTCCTTGGTGCGCATGCCCATTCGGTCGGGCGGCTGCCGAAACGGTCCCAGCCGCCGCCGCCGCGCCAGATTGACCGCAGCAGCGAGATCCAGACTCGCTGGCGCTTCGCGACCCTCCTCAATCAATGCAGCAAGCGCATGATCGATAGCGTCCAAGCCGACCCCTTTCAGCGCCAGTTGATGGCGGATCCGCGCGACCGGCAAGCCGCGGCGGTGCAGGCTCGCCGCCCGATTTTCCGCATACGTGCGATCATCCAAAAGACCGCTCTCGACAAATCGGTTGACTATCCGGTCGACGATCGCTGCACCATCCGCAATGAATCCCTGTTCGCAATCCGCACCCGCAACGCCGGCGGCGCGCCAGACCTTCCGTATCAGCACCCGCCTCAGGTTCTCGGCTGAACTCGAAAATCGCTGGAGATAGAACAGGGCCGCATTTTCGATCGACCGCTCGGTGATCTTGCGCGCGTTTGGCTGAGCGGTCATGGTGCCGGTCCGCCACAGTGGAGAGCGCCGCCGAGCCGCGCCGCCCTCCGGAGCCAAAAAAAGGGAGAGCCGATCCGCATCATGCACAATCCCTCCGCCGCCAACTGGCTGGGTCTGTGGACCCTTTATCTGCGCGAGATTCGCCGCTTCGCCAAGGTTTACACCCAGACGCTGCTGGCGCCCATCGTGACCACGCTCTTGTTCCTTGCGATCTTTTCCTTGGCGCTCGGGCGCTCGGTCGAAATGGTCGGTGACGTCACCTATGTAGAATTCCTCGTGCCCGGATTGATCATGATGGCGATCATGCAGAACGCGTTCGCCAACACGTCATCGTCGCTGGTGATCGCCAAGGTACAGGGCAACATTGTCGACAGCCTGATGCCACCGCTGACCGCTCACGAACTCACCTTCGGCTTTGCCATGGGCGGCGCCACCCGCGGCGTCGCAGTCGGTCTTACGGTGGGACTGGCGATGGTGCCGTTCGTTACCCTGCACCTTCATCATCTTTTTTTCGTGATCTATCACGCGGTTATGGCGTCGCTGTTCCTCTCCCTGCTCGGCGTTGCCGGCGGCATCTGGTCAGAAAAATTCGACCACATTGCGGCCGTCACCAACTTCATCGTCACGCCACTCTCGTTTCTTTCCGGCACCTTCTACACCGTTGAGCGGTTGCCGCCGGTTGGGCAAACAGTTGCCCACCTCAATCCGTTTTTCTACATGATTGACGGCTTTCGCTATGGCTTCATCGGGCATGCCGACATTGCTCCCTGGATCGGCGTGCTGGTGATGGCAGGAGCCAACCTCTTGTTGTGGTTGCTGTGCTACCGGATGTTCGCGCGGGGTTACAAATTGAAGGCCTGAGCGGTGGTTGAACAGGTAGAACTGCCTGAAGGATTGGCAAGACCGGCCGAAACAGACCTGCCCGACCTTTTGGCGGAGGTCCGCGCGTGCCGGCACTGCGAGGCCTACCTTCCGCTTGGCCCTCGGCCGGTGTTACGGGCACAAGTCTCGGCACGCCTTCTACTGATTGGTCAGGCGCCGGGCACGCGCGTTCACGCGACTGGAATTCCCTGGAATGACGCCTCCGGAGACCGCCTGCGCGAGTGGATGGGGATTGACCGCCAAACGTTTTACGATGATACGCGGATCGCGATCGTGCCGATGGGCTTGTGCTATCCGGGCCGAAACACTGCCGGCGGCGATGCTCCGCCGCGGCCGGAGTGCGCCCCGTTGTGGCACGGACGCATCATGGCCATGCTTCCCAACCTGCGGCTGGTGCTGCTGGTCGGCCGCTACGCGCAGCTTCGTTATCTCAAGCGCGAACGCCGTGCTTCGATGACCGATACCGTGCGAGAGTGGCGGCGGTTTCTGCCCAACCGTTTGCCGCTGCCGCATCCGAGCTGGCGGACCCTCGCATGGCAGCGGAAAAATCCATGGTTCGATCGCGAACTTTTGCCCGAGCTGCGCCGCCGGGTGCGCGAGGAACTGGACGCGTCGGCGGTTCGGCAGGGCGGCTGAGAGCGAGCGCCAGCTATCGGATCGTCTTGAGATAGGCGATCACGTCGGCACGGTCCTCTGGGCTGCCGAGCTTGAAGGTCATGGTGGTGTCGCGGCCATCGAGGAAGGCACGGGGATCGGCCAGCCAGCGATCCAGCGTCTCTTCATTCCAAACCACGTCAAGATCATCGATGCTGCGATATCTGGTGTAGAACGGCGTGCTGCCGGCTCGTCGACCATAAATACCGTGGAGGGAGGGGCCGTCCTTGTGATAGCCGGCCACCACCGTGTGGCAAACGGCGCACGCGCGGCGAAAGACGATCTCGCCGCGCTCGGCATCGCCGCCCTCAACTGCGGCTGCCGCCGTGATCCCCATCATCCAGAGGACCAAGACAATGCTCTCGGCCCCCACAACCCGCAACCGTCGTCTGGGCTTCAACGCTGGTCAATGGGAACGTACGGCCGGATTGCCTCGCCGGTGTAACGCTGCCGCGGCCGCCCGATCCGCTGGTCGGGCGCCTCGATCATTTCCTTCCACTGGGACACCCAGCCGATGGTGCGGCCGAGCGCGAACAGCGCCGGAAACATCTCAGGCGGAAACCCGAGAGCACGCAAGGTGATGCCGGAATAAAAATCGACATTGGGAAACAGCTTGCGCTCTACGAAGTAGTCGTCTTCCAAAGCAATCCGCTCTAGCTCCATCGCCAGCTCGAACAGTGGCTCGTCCTTGATATCCAGCTCATCAAGAACCTGATGGCAAGATTCCCGCAACACACGCGCGCGCGGGTCGTAGTTCTTGTAGACACGATGGCCAAACCCCATCAGCCGGAATGGGTCGTTCTTATCCTTCGCGCGCTTGATGTATTCCGGGATGTGATCCTTGTTGCCGATCTTGGTCAGCATATCCATCACGGCAGCATTGGCACCGCCATGCGCTGGCCCCCACAAAGAGGCAATGCCGGCGGCCATGCAAGCGTAGGGGTTGGCGTGACTGGAGCCGGCGATGCGGACCGTTGCGGTGGATGCGTTCTGTTCATGGTCGGCGTGCAGAACGAGAAACCGATTCATCGCACGCGCTTGAACTTCGCTGAGCCGGTAATGCTCGCAAGGTACTGAAAAGCACATCTGAAGGAAGTTCGCTGCGTAATCAAGATCGTTCTGCGGAAAGATGAAAGGCTGCCCGATTGAATATTTGTACGCCATCGCACAGATGGTCGGCATCTTGGCAATGATGCGGTGCGTCGCGATCATGCGGGCGGCCGGATCGTTCACATCGAGATCGTCATGATAGAAGGCGCTCAAGGCGCCGACGGTACCGACCATGACCGCCATCGGATGGGCATCGCGGCGATATCCCTCGAAAAAGATCTTGATCTTTTCGTGGACCATCGTGTGGTGGGTGATGGTGTCGTCGAAAGTCTCAAGCTCGCTTCGGGTGGGCATTCTGCCGTGGAGAAGCAGATAGCAGACTTCGAGGAACGGGGAGTTCGCCGCCAACTCCTCGATGGAATATCCGCGATGCAACAGAATGCCGCGGTCACCATCGATGAAGGTAATGGCCGAATCACAGCTCGCCGTCGACATATAACCGGGATCGTAGGTGAAATAGCCGGTATCGCGGTACAGGCGCTGGACATCGATCACCTTGGGTCCGTGGGTCGGACTGTACACCGGCATGTCGTACTGCTTGCCGTCGCTGTGAAAGGTGATGGTGACCTTCTCGTCCTTGATGGGCTTCTGGATCTCCAGATCGGGTAGTTCGAAATTCATGATGATCGCTTCCTCCGTGCCACACCGTACATGCTTCTTATTCCTATTCAGATAGATGATCCCGTTTTGGCGCCAGCCAAGGTCAATCTCGCGTTAATTTTGCTGATGGGGATGGTCGTGTGGCTGTAACTCACCTGGCGCATGATCGTGATCATGCGCCTTCAAGACATGATGGGCGTGCTCGTGCTCGTGACTTTGCTCGCCGGCTGAATGATCATGGCCGTGGCGGTGCTGATGCGCATGGGGATGATCGTGCACATGCGCGTGCTCATGACTGTGAAGCTCATCGCCGTGACGATGCTCATGTCTGTGAGCGTGGATGTGCTCATGTTCATGTTGATGCCTGTGCTCGTGACTGCCCCGCATCGATCTGCCTCCGTAGACTTTGCTGGCGTGGGCGCTCTTCTCGCGCCGTAGCCGTTGCCGATCATTGCTTTCTTCAGCGTACGCAGGTGGCATCCAGGCTGCAACCGTTGCCGAGCGAGGACCAGGCCGTTGGCAGCCGAAACCTCTCCGCTTCGGCTGAGTCTCGCGGATCGCTTTGGATCCTGAAACGTCAACTCCGGGTCCGGGCGCTTGGGGTAACTTGAGAGGGTGCTTTCGCCTTGGTAGGTTGGCGGCAGACCCACTGCGCAAACGCGTGAAATATTTGATGCGGCGAAACGCCCGCATCAAACCGGACATGCCAATAGGAAGAATGGACCCCATGAACCCCCTTCAACAAATCGGCATCCGTTTACCGATTGTGCAGGCGCCGATGGCCGGTGTCTCGACCCCCGCGCTGGCCGCAGCGGTCTCCAACGCAGGCGGACTGGGCTCGATCGGGGTGGGTGCGACGGATGCAACGGGCGCCCGAACGATGATGGAAGAGCTGCGCGCCAAGACCAACAGTCCTTTCAACGTCAACCTCTTCGTCCATGCCGCGCCCCAAGCCGATGCGGCCCGCGAGGCCGCTTGGCTCGAAGCGCTGACGCCACTGTTCGAGAGCTTCAGGGCCGAGCCGCCGTCCGCCCTGCGGCCCATCTACAAAAGCTTCGCAGAAGACGATGAGATGCTGGCCATGCTGGTCGAACTTGCTCCGCCGGTGGTCAGCTTCCATTTCGGGCTACCGAGCGCGGAGCGCGTCGCCGCACTGAAGGCCGTCGGCTCCACCCTGCTGGCGACCGCAACGAGCCTGCCGGAAGCCGAAGCGGCCCGTAAGGCCGGAATCGATGCGACCGTTGCCCAAGGTTACGAAGCCGGCGGCCATCGCGGCGTTTTCGATCCCTCGGCGCCGGACGACTGCCTCGGCACGGTGGCCCTCACTCGGCTGCTGGTGGCAAGATCGGGTCTGCCGGTGATCGCGGCAGGAGGCATTATGGACGGACGTGGTATTGCCGCGGTGATGGATCTGGGTGCGGTTGCTGCGCAACTCGGAACAGCCTTCGTGGCTTGCCCGGAAAGCAGCGCAGACGAGGCATATCGGGAGGCACTGGCCGGCCCCGGACGATGGCATACGATTGTCACCAAAGGGATCTCGGGACGGCCAGCGCGCTGTCTTGAGAATTGCTTTACCGCATGGGGTCGTGAGACAGCCGGCCTGATCTGCCCGGACTACCCGATTCCTTACGATGCCGGCAAGGCGCTCCATGCCGCCGCCAAAGCGGCTGGTGAGTACGGGTTCGGCGCACAGTGGGCGGGTCAAGGAGCCCCCCTTGCTCGGGCCATGCCCGCCGCGGACCTCGTCAGGATTCTCGCAGAGGAGCTGTGGGAGGTATTCCGAAGGCGCAAGCCCATGGCATGCTAGCGCAGCGGGCCGCGTTATGACCCTTTCGGCTCTCAGGATCGCGGGTGACGGTATCCTGGTACGGAATTCCAGTGCAGAGATAGTATGATCCGCTGTCGCACCGGCAGGAGAGCGGCCGGGACCTCGTAAGGGGAGATCGCCAGTGCCGCAGCAAGGCTGTGAAGAGTTTTGGGTTTTTGCTTACGGCTCGCTGATGTGGCAGCCGGGATTTCCGCATGTCCAAACTGAGAGCGCGCTGCTCCGGGGATACCATCGGGCGTTCTGCATTTACTCGCATCACTATCGCGGCACGCCGGAGGATCCCGGGTTGGTGCTGGGCCTCGCGCGCGGCGGGTCCTGTCGGGGCTTGGCAATGCGGGTCGCGGACGACGCCGTCGACTCCGTTATCGACTATCTGCACGAACGCGAACTCATCACCTACGCCTACAAGCCGAGGTTCCTGCCGGTCATTTTGCGGCAAGGAGAGGTGCGGGCTTACTCCTTCGTGGCCGATCCGTCTCATCACCAGTACGCTGGCGACCTTGGTATCGAGCGTTCTGCGGAAATCATTATCAACGCGCAGGGATGCGCCGGCCTCAACCGGGATTATCTCATCAACACCGTGCGCCGGCTCGAACAGGAGGGCTTTGCGGACAAGCGTCTGCATGCGTTGTTGCAGCGGGTATCCTATCTCACTGGTCTTTTGGAAGCGGGCGGCGGGATCTGAACCTGCGCTTCCGCGATCACGGCACATTGATCTCGGCCAGCGTGCCGCCCACCTACAAGGCACAATCATGCAGTCAAGGACCCTGGTTGCCAGGGATCCCGAGCAGGGGAGATCGGTCATGGGGGATCGCGTTTACAAGAAGATCGAGTTGGTCGGTACGTCTACCTCTGGAATCGAAGACGCCATTCAGAACGCAATCAGCACCGCCGCACAGACCATCAAGCATATGGACTGGTTCGAGGTCAGCGAGATGCGCGGCCACATCAGTGAGGGTCGGGTGGCTCACTATCAAGTTGTCGTCAAGGTCGGGTTCCGGCTCGATCGGGAGTAACATCCAGGCATCCGAATGTTGCAGCGTAGCGCTTACTGGCTATCCCAGAACGCCCGCGTCGGCTGGTTTCTCAGCCAGTATCTTGTTGGGCAGCGAATTCGCAGGATCGGCGCGAGTCGGCAACAGCGTCCGGTCCGCCCCCCGCAGCGACCTGCGCCCGGGCCCGGGATTGCGGATCTTCTTGCCGATCTTCGCCGGCTGCTCGCGAGGGACCTCGAGAATATCGAGGCCGGACGTTACGCGCTACCGCACGATCTGATCCCGGATCCAAAGAATGTTCTCCAGGCAACATGGCGATACTTTCTCGATTTGCCCGCCGTCGTGGCGAGGAGCCGTCGCAACGCTTTCAATGAGGTGGCGCACACTCAAGCACACGGGCTTGCAGCGTTCCCGGAGTACTATCGGCGCAACTTTCACTACCAAACCGACGGCTACCTCAGCGACCACTCCGCCAGGATCTATGATCATCAGGTGGAGGTGCTGTTCATGGGCAGCGCCGACGCGATGCGCCGGCAGGCTTTGGTCCCGTTGGGGGAGTTTCTTCGTAGTCGCCGCACCGCAAAGACGCGGATGCTCGACATTGCCTGTGGCACCGGGCGATTTTTGACGTTCGTCAAGGACAACTACCCGCGTTTGCCCGTCACTGCACTGGACCTCAGCCCCCATTATCTCGCCGAAGCACGCACGCAGTTGGGCGCCTGGCCGGACGTTGTCTTTGTTCGGGCCCTGGCGGAGGCGCTGCCGTTTGCGGACTGCTTCCTCGATGTGGTGACGTCAGTCTATCTGCTGCACGAGGTGCCGAACGAGATCCGCCGGCGAATTCTAGGGGAAATCGCAAGGGTACTGCGGCCGGGGGGCCGGCTGATCCTGGTGGACTCCCTGCAGCTGGGCGATCGGCCCTACTTCGATGTACTGATCAACAACTTCCCGCGTTCTTTCCATGAGCCCTATTATGCTGGCTACGCCCGCACCGACATCGCCGCGTTGGCCGCCGGTTTCGGCCTACGCCACAGATCCAGCGAACAGGCGTTTCTTTCTAAGGTTTTCACCTTCGACAAAGCGTAAGCGGTCGTCACAACGGATGAGCGAGACTCCGACTGTAGCCACTTGGTTCTTGAAACGACGCATCCTCCCCATGGAGGCGGAGGAATGGCATGAAGGCAGGATCTCACCAGATGATCACGGTCAGACCCGGCAGCGCGCGTGGCGCAGCGAAATTGGATTGGCTCGACAGCCGACACACCTTCAGCTTCGGTCACTATTTCGATCCGCCGCACATGGGCTTCGGGACCCTGCGCGTCATCAACGAGGACCGCGTCCGGCCGGGCGGTGGCTTTCCGACCCACGCTCACAACGACATGGAGATCATTTCCTACGTTCTCGAAGGCACGCTCGAGCACAAGGACAGCCTCGGAACCGGTTCCATCATTCATCCGGGCGACGTTCAGCGGATGACCGCCGGAGCCGGCATCCATCACAGCGAGTTCAATCATTCCCAGACCCGGCCCGTGCACTTCCTGCAAATCTGGATCGTGCCTGAACGGATGGGCCTGGATCCGGGGTATGAGCAGCGCACCTACCCCGACGCCGACAAGCAGAACCGGTTGCGGCTCATCGCGTCCCGGGACGGCCGCGACGGCTCGGTCACAGTGCACCAGGACGCCGATGTGTTCGCATCCTTGCTGGAGGCCGGCGTCAAACTTATCCATCCCCTGAGGGAAGGCCGGAAGGCGTGGGTCCAGGTGGCGCGGGGAGGGGTCCGCATCGACGGGGTCCGCCTTACCGCTGGCGATGGTGCAGGCATCGAGGACCAGCCGGAGATCATGATCGAGGTGGATGAAGGCGCAGCAGACAAGAGCGCCGAAATCCTCTTGTTCGATTTGGGCTGAACCGCGGGCGTTCAAGAGACGATATGGCCGGCGACGATCCCCGCGAACAGGATCAGGCCGACATCGCGGTTGGACTTAAACTTGGCAAGACAGTCCTTGCCGTCGTCGAGAGCGACGCCGCGCGCCTGCCAAATGAAGTGAAGCGCGACGGCAGCGAGGGCGACATAGAAAGGCCATGTGAGGCTGGCGAGGATGCCGCAGAAGGCGAGCAGCGCAACGGCGAGACCATAAAAGACGAGAAGCCAGGGCCGCGTTTGTTCCCCGAGCTTTAGCGCCGTCGATTTGACGCCGATGAGAGCATCATCGGTTTTATCCTGATGGGCGTAAATGGTGTCGTAGCCGAGGGTCCAGAACACACCGGCGGCATAAAGAACGATGGCCGGGGCCGCGAGATCGCCACGGACGGCGGCCCAACCAAGCAGAGTGCCCCAGTTGAAGGTGAGGCCAAGCCAAGCCTGCGGCCAGTCCGTGATCCGTTTCATGAAGGGATAGACGGCAACGAGGATTAGCGAGGCGGCGCCCACCGCGACAGCGAACGCGTTGAACTGAATCAGCACCAGAAGGCCGACGGCGAGCAGGGCGAACATGAAGGCGATCGCCTGCGGCATACTAACCTCGCCGCTCGGAATCGGCCGGGTTGCGGTCCGGGCGACGCGGGCATCAAAATCGCGATCGGCAATATCGTTGACAGTGCAGCCAGCGCCGCGCATGACGACGGCCCCGATCGCAAACAGCAAAAGCAGCCAAAGGTCCGGCCAGCCCGATGAGGCGAGCGCAATGCTCCACCAGCCCGGCAGCAGCAACAGCCACGTCCCGATCGGCCGATCCAGCCGCGCGAGGCGCAGGTAGGGCCGTGCCGGCGCCGGGGCGAGGCGGTCGACCCAGTTGCCGACGGGAATGTCGCTGGCCCCGGTGGCTCGAATCCTGTCCATGTCGCCGCTTGCTCTTTGGTTGTCTTGCGGTGGCAGATTAACCGATGTCTGGACAGAATCGAAAGGTGCGCTTGTTCGTCGAGGAGACGCTTGCCGCGAACGTGATGCTCACCTTGCGCGGCGGCCAAGCCAACTACCTCGTCAACGTCATGCGGATGCGGCCCGGCGACGTCTTGCTCCTGTTCAACGGCCGTGAGGGCGAATGGCAGGCGCATTTTGAGAAGGCAGCAAAACAGAGCTGCTGCGTCAATGTCGTTCGGCAGATCCTCCCGCAGCGGGATGAACCAGGGCCGTGGCTGATGTTCGCGCCGATCAAGAAGACGGGCATTGATTTCATTGTTGAGAAGGCGACCGAGCTCGGGGTCTCCCGGCTGTGGCCGGTGTTTACCCGGAACACGGCGGCCGGACGCGTCAATCTTGAGCGCCTGCGCGCCCACGCCATTGAGGCCGCGGAACAGTGCGAACGCATGACCGTGCCTGACGTTCAAAACCCCATGCAGCTGGATGCGCTTGCCAGCCACTGGCCTCCGGACCGCCCACTCCTGGTTCTTGATGCGCGCGGTGACGGCGCGCCTATTGCGCGAGCGCTTGCCCAGATCGGGCGTCCGGATCTGCCGCCCGGCTTCCTGGTCGGGCCGGAAGGCGGTCTCACCGACTCAGAAATGGAAGTCCTCGGCCAGCTGCCGTTCGCCCTGCCGGTAACCTTAGGTCCCCGCATTCTCAGAGCCGAAACCGCTGCCGTTGCCGCCCTCGCGTGCTGGCAGGCCCTATCCGGGGAGTGACGCGCGCTGCCAATGTCGACGCTTTGGTGCAACTTGACCGCTCGAGCAACCGCACCCACTCGTCTTCGGTCAGATGCCACATCAAATCTCGCGGCCGACTTTTCAATAACGCCGTCGAATTGCTGTTCTGCGGTGATATCAGAGCCATTTGCGGCGCGCGTGGCGGCAGGAATCCGGCCCGTCCAACCAACTGCTCTTTACCATCGCCAGGCGGCGCGCGAGGAACCGCCTCCAGATGCGGAACTACCCTTTTGAAGGTCGTGACAGCAGGGCCGCGCCTATGCTACCTCAACATGATCGCCTGGCAACTCACGATCTTGGCGCGGAGGCCCGCCGCCAGCCTTCGGTTGCCGACATAGGACGATCAGGGATCAATGTCATGACGGAACTCATTGCAGCGCTGCGGAAGGAACATGCCAACATCTCGCAGCTGCTCGACATTGTCGAGAGACAAGTGGCGATCTTCGAGAGCGGTGGGATTCCCGACTACGACATCGTCGAGGGGATCATCGACTACTTCCAAAGCTACCCCGACCTCTATCATCATCCCAAGGAAGACCTCGTTTATTTGAAGCTTGAGCTGCGTGATCCGGCGGCTGCCAAGCAGGTCGGCGACCTCCGCCAGGAGCATGAGGAACTGGCGGCGCGGACGCGGGAATTTGCCGTGGCGGTCCGGGCGGTTCTGAATGAAGCGCAGGTTTCCCGGTCTTCGTTCGGCCAGTGGGCGCTCCGGTTCGTACAGGTTCATCGCGATCACATGGCCCATGAAGAGCGGCTCTTCCTGCCCGCTGCCCGGGCGGCACTGACACCGGAGGACTGGGAGGAGATTCAGCAGCGCGCAAGCGATCAAGAGGACCCTTTGTTCGGCGAGGAGGTCGGCGGCCGCTACGAGGCGTTGCGCAGGAAGATCCTGCAGTGGGAGCGGGAGAGCGACGGCGCCTGAGCACGCGCATCTCCAGCCTCACCGCGATCCGGCCTCGATGCGCTTCGCATGCCGACCGGGGTCTCAAGGGGACGTTGCCTCGCTCAACCGCTTCAGATGGCGACGAGCTTCCTCTTCACTTTCGTAGATGTGGGGGGCCACATCGCGCTGCTCCAGCGATTCTCCCAGCTTCATGCGCAGGAAGGCGGTGGTCGTGTACCGGGTCACGCCGGAATAGAAGCGATCGACGATCTGCTTGACCGTGTCCATATACTCGCCGAGCAGATGGGATGGGATGACAAAGTTATCGTAATTCACGATCGCAAACACCTTGTGACCGAGGGGCAGCAGACGCGCCTCGATTAGCGCAAGAAGGTCTTCGATGTCCTGATGGTTGCGAATCGTATGCCCTTCAAGATTGACAAAGAACAGGTTCTTTTGCGAATCGTAGGTCAGTCGCTCGTCCAGCGGCCGGCGCAGAAGGTCCTCCTTCAGCCCCATTGGCGGGAGGCGGTAGATACGTGGGTCGATCAGCGACGGCGGCTGGGGAACGATCGGCACGAAGCCCATGTGATTGAGGATGTCTTTTTCCAGGTCGACGCCCGGCGCGATTTCCACCAGTTCCAGCCCCTGCTCGCCCAGCCGGAACACGCAGCGTTCCGTGATATACAGGACCGACTGCCTGCGAGCGGCGGCGTGAGGTCCGCTGAAGGTGCGCTGCTCGACGGCAGGGACGAACTTGCAGGTGGTGCCCTCCTGCACAATCCTCAGCCGTTCATCCTCGATGGCCACGGTAGCGCCAGCGGTAAAGGTGCCGACGAAGACGAGGGTCTTGGCGTTCTGGCTGATGTTGATGAACCCGCCGGCGCCTGCCAGCCGGTTACCGAACCTGCTGACGTTGACGTTGCCTTCGGCGTCGGTCTCCGCCATACCCAGAAAAGCGAGGTCCAGGCCGCCGCCGTCGTAGAAATCGAACTGGGCCGGCTGGTCGATAATGGCCTGGGTGTTGATGGCGGCGCCGAAGTTCAGCCCGCCAGCCGGGATGCCGCCAATTACCCCCGGCTCCGCCGTCAAGGTGATCAGATCGATAATCCGCTCTTCCCCGGCGATGTTGGCAATCCCCTCCGGCATGCCGATGCCGAGATTGACGATACTGTTGGGCTTCAGCTCGAATGCCGCCCGTCGGGCGATCAGCTTGCGCTCCCCCATCTCCATTGAGGGGATCGATTGCATCGGGACGCGCAATTCACCGCTGAAGGCCGGGTTATAGACCTCTGAGAAGGTCTGCCAGTGATGCTCGGGGCGCGCCACCACGACACAGTCGACCAGCACCCCGGGAATCTTCACGTCGCGCGCGTTCAGTGTCCCACGCTCGGCGATGCGCTCGACCTGAACGATGACAATCCCTTTCGAGTTGTGGGCCGCGGTGGCGATAGCCAGCACCTCGAGGGTGAGCGCCTCCTTCTCCATCGTGATGTTGCCATCGAGGTCGGCGGTGGTGCCGCGCAGGATCGCAACGTTGATCGGGAACGCGTTGTAGAAAAGGTATTCCTCACCATGGATCGTCATCAACTCGACGAGATCGTGGGTTGTTCTTGCATTGATCTTGCCGCCCCCGAAGCGCGGATCGACAAAAGTGCCGAGTCCGACCCTGGTCAGGGTGCCGGGCTTGTGGGCGGCAATATCACGGAACAGATGGGAGATGACCCCTTGCGGCAGATTGTAGGCCTCGATCTTGTTGGCGATCGCCAGCTTCTGCAGCTTGGGCACCAGTCCCCAATGACCGCCGATGACCCGCCTCAGCAAGCCTTCATGGCCGAGGTGATTGAGGCCCCGCTCCCGGCCATCGCCCTGACCCGCGGCATACACCAGAGTGAGATCGCGCGGTTTGCCGCTCTCCCGGAATTCGTCTTCCAGCGCGGTGGCAATGCCTTCGGCGAAACCGACGCCGACAAAGCCCTCAGTGGCAATCGTATCGCCGTCCCGGATCAAACGCACTGCATCCCGCGCCGAGACGATCTTGTCCTTCTCGCGAACGTTCTGGGCGGACAGCAGAGGATGCGTGTCGGCACGAGCCATTGAAGCCTCCCGATCAGAACGACCCGAACAGGGTCCCCAGGGTGAGAACGGCGATGAGGGCCAGCACCGGTACTGCCACCGCCACCATGAAGATATCCGGATAGGAGTCTCTGTGGGTAAGACGGCAGATCGCCAACAAGGTGATCACGGCACCGTTGTGGGGCAATGCATCGAAGCCCCCGGACGATAACGAGGAGATCCGGTGCAGCAGCTCCGGCGAGATTCCGACGTTCTGAGCGATCTCCAAATATGTCGGGCCGAGGGTCTGCAAGGCGATGCTCATGCCGCCTGAGGCAGATCCGGTTATGCCGGCCAGCACGTTGACGGCGACGGCAAGCGAGATCAGCGGATTTGCCGAAATACCGACAACGGCGTCGCGAATGATCATGAACGCAGCCATCGAGGCGATGACGGTGCCGTAGCCAACCTCGGAAGCCGTGTTGAAGATCGGCAGCAGCGAGCCCATTGTCCCTTTGTTGACGGAGTCGGTGAGGTTGCCCCACCTTTTCCAGTTGAGGACGATCAGGCTGACGATGGCGATGACCAAGGTCGAAACGATCGACCAAATTCCCCGGACCGCATCAATGGTGGTCTCTCCATACTTGGGCTCGGCCAAGTAGGCGGTATCCCACATCGGAATGAACACCCGGGTGAACAGGTAGTTGAACAGGATCACGAGGATGATTGGCGTGAGCGCGATGAGAAAGGACGGGCCTTTTACGGAAGCGGCTTGCTCGCCATGCTCGTCCGGCCAGTCTCCGTACCCCTCCCCTCGCGCGCGGGCCGCTGCCGCCCGCCGGTTCAACCACAAGATCCCGCCGACCATCATGATCAAGCCGGCGATGATCCCGAGGCCGGGAGCGGCGAACGGATCGGTGCCGAAGAACGCCATCGGGATCGCATTCTGGATTTGCGGCGTACCGGGAAGGGCCGTCATGCTGAAGGTGAACGAGCCAAGGGCGAGGGCGCCGGGAACGAGCCGCTTGGGAATGTCAGCTTCGCGGAACAGCGAGGCGGCGATCGGGTAGGCGGCGAACGCCACCACAAAGATGGAGACTCCCCCATAGGCGAGCACGCCGCAGGCGATCACGATCGCCAGGATTGCTTGATGACTGCCGAGCCGGGTGACGACGGCGTGGGCGATGGTACGGGCCGAGCCGGAATCATCCATCAGCTTGCCGAAAATGGCCCCCAGCATGAAGAGGGGAAAAAACGTGACGAGAAAGCCGCCCAGGCTTTTCATGAAAACCTGGGTGTAGGTCGCCAGCAGGGGACCTTCGCCGGCAATCAAGATCGCAAGAAGCGCCATCAACGGCGCCAGGACCAGCACGTTGATCCCGCGATAGGCAAGATACATAAGAAGAAAAAGGGACAAAACGATGCCAAAGATCCCGATCACGATCTCCTCCCCTTTTTGGCTACCCGGATGTTGCCCGGGGATTTAGCAGATCGGCCGGGACAGGGCGCCATCTTTTTTTATACAAGGGGCAGGACAACAATGGAGAAGCGAGAAAGCGACGGTGGGCGCAACGACCTTTGCAGCGAACGGTGCCTTTCGGCACACTGCCTAGGCTTTTGTTTCCGGTGGGAAAATTTGGTTGCGGGGGCAGGATTTGAACCTGCGACCTTCAGGTTATGAGGCCAATCCGGCAGAGAAAATTGCTTTGCAAAAGCAAATACTTAAAGTGAATTTAGCTAACCGTGTTGCGCAAGTGTTGCAAGAACTGGGGAAAGGACATGCGTCAGCCGAAGAGATGCTGCTCGACCTGCGCCATACGGCACTGGTGATCGGGCGTCGGAAACAGGTGCCCGTAGCGTTCCATGGTCATCTGGACGGAGGCATGGCCGGCAAAGCTCATCACTTCCTTGATCGAGAAGTTCTGCTCGATCCAGAGCGACACCGCAAAGTGACGCAAATCGTGCCAGCGCATGCTCACCCCGGCCGTTGCACACAGCGGCTTGAAGTGGCGGCACAGCATGTTGGAGTGATCGGCCACGGAGCCATCCGTTGCCGGGAAGACAAGATCAAGTTCGCTCTTCGGGCAGGCCAGCTTCCACTCTCTTAAGCCAGCCAGAACGTACGGCCCGGCCGGCACTGATCGGAAGCCGGCCGCCGACTTGGGCTCGCCGATCGTGCCGTGGAAGTCGGCCCGCTGGCGGATGTGGAGAAAGCCGCCAGCAAAATCGATGTCGTACCAGCGCAGGCCGCGAGTTTCCGATGCCCGCAGGCCGCAAACGGCGCTGACGATCAGCATGGCGCGCAGTCGCCCACAGGCAGCGTCGATGAGTGCCTTCACGTCCGCCTTCGCCGAAACCGCGACCCGATAGTCGATGCGACTGGATCGCAGCACCCTCACCCCCTGCGCGGGATTCGCGTGCAGTTGGCCGTTGCCCATGGCGTGATTGAGGACGAGTTTCAGAACGCCGAGCACCTTGCGCGTTGTGATCTTCCCCCTGATAGATACTGCTGGCGAATTCCTTATGCGCCGATTGAAAGC
>CAZFBS010000014.1:0-60896 GCA_964517265.1 uncultured Rhodospirillaceae bacterium | reverse complement strand
GACTTAAGCCAACAACCAAAGAGATGCCCTCATATCACCGCTGATCGACCACTAGACGCTTTTCAATGCCGCGGCTTCGTCGCCTTCGTCCGGGTCGAGCCCTTGCGTTGCCGCCCGCGTGATCAGCTCGACGTAAAGCTCCCAGGCGGCGGTCTTGTCCTCATCGTTGGGACGCCATTCCGCTTCGAGAAACGGCGCTTTCACCTTGAGCGAGGTGAGCCCCCACTTCTCCAACAGGTCATTCAGGGTCATCCCGCCTGCCTCCTGTCTTGATCGAGATCGACCAAGCCTGCCCCGCAACCACTATAACCCCACTTGCGGTACGGGCAACCGCGCATGCCAGGGCGGCATCCGCTCAGCGCTGGGGAGGGGCCCGCGCGCGCGGTGGAGCGCCGCACGAGCGGCGAAACGGGAGGCCTTGCCGATGCGAGCGCTCGTCAGGCCGACTGGGCGCGCCGCTTTTCGGAGGTCAGCACGATCTGAACGCAAACGGTCTGACGCAGGCTCTCGGCGATGATCTCGCGCAGGCTCGCATCGATGGCGGCGACCTGCAGATCGATGTGCATGTCCTCGCCGCGCGCACCGACCCGGGTGCTGTAAACCTGGCTCAAGATCAGCCCGCGCTTGGCAAACACATTGATGACGCGGACGAGGACCCCGGGATCGGCGGTGGCGACCAGTGAGAAGCAGGAGACGACAGGAGATTGCAGCGATGAAGAAGCGGACATTGTTCGACTCGACCCTTGGCGGAAGCAACGTAACCCAAGACGCGATGGGGAGGTTTGACTTCGAGAACCCGGCTCTTACGCGAGAGCCGGGCCGGTAATCTGGATGCCGATGATCCGGGTGTCGATCATCGGCATGGCAACCACGCCAGCCGGAGAGTCGGATCTGAAACTGATCATGGCGGTGATCCTATGTCTGCTTTCGGCGCTCGTCAATGCCGCGCCTATCCGTCGGCGCAAGGCCTCAGTGATAGCTGCGGCTGTCGAACGGGTCGACGTAACCGCTGCGGGTGCCGTCACGGTGCAGAACCGCCACCTTGCGGCCGTTGTCGGACAGCTTGACACCGAGCTGCTTGAGGTTTTCCTGGATCCGTCTCTGCTCGTTGAGACGGCGTGGCTCGGTCACCCGCGTCTCGAGCTGGTAAAGGACGCCGAGGCCGGCGCCGATGATCCCGGAGACCGCGCCGAGCCAGCCGATGTCGCCCGTGAACAGCGAGCCGAGCGCGATCAGCGGACCCAGCACGATCGCCAGCTTGGCCAGGACTTCGCGGATCAGATGCCGGTTCTGCTCCGCTTCCAGCGCACGGTAACGCAGAGAGGCGTCCTGGATGCGTTGACGATGTGCCGCGGGGAGCTCTCCCATCCGTTCTTTCACTCCCTCTCCGCCTCCGCCGCCGCCCCGCATGCCGAATAGGGATAATACCCCAAATAGGTACAAATTCCTTGACGGCGCCTGTGAGGCGGTTTATGTAACGGGCGATCCCGTCGAGGGGTTCCACCTCCGCCATCCCACCAACAGGAGACCGATCATGCCCAAGCAGCAAGCTTCATCCCAGGCGCGTCAGCGGCGTGTCAAGCGTGCCGTTCAGCGCCATCAGTGGGACAGTCTGGAGGAATGGGTGCGCACCCTCGACGAGCTCAGCGAGATGAGCGACGCCGAGATCGACGATCTGGTCCGGATTGCCGCGAATGATACCGGAATGGCGACAAATGAAGACGAAGGATGACATTTGCTGACCGGTTTCGCCCGCTCAGTGCTCATCCGTGCCGAGCAGACCCGGCAAATCCGTCATGTTTTCAAACACAAACGCGGCGCCGGCGTCCCGCAGCATCGACGGAAGTGCCGCAAAAACGTGGCTTCCGCCGATGAAACCGAATGCGCGCATGCCGGCGCTTCGGGCCGCGGTGATACCGGCGACGCTGTCTTCGACGACGACACAGTCGCGCGGGCGAACGCCCATCCTTTCCGCGGCCAGAAGAAACAGATCCGGCGCCGGTTTGCCGCGGCTCACCATCCGTGCGCTGAAGATATGGGGCGCGAAAGACCGGGCAAGGCCACTGACCCCGAGGGTCACCTCCAGCTTGGCCGGCGTTCCGGACGATGCCACGCACTTGGCAACGCCGAGCCGTTCCAGCTCCTCCAGCGTCTCGGCCACGCCTGCGATCGGCGCAAGCTCCGCCCGGAAGGCGGCGAAGTCGCGCTGCTCCAAGGTCGCGGCGAAGTCGGCCGGCAGCGGGCGGTTCCGCTCCGCTTCGATCTTCGCAAGGAGCGAGGCGAGGCTGATCCCGGTGTAGCGCTCGATAGCCTCGCGCGGGGATGTGGCATAGCCGATCTCGGTGAGCGCTTCGGCGAGCACCCGGCTGGCGATCGGCTCGCTGTCGACAAGCACCCCGTCGGAGGCGAAGATCACCAGGTGTGTCGGCATGATGCTCCCAAGGGGCCCCCCCAAGGTGCCCCCCCAAGGTGCCCCCCCCAAGGTGCCCCCCCCAAGGTACGGAGGGGTGATGCAGAGGGTCGGTGCGGGTTTGATGGTCCAGGTGGGTGGTGCGGCTCGTCAGCGCACGGCGTCAGGGGACAGGTCGTGTTGGCGAATGTGCATCAGCAGCCGCCTGGCGCCGGCTTCGATCAGGTCCATCATGACGACAAAGCCATGGGCATCTCCGTAGTACGGATCGGGGACGTCCCGCACGCCGAGGTCCGGCGCGAAGTCGAGGAACCGATGCAGGCGATCCTGCGCCTTCGGCGGGCAAATCCGCTGAAGGTCGGCGAGGTTGGTTTGGTCCATTGCCAGCAGATAATCGAAGCGTCGGAAATCATCGTCTTCAACCTGGCGTGCGCGCTGACCGGAGATGTCGATGCCGCGCGTGCGGGCGATCGCCTGCGCGCGAGGATCCGGCGGGCGGCCGATCTGATAGTCATGGGTCGCGGCGCTATCGATCACCAACCGCTCGGCCAGTCCCTCTGTCGCCGTCAATGCGCGGAAGACTCCTTCCGCGGCGGCGGACCGGCAGATGTTGCCAAGACAGACGAACAGGACGGCAGTCATCGACAGGTTCCTTCATCACACTCGATCATTGGCGGGATCATTGGCGCACCGGATCATCCCCCGCGGTGTCCCGCTGCTCCTGGGACAAACGCGCTTTCTCTTGACGTGGCTCACAGACGGGGCGGGAACTCTTGGCGGATTGGCAAGCTTCTCATCGATAAGGCGCTCACGCGCCTGTGGCGACCATCGTCTTCCCCGTTCCCTTTTCCATCGGTGTGATGGATCGCCGACGGGCCAATGAGGTGACGATGGACACGGTTATAAGGGACTCCTTCGATTTCGCAAACGAAGAACCCTCGCTCAAGCCGCTAGGGCTGGCGAGGGTTCATGATGCGGATGCCATTGAAGCTCCGCGCTCGACAACGTCGAGATCAATCTTGGGCTTTGTAATAAAATGTCGGTGCCAAGTGGCCGACAACTTCTGTTGATCCGGTGGATTTGTGTTCGCGGTACACCCTCCACTTTCTGATTACAACGTCATCATTATGAGGGCACGCGTTATCCAAGTCAAGCCTCTCGAATCTCCGTGGGATCTGGGGCGCCGCCGTCGGAGATGCTCGGAGCCCTCGCATGAAACCGTTGCCACAAGCTTTGGTTGTTGCTATGCCGGGCCCGTTCGCATCATCAATTGCCGAAAGCGCATGCTCGTGCTTCAGCGCACCTACGACTGGACCCTGCAACTCGCGGGACATCGCCATGCCTTGCTGACGTTGGCTGCGGTCGCCTTCATCGAGAGTTCCATTTTTCCGATCCCGCCGGATGTCTTGCTGTTACCGATGATTCTGGCTGCCCGGGACAGGGCGTGGCTGATTGCCGGCGTCGCAACCATAGCGTCCGTCGCGGGCGGACTGGCAGGCTATGGGATCGGCTACTTCCTGTTTGAAGAAATCGGCAAGCCGATGTTGGATTTCTATGGTTACCTGGAGAAGTTCGAAGTCTTCCGCAACTACTACGTGGAATGGGGCGCCTGGATCGTTGCCGGCGCCGGTCTGACGCCGTTCCCTTACAAGGTGATCACGATCGCAAGCGGCGTGGTGGCCCTCGACCTGACCACCTTCACGATCGCCTCGGTGTTGTCGCGTGGTGCCCGCTTCTTTTTCATCGCAGTTCTGCTGTGGTATTTCGGCCCACCGATCCGGGCCTTCCTTGAGAAGAATCTGGCGATGGTGACGACGGTGTTTTTCGTGCTTCTGTTGAGCGGCTTCATCGTTGCCCGGGTCCTGATCTGAGCGGGTGCGTGTGGCCTTCGGCTGCGGTGCGAGGACTCTGTGGCAGCGGGATCGTGGGGACGCTATCTTTGGTTTGCCTTTTCGTCCTCAGAACATCCTTCCTTGCGGGGGGAGGGGATTTGCCAGCGTTGTGAGCAGAGCGATACCTGTTGCCATTGTTCTTGCCAGTCTGGGCGCCATCGTCGCGGCCTTGATCGGGCAGTACGGCCTCGGCTTGGAGCCATGCATTCTGTGCCTGTACGAGCGCATTCCCTATGCCCTGGCGGCAGGGGTGGCGGCGTTGGCCCTGGTTCTTCCGGTGACGGCCAAGGCCCGGGCGATCCTGGTTTTCCTTTGCGGGATCATTTTCTTCGCAGGGGCGGGGCTGGCCTTCTATCACGTCGGCGTCGAGCAGCATTGGTGGGCCGCGATCAGCGGCTGTGGCGGCCGGCCGGCCACCGGGTTCACGGTCGAGGATCTTCAGACATCGCTGCAGGCATTGGCGGTCAAGCCATGTGACGAGGTCGACTGGCGGCTGTTCGGCATTTCGTTGGCGGGCTACAACGTCCTGCTGTCGCTGTCGCTGGCGATCGGATCATGGATCGGCGCTAGGATGATCAAGGAGGGAGCGCAAGCGTGAGTGAGCGGACACCGAGGTCCCCGCGGTTGCCCGGGGATTTGACCAGGGAAGAGTTGATCGAGCGGATCATCCGCGTCGATCAGGCGGGCGAATACGGCGCGGTGCGCATTTACGAGGGACAGCTCGCCGTTCTTGAGGGGACCGCGTCCGGCGCCGCGATCCGGGAGATGGCCGCCGGTGAACGCGAGCATCTGAAGACGTTCGATAGGCTGATGGTGGCGCGCCGGGTCCGGCCGACCGTGCTGCAGCCGGTGTGGCATGTGGCCGGCTACGCCCTCGGCGTGGCCACCGCGATGCTGGGTCCGCAGGCGGCGATGGCGTGCACCGAGGCGGTCGAGGAGGTCATCGACGAGCATTATGCCCGGCAGGTCGCCCAACTCGGTGACGATGAAGCGGAACTCCGCGAGATCTGTGAACGCTATCGCCAGGAGGAGGTCGAGCACGGCGAGACGGCGGTGCGTTTGGGCGCGCGCGACGCCGCCGGCTATCGTCCGCTGACGTCGGTGATTAAGGCAGGCTCGCGCGCCGCCATCTGGCTTGCCGAGCGGTTCTGATTGGGGGTGGCCGCTCTTCAGGATCGACGTGCGGAGACGAGGCAGGCAATGACCCCGCGCAGGGTCCGCACTTCCTGTTCGGATAGCTCCGCCCGGCCGAACAGGTTGCGAAGGTTGCGCACCATGATCGGCCGTTTTTCCTGAACGCGCAGGAAGCCGCAGGCATCCAGCTCTCTCTCGAGGTGCTCGAACAGGCCTTCCATCTCCGCCTTGGTGGCCGCTCGGGTGTCCTTCGGCATCATGGTCTCGGCAGGCGTGTCCTCCGCGGCCGAGAGGAACCATTCGTAGCCGATCAACAGGACCGCCATCGCCAGGTTCAACGACTGGAAGCCCGGGTTGAGAGGAACGGTCAGGATCGTGTCGGCCAGGGCGACGTCGTCGTTGTGCAGGCCTTTGGCTTCCTTGCCGAACACAACGCCACCGGCGTTTCCCGAGCAAGAGGCCACGCGCAGCTCATCCGCGGCTTGCCGGGGGGTGACGATGCGTTTGGTCATCGCGCGAGAGCGGGCGGTCGCCGCGTAAACACGCACGAGGTCGGCGACGGCCGCTGCCGTGGTGTCGTATAGCCGGGCCGCCGCAAGAACCGGATCGGCGCCGGAAGCGGCGGCCAGTGCCTTGGCGTTCGGCCAGGGTTCGCGCGGGCGGACCAGGCGCAGGTCGGTGAGGCCGCAATTGAGCATCGCCCGGGCGACCATGCCGATGTTCTCGCCGAGTTGCGGCTCGACCAGAATGATCGCCGGGCCCAAGGGCGGCGCGCCGGCGCTGCGTCGATCGGTGCCGGCCACGTCTGCCGCGCTCGGAGCTACGCCGCTGCTGCTGCGGCCACCGCCCCCTCGCTGAAGAGCTTGTAGACGATGCTGTCGTGCAGCGCCATGTAGGAGGCATCGATGATGTTGGTGGAAACGCCCACGGTGTTCCAGTGCGCGCCGTGGTCCGACGCCGACTCGATCATGACGCGGGTGACGGCGCGGGTGCCGTCGCCGGGCGTCAGAATGCGCACCTTGTAATCGACCAACCGGACCGGCTCCAGTTGCGGATAGACGGGGATCAAGACCTTGCGCATTGCCGCATCGAGGGCATTGACCGGTCCGTTGCCTTCCTCGACCGTCATGAAATGCCGATCGCCGACCGACAGCTTCACCGTCGCCTCCGAGAGCGTGATCAGCTCGCCCTTCGCATTCCAGCGGCGCTCGTCGATGACCCGGAAGCTGGAGCAGCGGAAATAATCCGGGACCGAGTCCAGCGCCTGTCGGGCGAGCAGCTCGAAGCTGGCTTCGGCACCGTCGTACGCATAACCGTTGTACTCGCGCGCTTTGACCAGCTCGACTAGGTCGGCCACCTTCGGATTGTGGGGATCGATCTCGAAGCCGATGTCGCGAAAGCGGGCGATGATGTTGGAGCGGCCGGCCTGGTCGGAGACGACGATGTGCCGACGGTTGCCCACCAGCTCCGGCGCAATGTGCTCGTAGCAGCGCGGATCGCGTTCCACCGCGGAGACATGCAGGCCTCCCTTGTGGGCAAAAGCGGATTCGCCGACGTAGGCGGCACTGCGGTTCGGGGCCCGGTTGAGGCGTTCGTCCAATACCCGCGAGACATGGGTCAAGCGGGTCATCTCGCTCGGCGAGATTCCGGTTTCGAACTCCATTTTCAACGTCAGTGAGGGAATGATGGAAATCAGGTTGGCATTGCCGCAGCGCTCGCCGAGCCCGTTCAAGGTGCCTTGCACCTGACGTGCGCCGGCGCGCACAGCGGCGAGACTGTTGGCAACCCCGTTGCCGGTATCGTCGTGGCAGTGGATGCCGATCCGCTGGCCGGGGATGTGTTTCGTAACCTCTCCGACAATCGCCTCGATTTCATGCGGCAGGGTGCCGCCATTGGTATCGCACAGAACGATCCAGCGGGCGCCCGCTTCGTCGGCGGCCTTGATGCACGAGAGGGCGTAGTCGGGGTTGGACTTGTAGCCGTCGAAGAAATGCTCGGCATCGAACAGCACCTCGCCGACCTTGCTTCGGGCATGACGGATGCTGTCGGCGATCATCGCGACGTTCTCATTCTTGTCGATGTCGAGCGCCACCTCGACCTGGAAATCCCAGGTCTTGCCGACGAGACAGGCGGCATCGGCGCCGGCGCCGAGAACGGCGGCAAGCCCCGGATCGTTCTCCGTGCTGCGGCCGGCGCGCCGGGTCATGCCGAAGGCAGACAACTTGGCATTGTGCAGCGGCGGCGGCGCGGCAAAGAACGCGTTGTCAGTGGGATTGGCCCCCGGCCAGCCACCTTCGATGTAATCGATCCCGAGCGAGTCCAGTTCCCGCGCAATCGCCGCCTTGTCGGCGGTACTGAAATCGACACCTTGGGTTTGCGCGCCGTCGCGCAGGGTGCAGTCGTAGAGATAGACGCGGTTGTCGCTCATCGTTGGAATCACGCTTTCAGGCCGTTCACGTTGTTGGGATCGACGGAGAATGCCCAATGAAGGGACCCCGCACAAGGTTTTCCCGTACCCGGAAGCCTGATCAGCCGGCGTCAACCGGGATTCCGCTGCTCCCCCTGATGAATAACCACGGCACCGATCGACAGGCCTCGGCAATCGGAGACCGGCGGATACCGACAGAAAGACCCGTTCAACGCAGGAAACCGGAGGCGACGGCGATCGCATTCGCCTCCCGCTCGCACCGACGAGCAAACCTGTCACACTCTGAAGCCAATCGCTGTGCGCGGATGGCATCCTCCAGATGATCCCGCTGCATCACGGCATCGCCCGCCTGCCGAGCCGAACGCGCAGCACAGATCATCTGCCAGGCGGCCCGCTTGTGTTGGGTCGCCAAGTGACGCGAGCGCGCGGCGCCGCGAATGAGGTTGGGCAATCGCACGTCCATATCCCAGTGCACGCCGGCGAGAGCGACGTGATCATGAGGGCTGACGGTGTCCGGCTGGAACGCGTCGGCAGTTGTGAGAAGCATTGGAACCTCCCTGGCGAATGCCCGTGAGTATGCCCAGTCCGAGGCATTAATACAACCCAAAAAGGTCATAAACGAAACAATGCAATTTGAGGTAGCAGAAGGGGCGGCTGAGAGGCCTTTGCCTGCACCACGCGGTCTGGGCAACGGCTGCATCAGCAACTCATGAAGAGAAGAGACAGAGCACTTCGGGAAGTCGCGACATCGGCGCGCGAGCAACGGCTCGGTCCGGAGTGTTCCGGGGCAATGGCAGCGCTTTGCTGAACCTGTTCCGGTTATCCGCTATCGCGGATCGACAGCAGGCGGTACGTCGCCTGAATCAGCCGCAAGCCATCCCACAGGCCCGGCGTCTGGAGATCGACATGGTCGAGAGTGTCGATCAGGTACAGGCGCGCCCGGTCATATCCGACGACCTCCGCCAGCGCTACGCTCTGAGTGAACGGGATCACCGGATCGTCACGGCCATGGATCAGGATGAATTCCACATCGAGCGTGCCGACCGGTCGGCCATTGAGATCAAGGGCATGGATCTCATGCCGCACCCGATCCGGCAGGATCTCAATCAGTTCCGGGACGCGCTCCGGATTCTGGTTGGTCATCAGGGCGTAGACACTCTTCCCGTCCGGCCCCAGCCGCTCGATCAGACCGCGCACATCGGCAGCGGGATCAGCGATCTTGCGCTCCGCCAAGCGCTTGAGAAGTTCCTGGTCCCGGGGATCTTCGATGCGGCCAGCGTTGGCATGAACAAAGGCCCACTTTGCCGACCCGTTCAACGGACGGTGACGCCAAGGTTCGTCCGGATGCGGCCGATAGTAACCGGTGGTGAAATAGGTGAGAGCCTGTTCGAGATCGTAGTACCCGCCGATGGCGAGAATGAAATCCGTCCGCGGCGCAACGCCGGGCTCGAACAGGGCCAACACAGCAGGACCGACCGCGAACGATAACGCCGCCATTCCCAGCGGCCGCTCCGGATCCCGCTCGGCCATGGAAACGATTGCGTCAGCAAAAATACGGGCATCAGCGGCACTAACCCTCGCTTCGCGCATGCCCTTCACATCAGGCACCAGAACCTCGAACTGAGCCCGTGCGAGGGTCCCGGCAAAAGCAACCAGCCGCGGGTCCTGCCGGCCGGCCGGTGCCACTCCTGGAATCACGATTACCGCTGCCTTGGGCGGGTCGTGCGAGAGGTAGAGATCGCCTTCGTGCTGGCGCCCGTCGATGCCGAAGGTGATGACTTGTCGCTCCGGTTGCTCCGGGTGCGAATCCGGATTTGGGATTTCCCCGATCGCGCGGAGAACGGCGACCGCCTCGATCACGCGCTGCGGCGAGCAGCCCGGCAGCCACATCAATAAAAGCGGAAGGATCAACAGACATCTGCGGATGCTCCGCATGTCTTTTACAACAGCCAGCCGAGGAGGTGCTGGCGGATTGCTTTCTCCATCTCCCGAGCGGATTTGGCCCTCAGGATCTCGATCATGGAAAAGCGGATGCGGTTGATCTCATTACGCCGCGCCGAGTCTGGAGCCGGCCGCGGTGTCTCGACTGGAGAAACAGGATTATACGGCTCATGCCATATTGTGCCGACGGACGGCCGGAGCATCAAGATACATCCAGCCGCATCACCCGCGTCGCGATAGTCTGCCCAGGCCGTGGGCGAACCTTGCGATCGACTCAGCCGAAAAGCCGGTCGCGCGCCTGTTCATCGAGAACGTACTCCGCCTTGCAGAACTCGCAGGTGACGCGAATAATGCCGTCTTCGGCCATATCCTCGATTTCCGCACGGGGAAATGCCTTCAGTGTTCGTTCCACCCGTGTGCGCGAGCAGCGGCACTGATGGTACAGGGGGCGCTGACGAAAGATGCGCACGCCGTCTTCGTGGAACAGACGGTACAACAGCCGTTCTGGCTCCAGCGCCGGGTCCAGCATTTCGGCCACCGACACGCTACTCATCAGGATCACCGCTCGCCGCCAGTCGTCCTCCGCTTCCATGTTGACCAAGCCAGCCGGCGGCAGCCGCTGGATCATCAAGGCGGCAGCACGCCGCTGACAATCAGGCGTCGCCATATCCGAGGCACAGAGGACAATGGCCGTGTCCAATTGCTCGGACTGCCGGAAATAGGTGTGGGCACAGTCGGTCAGGGTCGAGCCCTCCAGCGATGTGATCCCTTGATAGCGCTCGGTTTCCGGCCCTTGATCGACCGTAAACGCCATATGTCCGGCGCCGAGCAGCCTCGGGATCAAGGCATCGGGTAAGGGATCGACCGCTTCCACGAGAGTGTTGTCAAACCGCGCGTAGCCGCGCAGGGCGCCGTCACTGGTCAGATCAGCGAGGGCCAAGCCGACCGGCCCGTTGCCGTGGATTTGGAGGGTGAAGACGCCGTCGTACTTCAGCCCGCTGGCCAGCACCGCCGTCAGCGCGAGTGTCTCGGCCAAAAGCGTGGCCACTGCCGGGGGATAGCCATGCCCGGCCATCACCGCGTCGACTGAGGCTCCAAGCCGCACGAGCCGGCCGCGAACTCCAGCGGCTTCAATCTGGAAGGGCTGGACATAATCGGTGAAGGAGCGCGTTGAACGTGGCGTGGAGGTGGATGCTGGCATAGCCATGACTGAAAGATCGTCTCGACGGTGCCGCCGTCAACCTCCAAATAAGCCCCTTGGCATTTAACCCAGGATTCGATCTCCGAAATTTATGCCGAAGAAGGTCGTTCCAGCCGGGGTTTGGCAGGCGGGTCGGCGGCATCCAGGCCCGCTCCCTCGAGACACCACGCGAGGATTCCCTTCTGAGCGTGCAGCCGGTTTTCCGCTTCGTCCCAAACCACCGACTGCGGTCCATCGATCACGGCAGCCGTCACCTCCTCGCCGCGATGAGCCGGCAGGCAGTGCATGAACAAGGCGTCAGGCTTGGCCCGCGCCATCAAAGCTTCGTCAACCCGGAAAGGTGCGAGTAAATTGTGGCGCCCTTTCCCGCCCTTGCTGCCCATCGAGACCCAAGTATCCGTCACCACCAAGTCTGCGCCTTCGACGGCATCTTCAGGTGTTGCCATAAAGGCGACATCGCCACCTTCGCTGCGGGTCCACTCCAGCAGACGGTTGTCCGGAAGCAGCGGCTTGGGGCAGGCCAGTCGCAATCGGAAGCCGAACCGGACGGCAGCATGAATCCACGATCGCGCCACGTTGTTTGCGTCACCACTCCACGCGACGGTGCGGCCGGCAATGCTGCCGCGATGCTCCTCGTAGGTCATCACGTCCGCCATCAACTGACAAGGGTGGGATTCGTCGGTCAAGCCGTTGATCACCGGAACGGTGGCAAAGTCCGCGAGTTCAATCAGGTTTTCGGGTCGACCTGTCCGCATCATGATGGCATCGACGTAGCGCGAGAGCACCCGCGCCGTATCCGCCATCGATTCCCCGCGATTGAGTTGGGAATCCGCGTCGGTCAGAATAACCACGTCGCCGCCCATCTGCCGCATCGCTACTTCGAAGGATACCCGTGTGCGTGTCGACGGCTTCTCGAAGATCATCGCCAGGGTCTGGCCGTCCAGCAACCCGCCGCCGCGCTGCCGGCGACCGGCGCGCTTGAATTCGAACGCGATCCGAAGCATCCCCTGAAGCGTCGCGCGATCGAACCTGTCAAGATCCAAAAAATGGCGTGGTGCCGTCATTCTCTCACGCCGCCTTGTCCGCGAAATCAGCGCACACGCGCTCCAGTATCGTAACCGCCTCCGCCACGTGAGCGGAATCAATTGTCAGCGGCGGCAGCAGGCGGACGACGTTGTCGGCCGCCGGCACTGTAAGCAGGCCTTCCTTGAGCAGGTGCTCGACGACGACCCCGTTGTCTATCGCGCATTTGAGGCCCAGCATCAGGCCGGTCCCCCGGACTTCGCTGAACACGGCGGGGTAGCAGCCAGCGAGAGTCGACAGACGGGCGCGGAGTTGCTCGCCGATCGTGCACACATGATCAAGAAATCCCTCGGCCAGCATCACGTCGAGAACCGCATTGCCGACGGCCATCGCTAGCGGATTGCCGCCGAAGGTGCTTCCATGGCTGCCCGTACTCAGTGCCGCTGCGGCCGCGCCGGATGCAAGGCAGGCACCGACGGGAAAGCCGCCGCCGAGGCCTTTGGCGACGGCCATGACGTCGGGAACGATGCCCGCCCATTCGTGGGCGAACAGCCGGCCGGTTCGTCCCATTCCGCACTGAACTTCGTCGAGAAACAACAGCAGCCCGAAGTCGTCCGCCGTCTCGCGAAGGCCGCGCAGGAAGGCCGCATCTGCCGGGCGGATCCCCCCCTCACCCTGGACCGGCTCGACCGCAATCGCGGCGGTCTGCCCGCCGATTGCTGCGCGCACCTCATTGAGGTTGCCGAATGGAACATGATCAAAGCCGTCCATCACCGGATCGAAGCCGTTCAGGTACTTGGCCGAGCCTCCGGCGGCGATCGTCGCCAGGGTGCGACCGTGAAAGGCACCGGAGCAGGTAACGACGCGATAACGTTGCGGCTCGCCGCGATCGTCGAAGTATTTGCGGACCAGCTTCAGACCACATTCCATCGCCTCGGCGCCCGAGTTGCAGAAAAAGACGGTGTCGGCAAAGGTGGCATCCGCCAAGCGCCGCGCCAGCCGTTCCTGTTCAGGGATGCGATAGAGGTTCGAGCAATGCCATAACTGCGTTGCCTGATGGGTGAGGGCTTCGACCAACTTGGGGTGGCAATGACCGAGCGAGACGACTGCAATGCCGCCGCCGAAGTCCAGGTAGCGGCGGCCATCGGCGGTGTAAAGATAAGGTCCCTCGCCTCTATCAAAGGCAATATCCAGACGCCGGTAAGTTTGCATTACGGCGGACGACACGAATCACACTCCCAAAAATGAAAGGAGCCGGTGCCAAGCACCGGCCCGAACCGGAAAATTTCAACACTATTGGCGTTTAAGGACGATTGTCAACGCTATCGCCGGAACTGGGGCCCGCTTCGCCGATTGGTCGGCTTGGCCAGCACCACCGCCAGCGTCACCGCGCCAAGCGCAATGAACATCAACACCGCATTGACGGCGTGGGAATACTCCCACTGGGTGCGCAACTCGCGCCACTCGAGCGGAACCGTGGTCCAATCGTCCGTGGCTTGATTCGCGGGATAGGTCCAGCTGAAGAAGATCACGAAAGTGGCGACAATGATGATAAACGCCCCCAGCGCGAGCCGGAAGGGCCATTGCTGATCCCAAAGCATGATCGCCAGCAAGAGGTTTGCTGCCAGCGCCGCTATTTGCACCGATCCGAACAGTGCCCAACCGCGGTAGATCGCTTGCACACTGAAGTAGGCCTCCTGCGGCAATCCGATCTTGTTTGGCATCTCGAAGAAATGCGCTCCGAGAGGGACGAGCGCGAGTGCCGTCAATAGAATGGCGCAACATTGCAGGACCCTTGCGTGCATGACGCCTTTCGCCACGGGACCGGTGCCGCTTTAATGCATAGCCCAGCGGTTCCTGGGCGTTCGCTGGCAAGGCACGACGATGGGGCTCCTGGTTAGGTGCCCCGCAGCCATGCCAGTGCGTCTTCTCGTCTTTCAGGCGGAAACAGGCGAATGGCCGCGCGCGGCGCAATGTCGGCAAGCCGAGGCTGCTCATCAGCGAACTTCGTGCCGGCGACGACAGCGACCTTGCGGACGGCATCGCCGATCGTCTTGGAGGTCACCATGCCAAGTGTCTTGGCCCCTTTCTCCCAACCTTCCAGATCCTGCCAGTCCATCAAGATATTGAATCCGCCCCGCTCGCCGCCGCGCACATGCACTCCGACACCAGGGTATTGTTGCTGCAAGGTGTCGATTGCGCCATCGATGTCGGCTTCGCTGATCGTCCCGGACATCTCAATAGTAAGAATCCGATCGGTTTCATCGGCCTTCAATGTGATCATGGTCTGCTCTACCCTTTTTTTGCGGTTGTGCGTCTCGCGCAACAGCATCTTCTTTACCGCCGCATCGCCGCATCATAGTACGAAACCGCATCCAGCGCGCCACAGAACACCGCGCCAAGCCGGACGCTGCGCCCAAGCGCGCTACCAGCCCTCGGTCAAGATTCGCTCTACATATGCTGGCACCACCGTGGTTGCTGGGCCATAGATCGTCTCATGAAAAAGCGTCGCGCCGGCGGATGGCTCCATGTTGAGTTCAACAGTATGGGCTCCCGTAAACCGGCGGACATGGCGGACGAAGCCCGCCGCAGGATAGACATTGCCCGACGTGCCAATCGAGATGAACAACGAGCAGGCTTCCAGCGCCGCGTAGATACGATCCATTTCCAGCGGCAATTCGCCGAACCAGACCACATGGGGCCGGAGCCAGCCCTGGTCCTTGCAGCCGGGGCAGCGATCGTCGACCCCGAGGTCCTCGTACCATGCGAAAATGCCACCACATCCTTCGCAGCGCACCCGCTGCAGTTCCCCGTGCATGTGCAGGAGATTGTGGCTGCCCGCCCGCTCATGCAGATTGTCGATATTCTGGGTGACCAGGAAAACCGGACCTGGCCATTCGCGCTCCAGCCGGGCCAGGGCGTCATGACCGGGATTGGGGACAACGGCAGGATCGTTCAGGCCGCGGCGCCGCGCGTTGTAGAAGTCGTGAACCACCTTGGGGTCGCGCTCGAATCCTTCCGGCGTTGCCACGTCTTCAAGCTGGACCTTGGCCCAGATCCCGTCGGTGTCGCGAAAGGTATCGAGGCCGGATTCCTTCGAAATGCCTGCTCCGGTGAGGATCAAAATGGCTTTTCGCGCGCGCTCATCTTCGATCGGCATGCTGATTCCCTTGTCTTCTTCAGAACTCCTTTGTTCCTCTCGGCAGGATCGCCGGAGGTGACGCCCGTTTAGACACCCGCTACCGTCATCCCGTCGATGCGGAGCGTTGGCGCATCGGTCCCGTAGCGAAACTCGAGATCGTTGGCAGCGGTGACATGAGCGAACATGTCGAGCAGATTACCCGCGACCGTCACCTCGCTGACCGGATAAGTCAACTGCCCGTTCTCGATCCAAAACCCGCTGGCGCCGCGGCTGTAATCGCCCGTCACGCTGTTGATCCCCATGCCGATCAGTTCGGTGACGTAAAGACCCCGTCCCACGCTCGCAATCAGCGCATCGGGTGTTTGTTCACCCGGATCGATAAAAAGGTTGGAGGTTCCGGGCGAGGGCGGTGCCGACGTACCCCGCACGGCGTGCCCGGTAGTCTGCAGTCCAAGCTGGCGAGCGGACCGGAGATCGAGAATCCAGGTAGCGAGAACACCGCGATCGACAATGGCCATCGGTCGCGTTGCCACCCCCTCGCCATCGAATGGCCGCGAGCGCAGGCCCCGGCGTCGCAGAGGGTCGTCGAATACGGTGATAGTGTCCGGGAAGATCTGCTGTCCCAGCCTGTCTTTAAGAAACGTCGTGCCGCGTGCTACCGCCGCGCCGTTGACCGCGGAGGCAAGATGGGCGACGAGGCTGCGAGCTGCGCGGGGATCGTAGATGACCGGCACCTGAGCCGACTCGGCCTTGCGTGGATGGAGCCGCCGTACCGCCCGCTCGGCAGCTGTCCGTCCGACCTCGATGGCATTCCGAAGATCTTCCCAGTAGATTGCGGTCGTGTAGTCGTAGTCCCGCTCCATTCCCTTGCCTTCACCCGCGAGAACCGAGATCGACAGGCTTTGCCGGGATCTGGCGCGGGCCCTGGCAAAGCCGTTGGTGGCGACGATCGCTGAGCGGGTCAAGGCCCAGGACGCGTTCGCTCCTTCGGAATTTGTGATGCCCGCCACCGCCAGCGCAGCATCCTCTGTGGTCGCGGCCTGCGCCAGCAGCGCTTCCATTGACGGCTCTGCGGAATCACAGCTGTCGACATCGGCAGCATCGCGTGCAAGCAGACCTTGATCGGCAAGGCCACAGTAGGGATCCTCAGGAACCGCCCGCGCCATCGCCACCGCACGGCCAGCCAATTCGTCCATCGCCGCTGGTGTAAAATCCGACGACGAGGCAATGGCTTGGCGCTGGCCGATAAACACGCGAAGACCGACATCGCTTCCTTCCGCGCGCTCGATCTGCTCCTGGCGACCAAGCCGATAGGTCAGTGACAACGCCCGGCTTTCGACCAGGATGGCGTCGGCGGCATCGGCGCCATGCGTCCTCGCTCTGCCGATCAGATCAGACAGCACGGTAAGGACGTTTTCATCGCTGATTACGGCGTTCGTCATCGCAGATCCGTGGTCCGTGGCCTCGCTGAGGCGAGATCGTTGAAAGGGCTTGAGAGGGCAACTGTTGCGGATCGGACGTGGCAGTTGCGTGCTTTTGTGGCATTGATCGATTGCCACAAGGGAACATGCAAACGATATTATTGTCTTGTCAGGGCTTTCAAGGGTTCCCTCGGACGGACTCGACCTATTGCGTTTTGCTAAGGGCTCGATTTCAGTCGCACAGTCAGCGAGGAGGAGCGCGTTCCGCACGGTCATGTCAAGCAGTTCAAGCATACAAGCAGCCGCACCTTTGCAAACGGGCTCCCAACGTCGGCAGGTCCTGGAGTCCGCAGTGGTGCGCTTCGCCGGCGACTCCGGCGATGGCATCCAGGTGACGGGCGGCCGGTTCGCCGACGTCACGGCTCTGGCCGGCAACGATTTGGCGACGTTTCCCGACTTCCCGGCTGAAATCCGCGCGCCTGCCGGCAGCACCTACGGGGTGTCCGCATTTCAGATCAATTTTGGCGCACGGCGTATTCTCACTTCGGGTGATGCCGCCGATACCCTGGTGGCGTTGAATCCAGCCGCTCTGAAAGGGGAACTGGGGGATCTCAAGCCTGGTGGGCTCGTGATCATCGATAGCGGCGCCTTCACCGAACGCAACCTGCGGAAGGCCGGATATCAAGACAATCCGCTGCGCGACGGCGCCCTCGATGCGTTCCGGACGCTGGAGATCGACATCGCCCAAATGACACTGGAGGCGGTGCGCGCGTTCGGCCTGTCGCAGAAGGACGCGCTGCGATGCAAGAACATGTGGGCGCTGGGGTTGGTCTATTGGCTGTATGATCGCGACCGGCAGCCGACGGTCGAGTGGTTGCGTCAGAAGTTCGCCGGCCGGCCCGAGCTTGGCGAGGCCAACGTTGCCGCTTTGAACGCAGGACATGCTTTTGGCGAAACCGCGGAGCTGCAGGATCGCATCGGGGGCTTCATCGTCAACCCGGCGGAGATTGCGCCGGGTGTCTACCGCTCCATTACTGGAGGGGAGGCGATGGCGTACGGCTTGGTGGTCGGTGCTGCGCTGGCTGGTCTCAAGCTGGTGTTCGGCTCCTATCCGATCACTCCCGCCTCGCCGCTGCTGCACACGCTCTCGACGCTGCGCCAATTCGGCGTTGTTACGCTTCAGGCCGAGGACGAGATTGCCGCCGTCTGCGCCGCCATCGGCGCCTCCTATGGCGGCGCCCTCGGCGTCACGTCGAGCTCGGGTCCGGGCATTGCGTTGAAGACGGAGGCGATCGGGCTTGCCATTGCCACCGAGTTGCCGCTGGTGGTGGTCAACACCCAACGCGCCGGCCCGTCCACCGGCATGCCCACCAAGACGGAGCAGTCGGATCTCTATCAGGCGGTGTTCGGCCGCAATGCCGACAGTCCTCTCGTCGTGCTGGCGGCGCGCTCGCCGGGCGACTGCTTCGAGGTGGCAATGGAGGCCGCGCGGATCGCGACGAAGTACATGACGCCGGTCATCGTCCTCAGCGACGGCTACATCGCCAACGCGGCGCAGCCCTGGAAGATCCCGGACGTAGCCGCCCTCGAGCGGTTTCCGGTGCAGCATCGGACCGATCCTGAGGGCTTTCAGCCTTATCTGCGCGATGAAACGACCTTATCGCGGCCATGGGCGGTTCCGGGTACGCCTGGACTGGAGCACAGGATTGGCGGCATCGAGAAGGATTACGACAGCGGCAACATTTCCTACAGTCCGCAAAACCATCAGCGGATGACGGAGACGCGTGCCGCCAAGATCGCGGGAATCGCTGCAGACCTTCCGCTGCAAAAGGTGGAGCTGGGGAATGAGCACGGCCCATTGGCGGTGGTCGGGTGGGGCTCGACCTATGGCCCGATCAGCCGCGCGGTCGCCATCCTGCGCGAGGAGAGCCTGGACGTTGCACATATTCATCTGCGCCATCTGTGGCCATTGCCGGCCAACCTGGGCGATCTGCTGGCGAGCTATGAGCGCATTCTGGTGCCGGAAATGAACTGTGGGCAACTGCTGACGATCTTGCGCAGCCGCTATCTTTTACCGGCCGAAGGCCTCAGCAAGGTGTCGGGTCAGCCGTTCAAAATCAAGGAAATCGAGGCCGCAATCCGTTCGCGCCTTTAAAACCGGACTATGGAACTAGAAATGAACGTCATCGCGCCGTCTCCGCCTCTCAAACCGCAGGATTTCGCCTCCGATCAGGAAGTGCGCTGGTGCCCGGGCTGCGGCGATTACGCCATCCTCAAGGCCGTGCAGAAGATGCTGGCGGATGTGGGTGCGAAGCGGGAAGACACCGTGTTTGTCTCGGGGATCGGATGCTCCTCCCGGTTCCCCTACTACATGAACACATATGGCTTCCACACCATCCACGGTCGTGCGCCGGCGTTCGCGACCGGTTTGAAGCTGACCAATCCTGCGCTCGATGTCTGGGTCGTAACCGGCGATGGTGACGGGCTCTCGATCGGCGGCAACCACATGATGCATGTGCTCCGGCGCAACGTCGATTTGCAGATCCTGCTGTTCAATAACGAGATCTACGGCCTGACCAAGGGCCAATATTCACCGACCTCGCGGGTTGGCACCCGTTCGCCCTCGACCCCCACCGGATCCCTGGAAAGCCCGGTCTCACCACCGCTGTTCGCGTTGGGGTCGGGAGCCCGATTTGTCGCCCGCGGCGTCGACACGGCGTTAAAGCAACTGATCGAGGTGATGAAGCGCGCACGCAGCCACAAGGGCGCGTCGTTCGTCGAGATCTTTCAGAACTGCATCGTTTACAACGACGATGTATTTGGCGGCTTTACCGCCAAGGAGGTTGCCGAAGAGCGCCAGCTTCACGTCGAGCACGGCAAGCCGCTCCTGTTCGGCCGGGATCGCAAGCGGGGGCTTCGTCTGCGGCCGGGCAGCCTCGAGTTGGAAGCGGTGACGATTGGTGAAAATGGAGTGGGGGAGACGGACATCCTTGTTCATGACGAAACCAGCCGTACCCTGGCTGTCATGTTGGCGGAGATGAGCCCGCCGGTGATGCCGGTGGCGCTGGGGGTGCTCTATTGCGATCCGGCACCGAGCTTCGAGACGGCGGTGCTGGCGCCGATGGGCAAGGAAGGGCCGAACGTGGGAGCGCTCAATGCGCTGCTTCGCCGGGGTCACACCTGGACCGTGGCCGAATGACAGCGCAATCCTGAAGAAACGGTAGGACTGGGCCGATGCCGATCAGTGTCGCGATCGTCGGGGCCGGTCCCGCCGGGTTCTATACTGCGGAGGCGCTGTTGCAGACGCTCCCCGGTGTACAGATCGATTTTATCGAGAAACTGCCAACCCCTTATGGGCTGATCCGGGCCGGAGTGGCCCCCGATCACCAGACCACTAAGAATGTTGCCCGCAAGTTCGAGCAGACCGCCCGACGCGAAAGCGTGCAGTACTTCGGCAACGTCGAGGTCGGCCGCGACATCCAGATGGGGGAACTGCTGGAGATCTACCACGCGGTGGTGCTCGCCGTCGGCTCTTCCGGCGATCGCTACCTCGGCATTCCTGGCGAGGACAAGGAAGGCGTCTACGGCTCGGCCGTCTTCGTTGGCTGGTATAACGGTCATCCCGATTTCAGCAACCTCAATCCGCGTCTGGATACGAGAACTGCGATCGTCATCGGCAACGGCAATGTTGCGCTGGACGTCGCCCGGGTCCTGGTCAAGACGCGGACAGAGATGGAAGCATCGGATATCGCATCCTACGCCGCCGATGCGATCTACGGTGCCCCCTTGACGGATGTCTTCTTGATTGGGCGCCGCGGTCCTCTGGAGGCGAAGTTCACCAATGTCGAACTGCGCGAAATGGGGGAACTGGCCGATGCGGCTCCGGTTCTAAGTGCGGCCGATCTTCCTGTGCAGGCGGTCCCGGCGCCGGGCAGGACCGGGCGTCTTCAGGAGAAGAATCTGGCAACCCTTCGCGAGTTCGCGGCACGGAAGGCAGCACCCGTGCGCAAGCGGATTCATTTTCGCTTCAATGCTCTTCCGGTGGAAATTCTCGGCGGGCGGCGGGTCGAAGGAATCCGCCTCGAATGTTCGCGGGTCGAACAAGGGCGGGCGGTCGGTACCGGCGCGTATGAGACGATCCGTTGCGGGCTCGTTGTCATCGCCATCGGCTATCGGGCCACGCCGATCCCCGAAGTGCCGTTCGATCCGGAGTGTGGCGTGGTTCCCAACGCTGATGGTCGCGTTGCTCCAGGTCTCTATGCCGTCGGATGGGCCAAGCGCGGGCCCAGCGGCGTGATCGCGACGAACCGTCCGGATGGGATCACTTGCAGCGAGCAGATCCTCGCTGATCTCAGCATCGGGCAAAAACCGGTGGACGAGAAGCCGGGACGCGAAGCCCTGGAGCGGCTGCTGGCCTCGCGTCACGCGCGCGTGGTGAGCTTTGCCGAATGGCAGCAGATCGATGCCGCGGAAGTGGCGGCGGGCGGTGGCATTGCGCCACGAACCAAGTTCACCACATTGGATGAAATGCTGGCCGCCCTCGCGCCGCCGGTGCGGCGGCAATCGACGAGCAGGTGAACACCACCTGGACAGCAAATGGCCTTCCACCATATCCAAGAGCGTGGAAAGGGCAGATTCTACAGCTCAGGCAGGAGTGTAAGGATGAAAGGCCGTTATGCTGGTGATATTACGCCAACGCAGGCCTGGGAAATTCTCAGTGCCGATTCGCACGCCGTTCTCATTGATGTCCGTACGCCGGCCGAGTGGACTTATGTCGGGCTTCCGGACCTGAGCGCCGTGGGCAAGCGGCCATTGTTGGTTTCGTGGGCGTTGTTCCCGAGCATGACGATCAACCCCGGCTTTGCTGCTGAAGTCGAGGCTGCGGTATCCAATCGTGAAGCGCCTCTCGTGTTTATCTGCCGATCAGGCGCACGCTCACGTTCGGCAGCGATCGCGATGAGCGCCCGCGGCTACAAGACCTGCTATAATGTAGGGAGCGGTTTCGAAGGCGATCCCGATGCAGAGCGTCACCGGGGGACAATCTCCGGCTGGAAGGTCGAGGAACTGCCCTGGGTGCAGGGATAGGCGAAGGCCGTCTCGCGCCTGCGATCCGTCAGCGGAAGCGGAGAAAGACGACGCGGGCGGCACCGTAGATCCGCTCATCCATGATCCTATACTCCGGCGGTGGCGCCAGCGGCTCGCGGGCGCCGACTTCGACCACCGCGATGGCGCCGCCGGCGATCCAGCTGCGGGCGGCCGCTCCATGCAAGGCCGGAACGGCGAAACCGGACTCGTACGGCGGGTCGAGGAACGCAAGGGCGCAGGGAGCGCGAACGATGCGGGCAGGGGGAGGTAGCCGGGTCGCGTCAAGCTTCAGTAGAACAACCGATCGCGCCTCACCAAACATGGCCGCATTGCGGCGGATGGCAAGCAATGCGGCAGGATCGGAATCAACGAACGTGGCGCGGATAGCCCCTCTGGACAGGGATTCAAGGCCGAGCGCGCCGGTTCCCGCGAACAGGTCAAGCACCCCCGACTCCGCAAATCCCACCCAGTCGATCCCGTGCTCGAGGATGTTGAAGACGGCCTCCCGCACGCGATCGGCCGTCGGCCGCAGGCCCTCGGTACGGGGCACCTGGATCGGCCGTCCCCGATGTTTGCCGGAAACGATCCTCAACCGACGAAATCCCGGCCGAGCTGATCGCGGATCACCCGGCGCGGGACTTCGTCGACTTCGCCCCGCTGCAGGTTACCCAACTGAAATGGACCGTATCCGACCCGAATCAGACGGTTGACCTGCAGGCCAAGATGCTCCAGCACCCGGCGTATTTCCCGGTTTTTTCCTTCCTTGAGAGACAGGGTCAGCCACGTGTTGGAGCCGCTGGCAGCGTCAATCACGGCTTGAATGGGACCATAACGGGTGCCTTCGACCGTAATTCCCTGGGCAAGTCCGGCGAGTTCCTTCCCCTCGACGGTGCCGAAAACGCGGACCCGGTAGCGGCGGGTCCAGCCGGTGGCGGGAAGCTCCAGATGCCGCGCCAGGGTTCCGGAATTGGTCAACAACAGCAGTCCCTCCGAGGCGATGTCGAGTCGGCCGATCGAAATAACCCTGCCGAGTTCCTTTGGCAGCCGTTCGAACACGGTAGGTCGGCCTTCCGGGTCGCGGTGGGTCGTCACCAGCCCTTCGGGTTTGTGGTAACGCCACAGCCGTGCCTGCGGGCGCTTTGGCAGCGGCTTGCCATCGACGGTAATGATGTCGCTGTCGCCGACCGTCTGTGCCGGCGAATCGAGCGTCCGGCCATTGACGGTGACGCGGCCGGCGGCAATCCAGCGTTCCGCCTCGCGCCGCGAGCACAGTCCGGCGCGGGCGATCACCTTGGCGATCCGCTCACCGCTGCCGGGGGTCTCCGGGTTCGTCATTAAAGAACTTCGCCAGACGCGGCGACGAACGCGGCGAAGATCCGCCTGTCACCCTCGGAAATTTCGAACTCCGGATGCCATTGAACGCCCAGGCAGAAGCGACGAGCCGGCGCCTCGATGCCTTCGATCACGCCATCGGGAGCGACAGCGTTGACGACGACGCCCTCCGGTACTTTCCCGGCTGCCTGATGATGGGCGCTGTTGACCGGCATTTCCGCCCTCTCGACGACGCGATGAAGCAGGGTGCCGGCGCGCACCGTTACCGAATGCCCCGGCTCGTCCCTGGGGTTTGGCTGTTCATGAGCGAGGGCGCCTGGCACTTCGTCCGGGATGTGCTGAATGAGCGTCCCACCGAGCACAACATGAAGCAGTTGCTGGCCACCGCAGATGCCGAGCACCGGCACATCGGCAGCGAGGGCAGCTTCTATCAGGGCAAACTCGAACGCCGTCCGCGCCTCTTTCAATTTCACGCTGGCATGGCGGGAACTCGCGCCGAACAGTGTCGGATCCACGTCGAAGTTGCCACCGGAGACGATCAACCCGTCGATCATGCGAACGTAGTCGGCAACGCCAGCCGCTCCGTGCGGCAGCAGCACCGGCAGCCCGCCGCCGCGCGCAACCGCCGTGCAGTAGTTCTCGCGAAGCGCCATCCACGGAAATCGAGAATATCCCCCGGGCTCTTCGCTGTCGACAGTGATGCCAATGATCGGTCGCGACATGGCGGCGACTTTAGGGTGACGCTGGCCAGACGGCAACAGGCGTGGCAAACAGGACGCTGTGGCAGATATCGCAAGCAGGACCGCTTTCATGCGTGTGGCGCTGGCAGAAGCCGAGCGCGCGGGTGCTCGCGGTGAGGTACCTGTCGGTGCCGCACTTATCGCGGGTGCGATCGTTCTCGCCGCGGCAGGCAACCGGGTGGAAGAGCTTGGCGATCCGACGGCTCATGCGGAAATTCTAGCGATTCGGGCGGCGGTCCGGCACGGCTTGGGGCCGCACCTTACTGGTTGTGATCTTTACGTGACGCTGGAGCCATGCGCGATGTGCGCCGCCGCAGCATCCTTTGCCCGCCTCCGCCGGGTGTACTTCGGCGCCTACGATCCGAAGATGGGAGGGATCGAGCACGGGGCGCGCGTGTTTGCGCGGTCGACCTGCCATCACCGGCCCGAGGTGATCGGCGGCGTCGAGGAGCGCGCGGCAGCAGCTCTACTCAAGGCGTTCTTTACGCAGCGCCGGTGATGCCGCTGGAGCAAGACCCGCAGCGGCAGCGTTCACGGCTTGCTAAAGGCGCGCCCGCTGTGCTGTCCGACCGCTGTGCGGGCGTCATCGACATGCTGCATCACCTGCTGCCGATCACTGGGTGCCAAAGAGGCTTTCTCGGCGGACTCCTCAAGCTTTTCCAACTGCGCCAGCACGGCGCGCCGGGCCGCGTCGTAATGCAAAACCGGGGCGAGCTGGCCGAGGAGTTCGGCAATACGGATAAGGACGAGAGGCTGGTCGGCGCCGGCGTCCCGGATCAGATCAAAGGCAGCTCCGATCAGATGTTCGTTCAGACGTTCCGCAACCACCCGAAGCTCCCCGTCCGCGTCCCGCAGGAAGCGCGGCATCGGTTGGCGAGCAAGAATGATTTCGAGGGCAGTACCAAGCCGATTGAGGACAACGATTGCGGTGAAGGGATCGTTGATCCCGGGAGAGAGGGCGCGAAGAGCAATCTCGACAAGTTGGCGGACGCCATATTCGAGGTCCTGGGCGGGTGTACGCAGCTGGCCGATGACAAAGCGTTTCCGAATGGCGTTGATCGTGTCCTCATCGAGGTTGCCGAGGCGATGCACTCGGATATGATCCCCATGCTTCAAGACAAACTGTCCCGCACGTACGTCGACCTTGAAGACGACGTCTTTCTTTTGGGCGAATTCGACGAGTGCATTGTAGTCGATCGTTTGGATGTAGCCGCTTTGGTCAAGGGACACCGGTGTGCCGCCCGTCAGGTCGGGGTGCGGCAGTTCGTCGTCTGTCCCGCCCGGCTCGTCGGGAAGAATGTCGTCGATGTTCTTGGATAACTCGTTCGCGGCGGTCTCAACCACGTTATCGGCAATGATGGAGCGGGCGACCTTGTGAAGATAAAAAAGAAGCGTGATCAGGCAGGCGACGGTGAGGGCACTGCCGGCAGTGACGGCGATGTGCGGCACGGCCGCCTTATCCAACTCGTCCTTGAGCGTGCGCAGGACGACAAGCACATAGAGAATGGTGCTAAGGAAGAGCCCAATCACGGCTTGGATCTGACGATCGGCCATGAACGTCGCGATCAGGCGGGGCCCGAGCTGGTTGGCGGCGAGCGTCAGGACAACGAACGTGATCGATACCACCAGCGACGTCATGGTCATCAGGCCGGAGAGCAGGCTGGAGAGGAGCTCGCGCGCCGAACTCGCATCGCCGCCGTAGACCCACCAGAATTCCGCATCTTCGACCGCGCGAATCAGGTACTTGTTGGTGAGAAGAAAGAACGCGAGGGCCAAGGTAACGATGATCATGATCGCTGGGATCAACCACATCTGTCCACGTATTAGGATCATGACGTTGCGGATGCGATCCAGCATGAATTTGTGTTCCTCAGCTCCTGAAGAAAAAGATCACGGGGTTGGGCCTCTTCCGGCTGCCGTCGGCGGCGGCTCGTCCGACGGGACCTGAAGCAAGATCGAGCCGATCGCCACCCGCGCCGCGGCGGATCCTGTGTTGTCGCCGAAGAAGATGAAGTTCGGCTGCCGGTAGATAAAGTCAAACGGCGGCGTGTTGAAGGCGGAATAGTCTTTCAGCGTCCCGCTTAAGACCGCTTTGCCGTCTGCCGAAAGGGTATAGGTGAGAGCATCGATGGTCAGCACATAGTTGACCGGTCTGCTCCAAGTGTTGAAAGGACGGGAGCCTTCGCCTCTGGTGAACAGCGGCTCGTCGGCCTGCGTCCAGATCTGATCCTCCCAGAACGCAAGCTCGACTCCCTTCAGGTCGCTCGACAGCAAAATCAAGCTGAATCCGGCGCGATCGGCGCTGACGTGCTTTTCTTCGATGATCTGCAGGGTGAACAGCAGCTGGAACCCTCTCTTGCGGTCGAGGGTTGTTGGCAGGCGGGTGGAGAAGTAACCCGCCATATCGCCTCTCGCGGCGGTAGTGTCGAGTATGGCGGTGGCACCATCAAAGGACTTTGTTGCGCGGACGCCTCTTAACGGAAAGCTCGCGTAGAGCCAGCCTTGGGCGTCCGGGGTCGACTGCAGCGTTGCATCGAAAAGAACCGAGGTTGCGGCGCCCACGGGCTGGCCGATCAGGATCAACACGATAACGGCCAGGATGAAGGACCTTTTCACCACGATGACATCCTCTCCTTACCGCCAACCTCAAGATTTCTTGAAGGCGTGGGTCTTGTAGCCGATGATTCTGGCCTTGTCCAAAGGGGCTTGTTGCGGCAAACGGGATCAGCAGCCAATCAGAACCGCGAAAGGATTTGCGATGGCGTTGGACCAAACCTGCATCTTTTGCCGGATCATCCGGGGCGAGATTCCCAGTTTTCAGATCTTTGAGGATGAGCATACGCTGGCATTCATGGACATCAATCCCGCCAACCCGGGACATGCGCTGGTGATCCCGAAAACGCATGCCGAGACCCTGCTGACGCTCGACGAGCCATGGTTGACGGCGACTACGTGCGCCGCCCAACGGGTAGCGCGCGCCGTCTGGAAAGCGTTCACGCCCTATGGCTTGAACCTGGTGCAAGCCAATGGTCCGGGCGCCGCGCAGTCGGTGTCGCATTTTCATTGGCATGTCCTGCCGCGCAGCAGGGACGACGGCTTGGCGATGAACTGGGCTCTGCAACCCGGCGACCGGGAGGAGCTTACGACGGCGGCCGCGCGGATCCGCGCGGCCTTGTAACTCCGCAGAAAGGCTGCGTAAGCAGGACCTCAGGACGCCGGAACAGCGATTGATCCGCCCGGTGGTACGACGGGGGTCGAAACCGGTTGTATATGCGCACGCAACGCCAACCCGATCACCGCAGCGAGAACGATGCCGCCCCCCACAAGCGCCGCAGGGGTCGGTGTCTCTCCGATACCGATCCATACCCAAAGGGGCGCAAGGATGGTCTCCAACAGGGTCAATAACCCGAGCTCAGCGGCGCAGAGCTTGCGGCTGCCTCGGACAAAAAGAACCAGGCCGAGGCCAAGCTGGACGCAGCCGAGCAGTCCGAGAATGACGAGTTCGGCAGAGTCCACGGCAGTCCCAAGCGCCCACGGCGCGGTCACGGCTGCGGACAGAAGGCCGCCGAGCATGGTGGCCGGAACCATGTCGATGCCGCGCCAGCGGCGCAGGACAACGATGTTGACGCCAAACGTCAACGCGACCAGCAAGCCGAACAGATCGCCGAGTAGGCTGCCGGCAGAGATGCCTTGGCTGAACATCATGGCGATCCCGACCATGGCCGCGCCGATCGTATAGATAGCCGTTCGCCCCAGACGCTCCTTCAAAATCAAATGCGCCAGCACCGCCGCTACCAGCGGTGAAGCGCTCATCAGGATCATCGTGTTGGCGACTTGGGTGAAGCTGAGCGACAGAATGTAGCCAATGAACGTGGCGCTGAGCAGAGCTCCGGACAGTATTCCTGGCCATTTAACCGCCGCCAAGACCGCTGGTGCTCGGCGTCCGTATCCGATCAGAAGGCCGCTCGCCACTGCCAAAGCCATGAACAGGGAGCGCCAGAAGACGATGACAATGGCGTCGAGATCGAGCAGGCGAACGAGAAGTCCGCCCGAACTCCAACACAGGCAGGCAGCGGCAACCAGCAGGGCGCCGGCTACCCGATCGGACAACTTCAGCATAGAGGAAACGCCCGTGACAATCACGTTGATGATGAAGAAGATCACCAGAATATAGGGCATTTTTTCGGTGTGAAAAGGAGAATCGGCAAACGGATTGGCTGCCGCGCCCGCTTTCTGCGCGGCGCCGTGCATCGCACGAGACTGCAGAGTCAACCAATTGTATTTGTTAGGAAATGCGAAACGGTTTTGGCCGGGACGCCGGCCCTCAGCGGCAGTGTTGCGCTCACCAATCGTGGCGGATCGCCGCCCGGACCGGGAATCGACCGACTCCGGCGGCGGAGGCGCTCATCGCGGCTCGTCGAGCAGGCCTTTGACGATGGCACCAGAAGCGAGAAGCAGGACGATCGTGAACGGGAAACCAGTCGAAACTGCCATCGCCTGTAGTGCTGCGAGGCCGCCCCCGACGAGGAGCACGATGGCAACAAGCCCTTCCAGGGTACACCAGAAAACCCGTTGGCTGACCGGGGCATCGACCTTGCCGCCAGCCGTGATCGTATCGACTACAAGGCTGCCGGAGTCCGACGAGGTAACGAAGAAGACGATCACCAGGACGATTCCGGCGAACGAGGAAATTGCAGTCAACGGCAGCGAGTCAAGCATCGCAAAAAGCTTGATCTCCAGGGGCACGTCGGCGACGGCGGTGAGTCCGTGATCGATGATCTGACTGATCGCGGTGCCGCCAAAGGTGCTCATCCACAGGACCGAAACCAGCGAGGGGATCAGCAGAACGCTGATGATGAATTCCCGGACGGTGCGGCCACGGCTGACCCGTGCGATGAACATGCCAACGAACGGCGACCAGCTGATCCACCAAGCCCAGTAAAAGGACGTCCAGCCCTGACGAAAGTTATCGTCCTCGCGGCCAAAGGGGTTGGAAAGCGGAGCAAGCTCGCCGATATAGGCGCCGAGGTTCGTAACAAAGCCCGAGAGGATCGCCAATGTCGGCCCGGCAATAAGGATAAACAGGAGAAGCGCCGCGGCCAGCATGATGTTCAACTCGGAAAGTCGTTTGACCCCGCGGTCCATACCGCGAACGACCGAGGTGATGGCGACGGCCGTGATTGCGGCGATCAGAATGACCTTGGTGGGGTTGCCCTCCGGCACTCCGAACAGGAACGACAATCCCGCGGTTGCCTGCTCCGCGCCGAAGCCGAGCGAGGTGGCGAGCCCGAACAAGGTCGCGAACACCGCCAGCGCGTCGATCACGTGGCCTGGCCAGCCCCATATCCTTTCGCCAAGAATCGGATAGAAGATCGATCGCATCGTCAGCGGCAGGCCCTTGTTATAGGTGAAAATGGCCAGTGCCAGTCCAACTACGGCGTAAATGGCCCATGGGTGCAGGCCCCAGTGGAAGATCGTGGCTGCCATTCCAAGCGAGTGGGCCGCGGCAGGGTCACCCTTGGCCCCGCCAAGCGGCGCCCAATCGGTCCGGATTCCGTTTGCGTCTACCGCGGCGCCGCCCAAGGCACTTTCGTAGTGCGAGATCGGCTCGGACACGCCGAAGAACACGAGCCCAATGCCCATTCCCGCGGCAAAAAGCATCGCGAACCAACTGAGGTAACTGTAGTCGGGGGTGGCTTCGGTGCCGCCGATCCGGACCTTGCCGAGCGGCGTCACGATCAGTGCCAGGCAGAGCAGCACAAAAATGTTGGCCGCCGAAAGGAAGAACCAGTCCAGGCGCGAGACCAACCAGTCGCGCAGGCCCTCGAAGATCGGCGCGACCTCGCTCTGAAAAATAAGCGTGATCAACACGAAGATAACCACCGCCAAACCCGATACGACGAAGACAGGATTATGAATATCCAGATCAAAAGGGCCAATTTTCGGTGTGAGGTTGTCCTGACCGATCTTGTATTCGGTATCGATAATAGTGGATTCACCCTCCGGTGTCGGCAGGCTGATGTCGGGTGCGGTTGCTCTTGTCAAATCTTGGTCCCTTCGCTGGCTTCTCTATTGAGTGGTATGCTTGGTGAGGTGTTCCCGGCTCATCGGACGACCATCACCGATACGGGGGCATGGGTGGCGATATAGCCGGCGTTGGAAGAAAAGATGTGCTCTCGCCATCCCGGCCGGTGCGACCCCATCACTACGAGATCGGCGTCTAAGGCCGTGATCGCTTCAAGCAGTTGGGAGTCGAGGTCGACGGCGGGATCGTGGCTGACGATCGGATAGATACTCGCGGGCAGGCCAGTGCGCGCGCTTTCCTCGGTGGCCAAGCGCTCGAGGCGGGCGGCATATTCCTCCGGCGTATGCGCTACCGGACTTGGTGTTGGAGCGGTCACTCCGACATAAACAAGTTCTGCCTTATGTAGCGCGGCAAGCGCGCGGGCCTCTTTCAATGCGGCGTCGAGCTGATCGAGATGCTCCAAATCAACCGGCACCATGATCTTTCGGTGCATTGCTCTCTCCTTGAGACGTCATGTCTTGCGCGCGGCAAAGCGCCCATAGATGGCTTGGCGTGCGCGATTGGCAAACTGATGCAGAGGCGTCAGCGGTGGTGGAATGAAACGACGCAGCGTGACGATGTCCGGGAGGGAATAACGCGACGTTTCAACCCGGTGCAGCAGGAGCCAATGACGGCGGGCAGCTGCATCGATTCCGTCAGGTCAGCTCTGTCAGATGTACAGCCTGCCCTGCCTGTGTGGCATAATAACCGCAGTCGTCCCGGGGGTAAACCGCGTACCGGAATATTTCTTCACTCGGTGACATGCGGCCACGGCACCGGGTGGTCGTGCAGCGGCCCTGCCCAAGGAGCGGTTCAGTACGGAACGCCCTCGGTGCGCGCTGCCTTGAGCGCTTTGGCATACCATTCGAACTCGTCGAGAAAGCGGACCACGCGGCGCTCGTGGGCGGGATCGCGGGATGTCCCGTCCTCATCGAACTGATCCTGGACTCTCGGCATCGGATGGATGGACGGAATACCCGGCATCCCCAACTCGCCAAGGGCTGCCCGGAGTTGCATGGCAGCGCGAACGCCTCCAAACGCGCCAGCCGAGTAGCAGGCAATCGCCGAGGGTCGCCAAAACCATTCCTCAAGGAAATGATCAAGCAAGTTTTTCAGCGCCGGCGGAATACTGTGGTTGTACTCGCCGCTGACGATCAGGAAGCCATCCGCCGTGCGGAGAATTTCAGCCAGCGCGGGCAACGGTTCGGGAGCCGTTCCTGGTGCATACTCCTTGTACATCTTGTCCAGAAGCGGCAGCCGATATTCGAGGGGATCGATCAAGGTGACGGTGTGCCCGCGCGCGGCAAGTTGTGCGGTCAGGAAACGCGCATACTTGATGCCCTGCCGGGCGCTGCGCACCGACCCATACAGCACGGCAAACGCAAGGCTCATTGTGCTGCTTCCCCGTTCCATGTTCCGCTCAGGGTGCCTTGATGGCACATTTTCACCTGCCCTGCCAGGATGAAAAGCGCGGCAGGGGGCGCCCCATACCCCGCCCCGAAAATTGACGTGGGCTACCAGGAAAGTTGCAAAGGATCGCCCGAGCGAAGGGCGTGAGTCGCGGTGCCGAGGCGCAGTGACATTGGCTCGCCTTGTTCTAGCGTGACGCTCGCAGTACAAGGGTCCCGGAGCAGACGGACATGCAAGCGCCGAGCCCGCCAATGAACCCGGAACGCCATTGATGTCCACTTGGGCGGTAGCCGGGGGTCGAGCCGGATTCCCTCCTCTTCCAACGAAAGACCGGCAAAGCCGAAGATTGCCACCTGCCACAGGGCGCCTTGTGCCGCAATGCGAACGCCACCGGCGCTGACGACTGCCGGCTCGTCGAGATCGGTCGCGGCGGTTGCGTCGAAGTACTGCGCAGCGAGGTCGATATTGCCGATCCGGGCCGCAACCAGGGCATGCATCCCTCGGCTGAGCGAACTGCCGTGCCCGCAACGAGGTTCATAGTAATGGAAATTGGTTTCCTGAACCTCGCGGCTGAAGGCCTCGGGCAGCAGCGCCATCAGCGCGACCACATCGGCTTGCTTGATAACCTGCGAGCGCTGGGTTCGCTCCCTGCCCAGCACGACGTCCATCGGCGCGGTTCGGCCAGCGAAACGGCTGAGGTCGATATCCTCCAGATCGAAATAGCCGGAAAACTGCTCCACCAAGCCGGTTTTGGCGTCGAATCCGGTGATGAGGCCGGTGGCTACGCTATGCCACTGGTCCATCTCCTCCGTTGTCACATCGAGCCGCCGCGCCAGGGCTTCCCAGCGCTCCGGCCATCGCTGACGCAGGATAGTCGCCGTCTCCAGTCCGCGCTCAATGTTCCAGACCGCCATCTTGTTGGTGTAGGCGTTGTCGTCGATCTCCTCGTGGTATTCGTCCGGGCCGATGACGCCGCGAATGTGGTAATGGCCATCCCTCTCGAAGACGGCCCGGCTTGCCCAGAAGCGCGCCGTCTCGAGCACGATCTCGGCGCCGGCATCGAGGAGGAAGCGGTCGTCCTCCGTCGCCCGCCAATACTGCCAGACGGCGTACGCCACATCCGCACTGATATGCTGTTCCAGAGTACCGCACAGCACCTGAATCATCCGACCGTTCGGGTCGATGATCTCGGCAGGTGTCGTCTCCTCACCGGTGTCGGCCGATTCCCAGGCGTACAGCGCTCCACGATAGCCAAGTCGCTCTGCCTTGGCGCGTGCTCCAGACAACGTATGATAGCGGTACATCAGCAGCGCGCGCGCCGCTTCCGGCCACGTCACCGTATAGAAGGGCAATAGATAGATCTCGGTATCCCAGAAAACATGGCCAAGATAGGAGTCCCCGGTGAGCGCCCGGGCGCCGACGGAGACGCGATCGTCGGCCGGATTGACGGCGCTGTTCAGATGATAGATGGCGAAGCGCAGCGCTTTTTGCGCTCGCTCGTCGCCGCCCACTCCAATATCGCTGCAAAGATGGCGCTCCGCCCATGCGCTTTCATGGGCACCAAGCACGTCGCGCCAGCCTCCTCGCTCGGCACGCTCAAGAAACACTTGGGAGCGGGTGAGGACGGTCTCATCGGGCTCGCCGTCACCGCGCGCCAGTGAAACAATTCGCCAGAACAAAGCCGGCGCTCCAGGTGTGGAAATCCAGTTCCACGCCCTCTTAAGAGGATCCTGCACCGTCGGTTCTATGACGTTTCCCGCAACCTCCAACCCCATCGCTGTCGCGACCGCCAAGCTCTTGTCCGACTGCTCGGTCCGCCAAAGGGAGGCATTGGGCTCCAGACGAACCAGTTCCAGCCCGGGGCCTGCGGACTCCAAAACGGCCTCCAGCGTCAACTCCGCCCGGCCATCCTCGATATCCAATTGAACGATCTGCAGTCCCAGGGCACGGTTGGCAAGAGAGACCAAGCGCAGGGTCCTCAGCCGCGCCATGCGTCCGAGCGAGTCTCGCTGCCGCCATTCCGTGAGCAACAGGCCGCGCCGAAAATCGAGCGTGCGCTGGTGCTTGATGAGGGAGCCTGCGCGCAGCGTCAGGGACCGTCCCTCGAGCAGGACACGGACTCGCAACCAATCCGGAGCAGGGACGAGAGAGGGAACCGGGGGCTCCGTGTTGGGGGTGTCGAACAGACCGGCCACATAGATCCGCGGCCAGGACGACCACATCATCCCTTGCGACCAGGTCATCCATATCGGGCCGCGGCTGATTCCTCGTGCACCGCGGACGCCAATAAATCCGTTACCGATCGCGAGGCGTGCTTCCACACCGGATTCACGAAGAACGTCGTAACGGTCTTCATCGAGCCTCCATAACGGATCAGCGGTTCGCTCAAGGAGAGTGTCCACCGTCATTTGATCCGTGTCCGGCACTGCGCCCTCCTGTCGTATCGTCACCGGCGAGAACCGTGAACCATGGCAGTCCGCAAAGATCGATTCCCATCCCGGCCGTCCCTTCGGGCCAGAATGGGAACGGCTTCTCAGATCAGGCCCGCGCCAGCGGAATCGCCGGCTCGGCGCGTTCCATCGCGTCACTATACAAGGCGCAGTAGTTGGCGACCATCCGTTCGACAGAAAAACGCTCTTCGAAGCGCCGGCGCACTAAGAACCTATCCAGCATCCGGGCGCGACGGACGGCAATCACCGCTTCGTCGTCATTGTTCACGATCAAGCCGGTGAGGCCATGATCGATCACTTCCGGCACCGAGCCGCAGCGGTAGGCAACGACCGGCGTGCCGCACGACATCGATTCGATCATCACCAGTCCGAACGGCTCCGGCCAGTCGATGGGGAACAGCACAGCGTACGCATTGCCGAGAAACTCCGCTTTGTCCTCATCACCGATCTCGCCAATGAATTCGATCAATGGATGGTTGAGCATCGGCTGGATTTCTGTTTCGAAGTACCTCTGATCGACGGGGTCCACCTTGGCTGCGATCTTCAGTTTCATTCCCGCGCGTTTTGCGATTTCGATCGCACGATCCACCCGCTTTTCCGGACAGATGCGGCCAAGGAAGGCGAGGTAGTCCCATGAGGGCCTCTCGCAGTACGGCAACAGATCGCGCGGCAGGCCGTGATAGACGGTGCCGGCCCAGTTCAACCCGGGCAGCGGGCGGCGCTGATCGTGTGAGATAGATGTGACCGGCATCATTGGAAACGCGCCAAAGACCGCCGGCAGATCAGGCAGGTCAAGGCGGCCGTGAAGGGTCGTCAATGTTCGACTGGGCCTGTCGCAGAAGAGGGGAAAATGGAGGTAATCGATATGAAAGTGAATGATGTCGAACTCCGCAGCGCGATCGCGGATTTCCTTGAGCATCACGACGTGGTGCGCCATCGCATCGAGTACATTGTCTAGCCGCAACCCGCGCGGACAGCAGGGAACGAGGTTCGCCGAGGTGACGGAATCCCCCGAAGCGAACAGGGTCACGTCGTGCCCCTGACGGACAAGTTCCTCCGTAACCCACGAAACGACACGCTCTGTCCCGCCGTAGCACTTCGGCGGCACGCTTTCCATCAAGGGTGCAACCTGCGCAATCTTCATTCTTGATTTCCTTTTTTGGATGAACCCAACGGGCAGTGCCTGCGCCGCTTCATCAACAACAATGCGATTGAGAATGAGTTCCCTGCTCGCCGCGCGTGAGCGGCGAAGGGCGGTTTGCTAAGGCCGCCTTACGGTTGAGAGTACCGTAACTTCAGAAGGAAGGTCAGGCCAGTTCGATGGGAGTTTTCCCGGGACCAACTCCGGCCGCAGGGGCGAGAAACAGGAAGGGTAAGCCAAAGGGTCCGGACATGCGGGAGCGGTCCGCCGAGACGGAGAAAAAACCTTGGCACCCTGGCGCACCAGCCCTCTCCCGGTGAGGGAGAGGGCCTTGCGCTTCAGTCGCTATTTGAAGGAGCTAGGAGCGGAACGCTAATCAGGCTGTTGCGTCCGAACGCTCGCCCATCGCGGCGTGAGCCGCTGCCAAGCGCGCGATCGGCACCCGGTAGGGGGAGCAGGAGACGTAGTTGAGCCCGATCGTGTTGCAGAAGTGAACCGAGGCCGGATCGCCACCGTGCTCGCCGCAGATGCCGAGCTTGATGTCGGGACGGGTCTTTCGCCCACGCTCGACGGCGATCGCAATCAACTCCCCGACACCCTCCTGATCGATCGTGACGAACGGATCGTGCTTCAGCACGCCAAGATCCTGATACTGGACCAGGAAGTTGCCGGCATCGTCGCGGGAGAGACCGAACGTCGTCTGCGTCAGGTCGTTGGTGCCGAAGCTGAAGAACTGTGCACCCTCGGCAATTTTGTCCGCGATCAGGGCAGCCCGCGGCAGTTCGATCATGGTGCCGACGAGGTACTCGATCTTGGCGCCGGTTTTGTCCATCACCTCCTGGGCGACACGGTCGACCATCGCCTTCAAGGTGTCGAACTCTGCCTTCGTCGCAATCAGCGGGATCATAACCTCCGGAAGGATCGGCTCGCCGGCCATCACGGATTCCGCAGCGGCCTCGAAAATGGCGCGGCACTGCATTTCGTAGATCTCGGGATAGGTGATCCCGAGACGGCAGCCGCGATGGCCCAACATCGGATTGGCCTCGTGGAGCATTGCGGCACGCGCCTTCACGCGGGCAACATCGACGCCGGCCGCGGCTGCGACTTCCGCCATGTCCTCATCGGTGTGCGGCAGGAACTCATGCAGCGGCGGGTCGAGAAGACGGATCGTCAGCGGCAGCCCCGCCATGATCTTGAACAGCTCGATGAAATCTTGCCGTTGATACGGAAGCAGCTTGTCGAGTGCGGAACGCCGCGCCTCCACCGTCTCCGCCACGATCATCTCGCGGACGTGAATGATCCGCTGCGGATCGAAGAACATGTGCTCGGTGCGGCAAAGACCGATGCCTTCGCAGCCGAAGTTTCGAGCGGTGCTGGCGTCGAGGGGGGTCTCGGCATTGGCTCGTACCTTCATGGTGCGGATATCATCCGCCCAGGTCATCAGTTTCGCGAAGTGCCCGGTCAGCTCCGGCTGGACCTTCGGCACCTCGCCCTTGAGGACCTCGCCGGTGGTGCCATCGATCGTGATAAAGTCGCCTTCATTGATAACCACGTTGCCGGCGGTCAGCGTTTTGTCCGCGTAGTTCACCCGAAGCTCGCCCGCCCCGGCGACACACGGTTTGCCCATGCCGCGCGCGACCACCGCCGCGTGACTGGTCATCCCGCCGCGCGTCGTCAGGATGCCCTCCGCAGCGTGCATGCCACCGATATCCTCAGGAGAGGTCTCAATGCGGGTGAGGATGATCCTCTTGCCGTCCTTCTTCCAGGCTTCGGCGTCATCGGCATTGAACACCACCTGACCCGACGCAGCGCCCGGCGAAGCCGGTAGACCCTTGCCGAGCACTTCCTTCGCCGCCTTGGGGTCGATCATCGGGTGCAGCAACTGGTCAAGCGCCGCCGGATCAAGCCGCTTGACCGCTTCCTTCTTGTCGATCAGGCTTTCCTCGGCCATTTCCACCGCCATCCGCAGCGCTGCCTGAGCCGTACGCTTGCCGGTGCGGGTCTGGAGCATCCAGAGTTTGTTCTTCTGGATAGTGAACTCCATGTCCTGCATGTCGGTGTAGTGTTTCTCGAGCTTGTTGCGATACGTTACAAGCTCCTTGTAGAGATTGGGGAGCAGCTCTTCCATGGCTGGAAGATCCGACTCCATTGTCGCCTTCTCGGCAAGGCTCAGCGGCTGTGGCGTGCGGGTGCCGGCGACCACGTCCTCGCCCTGGGCGTTGACTAGGTATTCGCCGTAGAACGCATTCTCGCCGGTCGACGGATTGCGCGAGAAGCAGACCCCGGTGGCGCAGTCGTCGCCCATGTTGCCGAACACCATCGCCTGGATGTTGACGGCTGTGCCCCAGTGATCGGGTAGATTGTGCAGCCTGCGATAGGTGATCGCACGCTTGTTCATCCAGCTGCCGAACACGGCACCGATCGCGCCCCACAGCTGCTCCTGCGGATCCATCGGGAACGGCGTGCTGTGATGCTTCTTGACCTCGTTCTTGTAGGAATTGACGAGAACCTTCCAATCTTCGGCGGTCATCTCGACATCGAAGGTCAGCCCTTGCTTTTCCTTGTGGTTCTCCAGCAGGGTCTCAAAATGGTGGGTGTCGACGCCAAGGACGACGTTGGAATACATCTGAATGAAACGGCGATAGCTGTCGTAAGCAAAGCGCTCGTCGCCGGTCTGCTCGGCGAGATTGCGAACGGTCTCGTCGTTCAGTCCGAGGTTGAGGACCGTATCCATCATGCCGGGCATCGATGCACGGGCGCCGGATCGCACCGACACCAGCAACAGTGGGCCCGTCTTCGCGCCGAATTTGCCCCCCATGATCTGCTCGACCTTGGCAATGGCGGCGTCGACCTGTTCCTTGAGATCAGAAGGATAAGTTTTATTGTTTTCCGTGAAGTAGGTGCAGACCTCCGTCGAAATGGTGAAGCCTGCCGGCACCGGGATGCCGATATTGCTCATCTCGGCGAGGTTGGCCCCCTTGCCGCCGAGTAGATTCTTCATCTTCGTATCGCCTTCGGCACTCCCGCCGCCAAACGTGTAGACCCACTTGGTCATGATCTGTCCCTATCCCTCGATCTGTGAAAAATCTGCAACCCTCGTCAGGTCCGAACGGATCTGCGAGAGCAACCGCAGCCGGTTGCCCCGCAATTGCGCCTCGTCACAATTCACGGTTACGGCCTCGAAGAACGCATCGACCGGTTGGCGAAGGCTGGCAAGAACCGTCATCGCCTCGGTGAACTGCTCCTCATCAAGTAACCTGTCGATCCTTCTGCGGACCCCCTCAAGCGCCGCGTGAAGATTGGCTTCTTCAATTTGCGAAAACAGAGACTGATCGGCCGGACCTTCGTAGCGTGCGCCATCCCTTGCTTCTTCAATCCGGACAATGTTGCTTGCCCGTTTGTACGCGGTCAGCAAGTTAGCACCGTCATCGGCCTCAAGAAAGCCTCTTAGGGCATCAACCCGAGCAAGAAGCCGTACCAAGTCATCCTCGCCCCCTAAGGCGAATACAGCCGAGATCAGGTCGTGACGGACGCCCTGCTCGCGCAGGTAGACTTTGAGACGATCGGCGAAGAAATCGAGCAGCGACCATGCAGTGCCGTCATGAGGCTCGTTCCATCCGCCGCGGCGTTGGGTGACGATCGTCTCCGAGGATGACTCGCGCGGGGCATTCCTGCGGTGCAGGGCGGCTGCCGCATCGAACAGAGGGAGAAGGCGAAGCCTGACAGCGTTGTCGACAATCAGTCGGATGGCGCCAAGGGCGGCCCGCCGCAGCGCGAACGGATCCTTGGAGCCGGTCGGCCGTTCGTTGATGCCGAAGAACCCGACCAAGGTATCGATCTTGTCGGCAAGCGCGACGGCGATGCTGAGCGGCGCCTTCGGACAGTCATCGCCCGGACCTTGCGGAGCATAATGCTCGCCAATCGCGGCGGCGACCGCACTGTCTTCTCCATCGTGGAGAGCGTAATACCGGCCCATGATTCCTTGCAACTCCGGGAACTCTCCCACCATGTCGGTGGTGAGGTCGGCCTTGCTCAGTCTTGCCGCTCGCTCCGCGTGATCGGGATCGGCGCCGACGGTGGGCGCGAGCCACCGCGCCAGCTTCTGCAATCGTTGCACCCGGTCAAGATCGCTGCCGAGCCGGGCGTGAAAGACCCTGCCGGCAAGCCTCTCAACGCGGCTTGCGAGGGTCTGCTTGCGATCGTTGTCCCAAAAGAACCGGGCATCCGCCAGCCGCGCACGCAGCACCCGCTCGTTCCCCGCAACGATCTCCCGCCCGTTGCCGGCTCCTTCGGTGTTGGCGACCACGATGAAGCGCGGTGCCATCGTGCTGCTCTCGTCGAGCAAGGAGAAATACTTCTGATGGCTACGCATCGCGCTGATCAGAACTTCCGAAGGGACCGCCATGAACGACTCGTCGATCCGGCCTTCCAATACGATCGGCCATTCGACAAGGCCGGTCACCTCGTCGAGCAGTTCGGGATCGGGGCGGACCTGAAGCCGCTCGCGGTGGGCCTGGTGGCTCGCCGCCCGCTCGATGAACGTGCGACGCTTGTGATGGTCGAGCATCACTTTTGCCAGCTCGAGCTTGGCCATGTAATCGGCAAAATCTTTGACTTCAAAGGGGTCCGGAGCGAGGAAACGGTGACCGGCGGTGGTGTTCCCCGCGGTTACCGGACCCAACGAGACAGGGATGATCCTGCCGTCGAACAGGCAAACGATCGAATGAAGCGGCCGTACCCAGCGCAGCTCGTTGTCCCCCCAGCGCATGGATTTTGGCCATGGAAAGCCAGTCAACGCGGCCGTGAGAACTTCGACCAGCACCTCGGCGGTCTGCCGCCCCCGGCGCTCGATCCGCGCAAACAGGAATTCCCCCTTCGGGGTCTCGCGCGTCTTTACAGCCTCGCGGGTAACGCCGGCCGAGCGCAGGAAACCCAGAATCGCCTGCTCGGGCGCGTCGGCTCGAGGACCGCGCCGTTCTTCGACGACGTCCGGCTGCACTGCGGGCACGCCAGCCACGACCAGCGTCAGCCGCCGCGGAGTAACGTAGGTTTCGGCGGACTCGAACGGGTGCTGTCCGTCGCGCAAACCGGCCACTACCCGGCGCTTGAGATCCTCCGCGGCGCGAAGTTGCATGCGCGCGGGGATCTCTTCGCTGAGAAGTTCCAAAAGCAGTTCAGGCAAGGTTTCGGCTCGCAAGCCAAGCTTCGCAGCAGCCGCGGGCGAGAGCACGCACACGCGCAATGTAGGCGGCCCGTTCGGTCACGCTGATGACGCCGCGCGCATCCAACAAGTTGAAACGATGGCTCGCCTTGATGCATTGCTCATAGGCGGGCAGGGCCAGCTTGGCGTCCAACAGCATCCGGCACTCGGCCTCGGCGTCTGAGAAATGGCGGAACAGCCGCTCCGGATCGGCTGCCTCGAAATTGTACATCGAGCCCTCTCGCTCGGCCTGAAGAAAAACATCCCGGTACGTCACGCCTGCGCCGTTCCAGTCGAGGTCGAACACGTTCTCGACGCCCTGAATGTACATCGCGAGGCGCTCGAGCCCGTAGGTCAGCTCAACAGAAACGGGATTGCACTCGATCCCGCCGACCTGCTGGAAGTACGTGAACTGGGTCACTTCCATGCCGTCGCACCACACCTCCCAGCCCAGGCCCCAGGCGCCCAGCGTCGGGCTTTCCCAGTCGTCCTCGACGAAGCGGATGTCGTGGATGGTGGCGCTGATGCCAAGATACTCCAGGCTCTGCAAATAAAGGTCTTGCGAATCGGCTGGCGAGGGCTTCAGCAGAACCTGGAACTGGTAGTAGTGCTGCAGCCGATTGGGATTTTCTCCATAACGGCCATCGGTGGGTCGGCGCGACGGCTGAACGTAGGCACACCGCCATGGCTCCGGACCCAGCGCACGCAGCGTCGTCGCCGGGTGAAACGTTCCGGCGCCCACCTCCATATCGAAAGGCTGGAGAATGACGCATCCGCGCTCGGCCCAGAAGTTCTGCAGGGCAAGAATCAGCGACTGGAAGCACGACGGGTTGGCGCGCATGACAGGACCTTAGCGGGGAGCCTTAAGGTGGTGACGCGTTGGTGCGAAACGACGGACGATACTGCGCGAGCATGCTCATGGTCAAGGTGAGGCTGCGAGCGCGTTGCAATTGCTGATCCAACTGGATGCGATGAGAACCACCGCAATCTGCCCCCCCCGGCATCCTCAGCCGGGATACGGGCAATCCGCGCGACCACAGCTCTGCAATCGGCGCACCGACAGGTAAGCGCCGCAATGGGAGCACCGCACCGTGTCTTCCGCACGCCTGCTGCCGCGGCTTGCCGCCGACGGCGCGCCTGGCGGCGAACCGCCGTCTGCTGCCTTCCCACGTTTCCGAACGTTCCCGCGCTGATGGATCCGCGCAAATCCGGTCGATCCGAACCAGACCAATGCGATCACTGCAAGGGTGAAGAAGACTTTGGCAATGCCGAAGCCGAGCATGGGCTGCTTGTAGGGGCAATCGACCGACTGGTCAAGGCGAGGCGGGCACGGCAGAGGGCTGACAAATGTTCAGCAAATGTTCCTACAAAGTTCCTCCCAAAGTACTCATTTTGCGTTATATACACATATAAGTGTTCCACATGGGTCTGATGAATGTTCTGTATTGACTGCTGAGAACACGGCAACAGGTCAGCAAAGGATCTGCAGGGAATACCACTCAGAGACCGAACCGGTTCCACATCATCCGTTCCTCTGCGGCAGCCAGCAACCGCTCGCCCCATTCCGCGGGTTCGGCGAAATCCGCGGGATGAGTCCGCAGCCCCATCCAACGCAGCCACCACGATTTGCTCTCGCCGATCACTTTCAATTTGACGTTTTCACCATAGCGCGCGCGCAGGGTGGCACGCAGGTCTCCCAATCCATCGATCAGGCCCAGCTCGAGCGCGGTGCGACCGCTCCACCATTTGCCGGAAAACAAGGTGGCTTCGTCGCCCTTGAGCTTGCCGCCGCGCCGCTCGCGAACGTGCTGGCGAAAATAGTCGTGGATTTCGTCGAGAAACTCCTTCAGATGCGCAACCTCCTCCTGTTTTTGCTCGCTGAAGGGATCCAGCGATCCCTTGAAGGCACCCGCCGTGTGCAGCCGTCGTTCAACGCCCACGCGCTTGAGCAGATCCGGGAAGCCGAAGCCGCTCGAGAGCACGCCGATCGAGCCGATAATTGAGCCTGCGTCGGCGTAAATCTCGTCGGCAGCCGTTGCCAGCCAGTAGCCGCCAGAGGCGGCGACGTCCTCCGCAAACGCGAAAACCGGAACGTCGTGTTCGGTGGCGAGGGCGCGAATGCGCCGGGCGATCAAGGCCGATTGCACGGCGGAGCCGCCGGGAGAGTTGATGGCGAGCGCCACGGCGGCTAGCCCCTTGCGCTTGAAGGCGCGCTGCAGAACGCTGGCCAACCCTGGCAGGGTAAGGCCGCGCCGCAACGGCCCGACGCCCCCGATCATCCCACTGAGGCGGACGACGTGGACCACGGGGGGTGGGTTGCGAAACCGCTCGAAGGGGAGCCAGGAAAGCCAAGAATGTGCGTTCATAGAAACCGTCCTCATGGGTAGGGGAGCATCCACCTCAAGGTGTCTTCCTCAGTACGGGTTATGCCGGCCGGCAGCAGGATGCGTCAGCGTCAGCACCAGGGGCTTGCGAGCGAGATCGGGTGTGCATGACGGAGCACCGCATCTGCCTCGGCACTGAAGGCCCCGTTCCAATGCAGAACAAGGCCCGGCAACAAGCGCATGGGCGCAGCGGAGCCGCTACGGGCGGAGACGAGAATACGCTTTGCCGGCCGTGATGGATGCGGCCACAGCGGATAAACCGTAACCGCCCCCAACCGTCCCGCCAGCGACGAGAGAATGGCATCCAGCCGGTCAGCGCGATGGATCAGCGTCACGGTGCCGCCCGGGCGCACCATCGTCGCGGCTACTCGGATCCAGTCGTCGAGCACGGCATGCGTCTCCACTGTTGCCGCTGCTTTTCCGGCGTTCGCGGGTAACCGTCCCGCGCCCCTTGTCAGGAACGGTGGATTGGCCATGACATGGTCGAAACTTTTCGGCTTCAGAATCACCGAAGCATCGATGATATCGCCGGCGCAGAAGAGAACACGGTCGCCGAGGATGCTCCGCTCGGCCCCCGCGTTTGCAAGGCGCACCAGCCCTGGATCGGCTTCAAGCCCAATAATCGCAGTGCCAGGGATACGGGCAGCAAGGCAAAGGGCGGCTGCGCCGGCTCCTGCGCCCAAGTCCAGCACCCGATCCTTGGCCGTAGCGGGGATCGCCGCTGCGAGCAGCACCGGATCAATCCCAGCGCGGTAGCCGTGCGATGGCTGAACCAGGGCCACCCGGCCGCCGAGGAGCCGATCCTCCGTGATTGCCTCAGCAACCATCGAAATCGGCTCGTGGCGTTTGCTTGACGATCTGCCTCGCGCGCCACGCATCTGCCTCGTTGACCATCACCCGGGCGGCAACCGCATCGAGCGCTCCGCCATAAAGGCTGCTTGTATGCGAGTCGAAGACATGGATTTTGATGCCGGCTTCGCCGAGTCGGTTGCGAAGCCAACCAAGTAGGACCGGATCGTCGGTGCGGAGCAACTCGACCATCATCGGTGGGTCAGGGGCCAGATGATCCAGAAGGCGGCGTTACCGATACCAGTGCCGGATGCCCGCGGGCGCACGTGCTCGCCGCTGCACACTTGACCTAGGACTATAGCGGTTCTTATGCTCATTTGCGCTTTCGAGCGTCACGATAAGTCAGAACGCCTATATAAGGCGAAATGAACAAAGTGGATAGGAGGTCGTGTGGACGTCGCTGCGAGGGTGACAGGCGATACTCTTCAGAAGCCAACTCTGAACGCCTTGAACGCGCTGGTCGCCGACGACCTCAGCGCAGTCAATCACTTGATCATCGAGAAGATGGACAGTCCGGTGGCGTTGATCCCGCAACTGGCCGGTCACGTGGTCGCGGCGGGCGGCAAGCGGTTGCGGCCGATGCTCACTCTCGCCAGCGCCCGGATGTGCGGCTATGACGGATTCCGTCATATCGCCCTCGCGGCCTGCGTCGAATTCATTCATACCGCAACCCTCCTGCACGATGACGTTGTCGATGAGAGCGATTTGCGCCGGGGGTTGGCCTCCGCCAATGCCCTGTGGGGTAACAAGTCCAGCGTTCTGGTCGGGGATTTCCTGTTTAGCCGCTCGTTCGAGCTGATGGTCGAGGATGGATCGCTGGAGGTGTTGCGGATTCTGTCCCGAGCCTCATCGATCATTGCCGAAGGCGAGGTCATGCAACTGATGACCTCGAACAACACAGACACCGACGAACGCGCTTATCTTGATGTTATTCGCGCCAAAACAGCGCAACTCTTTGCTGCAGCGTGCGAGATTGGTGCGGTGGTGGCCGAGCGGCCAGCCGGTGAACAAAAGGCGTTGCATGACTATGGCATGAACTTCGGCATCGCCTTCCAGCTGGTGGATGACGTGCTGGATTACTCTGCCAAGCAGATGACGCTCGGCAAGAGCATTGGCGATGATTTTCGCGAGGGCAAGATCACGCTGCCGGTGGTGCTCGCCTTTTTGCGCGGCGATGACGACGAGCGGGCGTTCTGGAACCGGACGTTGGAAGATCTGGATCAGGTTCCGGGTGATTTGGACCGGGCAATCGGGATCATGAACCGCCGGGGGGCGCTCAATGATACGGTGGCGATGGCGCGCGAGTATGGAATGCGAGCGGCGCAGGCGCTGGCGGTAATGCCGGAGTGCCGCGAGCGGCAGATCCTGCTCGATTTGATTGATTTCTGCATCGAGCGTATTTATTGATGCGCCGGTGCGGCGCTTTTTCCAGTCCTGGAGGGGCCCCTCCGTAAGGTGGCTTGTTGTCGGGCTGCCCCTCGCGTTATAAGAAATCAGTCCCGCGCCAGAAGGGTGGAGAAGAAACCGCGCCCTGTGCTGGCGAATGATCGAATCATTCGGGTGGTTAACGGTCATGGCCGCGATGATCGGAGTGTAGCTCAGCCTGGTAGAGCACCGTCTTCGGGAGGCGGGGGCCGGAGGTTCAAATCCTCTCACTCCGACCAGTCGGTTGATCCAGCCGACCCACTGATCAGGTTGCCTCGCTTTGCTCGAGGGCGAGGTGGTTTTGGCTTGGCCTGAAAGTCTCTGGGAACCATCTCTCACCTTCCTTGTTTAGATGGGGACCGCAGCACAGCGGAAACCAACAAGGAGGGTAACATGAACAAGTTTGTAGTTCCGGCGGTGGCGGCCTTTGCACTGGTTGCGGGATCAGCCGTTGCGGCAGATCAACAATCCGGCCAGCAGGCGGGTCAGAAGGCGCCTCAGGCTGGGCAACACGAGTTGATTGGGATGGAAGTTGTCGGTCAGGAGGGTGAAGATATCGGCGAGGTTTCAAATGTTCTGATCAATGAACAAGGACAGGTTGAATCCGTGATCTTGCAGCGCGGCGTCAGTTTGCTCGGCATCGGTGCCGATGCCGTCGCGTTGCCGTTCGATCAGATCGAACTGCCAAAAGCCGATCCTGCGATTGCTTCGGACGAGCAGCAGGCGAAGGTCAACATGACCAACGAACAAATCAGCGAGCTGCCGGAATTCGAGAGCACTCGCGCGGAACGTGATGAGGGTGAGCAAACCCAACCCGGTGCTACGGAGTCCGGGTCTGGCACGACCGGTACCACGGGCGAGCCGGCGGGTCAGCAGCAGCGCTAACAGCAATTTCGAATCGTTTCGCGGGGGGGTCTACCCCCGATGGCGCCGCCTCTTCGACGGGGCGGCGCTTTTCGTTTCAGAAGGCTCTTCTGTGGTCACGGAAGGACCCGTTGTGATAGGGAAGACGATCAGATCATCAAACGCAGTGGGATTGCCAAGAGAACACGATAGAGCCGATCGGCAGCCGCAGCCTTGCCACCGCCCTGTGTGCCCTGCTGGCCGCTTCCTGTACATCCCAGACATAGGATGTCACGGCTGCCTGCGAGATGAACGCTCGTCAAAATCTCGACCTTTGCATGGCCGGCGCAACGTCATCGGCGGCATTCGTGCAAAAGCTCTGCCGCGAAGAGTTCGAGGAGCAGATAGAGGCCTGCGTTCAGTAAGCCTGGTGCGCCTTGTGCGGACTGGAGGCGAGGTGTTCACTCGCGCGGCAGCAGGGGAAGGGGATCACCAATCACAGGTGGTCGTACGGGTCGGCCGGGGGGAAGCGAGGAGTTGGTATTGAGGTTGCTGTTGGTGTTGCTGTTGGTCTGCTCGATCGTGAGAGTGTTGCGCGAGCGATCGATCCCGACAGTGGTCGGGTAGGGGCCCGAATATGGATTCAGTGTCGCAGGGAATTCTAAGGCGCTGCCGCAGCCGGGACGAAGAATCCCGCAATCCCAGCGGTAGCCGGCAGGGATACCGGTAGCGATGGCGCCGCGATCGTAGGTGCATGCGCACAACTTGCCCGCGAGGCAGGCCGTCGCACCGAGAGTGGCCGCCGTGCAGGACAACGGCATTTGCGCGCCAGCCGCATTGGAAGACATCAAAGTCGAAACGAGAACAAAGGCCGCGGCCGCGGGATGAGAAAAAGTGGCGTTCAAAGCGGGCTCCTGCGAGGGGTGCCTTTATCGTGTGCATCGTCGTCCACAGGCGATTGCCGAAACGTTAAACCCGGCCTGCGCCGACTCGCTCTGCCTCCAAAGACCCTGCTGCTTGTCGTTCCTTAGCAATTGACGAATTTGCGCCATGCGGTAGAACACCCAGCAACAGATTCAGGAGGGGGCCGGCCGCGATGCGCATCATGGTTATGACCAACGAGTTCCCTCCGCACATCTATGGTGGTGCCGGCGTCCATGTCGAGTATCTATCGAAGGAACTGGCCAAGTTAGCATCGGTTGAAGTTCGTAGTTTTCATGATCAGGCCTACGTGGAAGGCGGACTCACCGTACGCGGCACAAAGATCGAAACCGCTCATTTTGCCGGTTGCCCGGTACCATTCGTCTCTCCGCTGAGGGCGTTGGCGACCTGCTTAGCCTTCAACGGGCAAGGCATTGATGCCGACGTCGTTCATTGTCATACCTGGTACGCCCAGTTCGGCGGCATCCTTGCAAAAATTCTTTACGGGACACCGTTGGTACTCACCACGCATTCGCTGGAGCCGTTGCGGCCGTGGAAGCAGGAACAGATAGGCCGTGGCTATGAACTTTCGAAATGGGTGGAGAAGACCGCGATCGAAATGGCCGATGCCGTAATTGCGGTATCGAGCAGCACGCGCGACGATATTCTGCGCCTATTCGACGTTCCCCCCGAAAAGGTGCATGTGATCCTGAATGGGATTGACACCGAGGAATACAAGCCGATTAACAAGCCCGAGATGCTGAGACCGCTCGGCATTGACGTCGACAGGCCTTATGTTCTTTTCGTGGGGCGAATGACCAGGCAAAAAGGCCTGTATTACTTGCTCAAGGCAGCCGAATCCCTTGATCCGACTCTTCAGGTCGTGCTGTGTGCCGGCGATTCAGACACTCCCTCGCTCCAGGAGGAACTGGAAGAAATGGTGTTGGCGTTGCGCAGCCGGCGGGACGGTGTGGTTTGGATTCCGGAAATGGTTACCCGCCGGACGACCGTTGCCCTTTACTCCCATGCCACCGTGTTTTGCTGCCCCTCCATTTACGAGCCGTTCGGCATCATCAATCTGGAAGCCATGGCGTGTGGAACACCGGTGGTTGCGACGGCGGTGGGTGGAATTCCCGAGGTGGTGGCCGACGGCGAAACGGGATTTCTCGTCGACGCCAAGTTGTCTCCGATGCCGCCACATGATCCTTCAGATACCGATGGATTGGCGCGGGCGCTCGCAGAGGCGATCAATCGTTTCGCGTCAGACCCGGATCTCAAGGGCCGAATGGGCGCGGCCGGGCGGCGCCGGGTGGTGGAGCAGTTCAGTTGGGTAACGATCGCCAAGCAAACATTGGCGCTTTACGAGTCGTTGCAGCGGTGACGCCATCGTAGGTTATAGCCCCGCGAGGGTACTCCCATGGTAAGAGCGGGGAGGGAAGAATCCTATGACGGGGTTTCAAGGGTATTCGCTTCCGAGGGTGGGTGGCCGCGTGGAAAGTGCTTGGGCCTGCCTTACCGACGGGGCACGGTCGATAAAATAAAGCCCCCGGGCAAGGGTCCAGCAAAGGAGAAGGAAGGTGAGTTCTTTTGTCGAAGGAATGCGGATTTACAATTTGTTCCCGTTGTTGGTGGGGACAATTGACGATTGGCAAAAGCACCTCGATCGTATCGCGGCGATGAAATTCACCCATGTGTTCATTAATCCGATTCACGAGACTGGGTCTTCCGGGAGCCTCTATGCCGTCAAGGACTACTACCGACTTAACTCGAAATTTCGCGGCAAGTCCCGGAAATCGGCCGACAATCTGATCAAGCAGTTTGCCAAGGCGGCCGAGCAGCGCGGTCTGACGGTGATGATGGATCTTGTGATCAATCACACCGCAACGGATTCACCGTTAACGAAAGAAAAACCGCATTGGTACGTCCACGAAGAGGACGGGTCGATCGCTCATCCCTACGCCGTTGACCCGGGTGACGACAAGCACACCAAGACGGTTTGGTATGATCTCGCCGAGCTTGATTTCAGCGAGCGGCCGCAGCGCCAAGAAATCGTCGACTACTTCATCGACGTGGTTTCCCATTATGTGAAAATGGGCGTCAGAGCGTATCGTTGCGATGCGGCTTACAAGGTCCCGGCCGCAGTATGGAGCGAGTTGTTTGGCGCCATTCGAACGATCGACAAGGATGCCGTGTTCGTCGCCGAGAGTCTCGGCGCTCTGCTCGAGCAGGTCGAGCAATTGGGCGATGCCGGCTTCGATTATTTCATGAACAGCTCCAAGTGGTGGGATTTCAAGGCGGATTGGTTGTTCGAGCAGTACGAAAAGTTTCGCTCCGTGGCCCCGTCAATTTCCTTTCCCGAGACCCACGACACCCAACGGCTGGCCGAAGATCTCGTCGAGCAGGGGGTCAGCGATCCACAGCTGATCGAGCGGGCCTATCGGCAGGCGTACATGTTTGCTGCCGCCTTTTCCACCGGTCTGATGATCCCGATCGGCTATGAATACGGCTTTCGCAAGAAGCTGCATGTGGTCGAGACCACCCCGGACGACTGGGAAGAAGCAGCTTTCGATCTTTCTGGCTTCATCGGAGAGATCAATTCGATGAAGTCTGGCTCGCGCGTGTTGAACGAGGAAGGCCCTCAGCGTTTTGCCGATCTGGGCGGGAATGTCGCCTGTTTGGTCCGGCGCACGGAAGATAATCAGGAGTGGGCCGTCACTTTGATCAACCGGGACCTCGAAAATAGTGCGGTGGCTCGGCTGGACGAGCTGGATGGCGGTCTCTCCGGTGGCGGTGAAGTCACACCCGGCCGAGAAGGAGAGGCCCTTCCCGTTGGCGAAGAGGTGACATTGAAGCCGGCAGAAGTGAGAGTGTTCATTGGGCAGTGAGTTGCGGCTGCGGTTCTAGAGAAAATTCCGGGAGGGGTTGATGACGGACAAGCCTGAGAAGGGCGGCAAGGCGGCGGCAGGTAAAACAGCGGCCCCCGCGGGTGCAAAGCAGACGGCGGCAGGAAAAGCGCAGGCCGGCGATGAGGCTGCGGTAACGACGGAACAAGGTGTGCCGGTGTCCGCGCGTCCGGCGGAGCCGCCACCCCACAAGCACCATAAGGATGAATCCGGGCGCGGGCGCGGGCAGCGCCTGTTCGACCATCTCGAGCCGAGAATCAACAGTCGTTCCATCGTCATCGAAAATGTCCAGCCGCAACTCGACTGTGGGGCCTACCCGATCAAGCGCGAGGTCGGGGACACATTGGAGGTCACCGCGGACATCTTTCGCGACGGCCATGACCAGCTCTGCGCCGTCATTCTGTACCGGCGGCAGTCGGACAGTAGCTGGCGGGAGGTGCCGATGATGGAGGTCAATCCCGGCCTCGCCCGATGGACCGGCAGCATCGTCCTCTACGACAATGCGAACTATGTCTACACCATCGAAGCCTGGACCGATCTTTACGCTTCGTGGTGCGATGAGGTGCAAAAAAAGCTGGCCGCCGGGCAGAATGTGACACTCGAACTGCTGGAGGGCCGGGAGCTGATTGAAGAAGCGGTACAGCGGGCTAAGGGCGAGGATGCCTCCCACCTTACTGAAATGATCAAGGCGTTCGACGCCAACGAGGGCAACCGGGAGGCGTTGCTCCTCGGCCAGGACGTCAAGGATATGATGTCGCGGTGGCCGAATCGGGAAACGGCGGTACGCTACGAGCGTGAGCTTGAAGTGGTTGTCGACCGGGTCCGGGCGCGCTTTGCCGCATGGTACGAGATGTTCCCCCGCTCACAGGGCCAAGATGCGACACGGAGCTCAACATTCCGCGAATGCGAGGCTCGGCTGCCCGATATCAAGCGGATGGGCTTCGATGTGCTGTATTTCCCGCCAGTTCACCCAATCGGGCGGACCTTCAGGAAGGGCAAAAACAACAGCCTTGAAGCCGGTCCCGAAGATCCGGGCAGCCCCTATGCAATCGGTTCCGAAGAGGGTGGCCATAAAGCGATTCATCCGGATCTGGGCACCGTTGATGATTTTCGCCATCTTGTTGAGGCATGCCACCAGAATGGGATGGAGATCGCGCTCGACTTCGCGATCCAGTGCTCACCGGATCATCCCTGGATCAAGGAGCACCCGGAGTGGTTCTTGTTCCGCTCGGACGGAAGTATCAAGTATGCCGAGAACCCGCCGAAAAAATATCAGGACATCGTCAACGTCGATTTCTTCAACGAACACTGGGAATCGTTGTGGAACGAATTGCATTCGGTGGTGCAATACTGGATCGACCAGGGTGTCAAAATCTTTCGCGTCGACAATCCTCATACGAAGCCCGTTCCCTTCTGGGAGTGGCTGATCCGCAAGGTCCGGGCTGCCCATCCCGATGTCATTTTCCTGGCGGAGGCATTTACGCGTCCGCCAATGCTGAAAATGATGGCCAAGGTTGGTTACAACCAGTCCTACACCTATTTCACGTGGCGACATACCAAGCACGAGTTTATCGAGTATCTGACCGAGCTGACGCAGACATCATGCAAGGAATATTTGCGGCCGAACTTCTTCACCAATACGCCCGACATCAACCCGCCGTTCCTGCAGACGGGAGGGCGGCCGGCACACCAAATTCGTGTTGTGCTTGCGGCGACCCTATCCAGCGTCTACGGGATTTACAGCGGCTTCGAGCTATGCGAGGCGACACCGCTTCCGGGCAAGGAGGAGTATCTCAACTCCGAAAAGTACGAAATCCGAGCTTGGGACTGGGATCGCCCCGGCAACATCAAGGATTACATCACGCGGCTGAACCAGATCAGGCAGGACAACCCGGCTCTGCATGAACTCGACAACCTGCGGTTCTACAATTCGACCAACGACAACGTTCTGTTTTATGGAAAGATGACCCCGGATCGGTCAAACATGGTATTCATCGCGGTCAACCTTGATCCGTTTACACCAAACGAGACGTTCATCGACTTTCCGCTCGGCGAGATGGGGCTGGGTGATCATGATCCGTTCGTCGCAGAAGAGATGTTTTCGTTCCGGCGGCTGGAATGGCAAGGATCGCGCCATTGGTTGCGGCTCGATCCGTATGGAAATCCGTGTGAGATCTTTCGGATCACGCGCCTTAGGGACGTGACCTGGAGATAATAGCGGCTCAGTCTGCAAAGAAAGCGCAGGGAGAAGTGTTGGATGAGTTCGGGAGAGCCGCTGTGGTACAAAGACGCCATTATTTACCAGCTGCACGTCAAGGCCTATCTCGATTCGACAGGCAGCGGGATAGGCGACTTCCCCGGCTTGACGCAAAAACTTGACTATCTAAGCGACCTTGGTGTCACCGCGATCTGGCTGTTGCCCTTCTACCCGTCGCCGCTGCGCGACGACGGATACGATATTGCCGACTACAAGAATGTTCATCCGGATTACGGCACGATGCGCGATTTTCGCACTTTTGTGCGGGAGGCGCATCGCCGGGGCTTGAAGGTCATCACCGAACTTGTCATCAACCATACGTCCGATCAGCATCCGTGGTTCCAACGTGCACGCCGTGCCAGGCCGGGTTCAGCTCATCGCAATTACTATGTCTGGAGCGATACCGATCAAAAGTATCAGGAAACCCGGATCATCTTCCTGGATACGGAAGTGTCTAACTGGGCATGGGACCCAGTCGCGCAACAATACTACTGGCATCGGTTTTTCTCTCATCAACCGGATCTGAATTTCGACAATCCGCGGGTATTCGATGAAGTCACCGCGGTAATGAAGTTCTGGCTCGACGCCGGGGTTGACGGTCTTCGTCTCGATGCCGTGCCCTATCTGGTCGAGCGCGAGGGTACCAACAACGAGAACCTCGCCGAGACCCACGACGTCATCAGGCGCCTCAGGGCGTGGCTGGACGCCCACTTCGAAAACCGGATGTTTCTTGCTGAGGCGAACCAGTGGCCGGAAGATGTCCGCCCGTACTTCGGCGACGGCGATGAGTGCCACATGGCCTTTCATTTTCCGCTGATGCCGCGGATCTACATGGCGCTGGCGCGCGAGGATCGCTACCCGATCACCGATATCATGCGGCAGACCCCGGACATTCCGGAAAGCTGCCAGTGGGCGATTTTCCTGCGCAATCACGACGAGTTGACGCTGGAGATGGTCACTGACCGCGAGCGCGACTACCTCTGGCAGTTCTACGCTTCGGATAAGCGGGCGCGCATCAACCTCGGCATCCGCCGCCGACTTGCCCCTCTGCTCGAGCGGGACAGCGCCAAGATCCGGCTGCTCAACAGTCTGCTGATGTCGATGCCGGGCACGCCCATCGTCTACTATGGCGATGAAATTGGCATGGGCGACAACGTGTTTCTCGGCGATCGCAATGGTGTCCGCACACCGATGCAATGGTCACCGGACCGCAACGCGGGCTTTTCGAAAGCGGATCCGGAGCGGCTTTATCTGCCGCCTATCATGGACGCCATCTACGGCTACTACTCCGTTAATGTCGAAGCCCAGGCAAGGCGCTCGACCTCACACCTGAACTGGATGAAGCGCCTGATCGCGGTGCGTAAAGCCCACCTCTCCTTCGGGCGTGGCGCGCTGACCTTCCTTTATCCCGGCAACCGCAAGGTTCTTGCCTATCTTCGTTCCCACGAGGATGAAACCATCCTGTGCGTGGCCAATATGTCTCGTGCGCCACAGGCAGCGGAACTGAGTCTTTCCGCATTTGCCGGCCGTGTCCCTGTCGAACTGCTCGGGCGCAGTGCCTTTCCACCGATCGGCGAGCTGCCCTACTTCATCATCCTGCCGGGCTACGGCTTCTACTGGTTCATTCTCGCCGACGAGAGCCAAGCGCCGGCTTGGCATGACACGTTCGAGCCGCCGCTGCCGGACCTGCAGACGCTGGTGATGCCGCGTGGCTGGCAAAGCCTGCTGGCGGGCAGCAATTTGGAGACGCTGACGCAGCGGATCCTGCCGGAATACCTGCCGGGACGTCGATGGTTCGCCGCCAAAGGCAGCGGGATCCGGAGCGTGAAACTTCGCGACGAGGCTGTGCTGCGGGATGGCGGCTTTGGCCACCTGATCGGCTGTTGGGATGTGACCACGGCGGACGACACGACCCAGACCTATGGGATGTCCCTGGCGACAGCGTGGGAAACCGCGACCGACGATCCACTTGGCCGGCTTCAGGGGTTCACTCTCGCCCGCGTAAGGACGGCCAATCGCGTCGGCGTTCTCTACGACGGACTTGCCGACGCCCCATTCACGGCAGCCGTATTTCGCGCCATCCAAAACGGAGAGGAAGTCGAGACCGCCGCCGGCGGGAAAATCGCGTTTCGGCCGACCAAGGCGCTTGCTGCCTTGGAGGTTGCTCCTGATGTCGAGATCCGCCGGATGGGGGGTGAACAGAGCAACACGTCGGTCTGCATCGGCGACGAAGCGATTTTCAAGTTGTATCGGCGGCTGCATGCAGGAATACATCCGGAAATCGAGATGGGCCGTTTTCTGACCGACACCGCCGGCTACGAAAACGCGCCCGCGACCCTGGGAAGCATCGAACTCACGGGAGCGGACGGTGTTCCGACGGCGCTCGGGGTTCTTCATCGGTTCGTCCGCAACCAAGGAGACGGATGGACGTTCACCCTCGACTACCTGAACCGATACCTGCAGGAAGTCGAGGTCATCCCCGAGGAGCAGCGAGAAACCGAGGAGCATCATCACGATCTCTACCGCGCTCTGGTGGCGACCCTGGGGCAGCGGGTCGGGCAACTGCATCAGGCGCTGGCAATCGAAACCGATGATCCGGCGTTCCTGGCGGAGCCGGCGACCGCGGACGATTTCGAAGAATGGGGAGGGAGAGTCCGGGATCAGGCGGGACAGGCGCGCGAGGCCCTCAGCCGGATCACAGGCAGCGAAGATCTTAGCGAACCCATTCGCGAACAGGTCCGGGATCTGCTTGGGCGCTGGCAGGACCTTGAAGATACCATCCAGCGTCTGGTGCCTACGGATCTGGAAATCCGGAAATCCCGGTTTCATGGCGATCTTCACCTGGGGCAGGTGGTCGTCGTCCGTGAAGATTTCCTTATTCTTGATTTCGAAGGCGAGCCCGCACGTCCTCTCCAGGAGCGGCGGATCAAGCATTCTCCGATGCGGGATGTCGCCGGTATCGTTCGCTCGTTGAACTATGCAGGCTGGTCGGTGCTGCGGGAGCACTCCCGCGTTTCCCCGCCGTCCGAGGGGGTGGTGGAAGATGTGCAGAAGTGGGAGGCGCTTGCCATCGAAAGCTTCCTTGCCGCCTACCGGGACTGCACCGCCGAGTGTTCAACAATTCCTGGCGACGAAACGGACTTCAACCAGCTGCTGGCACTTTTCTGCCTAGAGAAGGCCTTGTACGAAATCTGCTATGAAGCCTCCAACCGGCCGGACTGGCTGGAAATTCCGGTAAGGGGCGTGCTTCAGTTAATCGGAGCGGCCAATTGACCGACCGTTCGAGGACAGCCGTTGGCGTCACCCGGGGCCATCAGCAATGCTCCCGGAAGCCTCAACGATCCGGGGCGCAACGAGGAAAGCTTGAGCCATGACGACTTCGGGAAAGGCGGAAACGAACGCCGAAAAAATCATCTGTGCAAAACATCCGGATCCGTTTTCCTACCTTGGCATGCATCCGGGCCCAAAGGGGCAGGGCTTGGTGGTCCGAGCGTTCCTCCCCCATGCCAAGCGGGTTCAGGTGGTCGAAACGGCGAAGGGCACGGTGGTTGCGGAGTTGCCGAAAGTCCATCAAGCGGGGCTGTTCGATGGGTTGGTCAAACGCTCGGGTCAGATTTTCCCCTACCGTCTGCGGGTCGAGACCGATGCTGGAGAGCACGATATCGAAGATCCCTACCGGTTTCCGCCCTTCCTTGGCGAAATGGATGTTTATCTGATCGCCGAGGGAAAACACCTTCGCCTCGACGAAAAGCTTGGCGCGCATTTGATGACCATAGAAGGGGTGGCGGGAGTCGGCTTCGCCGTGTGGGCGCCAAATGCGGCTCGCGTCAGCGTGGTGGGTGACTTCAACAACTGGGATGGTCGGCGTCACGCCATGCGATTCCGGGTCGAATGCGGGGTGTGGGAGATTTTCCTGCCGGGATTGCCGGAAGGCTCATTGTACAAATACGAAATCCTGTCGAAGAAGGGGGAACTGCTTCCCCTCAAGCAGGATCCGTTTGCCTTCTTTTGCGAGCAGGCGCCGGGGACGGCGGGAATCGTCTACGACATGACACGGTTCCGATGGCATGACGACGACTGGATGCAGCGTCGTGGAAAAGGGATCGCGCTTGATGCCCCTGTCTCCATCTATGAGGTGCATCTCGGCTCCTGGCGCCGCAATCCGGAGGGGAACACCTACCTCACCTATTACGAGCTTGCCGATCAACTGATCCCCTACGTCAAGGAGATGGGCTTCACCCATATCGAAGTCCTTCCCATCTCCGAACACCCCTTCGACGGCTCGTGGGGTTACCAGCCGCTCGGCCTGTTTGCGCCGACCAGTCGGTTCGGTCGCCCAGACGAGTTTCGTGAATTCGTCGATCGCTGTCATCAGGCCGGAATCGGGGTGATTCTCGACTGGGTTCCGGGCCATTTCCCGACCGACGCCCACGGCCTTGGCTGGTTCGATGGAACAAACCTCTACGAACATTCCGATCCCAGGCAGGGACGCCATCAGGACTGGGGAACCCTGATCTACAACTACGGCCGCTATGAGGTTTCCGATTATTTATTGAACAACGGCCTGTTCTGGCTGGAAGAGTATCATCTGGACGGCCTTCGTGTGGATGCCGTGGCGTCGATGCTCTACCTAGACTACAGCCGGCGGCCGGGCGAGTGGATCCCCAATGTTCACGGCGGCAATGAAAATCTGGAGGCCATTGGCTTCCTGAGACGAATGAACGAGGTGATTTATCAGTCGCACCCCTCTGCGGTAACTATCGCGGAGGAGTCGACGTCGTGGCCGATGGTGTCGCGGCCGACTTACCTCGGCGGGTTGGGATTTGGCTACAAGTGGAACATGGGGTGGATGAATGACACCCTTGCTTACATGAAGCGGGATGCGATTTTCCGCAAGTATGTCCATGATCGCCTCACCTTCGGGCTGCTGTACGCGTTCAGCGAAAACTTTGTGCTCCCGCTCAGCCATGACGAGGTGGTTCACGGCAAAGGCTCGCTGATCCGCAAGATGCCCGGCGATCGCTGGCAACGGTTTGCCAATCTTCGGGTCTATTTCGGCTTCATGTTCACCCATCCGGGAAAGAAACTGCTGTTCATGGGCTGTGAGTTTGGGCAGGAGCGGGAATGGGATCACGACTCGGGCCTCGATTGGCACCTGTTGGAAGATCCCAGTCATTTCGGTCTTCAGCGGCTGGTGAGGGATCTCAATACTCTCTACAGGGAGGTCCTGGCGCTGCATCAGCGGGACACGGATGTCCAAGGTTTTGAATGGATCGATTGTACGGACGTCGAGGCGAGCGTGATCTCCTACCTTCGCAGGGGGAAATCGCCGGAAGACATTGCCATCGTTGTCTGCAATTTCACCCCTGTTGTGCGGTACGGATATCGCGTCGGCGTTCCCCAGGGCGGGTTCTATATCGAACGCTTGAATACCGATTCTGCGCTTTATGGAGGCAGCGACGTCGGCAATGCCGGAGGCGTAATGGCAAACGATATCGAATGTCACGGTCGCAGCCATTGCATCGACTTGACGCTGCCGCCGCTGGCAGTAGTCGTGCTGACGCCCGGCAACCCCTAAACCCGCAAGAATTGCTCCGCGTGACCAGCGCTCCTCGGCCGAGCCGCCTACGGCAGTTGCTGCGAGCGCACAAGGAATAAAGGATTTGACGATGCGTGTATGGCCCGGAACTCCCTATCCTCTCGGGGCAACTTGGGACGGAACAGGCGTCAATTTTGCCTTGTTTACCGAGAACGGTGAGAAGGTCGAGTTGTGCCTGTTCGATGAAAAAGGCGGCAAGGAGACTCATCGAATTGTCCTGCCGGAGTATACCGACGAAATCTGGCATGCCTATCTTCCGGACGTGCGGCCGGGGCAGCTTTATGGCTACCGCGTCTATGGCCCGTTCGATCCGCAGAACGGTCATCGCTTCAACGGCAACAAGCTGTTGATCGACCCTTACGCGAAAACGATCGTTGGCCCGGTGATGTGGAACGATGCGCACTTCGGCTATCGGATCGGAGCGCACGATAACGACCTCAGCTTTGACAAGCGCAACAACGCCCGCTGGATGCCGAAATGCCGTGTCGTCGATACCGCGTTTACCTGGGGAGACGACCGGCCGCCGCGGACCGATTGGCACGAGACCATCATCTATGAGGTGCACGTACGCGGCTTTACTATGAGCCATCCCGACATCCCCAAGCACCAGCGGGGCACATTTGCCGGCATGGCGGCCCCGGCCACGGTTGAGTATCTGCACAAATTGGGCGTGACGGCGATTGAACTGCTTCCGGTTCAGTATTTCCTCGATGATCGTCATCTTGTCGAGAAGGGGTTAAGCAACTACTGGGGCTACAACACCGTCGGGTTTTTTGCTCCGCACCACAGTTATCTATCCAACGGCGGCCTCAGCGAGTTCAAGACCTTTGTGCAGATCATGCACAACGCCGGAATCGAAGTGATCCTCGATGTAGTCTACAACCATACGGCGGAAGGCAACCAGATGGGTCCGACGTTGTCGTTCCGCGGTATCGACAATGCGTCCTACTACCATCTCGTGCCGGGCAACGAGCGCTACTACATGGACTTCACCGGCTGCGGCAACGCGTTCGATCTGCGCCATCCGCGCGTTCTGCAACTGGTGACGGACTCCTTGCGGTATTGGGTCGAGGAGATGCATGTGGACGGCTTCCGCTTCGATCTTGCCACCACTCTTGCACGAGAAGAGCACGGGGCCTTCGATCACCACTCCGGGTTTCTCGATGCGGTCCGTCAGGATCCGACGTTGTCCCGAGCCAAACTCATCGCGGAGCCTTGGGATGTCGGCGATGGTGGCTACCGCGTTGGCGGCTTTCCGGCTGGATGGGCGGAGTGGAACGATCGCTATCGCAATACCGTACGCAGTTTCTGGAAGGGCGATCAGGGGCAGATGTCCGAAATGGCAACCCGGATCACCGGCTCCAGTGATATGTTCGAATCGCACGGGCGGCGGCCTTGGGCATCTGTCAACTTCGTGACCGCCCATGATGGTTTCACCTTGCAAGACCTCGTCAGCTACAATCACAAGCACAACGACGCCAATGGCGAGGACAACAAGGACGGGTCCAACGACAACAACAGCTGGAACTGCGGTGCCGAGGGAGAGACCAAGGACGCCGCTATCCTGCGTCTCCGCGCGAAACAGCGGCGCAATCTTCTGGCGACTTTGCTTCTGTCGCAAGGGATGCCGATGATTCTCGGTGGCGACGAATTCGGCAGGAGCCAGGGGGGCAACAACAATGCTTATTGCCAGGACAACAAGATCAGCTGGTTTGACTGGCAGAATGTCGAGGACGATGCGGCATTTCTTCAGTTCACCCGCAACCTCATTCGGCTCCGCCGTGAACACATCGTCTTCCACCGCTCCCGATTTTTCCATACCCGCTTCATACCTGGTACCAAGATCCAGGATATCACTTGGTTGAGGCCGGAAGGTGCGGAGATGACAAGCCATGATTGGGTGAATCCCGGCGCTCACGTTATCGGGTTCCTCATTCGCGGTGAAGCGGGGGAGTACCATTTGACGTCCCGCGGCGAGGCTCAGCCGGACCGTAGCTTCTTGGTGATTATGAACGCGCATCACGAGCCGATCTCTTGGACGTTGCCAGCGGTGGAGGTGGGGCTCGGTTGGGAGTTGGTGTTCGACACGGATAACCCGGAGGATTTCGCCGTCAGCGGCGAATTTGCCGACCGAAGCACCTACGAAGTGCCCTCCCGCTCGTTTGTCCTGTTCGTGCGTAAGGAAGAGCAGGAAGAGCCGAAAGAGGATCAACTGCCTTAAATCATTCGACTTCGGCGTTACCAAGCGCCTGTTCTGCTGTTGGGCGGAACAGGCGCTGATGCCATTTCTTCACCTTTCCATGCGACGGCGACAAGCGGCGTATCCCGGCTGAACGCAGCCGCACACAAGCGAAGTCCTCAAATTACCCCATTTGGGTCATAAAACGACCCTAAAGATCCCGCCTTATCTACCCTAACGTCATAATCGGAGTGCGGCTAACACTGGACTTGAGAATGGCCGGGTACATGACGTCCGTCTGGACCTTATCAGGCCTGTAGGGGGAGCAGGGGCCGCGTCTGTGACGGAACCCTTAAGGTTTTCTTCATAACTCACCCTATAGGTTTTAGGAAGGAAACCGAAATACTGCCATTAATACATGGGTGGAATCTCGAATAGTGGTACGGCAATAGGGATTTTGGTATGAACATTCTATCGAATGGCTATCGTTATGAAGCGGAATCTCTTAAATTTCGTGGATTTTACATAGAAGATTCGGCAAAGGCAAACGCATCATCCGATCAATACATTGCGACGAGACATTATAGCGGTGCGACAGGTAAGGCTTCTGGTGTATTCGCCGGCGAGCCCGGTACCTACCGTGTCGAAGTTGGTTACTTCGACGAGAACGACGGCCGATCACTCGCGACCGTGATGGTGGATGGCCGATCAACGTCCTTCCGCTTCGATAAGAACCTCGGCTCAAGTCTTCCCACGGCCGATACGCAGACAACGAAGGTTACTCATCAAAGTATCAAGCTGGAGAAGGGCGACACGTTCAGCCTATTCGGCAAGGCACACGGGAGCGAGTTCGCTCGATTCGACTACCTGGACTTCATCCGGTTGGACTCCGCTGCGGACCCAACCCCATCACCGACGCCGACGCCGACGCCGACGCCGACACCGACACCAACACCAACACCAACACCAACACCAACACCAACACCAGAACCGTCACCGGATACTGGTCTTGATGCGTACGAGGCGGAAGTCATTCGCTTGGTTAACGCCTTTCGGGCGCAGAACAACATGCATTCTCTGACGGCCAACAACAAACTTAGCCTAGCTGCGGAAAAGCATAGCGAGGACATGGCCTTCAACGACTTCTTCAGCCATACCGGTTCCGACGGCTCTAGCGTGTCGACGCGTGTCACGAGAGAAAGCTATGGTTGGAAGAGTGTCGGAGAGAACATCGCGGCCGGCCAGACAACCCCACAGAAAGTTGTGGACGCGTGGATCGCAAGCCCGGGTCACCGCGAGAACATGCTCAACTCGTCTTGGGAGCACGTCGGAGTCGGCTATGAATACCTCGCCAACGATAACGGCAACGTCAATTATCAACATTACTGGACGCTGGATTTCGCCACCCCGCTGTTGGCGTGAGCTTCGCAGCTACGTCATATTGCCATAGAGAAGAGCGATCGGACCATTGAAGGCTTGATCCGCACCGCAGAGGCTGGGGCGTCCTGTCCGCAGGACCCCC
>CAZFBS010000013.1:28489-64661 GCA_964517265.1 uncultured Rhodospirillaceae bacterium | reverse complement strand
ATCGTGCCCACTGAAAGACCCATGCAGCAACTTAATTGCTGAGCAGGCTCTAAGATCCCACCGCACACAATTTTTTTACTTTTGCGGGTATATCGCATCGTATATACATCCTTGGATGGAGCGAGATCGGATCTGACTGGGTCTGATCGTGACGGGGTGAGGGATGGTCGAGACACAAACCGCCGCAGCACATCGGCTCGGAGCCCGCGCGGGCCAGCGGGTTCGTGTCGCCGTCGATACCCACGTCCACCTCCATCCTATGTTCAATCTCGCGGCCTGCCTTGATGCTGCCTTGGCCAATGCGCGCTGCGCAGGGCTTCCTGTCGGCCCCGTTTGGCTGCTTCTCACGGAAATCGCGGGCGTTCACGTCTTCCGCGCGCTTCGCAACAGGCCGCCGGACGGCTGGCAGGCGAGCCTGCGGGCCGAGGGTCGGACGCTCGAGCTGCGGCGGGCCGATCAGGAGCGCGTGCTGGTGACGGCGGGCCGACAGGTACAACTGAAGGAAGGGCTCGAGCTGCTGGTTCTTGGCGTCGACTCTGACATCCCGGATAGCATTCCTCTGGATGAGGGTGTCGCTCGCGCTGCCGCCGCCGACGCCGTGGCCGTCATTCCGTGGGGCTTCGGCAAATGGTGGGGAGCGCGCGGCCCCAAGCTCTCCGCATTCCTCGACAGCCCGCTCGGCAGCAAAGTTCTTCTCGGTGACAATGGCAACCGCGCCCGCTTATGGCCGCAACCTTCCCTATTCGAGCGAGTCACCGCTGCCGGGCGTCGCGTGCTGCCCGGCAGTGACCCGCTGCCACTCGAAAGCCAGGTCAATCGGGTGGCGAGTTACGGGTTGATCGTCACGATGGACATCGATGGTGATGCCCCGTTTGCGGATCTTCGGGCCCTGCTTTTGGACCCCGCAATCAACCTGCCGACCTATGGACGTCGGATTGGTGCCTGTGCGTTCCTCCGCGCCCAGCTCGCGATGCAAATCCTCAAGCAGAGGCGCCCATGATCTATTCTTTGCAGGCGCGTGCGCAACCCATTTCGGGCACGAAAGACGACATCCAGCTCCTCGATCGGCATCTTCAGGACCGGCACCATCGACGGAGCGCTTGAGAACCATGGCGGCCTTTGATGCGATCGTAGTGGGAGCCGGCGTGCATGGCATCTGCACCGCAACGGAACTTGCGCGATCCGGTCGGCGCACGCTACTTGTCGAACGCGGTGAACAGATTGCCGGCGAAACCACGGCGGCCTGGTTTCGAATACTTCACGGCGGCTTCCGCTATCTGCAACGCCTCGATGTGGTTCGCCACCGAAAAACGATCAAGGCACGCACCCACTGGCTCCGTCACTATCCCGACTGCGTCGAGCCGCTCGCCTGCCTAATGCCCTTGTACGGCCGCGGCCTGAAACACCCCTGGCCGCTCCGGGCCGCGTTCGCGATCGACGCCATGTTGGCCCGCGACCGTAATGCCGGCGTCATTGCCGAGCGGCACCTGCCGGCCGGCCGCGTCCTTGACGCAACGGAAACCCGAGCCCGTTATCCGGCCGTACCGAAGGCGGGACTTCAGGGCGCCGCTCTCTGGCACGATGCAGTCGTGCGCAACGACCGCAAGCTCATTCACACCCTCGCCGACGAGGCGGTTACGGCCGGTGTGGTCATCCAGCTGTCGACGACAGTGGATCGCCTGATTGTTGAGCGTGGCCACGTGCGCGGAGTGAGCGGCAGCGGCGGCTGGACAGTGGATGCGGAGACTGCGATCAACACCGCCGGGCCGTGGAGCCGTGAGCTAGCCGCCCGCTTCGATCGGGATCTACCGGAGCTGTTCCGGCCATCGCTCGCCTTTAATCTTCTGCTCGACAGGCCCGCGCCATTCGAAGGCGGTCTCGCTGTGCAGGCGCTCCGTCCCAATGCGCCGGTTCTGTTCGTTTATCCGCTTGACGGTGCCGCCTTTTGCGGCACTTGGCACCTGCCCTGGTCACCACCCCTCGGCAAGCCGGAGCCGGATGCCGGTGCTATCGATGCGTTTCTCGCAGACCTGAACGACGCCATTCCCGGATTTGGGGCCACGCGCCGTCATGTGCACGGCATCTACGCCGGATTTATGCCGACCCGGCGGGGCCGCAATGCCGAACCCGCCGATCGACCGGTCTTCATTGACCATGCCGCTCATGGCGGGCCGATTGGGCTGCTGAGCGCAGTTGACGTGAAATTTACCACGGCGCCGGTCTTCGCCCGTCGCATCGCAAGGATGCTCGATCGGCGACAGAAACAGATGACGCCGATTGGGCGCTGACGAGCGGGGTCGGCACCTCCGTCTTCCCGATCCGTTTCTCATGCGTCGTATTGGCAGTGGAACGGCGATGCCGGCTTGTCATGTCAAGCGACGGCCTCTCCCCCTCGCCGTCAGACCAGCCGACGCCGGAGCTTGTGTGGTTTCAGACGCGGCATGATTTCTCCTTCGTAGAAGCCCAGCAGCTTGCGGACGAACGCCGGCCGGCTGAACCGCTCGCTGACCCTCGCCCGCGCCGCCTCGGCCAGTTGCCGGCGCAAAGGTTCATCGGTCGACAGGCGCATCAATCCGGCCGCCACCGCCTCGGGAGTCGGATCGACCAGCATGGCGATCTCGTCATCGAGCACCTGGGTATGAGTTGGAAGCCGTGTCGCCAGCAGCGGACGCCCTGAGTCTAAATACGAATAGACTTTCATGGGCGTGTTGCGCCCCTGCGTTCGCGGCGAAACCACCAGCGTCGCTTGGCGCAGATACCGCCCCAGGTCCGCGACCGGACGAGGACCAAGAAAAGTGATTTTCTCCGCGACACCGCGCCTCGCGGCCTGCTGGCGATATTCCGCGATGTGGACCTCGGTTCCACCGATGAGGACCAGCCGCAAGGCAGTCCCTGCCCTTGCCGCCTCGGCAAAGCCGTCGATCAGCAGGCCAACCCCCTGATACGGCTCGAGGTTGCCTACGTACATCGCTACGGGTTCCGAGAACCGGCAGTCGACTGGCGGCTCTTCCTCCACCGCAGCCTCGACCAACGGCACATCCTCGACGGTTTGCACCGGAACATCGGCCGCGTGCCGGCGAACGATATCTTCCAGAGCACGACAGCATGTGATCGCGCCGACGCTGCGCCGGATCGCGAGACGCTCGGCGGCGTCCAGCGCGTGCCGCAGCCAGGAGGGTATCCGGAACTTGTCGCTGATCTGCTCGGGGATCGATGAGTCGATGTCGTAGACGTACGGCACGCGGAAGATCGGTCCCAGCGTCATGGCGATGAAGGCGGCTTCCTCGACCGCATGAATCACGTCATAGCGCCGGCGAATGAGTTTCCAAGCTGCCATCCCGGTCAACACGCCGTCACATACCGCCTTCTTCAGCGAAAAGCCCGGCGCCATCTGACGGGTGCCAGGCAGGGCCGGCACCCGGCTTAAGGTGCAGCCGCCGATGGTCACATCTTCGCCCTCTGCGAAAACGATCACATCCAGTTCATGGCCGCGATCGGCGAGCGTCTCGAGCAGCAGGCGTACGGCGATCGGTGTTCCCCGGCCCGTAAAGAACGGTTGCGGGGCAAGGACGAGAATGCGCATCGTCAGCCTGCCCGATGGGAAGCGTCCGCGCGCACAGCGCGCATCAATACCGGCGTGCCGACACGATCGGCAAGACCACAGGTATGCAGCGTTGCCTCGAGCACCCGTGAGGCCCGGGGTGCTTTCAACGCGCGGTGTACGGCCATCGGCAGTACGAACTGGCCGAGGGTATTATCGACGATAAATCCGTTCGTCGCGAAGGCTCGCTGCATCTCGGGCTTTCCGATCATCCTGAAGACTCGGGTATCGCCCTCGAACTTCTTCTTCATACCGAACAGGAACGGCGCCAGCATGTTGGAGCCGCCGGGGATTGGGAAGTCGACGATCACCGCGTGACGGGCGACGCGGCAGAGGCCATGGATGAGCGCACGCCAATCCTCGACATGGGCCATCATCCGAACCGCGATCGAGATATCGAAGCTGCGATCGGGAAACGGAGGAGCGCACAGTGGCCCGACCGCCAGCCGGACCTGTTGGCCCGTGAGGCTGCGCGTACGTCCGAAGCCAACAGCATCGCTGGCCAGGACCGTGACCGAATGGCCCTTCTCCGCCAGCGGTTCGGCGACCTGCCCATGACCTCCGCCGACGTCGAGGATGCTGGCTCCCGCCCACGGAGCAACAAGGCGACACAGCGCATGGGTCTGCACTTCCAGCAGATAGCGTCCGGCAGGACCTTCGAAGCGCCGCCTGTACAGCTCGGTAGAAGAATGCACATCCGGCTGCTCGACCTGCCCTGCCGTTGCCGTCTCCGGTGCGGCCGCAAGCCCGGTCATGCCGCTCTCCGCGCAGCGGGTAACAAACACTGCTCGCGGTACCAGGCGGCTGTTCTGCGGATCCCGTCCTCAAGTGTCACCTTTGGATCAAATCCAAGCAGACGTTTGGCCTTGTCGTTGGAGAACGCACGGGCCTTGGTGAAGAACTCGCAGCGGCGGCGGTGCAGCGGCGGATCGATGCCGAGCGGCCGGCATATCCATTCGCACATCATTGCCGCGGCCAGAAGCGGCGCCATCGGCAGGTGGCCCCGCGGCGGCGCCACCATCAAGGCATCGGCGATCGTCCGCACCAGATCGTTGAGGGTGGTGTACGCATCTGACGCGATCAGGAAGACCTCGCCGACGGCCGCCGGATGCTCGCCAGCCAGCACGATGCCTTGCACCATATCGTCGATGTAGGTCATGTGGTAGGCAACCTCGCCCGAGCCGAACATGCGGAATGTGCCGGAATGGATCGCGCGGAAAAGCTTGAGAAAGCGCAAATCGCCGGGACCATAAATCCCCGTCGGACGAACCACGGAAACCGGTGCGCCCTCCCGCATCGCCGCCTGCGCCACGAGTTCGCCTTCGAGCTTGCTGCGCTGGTAGATGTCGCCCGGATTGTAGGGCGTCTGCTCGTTGGCAGGCAGTTCCCGAACATCGCCGTGGACACCACAGGTGCTGCAATGCACGATCCGGCGCACGCCGTGCTTGCGGGCGGCATCAAGCACGTATCTGACGGAGTCAGTATTGACGCGCCGGTAGTAGCTGTCGGGATGGTTGGCCGTGCGATAGACGGCTGCGATGTGGAACACATGGGTGCATCCAGCCGCGGCACGATCGACTGCATCGGCGTCCCCGACATCGCCCTCCATCAACTCGATACCGCGTTCTCGTAGATCGACGGCGGAGGCGGCGCCCGCATTCCGTACAAGCGCGCGCACCGCGTAACCTCTGTGCTGCAGCTCCCGCGCCAGATGGCCCCCTGTGAAGCCGGTTGCGCCCGTCACCAGGGCGCACTTTGCTGCGGCATCGCTTGTCATACGGAAGGTTCCTTCCACCTGTTGTTATGCTATGGCCTCAAACGGGTTGCGGCCGGTGTCGTCTTATCGCGCTTCGTTTGCGTCTCGCCCCCGAGACGGCAACACTGTACCGGCGATGAGACTTACGAGAAGAGCCGGCCAAACATCGGGTGTCCGGCACCGGCCGAGCCCAACCATTCTTGAAGCCGCCAGCGATAGCTTGGTCTGATTGAGATGACCGAGGTGATCCAGCCGTCAGCATCAAATTCCGCACCGCCGATCATGCAGGACATTGTCATGCCCGGCCTCAAGTCTTGATGCCTACGATACCGACCGACCGTTAGCGTTGTGTAAACGATGAGAAGGAAACCCAGGTCGCTCGGCGGGTGCCGGGCTGCACCGCTGGTCATTGTTGCAATTTCGGCCTGTTCACAAATCAAGACGGCGCTAACGGATCTTGTTACGTTATCCCGGTTGCGCAACTTGCTGAAGGAGCAGGAACGGAGGCGGCATGGAGTTGATAAGCACCGGTATCAGCGGCCTGGACAGCATCCTTGGCGGTGGCTTCCCGCAGGGACGCCTTCATTTGATCGAGGGGCCGCCGGGTGTCGGCAAGACCACCCTGGGACTTCAGTTCGTCCTCGCCGGCATAGAGAACGGCGAGCGGGCTCTTTATGTCACCTTTTGCGAAACCAGCATCGATCTGAAGGATGTTGCGGCGGCGCATGGCTGGTCGCTCGATGGACTGGTTATTCACGACCATCCGGCAGAAATCGAGCCTCTGCTCAGCGAGCCGCAGACAGTGTTTCATCCATCGGAAGTTGAACTTACGGATGCGGTTCGTGCTTTGCGGGAGGTTATCGCTCGCGTCCGCCCGCAGCGGGCAGTGGTCGATGGTCTCTCGGAACTGCGTCTGCTCTCTGGCGATGCGCTGGATTTCCGTCATCAGATCATGCTCTTAAGACGCCTGTTCGCGATGCCGGGTTGCACCGTCTTGCTTCTCCACGACCGTGATGAACTCTCGAAGCAAGCCGGCCTTCGTACGATTGCGCATGGGGTGGTCCAGTTGGATCGGCAGACTCCGAATTTTGGCCCTCAGTTGCGGCGCCTTCAGATACTGAAGATGCGTGGCATGGCATTTCACTGCGGCTATCACGATTGCAACATCGTGACCGGCGGTCTGCGAGTGTATCCTCGTCTGGTCGCGGCAGAGCATCGACACGAGGTCAAGCCGGGCACCGCCTCAAGCAATCTTCCCGCATTGGACGCTTTGCTCGGCGGCGGGCTCAGCCGCGGAACCAGTTGCATCCTCCTTGGCCCCGCTGGCGTCGGCAAGTCGACGTGTGCCGCGCAGTTTGTTGTTGCCTCGGCTACTCGCGGTGAGAAGGGCGCCATCTATCTGTTCGAGGAGAGCTTGAACGTTCTCCTGACGCGGACAGATGGCCTTGGTCTTCCCGTTCGCGCGCACCGCGACGCCAACCGCATTCGCATTCGTCCCGTCAACATCGGCGAATTCACGCCAGGCGAATTCATCTCGATGGTCCGGGAAGATGTTGAGGACGGCGTGCGTATGGTGGTTATCGATAGCCTTACCGGCTATCTCAACACCATGTTGGAAGACCGCATTCTGCTGCTGAGCGAACTGCTCAGCTATCTTGGGCAGCAAGGTGTGATCAGTCTGCTCGTGGTCGGTCAGCATGGGCTCGGCTTTTCCGGATCGAGCCCGCAGATCGACCTCAGTTATCTTGCCGACGCCGTTCTGATGTTCCGCTACTATGAGTTCGCAGGAGAGGTACGCAAGGCCGTATCGGTGTTCAAGAAGCGTACGGGACAGCACGAAACGATGCTGCGTGATTTCAAGCTAGGAGCGTCCGGAATCAGCATTGGCGAACCGCTGAGCCGTTTCCGCGGCATTCTGACAGGAACACCGATTCAGGCAGGGGAATTGTACAACGGAGAATGACGTGACGCATGCGCCGCAGGGCAACGATCAGCGCATTGCAATCTGTGCTCCCACCGGGCGGGATGGAATGCTGCTTTTCCAAGTGCTCGCGGAGATCCAACTGCATCCGGTCCGGTGTGCTCACATCGGCGATCTCTGCCGGATAATCGGCGAGGGAGCGGGCACCGTGATCATCGCCGAGGAAGCGCTCGACGAAGGGACGGTTCATCATCTCCAAGAGACCTTTGCTCATCAGCCCCCTTGGTCGGACCTGCCCGTGATCATCCTGAGGAAAGGAAAAGGCGCGGCAGCGTCCTACGACCTCATTCCCAACGCGACGTACCTGGAGCGGCCGCTGCGCAAGGCAGCGCTCATTGCGGCGGTTCGGGTGGCGTTGCGGGCACGCTCACGCCAGTATCAGATCCGCGAATACCTTGCCGAGCGGGATAAGGCCACGCGCGCCCTGGAAGAAAGCGAGGCGCGTTACCGTGGCAGCTTTGATAACGCCGCCGCCGGCATTGCCCACGTGGGCGCCGATGGATCCTGGCTGTGTGTCAATCAGCGGTTATGCGACATCGTTGGCTACTCTCGAGATGAGCTGCTGACGCTCACCTTCCAGCGAATTACTCATCCAGACGACCTGGATCGGGATGTTGATCTGTTTGAATCACTCATGCGTGGCGAGATCGAGCGCTATCACGTCGAAAAGCGCTATATTCACAAAAAGGGGCATGTGGTCTGGGTCGATCTGACGACAGCCCTGCAGCGCGATCGCGTGGGCCAGCCCCAGTATTGCGTCCCCGTGATCGTCGACATTACCGACAGGAAAGCGGCCGAGGCCGAGCTTGTGGAAAGCGCTGCAATCCAGCGCCGACTGACCGCGGAGGTCGACCATCGTGCGAAAAACCTGCTCGCTGTGGTCCAGTCAATCGCGAGGCTTTCGGCCTATTCATGTACCTCCCCGCAGACGTTTCTGCAGGCTTTCCAGGACCGGATCGGGGCGCTTGCGCTCACGCACACCCTGCTCAGCGAGGGGCGCTGGCAGGGCGCCTCGTTGCGGCAGATCGTCTCCGCCGAAATGCGAGGTTTTGTCAGCGAGGGCAGGATTGCGCTGGGTGGGGAGGATGTTTCGCTGAAAGCCGGTGCCGCACAGGATCTGACAATGGCATTGCACGAGTTGGCAACCAACGCGACGAAATATGGCGCCTTGTCCGTCCCTTCCGGCCATCTCTCACTCAGTTGGCGACGGACCGACAGCGGTGGTTTGCTGCTGGACTGGCGCGAGAGCGGCGGGCCCCCCGTGCACCCACCCGCCCGCAGCGGGTTTGGCCGAATGGTAATCGAGGGTGCCGCCGGTCACGGTGGCGCTGTCGATCTTTGCTTCGAGCGAGAAGGCGTCCGCTGCCGGATCGAGGTACCTGCAGCTGCCCTCGCCGAAACCGGACACTCCTCCTCGCCGCGCGCCCTCTCTTCCCGCACACAGAGCGCGGCTGTCGGATCGCAACCGCAGCATCGCTGATGTCAGCGAGCCCGGCACCATCTCAGTCGGCGGGAGTGCTCTGGAGCTGAATGTAGTTCTCAAGGCCCATTCGGGCGATCAGGCCGAACTGAGTCTCCAGCCAATCGACATGCTCTTCCTCGCTTGACAAAATTTCCCGCAGCAGCTGGGCCGTCACGTAATCGCTGACGCTCTCACAGTGGGCGATTCCCTCGCGCAGGTCTGGCATTCCCTGCCTTTCCAGTTCCAGATCGCACTCCAGAATTTCTATTACGTTCTCGCCAAGCAGCAGCTTACCAAGATCCTGCAGATTGGGCAGACCTTCAAGAAACAGGATTCTGTCGATCAGCCGGTCGGCATGATGCATCTCGTCGATGGATTCCTTGTATTCATAATGGGCCAACTTGGCGATCCCCCAGCTTCTCAGCATGCGCGAGTGAAGAAAATACTGGTTGATCGCGGTCAGCTCGTTCTTGAGCACAGCGTTGAGTAGTTCAATGACCCTGTTGTCACCCTTCATCATCCGCTCTCCCTTATTTTCACTGACCGCGCCACCCTGACGTCCTGCTTGTTCCGTGCCCAGCCGACACGGCCTCGGGGCCGGCACGCGGCCCGCTTTACCGCATCCTGCTTGACGATGTAAGGGATCGGCTCACCGATTGCGACGCCGTTGCTCGGCTCAGCGGACGCGATGTCCCCCTATCACACTGAGCCCAAATGTCGTTCCTGCTTTGAGACGGTATAGGAGGGCCTCGAGTTCCTGGGCGCGGATCGCCGCCGTGTGGGAGCGCTCGACTCGCCGTCGCGCGGCCAGCCCGATCTCCCGCCGCTGTTCCTCGGAAATCTCGCCTAGCATGGCAATCACCTCACACGACGACGAAGCGACAAGAATTTCTTTGCCGGGCCTGAAGATCGTCTCAAGGCCTTGCCAGTCGTCGGAAATGATCGGCACACCACACGCCGCTGCTTCGAACAACCGCACGCTGGGCGAGAAGCCGTTGGCCGTCATCTCCGCGCGGGTGACGTTGAGGGCAAAGCGCTGGGCATTGTAGAAGGCGCGGTGTGCGTCGGGCGGCAGGTGCTCGATCCGCTCGACATTCGCCGGCCAGACGACGTCGTCCGGATACTGCGGCCCCGCGACCACGATGCGCGCCTCAGGCCGGGCGTAGGCCGGACCCAGCAGCAACAACTCGAGCTTCGGCTGGCGGTCGAGGGAGTAGGTGCCGAGATAGCCAAGATCCCAGCGCGTCTCGACTGGCTCCGGATAGTACAGCTCCGGATCGACGGAACAATACAGCAGCCCAGTCTGCCGCGCGCCGAAATCCCTCCGAATCCGGTCCAGCAACGGCCCTCCGGCAAAGGAGAGGTAGATGTCGAACCGGGGAACCTCGGCTGCCGACAGATACTCTTCATCACCGGCTGCCAATTTGGCTACGGTAATTGGGGTGTCGATGTCATAGAAGGCGGTGAGTCCCGCTGTAATATTGAGCATCCAGCGCGCGACCCGGGTTCCTTCGGGAACATAGGAACCAAGGATCACGGCGTCCGCCTGCTGAACGAGCCCGGCAAAGCGGTCCACCAGATCATCGAAGTCCGTATAGAGGAAGGTCTGGCCAAACGGAGGATCAGGCATATCGCGGTTGGCGCCTCCGTACCAGGGCACGTCCCTCTCCAGGAAGGTCACCGCATGGCCCCGCCGCTCCAGTTCCTTGACCAGCCCACGGTACGTCGTGGCATGGCCGTTGCCCCAGGACGAGGTGATCGAAAGGCCAAGAATGACAATGGTGAGCCCGCTCATAGCACAACCCCGCCAGCATCGGCGGAAACGCCGGTGAGGGTCTCCTCAACGATCCGGGCTCGCGCATTATAGGTATGATGAGCGAGAATCCGCTGGCGGGCTGCCGAACCCATGCGCCGGGCTCGCTCGGGTGTCAGTTCCGCCAACAATCCCGCGATCTCAACGCCGTCGATGGCGACGAGGACCTCCTCCTTCGGTTCGAGAAACAGCTCGATCCCCCGCCAGGCGTCGGTGATGAGGCAAGCGCCGGCGCCGGCCGCTTCGAACACGCGCGTCGGCGGCGAGAAACCGAACTCGGCCATGCTTTCACGGTTGATGTTGAGGACCGCAAGGGCCGAGCAGTTCAGCGCGTTATGCTGGCCGGTATAGACATGGCCGATGGCGGTAACATTGGGCGGCAAGACGCAGTCATTCCATCCGCTGCCGCCGAGCAGGAAACGCCGCGTCGGCGACAGGCGCGCCGCCTCCAGAAAAAACGATGCAACCCGGGTCTCGCGATCAGGCAATCGGTTGCCGACGAAGCTGAGATCGGCGGCAAACTGGGGCTGCGCGGGAACCGGGAAATGGGTTTCCGGATCCAGCGCATTGTAAATCGGCACGCAGGCGCGCGCACCATGCGAAAGGTATCCGGCAACCACTCGATCGCCGCCGCCGTAGGTTAGGACTAGGTCATAACGGGGGATCAGCGCGATAAGGGTGTTGTTCGGTTGTTGGCGCAGCAAGTCGAGCGTGGCCGGCGCATCGACATCCCAATAGACGACAAGCGCGCCCGGCCGCCCTGCTTCCAGCACTGCCTCCGCCAGCAGATCGTCGAAAACGCCGACGCCGCTCGCCTTGACGATGACATCGGCGGCACGCGCGTTTCGAAGAGCCTCGATAACTCCCCGCTCGGTGGCATCGTAGACAACAACCCGGGCCCAATCCGGATCGGGAATATCGCGGTGCTGCTGGCGATCGAATGCATCCGGCTCGTAGAACGTGATGTCGTGCCCTCGCCGCGCAAGCGCCCGCAAAAGGCCGCGATAATAGGTGGCCGCCCCATTCCAATAGGCGGAAACCAGACTGGATCCGAAAAACGAAATTTTCACCGAGCAGGTCCTCTTCCTGTCGCCGTCGCCATCGCCGCATGAGTATTCCGCAACAAGCGGACGTGCCCGCCGCGGTGGCAATGGGTTCCTTGGACACGCCGGTAGATGGCGCAGTACTTCTGGGTCATGTACGTCAGCGAAAACTGACGGGCACGGTTCGCCGCCGCCGCGCCAAGCCTGCAGCGCAGGGAGTCATCCTCGACCAGCCGGCGCAGTGCCGATTCCAGATCATCAGCATCGCTTGGGTCGACAAATAGCGCCGCCCCGTCCCACAGTTCGCGCAAGGGCGCAATGTCACCGAGGACAAGAGCGCATTCACTCATGGCGGCTTCAAGAATGGCGAGGCCGAACGGCTCATAGCGCGCCGGCAACACAAAGATCGCGGCGCGGCCCAGCCACACCGCCATCGACGCCTCATCCAGCACCCCGAGAAATCGGATCGTTCTCGTCGCGGCGCAGGATCGTCCATGGCCCCCTTCTTCATCCATGTCTTCCACGCGCTCGGGACCGGCGACACAAACCGGCCATGGCAGCCTCGGTGCCACCGTCTCGACCAGCCCGATATTCTTTGCTGCGTCCCACAGCCGGCCTGCCGTGACGATCACGGGCTCCTTGTGAGCGGCGGAGCGGAAAGTGCCCGGACTACGGCTGTTGTGGATGACGGCAGTGACCCGCTGCCGCCCGTAAAGAGCCTCCATCGTGTCGAGGAATGCGCGGGTCGGCGCGACCACCACATCGGCGGCGGCGAGGCCCCGCTCTACGCGTTGACGATAGGCGTGCCACTCCTGCGGCGCATCCGTACCATGAACCGCATGCCACCAGGATCGGACGCAGGAATGGCAGACAATAACGATTGGCCGCTGCCAGGGCATAGCGCCAGCGGCATAGCCGTTGATCTGAATGATGTCAGGCTGGAATTGCTCCGCTAAGGCAAGCAGCCAAGCGCCCGCGGTATCCAGATCCGGCTCGCAGCCGGGCATCCATTCCAGACGATATGGCTGATGCACAAGCGTCAGCCCAGCAACCCGAGCGGCGGCATGGCGTTGTGCAGGGGAGGGGTCTGGACCCATGGCTGCGAGCAGCGTTGTCACTCCGAAGCGCGCAAGCGCTCCTGCAAGCTCCAGTGCATACGGCCAAATGCCTCCGACGGCGTCCGCTGTCATCATCACGCGGCTCGGAAGTCCGGCCCCGCTAGGACCGCTATCCTTCATTGCTGTCTGCGGGCATGCTCGAGTTCGTGCAGCGGCCGGGGTCGGATATCCTGCAACTCGCTCATCTCGTTGAACGCGCCAAGGTAGTGCTGATGCGCGCGCTCCCATGCCTGGTCGTCCGCCGGCCCGAACAGCTTGCGGTACTCTGGCGAGCCTGGGTAGGGGAACAGCGGAACCGGATCGTTGGCCCAAACGCCGTTTTGGCGCAGCTTGTCGCGCCAGCTCCGGATGGTGGCCGCGTCGTCACCCGGCAAGCCGATGAGGTTGCCTTGCACGAACGGAACGAACTGCTTGGCGTAGATCAGGCGGTCGGTCAGCTCGTCGGTATCGATCCGGCAGTCCTTGGCCAGCAGCTCGCGTCCCTGGCCAGAGAGGCTTTCCACCCCCGCCTCGATCGAAACGCATCCTGCCCGCCCCAACAGTTCGAGCATCTCCGGCTTCCATAAATCGACCCGCGTCTGCACGCCGAAGACGACATCGCGCTCAGCCAGGGCGGTAAGCAACGGCCGATTGGGCAGGAAAATCTCGTCGATGAAGTAAAGGTATCGAACTCCTTGCGCCAGCAGGCCATCGATCTCCGCGAGCAGCGCCGGCAGCGCGCGCCGACGATACACGTCGCGGAAGTTCTCCTTGGCGCAAAAGGTGCAACGGTAGGGGCAACCGCGCGAGGCTTCGACTTCCGCGCCAGGACCGGCGGGGGTCGTATCGAAGCGGTGGTGGTGATGATTATGACGGGCGATCCATGCGTCGGGCCAGATCAGCGTCGGCGCCTCGACAAATCCGGCCGCCTGTGGTCCGCCGTTGACGCGGACCCGCTCGCCGTCCCGGAAAGCAATGCCGGCGATCCCTTCAAGCGTGTCTCCGTCGGCGAGCCGCACCAGCGTCTCCTCGCACTCACCCATGACGACGACGTCAATGTCGAGCTTGTCGATGACCGCGCGCGGCGTTGCCGAGCCATGCGGACCCACCGCCACTGTGATCGCGCCGTTCGGCGCCAGCGCCCGCGTCACCTGCTGGGGCACGCGAAGCTCGGGCGGTGGGCAGCGCCAGAACAAGTAGGTCGGCGCCGTGGTTATCACGATCATCTCCGGAGCGAACCGAGCAATCTCTCGCGCCAGATCGGCCGTCTCGATCGCGAACAGGTGAGCGTCGAACATCCGGGCGTCGTGGCCAGCACGTCGTAAGAGCGCCTCAGCGTAGCCGAGTTCCAGCGGCAAATGCGGTTCATGGCAGCCAAAGTAAATACTGCCGTCGAACGACCAATATGGGTTAACCAAAGCGATTCTCACGCCGACATCTCCTTCGCCTCCACTGACCCGGTAGCCGGAGTGAACCGATTCTTAATCCAGCGGGTCAAACGATCGAGACCCTCGGTGACGCCGATCCGCGGCCGCCAGCCGGTGGCGGCACCGAAGCGGCGGATATCCGAAACGTAGTAAAGCTGATCTCCGGCACGGGCCGGGCGGAACGAGTGCGTCGGCCGGACGCCGGTTCGCCTCTCGATCAGCGCCAGGAGCTCGAGCAGGCTGAGCGCGTTCGCGGGACCGCCGCCAATATTGAAGGCTTGTCCGCTCAAGCTCGGCATCTGCTCCTGGGCGTGCAGCAACGCGTCGACAAGGTCGTCGATGAACAGAATGTCGCGGACCTGCTTGCCGTCGCCATAAATGACGATGGGCCGTTCCTCGAGGGCGGCGCGGACGAAATGGGCGACCCAGCCCTGATCTTCGTTGCCGAACTGGCGCGGACCGTAAATGCAGCTCATCCGGAACACGACAGTCGGCAGGCCGTACACCCGGGCGTAATCTTGCACGTACTGATCGGCCGCGCCCTTGGAGCAGCCATAGGGGCTGCAGAAGTCGAGGCCTGTGGCCTCGGCAAAACCGAACTGCGCCGCGTCTCCGGTGGGGCTGTGGCGGGTCTTGCCCTCGATCAGCGCGTCGTCGCCGATGACCCGGCCATAGACCTTGTTGGTCGACGTGAACACCAGCGGCGGCGGCTCGGCGCACGCACGGATCGCCTCGAGCAGATTGAGCGTTCCACGCGCGTTGACCTCAAAGTCGTGAAGCGGATTGTCGATGCTGGTGGTGACAGCGACCTGAGCGGCGAGGTGATACACCTTTGCGGCGTGGCGGACTGTATCTCGCAAGGCGTAGAAATCCCGGACATCGGCAACCTCCACCGCCACTCGTGGCCCATGACGCTTTGTTAGCCATTCCAAGTTTTCTTCAACGTGGTCACGGGCGAGGGCATCATAAATGATGACATGATGGCCCGTCCCAGCGAGGCGGTCAGCGAGATTGGCACCAATAAATCCGGCCCCTCCAGTGATCAAAACGCTGTGCCGGGCCGGCCGCACACGGGGTGCAGTGGCAAGACGCGCCAGCGTCGGCGGGCACCCCGCCGACGCCTGAGCTAGCACCCGATAGAGCAGCTTCGGCGTCCCATCCGGCTTCAGCATTCCGGTATGATAATGTCGCTCGTCGAAGTGGAACCCCTCCTGGCTGGCGAGGTCGGCATCCAGATCCTGAAGGGAGTACCAGTACATACGCTCGGCACCCGCGTGCAGGGCGTTGATGAAGGTGGTGACCTGCCGCGCCTCCTTCTGATTCCATGTCGAGTAGCCGCCTTCGGTGATCCATAGCTGCGGGCGGCGGCCTTCCTCCTCCAACGCGTTGCGCACCGCATCGATCTCTGCCTTCCAGCCCGCCCACTCGCAATCCCAGGTGCCGGGGAAGCCGTGAACGCCGATTGCATCGATGTACTCCATCACGCCGCGCCGGCCCATCAGCCTCAGCCAATTGAGATCGGTCGGGCAGGTGCCACCTAGAACCGTTTTCCAGCCGCGGTGCTTGATCCAATAGGCGGCGCCGCCGATCATTTTGCTGAATTCGGCCCACTCATGGTCGAGGCGCCAGTCCCAGTCGTTGATGTTATTGGGCTCGTTCCACAACTCGATCCATTCGACGTGACGGCCGTGACGGGTGAGCATGGTGTCAATGAAATCGGCGTAGAGCTTGGGATCGCGCGGCGGTGCCGACGTCTTTGCGGCAACGCCGAGGGATGGCGGCGTGTAGGCGAAACACGGTAGCACTTCGACGTCTTTCGCTAAGCGGGGCAAGAGCCAGTCGTACCATGCGGCGCCCGCCTCGGTATGGCAGTCGGCCCAGGAAACCCCCGTTCGCAGGCGCTCGATCCCAACGGCACGCATCTGCGTGAGCACCCGCTCGACGCGGTCATGCTCGCCGGGACGGAAATATTCGACCACTCCGGCTCGGCGCAACGCCTGAGTGGTCTCCGCGCCCTGCTGCCCGAAGTGAACCGTTTCATGCTTTGTCGGACAATGCGGGCTCATGCCACCAGCCCCCGCCGCGCAAGTTCGTCGATGGCATCCTCGCTTCGATCAACCGCGACCTGTTCGGCTAGCCAGGGAAGAAGATCGCGCAGACCCTCCTCAAGCGAGACCCGCGCCTCAAACCCCAGGACTCGCTGGGCGAGGCTGGTATCGGCAAAACAGTGGCGGATGTCGCCAACGCGGAACCGGGCGGTGATCCGAGGCGCGATCTGCGGCCGTTCCATAGCCTCTGCCAGCCGCTGGGCGATCTGGCGGATCGATACGTTTTGCCCGCTCGCGATGTTGAGAACGTATCCCGCGGCTTCTTCGCTCTCCAGCGCCAATCGGAAGGCGCGGGCAACGTCCGCGACGTGGACAAAGTCTCGGCGCTGCTGGCCGTCTTCAAAAACAAGCGGGGGGCGACCATTGAGCAGCCGCGAGGCGAAGATGGCGATCACGCCTGTGTAGGGGTTGGACAAGGCTTGCCTTGGCCCATAGACATTGAACAGGCGCAACGCCACCGTATCGATGCCATAAGCGCGGCCCATCAAAAGGCACATACGCTCCTGAGCAAACTTGTTCAGCGCGTAGATCGAGTTAAGCTGCGGGTGCTTGGTCTCCGGGGTTGGAAGTGGTTTCAGGGGCTGGTTGTTGGGCGCCCGAAGTTCCCAATCTCCTTGCTTCAACTGGGCCTCGGTGCGTCCGCTGGTCTCGATCAGCCGGCCCTGCTCGTCCTGCATCAAGCCTTCGCCATAGACACTCATTGAGGAGGCCACGATCAGTTTGCGCACCCGTCTCTTGGCGAGCGCCTCGAGCAGGACGGCGGTTCCCCGTTCGTTGGCGTCGGTGTAACCATCGATTTCGTACATGCTCTGGCCAACACCGACTTTCGCGGCCAGATGAATAACGGCGTCGATCCCCTCCAACGCGTCCATCACTTTTGCTCGATCGCGTACATCGCCAATAACGACCTTGGCCGCGGAGTTGAGATCGGGCGGCAGACGACGTTCCGTTCCGTGGACCTGCGGATCAAGATTATCGAGAATACGAACGCTGTGTCCGTGATCGACAAGTTCGTCGGTGATATGTGAGCCGATGAAGCCGGCCCCTCCGGTGATCAGAATGTGCAAGATCTGCCTCGTCCGGTTGGATCTTCTTCCCCCCGACAACGCTTTCCGGCGTGTCATGGTTCCGAAAAATCTTGCTGCTGCTGTGGAACCCGAACCTAACGTCCTGTTTTTTCCTGGGGTAATGATGCAATAGCGGCCACTCAAGGACAGAATTGTCCGTTTCGTCTAGAAATGCGCCGCGTTTTTTGGTGGAGCGACTCCATGCAACATGAATCGCAGAAAACAACCGACCATGACACGATCCGCAGGTGGGTTGAAGTGCGCGAGGGACGTCCTGCCGCGGTCGCCCAAACTCATGAAGGCGATGAGGTTGGTCTTATCCGGATCGCTTTTTCCAGTACGTCGGAAGGCGATGGGCCGGAAGGGCTTGAGGACATCAGCTGGGAGGAGTTTTTCGACAAGTTTGAAGAAAAGAAGCTGGCGTTCCTGTACCAGGACAAAACGAAAGACGGCGGAACGAGCCGCTTCTTTAAGTTCGTCAAGAGGTAGCGAGAGGGGGCGGGGAGACCGTCACGCCTTGCTGCGGGTCCAGCCTTCGTCCGTCTTTTCATAAACCTGCTTGACCGCCGCCCATGCAACCTTGTGCGCAGTCTGCTCACGCGAGGCATCGCCTCTGCGCTCTTCAGGATCGGCATATTGGTCCCAGGCGCTGTTGAAGGCCTCGCGATAAATGTCCTGAGCGTGCTTTGGCAGGGCGTCTCTGACGTTGTCGGGGAGATCGGCATTGCGCTCGTAGGGCATCGGCGTTGTTCCTGACTCCCTCATTCTCAACTTATTGAGCCGCTTGCTGAGAAGGAGCCTGCCTCTCCAAAGAGAGCTTGGCGCCTCTGCAAGAGGCGCAAATGGCGAGAAGCTCCTCCGCTCGATGAGCGCAGGTATGGCGCCGGCGAATAGTCTCCAATCCGTTGCTCGCCAATTCTGCCGCCATCGCGTCATCCTGGAGCACATCCGCAACCAGCGCCGTCATTCGCGAGCCGGTTTTCGCTATCAAGAAGTCCTGTCCCACCCGGAAAAGTCCTTCACTGTCGCTCCATGGTGCGGACACAAGCGGGATCCCGCATGCCAATGCTTCGAACACCCGGATGGTGGGAATCCCCGGCAGCGTGGACGCATAGGGGCGCCGCGGCACGTGCACGGTCACCCGGTGGGCGGCAAAGGCCTGTGGCACGGCGTCGTTGGCAATCCAGCCGCGATAACGGGCACCCGCCTGCTCGATCGCCGCCAGTGCCGCCTGCGGATAACGCACACCATGGATCACTGCCCGCAGTCCCAGCTTCCGCCTCAGTTGCCGCACCGGCGTAAGCAGAAATTCAGCAAGCTCCTCGGTCCGCTCCTCATCGCCCCAGTTGCCGATCCAGATCAGATCACCGTCTCGGGGAGTATCCGGCAGCGGCCGGAACAGCGCGGTATCGGCCGCCTCATGCCACGTCCATACCTGCCGGGTCCAACCCCTCTTGAGGTAGATCTCGCGTAACGCTTCGCCGAACACGAGCGCGCCATCGAAGCCATCAAGGAAGAACTGCGCCATCTCGTGCGGCGCGGTGATGGCGCGGTGATGGGTGTCGTGAAAGAACAGAAGGTAGCGGCCGCCAGCTGCCCGATGCCGGCTCAGCGCACTGACGAGCCAGGGCTCGTTCCACTCATGGACCAACACGACATCGGCACCATCCAGAGCCCGCTCCAAATCGAAGCGATCCCAATGACAAATCTCCGACCTCAACTCCGGAAACCGGTCATAGAACCGCGCGATAATTCCTTCCCCGGCCTCCATGATCAGGTTCTGGCGGCTCCAGCCATCGGCCGGCTCGAACACACGTGTCTCGTGACCCTGCGCCTGCAGGGCTCGCACCACACCTCGCAAGAAGTGAGCGTTGCCGTGATTCCAGCATGAGACGAGCGAGTGAGTAAAGAAGACGAAACGCACGGGGCTCAGGGTCTCCCGCCGCTATGCGTCCGTTTCGTTAACGCTTCTTTCCGGTTCATCGGGGGGCGCTCCAGCCAAGCGCGCGGATCTGCCGATAAATTTGCTGTTCAGCCGCGGTGCGCGGTGCCGGCAGGTGCCGCAGCCATTGCATCCGCTGGATTGCGACAGAACAGGAAACCTGATCCATCGTCGGATAGGGAATTCTGGAGATGACGGTGTCCTCGGATGCTTCGGCTCCGGCAGCACCCGTTCTGCTCCTGACGTCCTGTCTTTCCAGCGAAAGAGAACCGCCAAGTGCGCTTTCGAGGCCAATATCATAAGCCAAAGCGTGGGATGGTGATCCGCTAGGACCCTCTCCTATCGCTATGTTCGTACCATGCATCGTCGTCACCAAGCTTCGTCTCGCCCATACTCCGCTGGCATCCCAGTCTTCCCAACGTGCCCGCATCTTGTTGACGCTTGATGTCAGGTTGCAGACATTCTTGTTTCAATCGTATCGCCAGCTTCTGATTCCGTACGGCTTTAGGGGGGACCTTCTAAGCCGTCGCCACGGTAATCGCAAGAAGCACTTGAACATTGAGAAAGTCGGCCTGATTCGAGGCCGTTATGATCGCGTGTGGCACTGACGCGCTCGCTTCCTTGCGAGTCCGGCTTTTTCGGCGTGGGCCGCCGGCTGACCTTTCGCGGGGATGAAGGGGTGAAAAATCCTACCTCTTCCGCAGTGAGCCGGAAGCTATAAGCATGATGATCGCCAACAGGCTCAGCGCAGCATTCACCCCCCATCTTCTCCCAGTGCTCTTTCAGCGGCATACCGCGTTCCCGCACCCGATCGACCCCCTCTTTACCTTTGTGGAAAATCGCCAGAGAGAGGTTCTCACCGAGTCCGGGCACTTGAACACGGGAATCGCCATAGTGGTGTTTACGATGTGGCAATGACCTTTTCGATCCAGTCGCGGTGCCGGCGCTCGTCACTCAGAGCGGATTGAATTACGGGAATCGCTGCGGGTGGCAAATCGCTTCGACCGGTCGCGCGCTCATAGGCGGTATTGGTGTCATCCTCGTTGGTTTTCATTGCTTGGAGAACAGCGTGAGCACCCATCATATCGGCAAAGGCGACTTTGCCGACGGTCAGAACCTGCTTCATGCTTGCGCTGGTGGCGGGCTCGCCGCCGAGCCCACGGACAACGCGGCTCAACTCCTCGGTGTGCCGTACGTGATCGTCCCTGAATGCACTGAGTTGGCGCCGGTGTTCGTCATCGTCGATACGGTTGATCGCCGCTTCGTAAGCTTGAACCGCGTCGTAATCAAGCTGGATCAAATCGTTCAGCATATCGACGACGTCCGCGGCGGTTCCGGCGGTGGTTACCATGGATCCTGGCTCCTGTTCTATGAATGGAAACTGTTGACCATTCAAACGGCTTCGAGGAGCAGAAGTTCCTTGCGCTCGCAGGAAGGCAGATTACGAGCAGGAGAAGGATCCCAAGCAGGGACAGATCGTCTTTATTCTTATCGGTGCCAGATGCGCAAACCCCCTCCGGAACGTCGTCGCCAAAGTGAGGAAGCCGCCATTACCAAAGAACCAAGGCAACCGCAATCCGCGGCACCTATCGCTCGCTGTTCTTTCTGTAGCGCGTGGCCTGAAGTTAAAGCCGGCCCTCGTGATCTTTCTTCTTGGTTGACCTCTGCTTGTCGCGCAAGACGGTAGCGTTGGTTCCCGGCAACCATCATCCGGATAATGCGTCCATCATCCATCTTGGGTGTTCGATTGCAACGCCTTTGCCAGCGCGATCAAGCCGCAGCGATTGCTTTCTCGATCCAGTCGCGATGCTGACGCTCATCACCCAGAGCGGCATGAACCACGGAAACCACGGCTGGCGGCAAATCGCTCCGGCCGGCCGCGCGCTCATAGGCTCTACGGGCATCATCCTCGTTGCTCTTAATCGACTTGAGCACGGCGTCATCATTCATCATGTCGGTAATTGCGATTTCCTCGGCCGTCACTACGGACCGGATGAGGGCGCCGTTCACGGGTTTTGCGTGCAATTCACGCACCACGTGGTCCAGTTCCCGCGTATGCCGTTCGTGATTGTCCTTGAATGCGGTGAGTTGGCGCTGGTGCTCGCTGTTGTCGATGCGGCCGATTGCTGCTTCGTAAGCATGAATAGCGCCATACTCGATCTGTATGAGGTCATTCAGCATATCAACAACATCCGCATCAGGTCTCGTCGTCCTGACCATGTCCCTCACTCCTATCCGGTTTCATTGTTGATCCCGTATGGGACCAAACAGCACCCAATTGTAGAAGTTCCGGGGTTTTTGCGGCGGTGCGAAGGAACCGCAAAGTTGCCTGCGACGTTGACAGGCTAACTCGTGGAACCGAGGCCGGATCACCAGGTCCGCAAAAAAGGGTGCCCGCATTGAACATATTTTCGCGTCGAGCGAGCGAAGGATCAGGGCCGAAGGTGGTCGTGCTGGGCGCCGGATTCGGCGGCTTGGCCTGTGTGCAGGAGTTGGGCAACAGTTCGGCGCACGTCCGATGGGTTGATCGGCGCAACCACCATTTGTTCCAGCCGCTGCTTTACCAAGTCGCCACCGCAGCATTGGCAGCGCCCGATATAGCCATTCCCGTGCGAGGATTGGCGCGTGGTTACCGCAATGTCGATGTGCTGATGGACAAGGTTGTCGACGTCGACAGGGACCGTCGAGAAGTGGTGACCGAGCACCAGCGTATTCCGTTCGACGTCCTGGTCATCGCTACTGGCGCGGAGACCAGCTACTTCGGCAACGAGCGGTGGCGTGATGTCGCGTGGGGGCTGAAGTCGCTCGAAGAAGCAACCGCACTGCGTCACCGGATCCTCTCTGCCCTTGAGGAGGCCGATCGGGAAGAGGACGAGGACCGTAAGCGGCGGTTGATGACCTTCGTGCTGATCGGCGCCGGGCCCACGGGCGTGGAGATGGCCGGAGCCATCGCCGAGATCACAAGAGGTGTCCTTGCGGAAGACTATCGCCATCTCGATCTCCGCCAGGTTTCCATCATCCTGATCGAGGCGATGGATCAGGTACTGCCCGGTTTTCCTGAGGACTTGGCTCGTTATGCGCACTCCAGGCTGGAGCGGATGGGGGTCAGCGTGCGGGTAGGCACCAAGGTGGAGGATATCAATGAAGAGTACTGCGTCGCCAGTGGCGAGCGCTTCGTTGCCGCCAACGTCATCTGGAGCGCTGGCGTCAAGGCCACCCCCGCGGCGCAATGGCTGAAGGTGGAGGCGGACAAGAAGGGCCGGGTCAAGGTGGGCAAGGATCTTCTCGTGCCTGATACAAACAACATCTACGTGATCGGAGATACCGCAGTCGCCCTCAATCGGAACGGCCAGCCCTATCCCGGCCTTGCCGCCGTCGCCAAGCAGCAGGGCAGGTTTGTCGCGCGCCGTGTTCTCGCTGAAGCGGCTGGTACGGCATCACCTGCAGAGTTTCAGTATGTGGATTGGGGGACCATGGCTACGCTTGGCTATACGTATGCGGTTGGTGATTTGCGCCGCGTGCACATAAAGGGCCGCCTTGGATGGCTCGTCTGGGCCATGGTTCACGTCTGGTACCTGATCGGCTTTCGCAATCGCGCCCGCGTCCTTCTCAACTGGTTCTGGGAATATGTCACGTATCGGCCGGGAGCGCGGCTGATCACCGGTGGTATCGATGCCCCCCCCAAAGCAGAGGCGGCACGAGAGCATGCCCGGGAGGCTGCACCCTGATCTGGGGTTAGCGCATCCTTGAAAATTCAGCGATTGAATTCTTGACTTTGATGTCTCAATTGATAAGCCCCCATGTGGACCCTGCAACGCTGACAACGGGAATATCGACATGAGCAATGAGGCTGGCGGCGAGAAGCAGAAGCAGCAGAATGAAGAGATGGCCAAACGGCGGGAGCAAAAAGAAGAGATCGAGAAAGATCGGGACCGTCAGGGGGTTGTCGACGAGGCGAGCGAGGAATCCTTTCCGGCAAGCGATCCGCCGTCGTTCAACCCGGGAACGTAGCATAGCGGCGGGCTCGAAAGTATCGCTGCACGTAACCTTATCTTTCTCCTGCGCGTCTGGCCTTTTCTACGATATCGCGGGGGATAAGCTTATTCCCGAGTTCTCCGTGTGGACCTCGGGTGCAGGACAATAGCGAGTAAAACGCGCCGGCGATGCCCGATTCGACGACGTTGGTGGCTTTCTCGCTGACTGCGCTGGCGATCGTAATGGCGCCCGGTCCGGATACTCTGTTGATTGTCCGCTATGGACTGACCTCTGGTCATCATGCCGCGCTTGCTGCCGTACTCGGAGTGCAGATCGGGCTGGTTTTTCACACCCTTCTTGCCCTCGCGGGCATCTCGGCGGTGATTGCCGCCTCGCCGGTCTTGTTTCGTGCACTCGCCTTCGCAGGGGCTGTTTATCTGGGTTGGCTGGGAATTGGGGGATTGCGCGCCAAGACCGCTTTTGCGGTTGAACTCGATTCCTCCCGGACGCCTACGCCTGTGTGGAAAGCCTGCCGCGACGCCGTTTTGACCAACGTTGTCAATCCCAAGGTCATTCTTCTGTTTGTCGCGCTCTATCCAAATTTCATTGTCGTCGGGCGCAGCGATGTGAGCGCGCAACTGCTGGCGTTGTCGGCAATTCTGATTGTGATCAATGTTCTATGGCAGGCGCCGTTGGCCTTGGCGGCGCACGCTCTCCGGGACTGGCTGTCCCGTCCCCGTCTCCAGCACCTCATCGCACGCCTCACGGGAGCAATCCTGCTGGCATTTGCAGTGGGCATGCTCTACCAACATCTACGCTGAAGCCGGTAGTCCATCATCAAGGATTATGAGGGTGGAATCCTCCCCAAGGCCCAGGCGCCATAGGATTTTGTGGGCCGATCAAGCCTCCGGCAGTTCGTCACCCTCGCGGGGTGGCGTCCCGCCTGCCCGGGCAATGACCTCGTCGAACTTGCGCCGATCTGCGCGCCGTGCGCGTTCCCGCAGCACCGCTTCGGCCCGGAGAGCCGAGACCTTCTCCGCCAGCGCGGTGCTGATGAACTGGTTGAGGGAAACACCATCTTGGGCGGCGGCCTTCCTTGCCTCTTCCATGATCGAGGCGGCCACCCGCAAAGGATAGTTGGTGTTACGCATTATAACCTCCTCAACAGATCACTGGGACGGTTGACCTTGATACCGTGCCGCTCTGGCACATCGCCGAAATCGCCGGTATTGAACGTGACGATTGTGTCGGCCCCGCCGTTCACTGCTGTCTCCAATACCATGTCGTCCTCGGAATCGCGCAGCAGCGGCCGCCACAAAAAATACAGATCCACCGGCTGCATCGATGCCGCGAGCTGATCAAGGATAATCTCCATGTCGCCGACGGTGATGCCGCTGGCCTGGAGATGCTTCGGGCGCTTCAGAACCGCCTCATACTCCAACATCAGCGGTACCGATACCACCGCCGGCAACAGGCCATCGGCCACCCGCAGCAGCAACTGACGCGAGGCACCGCGTTCGCTGAGCACAGCAGCAAGAACGACATCGGTGTCGAGAACGACCTTCATTATTTGACGTCATATGTGACGTTGCCAGAGCCGTTCGTCAAGAGTTAGGGAGAACAATGCGATTTGGTCATGGCGGCCCACGCCTTTCGCGTCAATCCGCTAAAAAATTGAAAGCGTTGGCCAGGCTGAACAGCAGGTGGTGCTTGCCCCGCCCTACCCGAACGTCATCCTCGCCGGACCCAGCCTTTAAGCGGAGGCGTTGCGCGTGCATTCGGCGAATCGGATGTAGGAATTCGGTGGGTTGCCGCAGGCTCTTCTGCCGGCACACTCTCATGCGGCGCTGCTACGGGTAGCTCCGTATTCACGTATCGTCTTCCCGCTCGTGGGTTTCATGCTGCCGGTGCTTGTCAAGCCGTTCTTCATTCAGCATGTCGCCTGATGCGCTATCCCAGACGCTTGTAATCCAAGCGCCTGGTTTGCATGCGCACGCTGTGGCTGCCTGCCCTATCTCATCTGCAGCCGCCCGCTCCGGGGCGGAATGATGTGACCCGGCCGACGGAACACGCTTCTCCACGACCTGAGGGTCTGCTTCAGCCACTCGGCTAGATAGGACCTGCGAAATGCTCTGATGTGATAGTCGCTCACGTGGATCTCCTCCCACAGAATCGGCACCGGTTTCGTTGTCATCGAATCTGGATGCCGCGCTGCGGGATAAGTTGGTAAGGGTTTATAGTCGAATCCGCTCATGGTTGTACCCTTGTCACTGTGGGTTCATGCCAACCTGGCTCCGGATCCTCCCCATTATGGCCAGTTGGGACCCGATCTACGGGGGTCCATTGGTGTCGGGTCTAAGGTAAGTCCGCCGGTAGAGCGCCGCAAGGGGCGTATTGCTGCAGCGCATCATTCAACGAAAGGTGGTGTTTTCGTGCCACAGTGAAGCGCCGCGAAACGTGCACCCTGGGGATGGATCAGCGTCGGATCAGCCCTTCCAACAGGTCACGGATCACCCTCTCCGGCTGCGGCGCCTGCTCTGGGGCGGGCGCGGGTGTGTCGTCCGGCGGCGGCGCCGTCTGTTCACGCCCGGGCAGCATTTCTTTGGGAATCAGCTGCTCAAGAACGCGGCCAACGCCACCCTCGCCGGTCCCTGGAATGCTAATTCCCCTCGGCAGGCATTCGCCCCCGATCTGGATATTGGGACGGTCGAGGGGGCCTGTCGCGGAGAAGGGACACCGAGACGGCACATCTTGCACTTGGCTGAGCAAGGTGCCAATCGCGCTCTGCGCCAAGGTCATTTCGCCGGCTATATCGATGCGCCATGCCGCAAGGTTCGCCGTACCGCGCGCCGTTGCGTCGTAGATCGGGCTGTCGAGGCGGATCCGATCGAACCGGGCAATCCCTTGATTGATCGTGAAGGGCGCGGAGATATCGGCAAGACCGGGGCCGCTTGGCCCCTCAGCCATGCCCAGCAAGGGGCCGAGGGTTGAATCGAGGGCGCCGGCCAAGCTGAGGGTCGGGCCGAGCATCGGACCGAGCACCGGCAGACTGGACGTATCGAAGGCCGGATCGAGGCCCCGCACCGTGAGCGCTCCCCCTCCGTTCACCACCGAGACGAAGTCGGCGATGCTGGCTCCCTGCGTCGCCAGCTGGACATTGGCGTCAAGACGACCTCCGGCGACGCCTTGAGATGCGGCGGGCGCGCGGCCGAGATCGGCGCCGTCCACATTCAGCGAAAGCGTCACCGCCGGCACGCCGGTGGCGTCCACTCGAGCGTTGGCTGTAAGCGGCCCACCGTACAACGTGCCGCGCATCGGCTCGATGGTGAGTACGCCTCCTGCCAGCGCCGCGGCCAAGTCTACGTTGTCGAGCGCGTTTCCCTGATAAACAATCGCCTCTGAGCGCAGCTTGAGGCTGGCGTCGATATCCCTAAGGGCGCTGAAGTCGATAGGCTCGCGCGACCACCGGCCATGAACACCTTCCGCCGCAATCATTATCACTTCCGCCCGCCGCCCGGCCGTTCGCGGCATTGGCCTCAATGCCGCGGGCACCATCCGCATGGGCGCCATCGTGGATGGATCGGCCGGCAACCAGGCATCCAGGACCAGACGTCCAGTAGTGAGGTCGGCGGTGATCTGAGGTCGCGACCCGGTCAGGGCCACCGTCATGGAGCCGCCGATCGGGGTCCCCGCCAGTTGGCCAGATAGCTCACTAATCGCGAGGGCTTCAGCGCGTGCCGCAAGCGTGGCGCCGATGTCGGTTGAGCCAAGCGGTCCTTGCGGACGATAGGGGGCGGCGAGAGCGGACAACAATCGTGACGACTCGACGGTGGCGAAACCCACCCGGCCGCTATAAAGTACACCCGGCTCGGGATTGAGGGTGCCCGCGAGCCTGATCTCGGCGCCTGCCGCCTGAACGCCCAGATCCACCGCCGGCGCGAGCAAGGTTCCGCTCAAGGTCCCTTCTCCGCTGATTGCACCAAGCGTCTGCGCTTGGGCCGGCACATTCATCTCGAAACTGCGCAGCAGGCGGTCAGGATCAGGGGCATCGAAGCGGACAGCGAGATTATCCATCACTGGCTGCTCCGGAAGTCCGCGCACAACTCCTGATGCGCTGGCCGTGGCGCCGGCAAAATCGCCGAGGCCGGCGTTGATCAACGTCAAGACCCCATCGGCGATCCTGCCGGTAAGAACGGCATCGCGGGCCGCCACTCCCCTGTAAGTCAAATTGGTTACACCGATGGCAAATTCGGCGTCGAGCGTTTGTAGCGGATCAGCCCCGGGCGCAGGCGCGCCCTGAGCCGGTGTTACAGGCTCAGCCGGCGCAGGGTCGGCGGGTGCCGGAAGGTCCTGAGGGAAGTAGCCATCGAGATTGAGACGATCGACGGCGAGATCGACCGCGAAGGCGGGGTGGGGTGCAAAGCGGACGCCTGCCGTTCCTGTGATGGTGGAGCCATCAATCCGAACATCGAGGTCTCGCGCCTCCATCCATTTCGGCGTGACCGCGATCTCACTGTTCAGTTGAAGCGTGCGCAGGCGTTCGGCAGGCACCATGGCAACGTCGACATCGAGCCAGCGCAGTACGCTTCTCAGATCGGCAGCTCGCGCCTCCAGTTGACCCTCGAATTGGGGCTGACCATCCGCCGCTGTCAGCACACCGACCCCCGCCGCTTCGGCACTGCCGGGCAGCAGGGCGGAGAGCCGGCTCAATATCAGCCGGCCGTTGGCCAACTCGCCGTCGGCGCGGACTTGTCGGATCACATCGTTGTTGAAGGTGATCGCCTCCACCCCGAGGGTAAGTGCCGCGGTGACCTGTGGCGGCAGCCGGAACATGGGTTGGCCGCCTTCAATCGCCTCTTCCCCCTCCCGCACAGGCTCTGCATCCTCTCCATCTGCGCGCGAGGTGGTTGCGGCGGGGGGCGGAGCTGGAGCCGGAGTGACATCAGGCATCGCCAGCCACGAATCGAGGTCAATCGTGCCCGCAGCAAGTTGCGCCGCGAGTGACAGCTCCTCTGTGAAATCGAGGGCCACGGCACCTTCTGCCGTAGTGTCACCCAGCCGGAGCGCCAGCGCATCGATGCTTGCATGCTGCGCCGATGCATCCAGATCGAACGCTACCGCTGCGCGCTGCGAGAGGAAGCCTGGAAGTGGTCCCTGCGTCAGCATCCGAAGGACGTCGGCAAGGTCATCCGCCTCCGCCTCGATGCGTCCCCGGAACTTGGCATCGGTATTGACGTTCTCGGCAGTGCCGCGAACCACTGCCCGGGCATCTCCTTTGGGACCTGCCAGCGTTAAGGTGACAGGAATCGGCGTTGCCGTCGCGAAGTCGCCGAGTTTTATCGAATACTCGAGCGGAATACCTTGCAGCCGGAAGCTGCCTTCACTGGTCAGCGGCCCCTGCAGCGAGTCGGCCTTGATGGTGGCGTTCAGCATTTCCACCCGCTGTTTCGTTCCGGTCGTGACATCGTGATAGGTGATTGTGCCGTTTTCGATCTCGACCGCGTCCAGGCGAACGTCGGGAAGGTCAGTCTCCGGCTGCGGCTCGGTGGGCGCAGTCGCTTTAGGCTCCGGCCCGGCTGCATCAGATGTAAAGGTCCAGTTGTTCCGATGGTCCGGAACAACCTCCAGAGCAATCACCGGCTCTACCAGCGTGATCCGCTTCACATCGACACGGCCTGACAGCAACGGCAGGAGGGCGACATGAACCTCCGCTTTCCCAAGCTGCGCCATCTGTGGTGCCACTCCGCCTGGAATGTTGGCAATACTGAGGTCTTCGACGACGAGGGCGGGGCTGGGCAGGACGCTGAACTGAATGTCCCCGCCAATGGTGACCTCGCGCCCGGACGTCCGCGCCGCCTCGGCGGCGATCTGGTCCTTGTAACGATTCCAGTCGATGAAGTGCGGGACGACAAGAATCGCGAGAAGGAGCAGAAGGAAAATACCAGCGATGGCGGCAATAACTTTTTTCACGAGCACCCGATCCCCGACGCTATTCATTGAAGTACTGACCCGACATCTACGGGACTGGCGAGCAGCGGCGGTAAAGTGGCCGGCGATGCCTCACGCATCGTCCCGTGGGCCGATCATATCCTCCGGCCGAACCCACTGATCGTACTGCTCCGCGCTGACCAAGCCGGATTCAAGACATGCCTCTTTCAGGGTCTTGCCTTCGGCGTGGGCCTTCTTGGCGATTTTGGCAGCATTGTCATAACCGATATGGGGGTTGAGCGCGGTGACCAGCATCAGCGATTTGTTCATGAGTTCGGCAATCCGTTCCCGATCCGCGGCAATTCCAACGACGCAGTTCTCGGTAAAGCTGGCGCAGGCGTCGGCCAGCAGCCGGACCGATTGTAGCAGGTTGTAGATCATTACCGGCTTGAACACGTTCAACTCGAAATGTCCCTGGCCGCCCGCGACCGTGATCGCGACGCTATTGCCCATCACCTGAGCGCATACCTGGGTCAACGCCTCGCACTGGGTCGGATTGACCTTGCCGGGCATGATCGACGAGCCGGGCTCGTTGGCGGGCAGAATCAGCTCGCCAAGGCCGCTGCGGGGGCCAGAGGCAAGAAAGCGGATGTCGTTGCCGATCTTGTTGAGCGAAGCGGCTAACGTGTTGCACGCTCCTGCCGCCTCGACGATGGCGTCATGGGTGGCCAGTGCCTCGAACTTGTTCTCGGCAGTGACGAACGGCATCCCGGTGATCTTCGCCACCGCGGCAGCGAACGCCTCGGCAAACCCCTTGCGCGTGTTGAGCCCGGTCCCGACAGCGGTGCCGCCTTGAGCGAGCTGCATCAGACGCGGCAGCACCACCTGGATGCGAATGATGCCGTTGGCGATCTGCTGGGCGTAGCCGGAAAACTCCTGACCAAGCGTGAGCGGCGTTGCGTCCTGGGTGTGGGTACGCCCGATCTTGATGATGTCCTTGAACTCGTCCACCTTGCTCTCAAGCGCAACATGAAGGCCGCGCAGCGCCGGCAGCAGCCGGTTGTTGAGCTCGATGGCGGCGGCGATATGCATGGCGGTGGGAAACGTATCGTTGGAGGACTGGCCGCAATTGACGTGATCGTTGGGGTGAACAGGATTTTTCGAACCCATCGTGCCGCCGAGGATTTCGATGGCGCGATTGGCGATCACCTCGTTGGCGTTCATGTTGGTCTGGGTGCCTGAGCCTGTCTGCCAGACCACCAGGGGAAAATGATCGAGCAGAACGCCGTCAATGACCTCGTCGGCGGCCTTGACAATGGCCTCGCCGATAGTGCTGTCGATCGCGCCGAGTGCCATGTTGGCCTGCGCCGCCGCTTTCTTCTGCAATCCCAGCGCCCGGATCAGCGGCTCGGGCATCCGCTCGTTGCCGATCCGGAAATTTTCGAGGGAACGCTGGGTCTGGGCACCCCAGTAGCGGTCGGCGGGAACCTCGATCTGCCCCATGGTGTCGGTTTCGATGCGGGTGGCTGTGCTGGTGTTCATGGATTGGACTCCCGACTCGGAAAGGCACCTCCTCCCCCGACCCCTCCCGTCTTCAGCATGACAAAAACACCTGACCGATTAAATGGCTGAATGATTCATGATCAACCGGCATGGCTTTGGGCCGGAAGAAAGGCGACCGTCGCCTTGAGCCCCTCATCAAGATTTTGCTGCAGCGTCCGGCCCGAAACCCTGCGCGGGGCAAAACCGTGATCCCCGTCCTCAAGCCAGTGGATCTGTATCGTTGGGGAGAGGCCGTAAGCGGCGACCTCGGCGGGCGCACCGAACGGATCGCGCGTGCCCTGGACGATCAGCGTCGGCGTGCGGAGCGTCTTCAGATGCGCAATCCTGCCGTCTTCGTGAGGCTCGTGCACCGGTTTTCCCGGCGGATGAAAGGGATAGCCAAGGCAGACGAGGCCGCAGACGCCGGCGTCGTCGGCCAGCATGCTGGCAATACGCCCGCCGAGGGACTTACCGCCGATGACGAGGCGCGCGGCATGGTCAGCGCAAAGCTCCGCGATCGCCGCGCGCCACGTCTCGATCAGCACCGGGAGCCGATCGGGCGGCCGTCTGTTCCCTCCGGCACGGCGCTCCGCCATGTACGGGAATTCGAAGCGCGCCACGCGATAGCCGTGACTTGCCAAACCCTCGGCGAAGAAGGCCATGAACGGGCTGTCCATAGGCGCACCCGCCCCATGGGCGACGGCGATGGTCAGCGGCGCGTCGACGGGTCCGTCGAACAGGATCTGCAACCCGCCCCCGTCCATGCCCGGTGTTGAGTCGGCGTCAGGCTGCCTTCGGCTTGAGGAACTCGGCGAAGAAGTCGTTGCCCTTGTCGTCGACAACGATGAATGCCGGGAAGTCCTTCACTTCGATCCGCCAGATTGCCTCCATGCCGAGCTCGGGATACTCGATGCATTCCACCTTGGTGATGCAATCCTGGGCGAGGCGGGCGGCGGGGCCGCCGATCGAGCCGAGATAGAACCCGCCGTACTTTTGGCAAGCCTTGGTGACCTGCGCCGAGCGGTTGCCTTTGGCGAGCATCACCATGCTGCCGCCGGCGGCCTGGAACTGATCGACATAGGCGTCCATGCGGCCGGCGGTGGTCGGGCCGAACGAGCCGGACGCAAAGCCCTCGGGCGTCTTTGCCGGGCCGGCATAGTAAACGCACATGTCCTTGAAGTATTGGGGCAACCCTTCGCCGCGATCGAGCCGTTCCTTCAGCTTGGCGTGGGCGATGTCGCGGGCAACGATCATCGGCCCCGACAACGAAAGGCGGGTGCGGATCGGATACTGCGAGAGGGTGGCGCGGATCTCCGCCATCGGCCGGGTGAGGTCGAGGGCAACCACATCCCCTTTCAACTCGGCGGTGCCGACCTCCGGCAGGTACTGCGCCGGGTTGGCCTCGAGCTGTTCGAGGAAGACGCCGTCGCGGGTGATCTTGGCGAGGATTTGCCGGTCGGCGGAGCACGAAACTCCAATGCCGACAGGGCAGGAGGCACCATGCCGGGGCAACCGGATGACGCGCACGTCGTGGCAGAAATACTTGCCACCGAACTGGGCGCCGATGCCCATCGCCTGCGTCATCCGGTGCACTTCCTCTTCCATCGCGATATCTCGGAAGGCTTGGCCATAGGGGCCGCCCAACGTCGGCAGCGCATCAAGATAGCGCGCAGACGCGAGCTTCACCGTCTTCAAAGTCAGCTCCGCGGAGGTACCGCCGATGACGATGGCGAGGTGATAGGGCGGGCAGGCGGCGGTGCCGAGGGTGCGGATCTTCTCGTCGAGGAAGGCGCGCAACCGCTCAGGGTTCAGCAGCGCCTTGGTCTCCTGATAGAGGAACGTCTTGTTCGCGGAACCGCCGCCCTTGGCCATGAACATGAACTTGTAGGCGCTGCCCTTGTCGGCATAGATGTCGATTTGCGCCGGAAGATTGGTCTTGGTGTTGACCTCGTTGTACATATCGACGGGAGAGACTTGGCTGTAGCGCAGGTTGGTCTCGGTAAACGCCTTCATGATCCCTTCGGAAAGCGCCGCCTCGTCCTCGCCGTCCGTCCACACCGCCTGTCCCTTCTTGCCCATGACGATGGCGGTGCCGGTATCCTGGCACATCGGCAGCACTCCTGCCGCCGCGATATTGGCGTTCTTCAGCAGTTCCATCGCAACGAAGCGGTCGTTGCCGGACGATTCCGGATCGTCGATGATCCGGCGCAACTGGGCGAGGTGGCCAGGGCGCAGAAGGTGCTGGCAGTCGCGCATCGCTTGGTCGGCGAGCATCACCAATGCCTGCCGGTCAATCGCCAGAATGTCCCGGCCGTCGACTTGCCTGAGATCGACGAAGTCAGAGGTCAGCCGCCGGTAGGGTGTCTTGTCCTCACCCAGCGGGAACATCTCATGGTGCATGTATTCGTTCATGGCTCGTCCCTCGCAAGCGTCTTGTATATCTCGGTAAACACCGTGGCCAATTGGCGAGCGTCACTCGATCGCCGAGCGCACCGTCTTTACCAAACGGTATTCGCCGATAAACTCATCTTGGTCGAGAGCGCGGTCCGAATTCTTGTCGGCGCCATAGAAATCATAGAGCGAGGCGGCGGAAAATTCATCGTGCTCCAGGCTTCCGTCACTGTTGATATCCATCGCCTCATAAATCTCTCGCTTTGCGGTGTTCAGCTGGACAGTCTTGTCCCTTTGCTCGGCGATAAAAAGATAGCCCGGATCCCATTTCAGAAATTCCTCGATGGTCAAAACGTCGTCGCCGTCCGTATCCGCAGAAAGAAAGACGAGATCGGTGAAATGAAGTAATTCCCGCCGAGAGATCTTTCCGTCCGCGTTGAGGTCCGCCGACTTGAACACCCCCTCATCGACGGTCCCGATATCCTGCTCCGCCGCTGACGCGCCGCCGAGATCGAGAAAACCGCACAACCCAAGCACGATCGCGGCCGTGATCATCCGATGCGGTTTCATGTCGTTCTCTCCTGACGATTGTTGATGGTTCCGACCGTTGACATAGCGCAATTCCCCGGCCCGGCAAAGTCCATAGCACATGGCTCGGCTGCGCTTGGATTGGGTTGCGCTAGCCAAGCGCCGCCTGGGGAGCAACGGCAAAAAAGGAATATGCGCCTTTACTTTTTGCGGAAGGTGTCGAGAGGGATGACTGAGCCGCTCTCCTGACGATCCTGTGTCGGTTCCGGCGCGCTCGTGTCACGCACTTCATCATCCGGTTCGGCTTGGTCACCAGGACTCGCTGCCGGCTTGAATTGAAGAGCGAAGTTGACGGCAGGATCGGCAAACCCCGTAATCGTCTGAAACGGTACCCGCAAGTGGTCACGCTTGCCACCGAACTTCAGAGTGACGGAGAACGCCTCATCGTCGATGGCCAGATCCCAGAACTGATGCTGTAATACGATGGTCATCTCGTCGGAGTGCTGCGCGCGCAGGCGCGGTGACATCTGCACGCCCTCGGCGCCGGTCCGGAACGTGATATAGTAGTGGTGCTGGCCCGGAAGACCAAAATGCTCGGCATGGCGGAGTGCCTGCCGGATCACCTCGCGCAGGGCCTGATCGATCCACTGTTGGTAGGGCAGTGCGCTCGTGCTCATCTCCACCTGACCTTGTTGATGTCCCCGGGGGAGTGTGTCTCGGGTCGGGTGGGAGGCTTCTGGTGCCAGGTGCCTCCCGAACCCCGCTCAAGCCTTAAGCGGCGAGAGCATATGCCTCATTATCGTTGGCATGTATGTTTTCGGTCCGATAACGGCGGTACCATGCCGGGCGAAAACTCCACCTTTACTACGCACGTCGATCCTGTTTCGCCCCCGCATGAACGGGAGACTGTGTCTCCTCCGCCGTTTGGATTGGTGGAGGCGCCGGGTACTGCCCCCGGGTCCGTTACGCCTATTCCGTGCAGCGTTTATCGCCATAGTCGGTTACCCGACAGCGCTAATATACGTCAAACGCCAACGGCCGACAAGGGGGCGGTCGGGGTCCAGGACGATCAACGGGGGTCAGTCCCTCTGCATTTCGCTCGCCAGTTCTACCGTCAGGGGCTCGAACCGGCCCAGGCGAGGAACAAAAGCATGCATCATGGCGTCGCGGATGGCAAAGCGCCAACCGTGGATGCGCAGCTTTCCCTCGTTCACCCGGCTCTCGATCCAGGGGAAACTGAGAAGGTTGGCAAGCGACGTTTTGATCGACTCTTCACTGCAGATCCGCAGTTGTTCCTCCAGATCAAGATCGCGGGCGGAGATCAAGGTGCGTCGTCGCGCTTCGTCGGCGATATGCATCCAGTTCGCAATGAACGATTCCGGTCTGCCGATTTCCGGTGGAGAGGTGTAGAGCGCCTTGATCCCGCCGCACTGCTCGTGGCCGAGGATGATGATATGTTCAACTTTGAGCGCGTTCACGGCGAACTCAAGAGCGGCACTGGTGCCGTGGTAGGACTTGTCCATCGCGCACGGCGGGACCAGGTTGGCAACGTTGCGCACCATGAACAGATCGCCCGGATCCGCATTGCACAGTATGGCCGGATCGACCCGGGAGTCCGAACAGGATACCATCATCACCTTCGGTTCCTGCTTCTCGGCGAGCCGCTCGAACATGCGCGGCGAAGATTCGTAAACCTCCGAACGGAACCGCTGAAAACCGCGAGCAAGCTTGCAAAGGGGCATGTGAGGTGGATCTCCTCCAGAAAAATGGCCGCCGGCAGGTCCGGCAGCCGGAAATGCTGAAGGATTACAGGTGCAGGATCAAGCCATGACGTCGACGGCCACGGCTCACGGATGCTTCATCTTTAGCAAAGGCTATGCACTCCTGACATACCCCCCATTTGAATGAACATATCTACCCTATTAGGGAAGGTATATAAACTAAAGAGAGAAAAATTATAAGAAGTGTTAGCTGCGCTGCTCTTCGTCGTGAAGGAGGAAGAAATGCTGGTGTGGCTTCCCCGCCGGACGGGGCTTGCAGCCGATAACGGCGTACCGGGACAGTTCGTAATACCAAATCAGAGAGGTATCTGCTCAACCCGGTGCGAGATCGGACTGGTTGAATCGCAGCCCAAAGGACTTGCCAAGCCTCTGTGTTAGATCTCATCGACCCACACTACATCCCCAGTCCTCTGCGCCGGGGATGAGCAGTTACTCAGAAAAAATAAACATTGATTTCCGCCAATCAAGTTGGATGGCGGAGTCGAGGAGGAATCAATCATGGCAATAGTACTGGGTTCAATTTTCAATGACACAGCAACCCCGACTTCCAAGTCGTTCTTTGTCAATACGACGACCACGGCTGGGCCGGATACGGTTCGTATGTTTGGAGGTAACGACTTTGCCAATGGCGGTGCCGGCAACGATACAATCTTCGGCGGCTTCGGCAACGACACGCTCGTTGGCGGCTTCGGCAACGACAGGCTTTATGGCGAAGCCGGCAACGACTGGC
>CAZFBS010000013.1:23885-28389 GCA_964517265.1 uncultured Rhodospirillaceae bacterium | reverse complement strand
CACCCTCGTTGGCGGCTTCGGCAACGACAGGCTTTATGGCGAAGCCGGCAACGACTGGCTTTATGGACAGGCCGGCAACGACTGGCTTGATGGTGGCCTTGATCACGACTGGCTCTATGGCGGGGTCGGCAACGACACCCTCGTTGGCGGCTTCGGCAACGACAGGCTTTATGGCGAAGCCGGCAACGACCGGCTGGATGGCAACTGGGGCAACGATACCCTTGTAGGCGGTCTCGGAAACGACACGTTGACGGGCGGTGCCGGAAACGACCGCTTCGTCTACAATTCGGTGTTTGAGAGCGGCGTAGGGGTCGGCAATCGCGACATCATCCAAGGATTCGACTTTGGAACCGCGACGACGGGCGATAAAATCGATCTCTCGGCAATTGACGCGAATTGGGCAGTTTTCGGAAACCAGCCGTTCCAATTCATCGGCACCAATCCGTTCACCGCCCCCGGCCAAGTCGGCGTCTTTAACCAGGCGGGGAACACCATCATCCAGCTTAACACGGACTTCGACTTGTTCGCCGAGTCCCAGATCCAGGTCAATGACGGCGTACACACGGCTTCCTTGTGGAGCGCCATTGACTTCATTCTTTAAGTGTTGTCTTCCTTCTTCCTGACCTCGGGGCGGCCGAAAGCGTCGCCCCTTTTTCGTTGATAGAGTTCCTTTACCTGTCCGTTTGATCGGGCGTGCGGGCGGGCATACGCCTGTGGTTGCCGCGGAGCGTGAGGCAGACGAAGTCGCCGCCCAGGGTGGCGCCAAGGCAAGGTTTGTTCTATCAGGGGCTTTTTGAGGATGATGAAAGGATGCATCTCCATCCGACGTCTGCCCCGAGGCAGGACCGGTTCCCGAGAGATGCTGAAGACATTGCTCTGAAGGATGAATGCATGGCTTTGACGACCGAACAGCGCGAGGCGATCGATACGCAGCGTGGGCAGAGCACGCAAACCCGCCGTGCAACGGTGCCGGCGGTGGAAGAAATTCTTTATGAGCCAATCCCGGTGCTCGACCACGGGTTCATCCGTGTCGTCGACTATATGGGCAGCGACGAGGCCGTGGTGCAGGCGGCGCGTGTCTCCTACGGCCGGGGGACGCGCAAGGTGCAAAATGATGCCGGCCTGATCAACTATCTGATGCGCCACCGGCACACAACGCCGTTCGAAATGTGCGAGATCAAATACCACGTGAAGCTGCCGATCTTTGTCGCCCGCCAGTGGATCCGTCATCGCACCGCGAGCGTCAATGAATATTCAGCGCGCTACTCGGTGATGGACCGGGAGTTCTACGTTCCCGCCCCGGAGCATCTCGCGGCTCAGGCTTCCGTCAACCGGCAAGGCCGTGGCGTGCTCCTTTCCGGCAGTGAGGCGCTCCACGTCCTCGCCCTGCTGCGTGAGGATGCGGAGCGCTGTTATCATCACTACGAAGACATGCTGAACGAGGATTCCGACGGCAATCCGCGCGATCCGCAGCGCCAGGGCCTTGCCCGGGAACTTGCCCGCATGAATCTGACGCTCAGCACCTACACCCAGTGGTACTGGAAAATCGATCTCCATAACCTGTTGCATTTTTTGAGCCTGCGCGCCGATCCCCATGCGCAATACGAAATTCGGGTGTATGCCGAGGCGATGCTGGAGACGGTCGCCCGTTGGGTTCCGATGACCTACGACGCTTATCGGAACTATCGCGTCGGCGGGGTCCATCTGTCGTCGCGGTCGCTGGACGTGGTAAAACGCCTTGTCGCCGGAAACCGCGTCAGTTGCGAGGCAAGCGGTCTCAGCAAGCGGGAATGGCGGGAACTGATGTCCGTCCTCGGTCTGCCGGTGGAAAATTGAACGGGTGTGAAAGCTGATTGGTCCTCGCGTGGGGCAAGGGTGTAACGTACACCGACGCGGAGTGCCTTTCATGGGGATCGCATCTTGAAGCGATCGCACCCAAGACATCTCACGTACAATAGCGTCGGACGGAGCGGGGAACGTTATGGATTTATGGCAATGCCCAGCAGTGGTGACGGGGGGAGCGTCCGGACTTGGCGCGGAGACCGCGCGCTACCTTGCCGAGGCGGGTGCGAGAGTCAGCGTCATCGACATTCACGAGGCAGGCGTGCGCGCCGTGGCCGAAAACATCAATGGCCTCGCGATACCTTGTGACGTTGCCGATGCGGGTGCCGCCGAGAGGGCATTGGCCGAAGCCCGCGCCGCTCACGGCGCGCCGCGAATCCTGATCCATTGCGTCGGGCGCGGCCATTCGCAGCAACTGGTGAGCGACGAGGGGCCGATGGCGCTCGATGATTTCCGGCAGCTGGTCGAGGTCAATCTGATTTCGACGTTCAACATGTTGCGCCTCGTCGCGGCGAGCATGGCGACGCTGAAGCCGATGGCGGACGGCGAGCGGGGGATCATCATTACGACCGCATCGGCGTCTGCCTACGAAGGGCAAAGTGGCGAAGCGGCCTATGCTGCCTCGAAAGGTGGGGTGGTCAGCATGATCCTTCCTGCCGCCCGCGAGCTCGGCCCGTTCGGCATTCGCGTCGTCGGGATCGCCCCGGGGCTGTTCGGCACCCCGACACTTTTCACGATGGAAAAGAACCTCGACTCACGGCTGGCGCGATCGATCCCGTTTCCGCATCGATTTGGCGATCCTGCCGAGTTCGCCATGCTCGTGCTGCATGTAATCAAGAATCAGATGATCAATGGATCGGTGCTGCGGCTTGACGGCGGCTACCACCGATGAATGCGCGGATGGGATCCGTCTGATGAGCAAGCTCGTTCAACTCTACTTGGTCTCCCATGCCTCTGGAGAGCTTGTCGAAATGCTGGCCCGCAACGCCGTGGCCCAGCTCGAACAGGTTGAGGTCAAGCGCCGGCTCTGGAAAATGGTGCGTCACATGAGCCAGCTCCCGGAGATCCTTGCGGAAATCTCCACGGCTCCCGGCTTTGTTGTACACAGCGTGGCCCACGCCGACATTCGCGAGGCTCTCGAAGAAGGCTGCCGCCATCTCAAGGTGCCCTACCAGTTCGCTTTGGAGCCGACGGTCACGCGCCTCTCCGAGCATTTTGAGGTGCCGGTCCAGTGCCAGATGAGCGCACGGGAGATCATCGATGACGACTACTACCAGCGTGTCGAGGCGATGAAATATACACTGAACCACGACGACGGGGTGGCGGTTCAGGATCTCGATGAGGCCGATGTCGTATTAGTGGGCGTCTCTCGGGCAACGAAAACACCGACCTGCATGTACCTGGCTTCCCGCGGGGTCAAGGCCGCCAACGTCCCCCTGGTGCCTGGCGTGCCCTTGCCGGAGAACCTGCTGAAAGCAAAACGACCATTCATTGTCGGCCTGACCGTTGACCCGGTTCGGCTCGCCCGGATCCGCGCCGCGCGACTCGCCGGGCTGAATCAGCCCGAGAAGACCGACTATGTCAATCCGGAGACCCTGCAACAGGAAGTGCTGGATGCCAAGCGGCTGTTCGTGCGTCGAGGCTGGCCGGTGATCGACGTCAGTCAACGCTCGATCGAGCAGACTGCCGATCTGATCATCCGAATGATGATGAAGAAGCGCGCAGCGGAACCCCCTTCCTCACCGACCTGACCTCGAACGGGTCATCTTTTTCCTGACCCTTCCCGCCTGCTCATGCCGGCCACTCTACTGCAGGACGATTCTAGGCGCGGTCGCGGCGCGCTGATCCAGGACCGCCTCGACCTGCTCCCATACCCTCGTGGCGATCTTCAGATAGGCCTGCGCATGAACCCCATCGGGGTCCGCGGCGACGATCGGTGTGCCCCCGTCCGACGTCTCGCGGATGGCAATGTCGAGCGGGATCGCGCCGAGGAAGTCCAGCCCGAGCCGTTCTGCCTCAGTCTTCGCACCGCCGTGGCCAAAAATGTCGGTCCGATGGCCGCATTTCGGGCAGGTGAAATAGCTCATGTTCTCAATGATCCCGAGCACGGGCACATCAACCTTGCGGAACATGTTGAGGCCCTTGCGTGCGTCGATCAGTGCGATGTCCTGCGGCGTCGAGACGATGACCGCGCCCGCGAGCGGAACACGCTGGGCCATCGTCAGCTGGGTGTCGCCGGTCCCGGGCGGCATGTCGACGATCAAAACGTCGAGCGTGCCCCAGTTTACATCCCGCATCATCTGTTCCAGCGCCGATTGCACCATCGGCCCACGCCAAACAATCGGCGTTTCCTCCTCGACGAGAAACGCCATCGACATCGCCTGGATTCCATACTTTTGCATCGGATCCAGCTTGACCCCGTCGCTGGAAGCCGGATTGCCGACGATTCCGAGCATCCGCCGGATCGACGGGCCATAGACATCGGCGTCGAGCAGGCCAGTCCTGCGGCCGAGGCGGGCAAGGGCGAGGGCGAGATTGACCGCCGTCGTCGATTTGCCGACACCCCCTTTACCGGACGCGACGGCGACGATGGCTTTTACGCCAGGAAGCAGATCCGGCCCGACAGGTGCGGCCGCTCCCGCTCGCTGTCCTGCGCCCGCCG
>CAZFBS010000013.1:0-23785 GCA_964517265.1 uncultured Rhodospirillaceae bacterium | reverse complement strand
TGCGCTCGGCGGTCAGAACCGCGCGCGCCGTCAGCACGCCCGGAAGCTTGTGCACGGCCGCTTCCGCCTCACGCCGCAGCGGCTCCAACTGGGGTCCGCGTTCCGGCGCGACTTCAAGCGCGAACATCACGTGCCCGTCCTGTATGCGCAGCCCGTTCACCATGCCGAGGCTGACGACGTCCGCACCGCGGTCGGGGTCGCGGACCTGGGCGAGGGCCTCGAGTACTTGCTGATCGGTCACCTGCGGCATCGGTCCCTGCTCCCTGCTGGTTCTGGTTCTCTCGTGTCGCGTCGGCCCCGCCAGTGCAGCTGTCTGCTCACTCGCGAGTGCAAACGTTGCGCCCCTGATCAACCCGCCTTATATCGCGGCGAGTGGACTTCATGCTTATATATAGCCTGCCGTGGGCCTTTTATCGCATCGTCCGCTCGTCAACGATCATAGTTGCCGTGCAAGCACCTCCGCTTCCAATCGATCTCTGGCGGAGAGATGGATCACCACCAACGTTGGGTAGCGTAAAGGCAACGTAAAGAGGGAGTACTCACATTAATGGCCTGGAATCAGAAAGGCGGACCATGGGGCGGCGGCGGTGGCGGCGGTCCGTGGGGTAGCGGTCCGTCATCATCGCCTCCTCCCGACGTGGAGGAGATGCTACGCCGCACGCAAGAGCGCTTCAAGCGCGTCATGCCGGGCGGCATCGGAGGCGGGCGCGGCTTGGCTCTCGTCGCTGTCGCCATTCTCGGAATTTGGTTGGCGACGGGATTCTATCGCGTGCAGCCGGGTGAACAAGGGGTTGAACTTCTCTTCGGCCGCTTCCACGCAATCACGACGCCGGGACTGAACTATTGGTTTCCCGCCCCGATTGGCGAAGTGCTGACGCCAAACGTTGAACAGACCAACACCATCCAGATTGGGTTCCGCGGTGCCGCCGACGTTTCGCGCGACGTTCCGCAGGAAAGCCTGATGCTGACCGGGGATCAGAACATTCTCGACAGCGATCTCGTCGTTCAGTGGCGGATCAAAGATGCGGCTCAATATCTGTTCAACATCCTTGATCCGGAAACGACGATCAAGCTCGCGGCCGAAAGCGCAATTCGTGAGGTCATGGGCCAGACGCTGCTCGAAGACGCTCTGACCGTTAAACGGCAAGAGGTTGACATGCAGACCCGGGAGCTGTTGCAGCGAATCCTGGACAGTTACGATGCCGGTGTCTCCGTTGTCGATGTCCGGCAGTTGAAGGTTGATCCTCCGACCGAGGTGATCGACGCGTTCCAGGACGTGCAGCGGGCACGGCAGGACAAGGAACGGTCCGTCAACGAAGCCTTGGCCTACCGCAACAATCTCGTTCCCCGCGCCAAAGGTGAGGGAGAGGCCATTATTCAGGCGGCGACAGCCTACAAGGACAAGGTGGTGCGCGATGCCGAAGGTGAAGGCGAGCGCTTCAACGAAGTGTATCAAGCCTACTTGGCCGGCCAGGACATCACCAGGCGGCGTCTTTACCTGGAGAAAATGCAGGACGTGTTGGCTGGAACCGACAAGGTTCTGATCGACAGCGGCATCAATGGCCAAGCTCAGGGGCAAGGGGTGGTCCCGTATCTTCCGCTGACCGAGCTTCGCAGGAATCAGAGCGATGCCGGAACGCAAGGCACTGAGGAGGCGCAGAGGTGAATAAGGTAGGTTTGGGAGTCGCCGGAGTAGTTGTTGTTCTTGCCGGCATCCTGCTCTTCAGCTCCATCTACACGGTTCGGCAGACAGAGCAGGCACTTGTCCTGCAGTTCGGAAACCCGATTCATGTCGAACGTGAACCGGGTCTTCATTTCAAACTGCCCATTATTCAGAACGTCGAGTTCTACGAAAGACGCATCATGGCTCTGGATCCTCCGGTGCAGGAAGTGATCCTGGCGGACCAGAAGCGGATCAATGTGGATGCCTTTGCGCGATACCGTATTGTCGATCCGCTCGAGTTCAAGAAGCGGGCCGTGACGGTCAACAACTTCCTGCAGATTTTCGGCGCACGGCTGAGCTCGGAAGTGCGCTCGGAAATTGCCAGAACTTCGTTGGTTGGCATTCTTTCGGAGGAGCGTGCCGACGTGATGAATCGGATTGCGGCCGGCTTGAGAGAAGAGGCCCCGGAGTTCGGGGTCGAGGTCATCGACGTACGCATCGGACGCACCGATCTGCCGGAATCAACCAGTCAGTCGGTATACAACCGGATGCGCTCGCAGCGGATTGCCGAAGCGGCCCAACTTCGAGCCGAGGGCGAGGAGCTCAAGGCGAAAATTCAGGCCGAGGCCGATCGCGAGAGGACAATCATTCTGGCAGAGGCAACCCGGCAGGCGCAGATTCTGCGGGGGCAGGGAGATGGTGCCCGCTCGCGGATCTTGATCGAAGCATTCGGCCAGGATCCCGAGTTTTTCGACTTCTACCGGTCCCTTGAGGCGTACTCTGCTCTGGAAGGGCAGGCGACCACGATGGTTCTCAGCCCGGACTCGGAGTTCTTCCGCTATTTCTATGGCGAGACAGCGGGCGGACGGGAAGGGCTTCAGCAGCGGGTGCAGGCAGAGCAGCAGGGCCTCGCCTCCAAGGACGCCACCGCGGAGCTGCCTGCGGCGACAGCCACCTCGCAGCGGTAGCAAGGAGGCTGGCAAGAGGGAACACAAGCGCGCCCGCTGAGGGCGCCAAGCGGGCGTATCAATCGTAAGGGAGATGGGGATGGCGGACCTGATCACGGCGCTCGGGCTCGCCATCGCTATCGAGGGAATTGCGTATGCTCTGTTTCCTGGGGCAATGAAGAAAATGATGGTGCACGTCCTAGCACAGCCGCTTAATAACGTGCGGTGGGCTGGCTTGCTCGCGGTTTTGATCGGCGTCGGGTTGGTGTGGCTGATCCGCGGTTGATCCATCAGGTGGTTCTCTGTTGAGCACCAACGCATTCGGGCGCAATTCCGGTCCAGCTTGGGGCTGTTTTGGATCGACAGCCCTCTTTGTTCTGTTTTGAGGCCGAAAGTTAGGACCAATGTTTGGGAGACAAGTGACCGTGATCGCGTCCAGGATCTGCATCGCTCTCGCACATTTCGGCTTGGGGAATCACGAGCGGGCGACGTCCGATGCGGGGGCAGCATCGGTCGCAAAGAGCAAGCCACTGGCTGGGCGTACCCCTTTGGCCCTGGCAGCCGTCGTCACAGGCGTTTTCTGGCTGATTCCAGGCGCGGCGATTCCCGCCGGTTTTCCACCGGACTCGTTCGCTGATCTTGCTGACCAGTTACTGCCGGCCGTCGTCAACATCTCAAGCTCGCAGACGGTGGATAGCCAAGCAGGAATTGAAGTGCCGGAAGTGCCCCCCGGATCTCCGTTCGAGGACTTCTTCCGGGAGTTCTTCGACGAGAACCAGCAGCAACGCCCCAGGCGTGCGACTTCGCTGGGCTCCGGTTTCATTATCAGCCCCGACGGCTTCATCGTGACCAACAACCATGTGATTCAGGATGCCGATGAAATCTCTGTGATCCTGCACGACGAAACCCGGCTGGAAGCGCAGGTGATCGGCCGCGATCCGAAAACCGACTTGGCCGTCTTGAAGATCGATCCGTCCCGCACGTTGCTGTCTGTCACTCTTGGCGATTCGGATAAGACGCGGGTCGGCGATTGGGTTGTGGCCATCGGCAACCCATACGGTTTCGGTGGTTCTGTCACCGCCGGAATCATCTCCGCCCGGAGCCGGGACATCCAGGTGGGCCCCTACGACGACTTCTTTCAGACCGATGCCTCGATCAACCGGGGTAACTCAGGCGGTCCCATGTTCAACCTGCAGGGCGAAGTTATTGGCATCAACACGGCCATTTTTTCTCCCTCAGGCGGCAGCGTGGGGATCGGATTCGCCATCCCTAGCAACGTCGCGGCTCCGGTAGTCCGGCAACTGATTGAGCATGGCGAGGTGCGGCGCGGCTGGCTTGGCGTCCGGATCCAGACGGTGACGGAGGAACTTGCCGACAGCTTCGGGCTCAGCGAACCTGCGGGCGCACTGGTGGCGGAGGTGATGCCGGACGGTCCGGCTGCGGCGGCGGGCGTGAACAAAGGCGATGTGATCATTGCGTTCGACGATCGAAAAATCGAGGACATGCGGCAACTTCCACGGCTTGTCGCCGACACCGAGGTAGGCCGTACCGTGGCGATGACGGTGTGGCGCGAACGCGGTGAAGTCGTCCTCAATGTGACGATTGCCGCTCTTGATGAGGAGGGTGAAAAGGTTGCCAGCCGCTCGTCGGGCCGCTCGAAAACCCCGGGAACGCTGAACATCGAGCCTCTCGGAATAACGCTCTCGGAACTCGACGAAAAGCTGCGCGAACGGTTCGATCTTGCCGCTGAGGACGAGGGCGTCGTTGTCACAGAGGTGCAGGCGGACGGTATCTCCGCAGAAAAAGGCCTGCGCGCGGGAGACCTCATCGTCGAAGTCGAACAGGGGGAGGTGACGACTCCGGCCGATGTTGCGGCAAAGGTTGACGAGGCGCGCAAGAGGGGTCGCAAGACAGTTCTGCTGCTGGTGCAGGGGCAAGGCGGTCTGCAGTTCGTGGCCCTGCCGATCAACAAGGAATCGAGTGACCAGAGGTAACGAACGGACAAGAGGTAAGCGCGGCGGAACGCTGTGAGGGGTAGGGCAGAGGAACGAAAAAGAATGATGGAAACGATCAAATACCTGCTAGCTGACGAGCGCATCCCACGGTCCTGGTACAACATCGTTGCCGATCTGCCCGAGCCTCCGGCGCCAGTGCTGCATCCGGGCACTGGGGCGCCGGTTGGGGCCACCGACATGGCACCGATCTTTCCGCCGAGCCTGATTGCTCAGGAGAACGCGACCGAGCGGGAGATCGAGATTCCGGAGGCGGTGCGCGAGGTTTATGCGTTGTGGCGACCGACGCCGCTCTACCGTGCCCGGTTCCTCGAGCGCGCCCTCGATACGCCGGCGCGCATCTATTACAAGTATGAAGGGGTCAGCCCCACCGGCAGTCATAAGCCCAACAGTGCGGTTCCCCAGGCTTTCTTCAACAAGATTGACGGAACGCGGCGTTTGGCCACAGAAACCGGAGCGGGCCAATGGGGTACGTCGCTCGCGTTCGCGTGCAGCCTGTTCGGGCTTGATCTGGATATCTATATGGTCCGGGTCAGCTATGACCAGAAGCCCTACCGGCGCGCCGCCATGCAAGCCTATGGTGCACGCTGCGTGGCGAGCCCCAGCGCCGAGACGGCGTCGGGCCGGGCAGTCTTGGCCGATAATCCTGACGCCACCGGCAGCCTCGGCATCGCCATCTCCGAAGCGGTGGAGATAGCCGTGGCTCACGACGACACCAAGTACGCCCTCGGCAGCGTTCTCAATCATGTCATGCTGCATCAAACCGTGATCGGCCTTGAAGCCATTGAGCAAATGGAAATGGCGGGCGACGAACCGGACGTGGTCGTCGCCTGCACCGGTGGCGGTAGCAATTTCGCCGGGCTGGTGTTTCCGCTGATCCGTCGCAAGCTTGCCGGAAACAGCGCGATGCGGATCATCGCTGCCGAGCCCGCTGCATGTCCGACCTTGACGCGCGGCGTGTACGCCTACGACTTCGGCGATACCGCCCATTTGACCCCGCTGATGAAAATGCGCACGCTGGGCTCTCAGTTCATGCCGGGCGGCATCCACGCCGGAGGCTTGCGCTACCACGGCATGTCGCCGCTAGTGAGCCATCTCCTTGAACTCGGTCTGATCGAGCCCCGTGCCTACCCGCAAACACAGTGCTTTGCCGCCGGTGTGCTGTTCGCCAAGGCTGAAGGCATCATTCCGGCCCCGGAGTCCAATCACGCCGTCCAGGCGGTGATCGACGAAGCCCTTGCGTGCAAGCGTGATGGTGATGCGCGTACCATTTTGTTTTCTCTGAGCGGCCATGGGCACTTCGACATGCAATCTTACGCCGATTACTTCGCCGGCAAGCTCACCGACCAGATGTTCGGGCCCGACGAACTTGCACGCTCCCTCGGTGCGCTGCCGTCGGTTGCCGCCGAATGAGAAAGACGCCGCTGATCCGGCCGTTCCGGGCCATCCGTCCCGCTTCGCGCTACGCCGCCGAGGTTGCGGCTCCGCCCTACGATGTTGTCAGTGTCGATGAGGCGAGAGAACAGGCATCCGGCCATCCATGGAGCTTCTTTCACGTCTCTCGCCCCGAGATTGATCTGCCGCCGGGAGTTGATCCCTATGGACCGGAGGTCTATTGGAAGGCACGCGAGGCGATGCGGCTGATGCGTGCCGAGGGCATTTTGATTCGCGACCATAGCCCCTCGTACTACGTCTATCGCATCACTGCGGGAGACCATCGGCAGACAGGACTCGCCGCGGCGGCTGACGTTGCCGCCTATACGTCAGGGCGCATCCGGCGGCATGAGCTGACCCGGCCGGAAAAAGAGCAGGATCGGGCACGGCAGATTGAGGCTGTGGGCGCCCATACCGGCCCGGTGTTCGTGATGCACCGGCCAAGCGCCACCGTGGCCGGTATCGTTGCCGCGGCTGTGGAAGGGAAAGCCCTTGCCGATGTCACTGACACAAGGGGAGTCCGGCATCAGATCTGGCGGATCGAGGAAGCCGATGCCCAAACATGTGTATCTTCGAGCTTCGATGCGATGAGCGCCCTCTATGTTGCCGATGGTCATCATCGCGCAGCGGCGGCTGTGCGAGTCGCTGAGGCTCGCTCCGGCCAACAGCCGAACGCCTCGGCGGGGGCGGCAGACCGGTTTCTTGTCGTCAGCTTTCCCAGCGACGAGGTCAGGATCCTCGACTACAATCGCATTGTGCGTGACCTGAATGGACACACCCCCACAACGTTGCTCGAACATCTGGCGGGAGCGTTTACGGTCGAGTTGGCCGGCGAACCGGTCCGGCCAAGGCGGCAACACACCTTCGGCATGGTGGTTGATGGGCGCTGGTATCGGCTCGCCCTCCGCAACGCCCCCCCCGCGGGGGCAAATCCGGTCGAGCGTTTGGATGTCAGCTTGCTGAGCCGTCTCGTTCTGGATCCTGTTTTGGGAATTCGCGATCCTCGCACGGACCCGCGCATCGACTTTGTCGGCGGCAGTCGCGGTCTTGAGGAACTGGAGCGGCGGGTCGCCACCGACGCCTGGGCCGTCGGCTTCAGCCTTCATCCCACTGCGCTCGTGGATTTGATGTCGGTAGCCGACGCCGGCGAGGTGATGCCGCCGAAATCGACCTGGTTCGAGCCTAAGCTCGCCGACGGCCTGTTGTCCCTGGCTTTGGATGACGCTGCCACAAATTCGTAAGGATTCAGTCGAATCGGCCCGTTCGTTGCGGTACGCAGCGGAGGCTTTGTCGTGACACAGGACCATCGCAATTCTTTCAGTCGCCGGGGGTTTCTCAGCGCGCTCGCTGGCGCCGGCGTCGGTGCCGTTCTCGGATTTTGCCCAAGTATTGCTGTGCCGGACGCCGTGCTGACACGGCCCATCCCCAGCACCGGAGAGAAGATCCCGACTGTTGGCATGGGAACCTGGATGACGTTCGACGTCGGTAACGACATGACATTGCGGGACCGACGTACGGAGGTACTTCAAGCTTTCTTCGACAGTAGAGGAGGCGTGATCGACTCCTCGCCGATGTATGGATCGTCTGAAGCGGTCATCGGCTATGGACTCAAGCGCATCGCCAACACCGGCGGCCTGTTCGCGGCGACCAAAGTGTGGTCGCCGGTCACCCTACTCGGCGACGGCCAGCGGGCGCACTCGCGCCGCCTGTGGGGGGTGGAGCGATTTGACTTGATGCAGGTTCACAACCTTCTGAACTGGGAGGGTCACCTGCCACGGCTGCTGGAGGAGAAGGCGGAGGGACGAATTCGCTACGTCGGCATCACCACCTCACATGGTCGGAGGCACGAGATGTTGGCAAGAGTAATGGTGGAGCAGCCGATCGATTTCGTCCAGTTCACCTATAACATTGTTGACCGGGAGGCGGAGGCGCGCCTGTTGCCGCTGGCAAGCGAACGCGGCCTCGGCGTCGTGATCAACCGGCCTTTCCGGCGCAAACAGTTGTTCGAGATGTTTGCCCACCATCCGCTGCCCGGCTGGGCGGGCGAGATCGATTGCGCCAACTGGGCGCAGTTTTTCCTGAAGTTCATCATTTCTCATCCGGCCGTCACTTGCGCCATTCCCGCCACATCGCGCGTCGACCACATGCGCGAGAACATGGGCGCGCTCTTTGGAAGGCTTCCGGATCCGGCCATGCGCGTCAAAATGGTCCGTTACGTGGAAAGTCTGTAGGGTCCGCAAGCGAGCCAGCGCCGCGTGCCGAAGTGGCAGAAAACATCCGAAGCGGGCGGAAAGGCGTGCGTTAGGTAACGCTGTTGCATGCCGGATGGCATCGACCGGAACGCACTGTCGGAGAACGGTTCAGCTGACGGATGGCGCCCATCCGTCAGCCTCGCGCCGCTCGCCACTAGCGGTTGGTGAACTTGGCCTCGCGCTTCTCGGCGAAGGCAGCCATGCCTTCCTTCTGATCCGCCGTGCCGAAGGTGGCATGGAACAGGCGCCGCTCGAAACGGATGCCCTCCGCGAGCGTCGACTCGAAGGCGCGGTTGACCGCCTCCTTGGCCATCATCACCACCGGCAGCGACTTCTTGGCGATCGTTTCGGCGGCTTTCAATGCCTCCGCCTCGAGCTCTGCCGCCGGCACCACACGGCTGACGAGGCCGGCGCGCTCCGCCTCCGCGGCATCCATCATCCGCCCCGTCAGGCACAGCTCCATTGCCTTCGCCTTGCCGACCGCGCGGGTCAACCGCTGGGTTCCGCCGGCGCCAGGGATGGTCGCGAGATTGATCTCCGGCTGGCCGAACTTGGCGTTGTCGGCGGCGATAATGAAATCGCACATCATCGCGACCTCGCAGCCGCCGCCCAGCGCGAGCCCCGCTACCGCGGCGATGACCGGCTTGCGGCAGGTCGGGATGCGCTCCCAAGTGCTGGTGATGAAGTCCTCATTGTAGCAGTCGACGAAGGTCTTGTCCTTCATCTCCTTGATGTCCGCCCCGGCGGCGAATGCCTTCTCGTTGCCAGTGATCAGGATGCAGCCGATCTCCGCATCAGCCTCGAATTCGTCGAGCGCCGCCGACATTTCCGTCATCAGTCCGGAGTTGAGCGCGTTGTAGGCCTTCGGACGGTTCAGCCTGATAAAGCCGACGCCCCCCCGCTTCTCGGCGATGATGAATTCATAACTCATGGCTCTCGTCCTCCCGATCCCCTTGAAAGTGTGTCCTGCGCTGCCGGATCGACCACCGCCTTCCGCAAGCTGCAAGGCCCGGATGCGGGCGCGCCGCGCGGAGCGATACCGACCGCACTGTGTTAGCCCCCCCGCTCGGCCGCATCAACGGAAAACCGGCCGGCCACCGCTCTTGCGCTAGCGTTGGCGGGTTGCGCAGTAGAACGAGGCGCGGCCGCCCTGAACGATCCGCTGAATCCCACCCGTGCGCGCCAGCTGACAGGTGCAGCCGGGGCAGGCCTGGCCGGTGCGGCCGTAGACGGCAAAGTCATGCTGGAAAGTGCCGAGCTCGCCCGACGGCCGGCGGTGATCGCGCAAGGACGAACCGCCGGCCTCGATCGCCTCGCTCAATACGGTGCGTATCGCCAGCCTCAGGCGGAGAGCACTGCGGCCGCCGACGCTGCCTGCCGACCGGCAGGGCGACAAGCGGGCGCGGAACAGGCTCTCAGAGGCATAAATATTACCCATTCCGGCCACGCTTGCTTGATCGAGGATCGCCTCCTTGAGCGAGGTCGAGCGGCCCGCCAGTCGTTGGCTGAGCCAAGCGGCCGTGAAGTCCTCGCCGAGCGGCTCAGGGCCCAGCCGCGCCAGCATTGGGTGGCGGACCAACTCCTCTTTCGGGCATAGACCCATGAACCCGAAACGGCGCGGGTCGTGGAAGCGGATGGTCACCCCGTCGTCGGTGATGAAGGTGACGTGATCGTGAGGCTCGCGCGGCGGCGGTGCATCGCGGAAAATCCGGAACCGGCCGGACATGCCGAGGTGGGCCATCAGCACCAGCCCGCCATTCAACGACACCAGCAGATGCTTGGCGCGCCGCTCGACCGCCTCCACCTCCCGACCTTCGATCGCTACCACGAAATCGAGCGGCAGCGGAAAGCGCAGATCAGTCCGTGCCTGCTCGACGCGGACGATCCGGCGGCCGGTGAGCACGGGAGCAAGGCCGCGGCGAACGGTTTCGACTTCCGGCAACTCGGGCATGCCGGCCAAGCTAGCGCGCCGGGCGGGCTTGCGCTATGGTCTCGCGCATGACCAACGTGCATCCAGGCCAAAAGGGCCACATACTCGCGACGAGAGAGGACGTGACAGACGCCGCAACGCGGCGAACCACCCATTTCGGCTTCAGATCGGTTGACGAGGAAGAAAAGGCGCCCCTGGTGAAGGAGATCTTCTCCACCGTTGCCGGCCGCTACGATCTGATGAACGATTTGATGAGCATCGGCATCCACCGGTTGTGGAAGGCGGCGATGCTGGATTGGCTGCAGCCGCGACCCGATATGCAGCTGCTGGATGTGGGCGGCGGCACCGGCGACATCGCCTTGCGTTTCTGCGAGCGTGGTGGCGGTTCGGTGCTGGTGGTCGACATTAACGGAGAAATGCTGTCGGTCGGGCGTGATCGGGCGATCGACGCGGGCCGCAGTCAGAAGATTGCCTGGGTGTGCGGCGATGCCGAGAGACTGCCGATCGCCGACTCCTCCGTCGATGCCTACACGACCGCGTTCTGCCTGCGCAACGTGACGCGGATCGACAAGGCCCTAGCCGAGGCGCGGCGGGTGCTGAAACCCGGCGGCCGGTTTCTCTGTCTGGAGTTCAGCCGGGTCGACATCCCGACCCTCGGCCGGCTTTATGATCAGTATTCGTTTCGTGTTCTGCCGTTGCTGGGCCGGATTGTCGCCGGCAATGCCGATGCCTACCGCTACCTTGCGGAAAGCATACGCCGGTTCCCGCCGCAGGATGACTTTGCCCGGATGATCGCCGGTGCCGGCCTCGACCTTGTCCGCTACCGCAATCTGTCTGGCGGCATCGCGGCATTGCATTCGGCTTGGCGGACGTGAGCGGGAACGGCTGCGGCATCGGGCGATGATCCGCGATATCCGTAACATCGTCCGGCTGCTGATGATCGCGCGCACGCTGGCGCGCCACGATGCCCTGTTTCCTTTGGAGAAGCTCGGCGTCGCGCAGCCAGTGGTGATGATCGCGAAACTGGTCTCCCGCCGCCGTCAGCCGGGGCGTCCCGGCCAACGACTCTCCCGGGCGCTGCAGGAGGCGGGTCCGTCCTTCATCAAGTTGGGACAGGCGCTTTCGACGCGGCCGGATCTGCTTGGTGAAGAGGTCGCCGCGGATCTCTCGGCACTGCAGGATCGGGTCGAGCCGTTCCCCGGCCATGAGGCGCGGGCGACGATCGAGCGCGAACTGGATGCGCCGATTGCCCGTCTGTTCCGGCAGTTCGACGATGTACCGGTGGCGGCTGCCTCGATCGCCCAGGTTCATCATGCCATCGATACTGAAGGTCGGGAGGTTGCGGTCAAGGTCCTGCGACCCGGCATCGAGGACGCGTTCCAGCGGGACCTTGAGTTGTTCTTCTGGGTTGCCGAGATGATCGAGTTGGCGCGTCCCGATCTGCGCCGGCTGCGCCCGGTCGACTCGATGCGCACGCTCGCCGAGACGGTCGAGATCGAGATGGATTTGCGCTTCGAAGCGGCCGCCGCTACCGAGCTTGCGGAGAATTTCGCGGACGATTCCGGCTTCGTCGTTCCGCGCGTGGATTGGGGCCGGACTGCTCAACGGGTGTTAACCCTCGAATGGGTAACGGGCATCCCGATCGATGATCGCGATCGCTTGAGCGCGGCCGGTCACGATCCGCATGCGGTGATCACCAAGGCAGCGGAAGCGTTCTTTTTGCAGGTGTTTCGTGACGGGTTTTTTCATGCCGATCTGCATGCGGGAAATCTGTTCGTTCAGGCCGACGGCAGCATCGTCGCTGTTGATTTCGGCATCATGGGACGGCTCGACCACAGTACCCGGCATTCCCTCGCCGAGCTTTTGCTGGCGTTCTTGACTCGTGATTACGAACGGGCGGCAGAGGTGCATTTCGAGGCGGGGTGGGTGCCGATGCATCGCTCGGTGTCCGCCTTCACCCAGGCGTGCCGGTCGATCGGCGAGCCCATCATGGATAAGCCGCAGAACGAGATTTCGGTCGGTCATCTGCTCGGGCAGCTGTTCCAGATCACCAAAACGTTCGAGATGGAGGTGCAGCCAGACCTGCTTCTCCTTCAGCGCACCATTCTGGTGGCCGAGGGCACCGGACGGGCCCTGTGCCCCGAGGCCAACATGTGGCTGCTGGCGCGGCCGCTGATCGAGCGGTGGATGATAAGCGCCTTTTCTCCCGACGTGCGGGTGCGCGAGGCCGCCCGGGAATTCACCACCACCCTCGCCCGCCTGCCGGAACTTGCGCGCAGTATCGAAAGTGCGGTCGCGGCGCTGGCGGATGGCTCGATCAAGCTGCATCCCCAGACCGTTCGCGCACTGCGTGGGGAGGATCGAAAGGTATCCACAACGCTCATCTATATTTCCGTGCTTTTCCTCCTGGTTCTGATTTTTCTGACCTGATTCCCATCATCCCATATTTGCCCCAAGTGTGCACCTTTGCCACAAGTGCGCCTCCGGCCCGCGCTGCTCCCGCCGCAGTCACCGGCGGCGGGGCGTGACGTGGCTCTTTTACGAGTTGGACGCCGGTGCGGTGTAGCGCCGCTCGACCGCGCTCCGGATGCGCTCGCGGCTGAGTGCAGCGTCGGACGCCGCATCCGCTTCCGCCTCCGCCACCTCGCGCGCCAAGTCGTTGTCCTTGATCGCGTCGCGGAACCAGCGCGAATAGTCGCCCGCCTGCAAGTGGTGCAGCCAAGTCGCGTCGTCCACCCCCTCGGCGATCTGGATGAACATGCTAAGATTGTGCGCGCGCAACTTGAGCCGGTTTTCCCCGCCCCGGAAATAGAAGCTTTTGTCCTCGCCGAGTTGTCCCGCGGCATATTTGCGGATGTGCCGGCGGCGCTCGCCTTGCGGTTCGGGCCGCGGCACGAATGCCGCCTCCGCGGAATCCACGTTCCACACCAACACCTTCTGCGCGGACGCCGTCTCCTCCGGCAGGCGGGGGGTCGCTTGGCCGACCTGCCGAGAGAACATCTGAATCCGGTCCTGCGGCGCCTCGCCGACCGCAACGACGAGCTTCACCTTTGTCACTGCTGCCGGGGACAACTGGTCGGGGTGCACAGTGACCATCACCAACCCCCCAAACTGCTTGGAAAGCTCGGCGCCGTGCGCCGGTGCCTCCGGGGAGAGCATGTGATGCGCCTCATCGACAATAATCCAATGCGGCCGTCCGGTCCTAAGGCGGAGCTGGAGCAGGTTTGACAGCAGTTCCGAGAAATATTCCGGTCGTTTCCACAGCGGGATCGCCAACAGGTTGACGACGACGTTGGCGGCGGGATCGTCGAGAATTTCCATAACCTGCGCGGTCGTCGGCTCCTGGTTCTGCGAGCCGACCGTGAAGGCATGGTCAAGTTGATCGTAATCGCCTTCCGGATCGATGATGCAGAACTGGTAGTCGCGCTCCACCATTCGTTCGACCACCGCCTGAACGAGTGTCGATTTGCCCGATCCCGAAGATCCGGCGATCAACACCGTCGAGTCGCAGTCTGGCCACTGCACCTTCGCGTCGTCGCCACCGATAACGATGCGATGGCGCGTCGGCGTCGGCACATCCGTGAGGTCATTGTCGAGAAGCCGATCGATGACCTCGATTACGCCCTCGCCACGAGTGCCGGCGGTGACGATATCCGCACGCTCCTTGATCGAGGCCAGCGCGTTGGCGACGGCGATGGAACATCCACAGGCACTCAGAAAAGCCATGTCGTTCTCGGCGTCACCGATCCCGACGACGTTGTGCGGCGAGAGCTTCAGGTCTTCCAGCGCCGCCTGCAATCCACTCGCCTTGTTGATGCCCGGCGGCAACACCATCACGGCACCCTTGTTGAAGATGACCTGATGTTCAAGACCCAGCTCGCGGATCGTTTCCAGAACCACGGTTTCATTGGGCTCCCAGCTGGAGACGATGACGTCGCCGCACGATAGCGGGGAGACTTTCTGCTCGTTCAACCGTTCCACCAGTTCCCGAGGCGGCGGCTCGGCCAGCGGGGTGCTGATCTCGCCGGGACGAACGAGCACCGCCCCATTCTCAAGAACCAATCGATCGAAAACATCGACCTCCGCAAAGGCGCGAAGAAGATCGTCGTGCTCACGGCCGGAAACCAGGATCAACCGCCGGCCGCTTTCCTTCAGGCGCTTCAATGCCTCGAGCGTGGCCGGAGCGACCTTTCCGTCCTTGGCCAGCGTGCCGTCATAATCGGTAGCCAGGGCCTGGAAATACATGACCGCGTCCTCCTACGAAAAACAGGGAATGTGCAGAAAATCTTGTGCGGGGCCGGAGTTTCTTTATCAGCATCTTCGGCTTGTTCGGTAGGAACCCGCGACGCCATTCCGAGTTCCAAAAAGGATGGCGCTTCTGGGGATATGGCGAGAGCGAGGGGCGAGCCGAGGGGACAACCCGAATCTATTCCGCCACCAGCGGTTCGCCCGCAAATTTGACTTGCCTCGCGGCCTCAATCCCCGCTATCCATCTACAGATGATTTTCGTGAAATAAGAGAATTGTTCGCAAGATCCCCGGATAGAGATACTAAAGATTGCACAAGAAAACCGATTCTCTACGGAAACGAATACTTTTGATCGTCGCGGGTGGGATTGCCGCCTACAAGTGCCTGGAGGTGATCCGCCGGGTGCGGGAACGTGGAATTGCCGTACGCTGCATTCTAACGCGCGCGGGCGCAGAGTTTGTGACCCCGCTCTCGCTGGCGGCCCTCAGTGAGGACACGGTCTATACCGAGCTGTTCTCGCTGAAGGACGAAAGCGAGATGGGACACATCCGGCTCTCGCGAGAGGCGGATCTGGTGGTGGTTGCTCCGGCGACGGCGGATCTTCTTGCCCGGATGGCTGCCGGCATGGCCGACGATCTTGCCACCACAACTCTGCTCGCCACCGACAAGCCGGTCCTGGTGGCGCCGGCAATGAACGTGCGGATGTGGGAGCATCCGGCAACGAAGGCGAACCTCGCTACTCTGAGCGCGCGGGGTGTGCGTAGCATCGGCCCCGGGGAAGGCGAGATGGCCTGCGGCGAGTGGGGAGCGGGTCGGATGGCCGAACCCGATCAGATTGTGGCCGCGATCGAGTCGCTGCTTGTCCCCGCCGGAAGCTGGGAGGAGGACGATGGTGGCCTTGCCGATAAAGAAGAACGCCGGCGGCTGGCCGGGCGCAGCGCGCTCGTCACCAGCGGTCCGACGTATGAGCCGATCGATCCCGTCCGGTATCTCGCCAACCGGTCCTCGGGCAAGCAGGGCCATGCCATCGCCGGTGCCTTGGCACGGCTAGGCGCGGCGGTCACGCTGGTGAGCGGGCCGACCCACCTGGCCGATCCCCCAGGTGTAGATGTGGTGCGGATTGAGACAGCAGAGGAAATGCTGGATGCTTGTCGACGGGCTCTGCCGGTGGACGTTGCCGTTTGTGCCGCTGCTGTATGTGATTGGCGGGTGGCCGAGCCGGCGGCAGACAAACTGAAAAAGCAGCGGGGCGGGCCGCCACCATCCCTCGTTTTGATGGAGAACCCGGATACGCTGGCAAGCATCAGCGGCGCCGGGGACTTGCGGCCGCGGCTGGTGGTGGGATTTGCGGCGGAGACTTCCGATCTCGTCGCCAACGCGCGCGCCAAGCGCAAGAAAAAGGGTTGTGACTGGATCATCGCCAACGACGTGTCCTCCGGCAGCGGAACCTTCGGAGGGGATGCCAATACCGTCCAGCTCGTCTCTGGGCAGGGCGCCGAGCCGTGGCCGGCGATGAGCAAGGAGGCGGTTGCGGTCCGCCTTGCCTTGCGCATTGCCGACGCGCTGGCGGGGCCGGCATGAACTCCCTCGCCATCCCGGTCAAGCGCCTTGCGCATGGACGCGATCTGCCGCTGCCGGCACAAGCGAGTCCCCACAGCGCCGGTGTCGATCTGCATGCGGCGGTGGCGGAGGCGACAATGCTGGCGCCGGGCGCACGGGCGCTCATTCCCTGCGGGATTGCGCTGGCGCTGCCGGAGGGGCATGAGGCCCAGGTGCGGCCGCGCTCCGGGCTGGCGGTCCGTTATGGCGTCACCGTGCTCAACAGCCCGGGAACCATCGATGCCGATTATCGCGGCGAGATCGCAGTCATTTTGATCAATCATGGCGAGGCGACGTTTACCATCGAGCGCGGAATGCGGATTGCGCAGCTGGTTGTGGCGCCGGTGCGAATGGTGACATGGAGCCCGGTGGAGATCCTTCCGGGTACAGTTCGTGGCGATCGCGGGTTCGGCTCAAGCGGGTGAGTGCGGGGGGCACGCCCTCGTTCCATCCAAAAGAAAAGCAGGGACGGGGGAGAGCATGCGGCTTTCGAGAAAAACGCTTTTCGCAATCGAGGCGGTGCTGGACATCGCCTACCATGCCGGCAGCGAGCCGGTGCAGAGCAGCGAGATTACCCGCCGCCAAGGAATTCCCCGGCGTTATCTGGAGCAGGCGCTGCAGAATCTCGTTCGTGACGATATTCTGGTCGGCGTACGCGGGCCGCGGGGTGGCTACCGGCTGGCACGGGAGCGGCGGCGGATCACCGTCGGCGATGTGGTCCGGGTGGTGCGCAAGATGGAAACGGCCGAAGATCCGCTGAACGAGGATTGTGGTTCGCCGCTTGCTCATGCGGTCGTTCGTCCGTTGTGGATGGAAATACAAAAAGACGTGATGACGCGGCTCGACGGTCTGACTATCGACGATTTGTGTGCCAGGGCGAACGAGGCGGGGATTCCCAGCGAGGGCCGCAGCAGCCTCGATTTCTCGATTTAGCACTTTGCGGCATCAAAAGGATAAGAGAATACTACATCTTTTGCAGGTCTTGCGTGCGGTGGGTTTGTCAGACAATTCTGTTACTTACCCTAAGGCCGTCCTCGCTCCGAGAACAGGCGGAACCGGAAAACACGCTGGCCCGACTCACACGGTCCGACAGGAGGAGACTGAGAGCATGAGAAGCCAGGTGGCGGCGCGTGATGCCGAGACGGGAGTCCGTGGCCGGATCTATGAGAACATCCTGGAGACCATCGGTAATACTCCCCTCATCCGGCTGAGCAAGCTGGCAGCGGAAAGCGGCTGTCATGCGGATCTTCTCGGCAAGTGCGAGTTTTTTAACCCGCTCGGCTCGGTCAAGGATCGGATCGGCTTGGCAATGGTCGAGGCGGCAGAACTGTCGGGCCGCTTGGCACCGGGCGCCGTGCTGGTCGAGCCGACCTCCGGCAATACCGGCATCGCCCTCGCATTCGTCTGCGCCGCCCGCGGCTATCGCCTGATCCTGACCATGCCGGACAGCATGTCGGTGGAGCGCCGCAAGATGCTGGCGCTGCTCGGCGCGGATATCGTCCTCACCCCGGCGGCCAAGGGAATGCCCGGGGCAGTGGCGAAGGCCGAGGAAATTGTCGGCAAGACACCCGGCGCGTTGATGCTGCAGCAGTTCAACAATCCGGCCAATCCTGAAATTCATCGCGTCACCACCGCCGAGGAGATCTGGCGCGACACCAGTGGGGAGGTGGATGCAGTGATTAGCGGTGTCGGCACCGGCGGCACGATCACCGGGGTGGCCGAGGTTCTCAAGGCCCGGCGTGCAGACGTGCGAATGATTGCGGTGGAACCGGAGGACAGCCCGATACTTTCGGGCGGCGTTCCCGGTCCGCACAAGATCCAGGGGATCGGCGCCGGATTCGTTCCGGCCGTTCTTAACACCGACGTCATCGACGAGGTCATCTGCATCGGCAATGAAACGGCCTTCACCATGGCTCGCCGGGTGGCGCGCTTGGAGGGTGTGCCGGTCGGCATCTCCGGCGGAGCGGCGCTGGCGGCCGCGGTCGAGGTGGGTGCCCGTGCGGAGATGGCAGGCAAGAAGATGGTGGTGATTCTGCCTTCTTTCGCCGAACGCTATCTTTCGACCGCTCTATTCGAGGGAATCGGCGTCGAGTGAAAGGGCAACTGGCGGTGCGATGAAGGGGCCGTAGATGACGATCAACGAGTTCCGCGACGACCAAATTGTGCGCTATGCGCGTCATATCCTGCTTGACGAGGTCGGGGGCGACGGTCAGATGCGGCTCTTGAACGCGCGGGTGCTGGTGGTCGGCGCCGGGGGGCTGGGCTCGCCTCTGTTGTTGTACTTGGCGGCGGCCGGCGTCGGTACCCTCGGCGTGATCGACGATGACGTGGTTGATCTCAGCAACCTGCAGCGGCAGGTGGTGCATACCAATGCCAGCATTGGGATGGCTAAGGTGAAGAGCGCGCGGCGGACGCTGGCCGCGATCAACCCGGATGTCCGCGTCGAGGTCTTTGCCGAGCGGTTGAAGGCCGACAACGTCCTCGATCGGGTTTCCGCTTTTGATATCGTCGCCGACGGTAGTGACAACTTTGCGACCCGGTTCCTCCTCAATGACGCGTGCTACATGACCCGCCGGGTCCTCGTCTCCGGCGCGATATTGCGGTTTGAAGGTCAGCTGAGCACCTTCAAAGCATTCGCGTCGAGCTCCGACGGCGCACGAGGGCCATGTTATCGCTGCATTTACCGCGAGCCTCCGCCGCCGGGTGACGGTGCCACTTGCGCCGAGGCGGGTGTGCTGGGCGCTTTTTGCGGCGTTATCGGCTCTCTCCAGGCGACTGAAGTGTTGAAGGAGTTGCTCGGCATCGGCGAAAGCCTGTCGGGCTGGCTGCTCGTCTGCGAAGCCCTTGGCCCCACGTTTCGCAAAATCCAGGTGCCCCGGGACCCCGGCTGTCCGTTGTGCGGTGAGCATCCGACAATCACCTCTCTCGTCGCGAGCAACACCTCCGGCCATGTCCATTGAAGGGCACAAGCCGGTTCAGGACCTCTCCCAGCAGCACTCGGTGGATCAGACCGACCGGCAGCAGAGCCACCCTTCCTCCCCTTCCGCCCCCACAAAGCTTTCGCTGGTGGTCTATTCCGGGACGTTCAGCCGGGTCCATTATGCGCTGGTACTGGCGTCCGCCGCCGCCGCTGTCGGAACGCCGGCGACTTTGTTCTTCACCATGGAGGCTACCCGGTTCCTCGGCAAACCGCACGCGGACGGGACCCCTGGCTGGCGTGTTCTGCCCGCAGGTCCGGCAGAGCCGGCGGGATTGGCGACAGGGGGCGGTGCGGCAAGTATGCCCAGTGCCGGCGGCGTTGACGACGCCTATGCCGAGCGAGGGGTAGCCACCTTTGAGGAACTCTTGCTGGCGTGCACAGCCTTCGGCGTGACGTTTATGGTCTGTGAGATGGGCCTCAAGGCGATCGGACTAAAGGCCACGGCGCTGCGCGAAGATCTGAACATTGTCGAAGGGGGCGTGGTGTCCTTCCTCGCCGATGCCTCCGAGAAGAGCGCCATGCTGTTCATCTGAGCGGCTTCAGCCCGATCGACAGGCACAGGTGTCTGCAGCGGGCTTCAAGCGCTCCGACATCGGTAAAGATATTGGCGATGCCGAGGGGGGATACCCCGGAGGTCTTCCGTTGAGCCCCCCGGGCCTTTCTGCTGCTGACTGACCACCGTTAACCGAGCGCGCCATCAGCAGGCGAGCGCAATCGCCGAGAAAAACAAATGAAAACAAAAAAAGCACCTCTCGTGTGTACGACGTAGAGGTGCCGGTAGCATCGCCTCGGCACCGGGCTGCTAACCGGTGCCGAGGCTTCACTCCGAAGTGGTCAGTCGAGAACGACGAGATCCTCTGCCGAAGATTTCCCGTTGCGGCCCGGCACGAGCTGATACTTGACCTTCTGACCTTCCCGAAGAGTTGTCAGACCCGCTCGCTCTACCGCAGAGATGTGAACGAAAGCATCGCTTGTGCCCTGATCGGGGGCGATGAAGCCGTATCCCTTCGCGGGATTAAACCACTTCACTGTTCCGGTCGCCATTAGTTACTCCATACACTTGGTTTCAATTTGATGTGCCGCCACTGACAGCGAAGACTGACAATTTACAGCACGATCACGCAGGTATCAGGAGTTTCGGGAGTAACCATGCTAGGCGTTACAGCAGCTAACTAGGTACGCCGACGAAAACTGTCACCTTGGCCGGGAAGATAAGCAATTCTGCTTCGTTTGGCAAGTAGAGTAGAAAGGGTTTGGCCGCTATTCCCGTAAATCAACCAAAGGTAGTTAACGGCCCATGCCTTGCAAGCCGCGGCCTGTTCGCGCTCGGTATCGGAGCGGGCCGAGCCTTGCCCTGTTTGACAAGACGCGTTGAAGCGGCGGCCGGAGCTGGATCAACGGTTCCATGAGCTTGACTTGCCTGCGCACCTGCCATAACCCCCGCATGCACTGCGGACCCCCGGAGGAGGACTGAGTTCCGCCCGCCGGCGTCGGACGGGGGTTGCCATCAAAATGCACGTTTGCGCGCGGCAAGAGGGGAGGCGAGAATGAGGCTGCAGGCGCTAGGAGAGACGGGGCTGCTGGTCTCACCGCTCGGGCTTGGCATGGCGGCGCTGGGCAGACCCGGCTACATAACTCTCAATCACGCTGCCGATCTCGAGAGCGAAACCGCGCCTGAGGCTCTGCAGGCGCGTGCCGTTGCCGTGCTGGACGCTGCCTGGGCGGCCGGAATTCGCTACTTCGATGCCGCCCGTTCTTATGGCCGCGGCGAAGCGTTCCTCGGTGCTTGGCTGCGTGCGCACCACTTCGATCCGGAGGCGGTCGTGGTCGGCTCGAAGTGGGGTTACGTTTATACTGCCGATTGGCGGGTCGATGCAGAGGTGCACGAGGTCAAGGATCATTCGCTGACGGTTCTTCAGCGCCAGTGGCAGGAAAGCTGCGACAACCTCAGCCCTTACCTACGTCTTTATCAGATTCATTCCGCGACGCTCGAAAGCGGCGTTCTGACCAACCTTCCTGTGTTGCGGGACTTGGCCCGGCTGAAGGGCGCCGGAACGGCGATCGGCTTGACCTTGAGTGGGATCGGCCAGGTTGAGGTTCTGCGCCGGGCTCTCACCTTGCGGATTGATGGGGTCCGCCTGTTCGACTGTGTTCAGGCCACCTGGAATTTGCTGGAGCCGTCGGCCGGATCGGAGTTGGCGGCAGCCCGCCATGAAGGCATGGGAGTCATTGTCAAGGAGGCGCTGGCCAACGGCCGGTTGGCCAGACGCCAAGATGATGCCCGTTTCGTCGCCACCACCACTGTGCTGGAGCGCGAGGCGCGGCGGCTCGAGACGACCGTCGACGCCCTTTCGCTTGCCGCTGCCCTTGCCCAGCCTTGGGCCGATGTGGTGCTGAGTGGAGCCGCGAGCGCCGCGCAGCTTGCCGCCAATGTCCGCGCCTTCGACGTTCGCCTCGATGAGGCGGCATGGGCGGCGGTAGCTGCCCTCGCCGAGGACCCGGTGGCATACTGGCAAACGCGCGTTCGTCTCCCCTGGACCTGAGCACGCCCTTCCGCGGTTGCGGACGGCGCTAGTGGATCGGATCCTTCGCTTGGTCCCCGAGGATAGGACCGGTCGAGCCACGAAGCCGTTGATCTGGTGGTTCGATTCAACTGACGGATGGGGTTGATCTGTCAGCACCGAACCACCAGGAGAGGCAACCGAGACCACGCCTGTGAACTCGCCCCCTTGCCGATCTGCTCAATCACCTCGCGCGGACGCCTGTAGCGGGTGGTTTGCCCCCGCCGACGGCAACGAGACCCCCACGTGGCTCCGACGGTTGTGAGGCGTCCCCCGCAGCTCCATTAATGATGAAGACCGTGGGCAGGACGCAACCGCTACGCTGTCCAGGCAGTGCGCCCGTTGCCCATCTTTATCGACCTGCCGCTGATTGTCGTCTTCCGTATCTCAGGAAGAGGCGGCCTGATTGTTGTTCCTTGCCGATAACTCCTGAATACGTTGCGGAAGAACCTTCCGGTGGCTCTGCTGATCGCGTCACCTGCGGTGCACTCGGGAGACATCAAGCATCGAAGATGATGAAGACCGGCCTGAAGGTTGCGGAAACCCGCGTTCGTCGTGCCATGCTCTGATCGAGGATCTCTTTCACACAGCTGATCAAGATGAGGCAGAATCTTCCAAGTATAAAAGATAAAGAGCAAGGTTTGCATAGCATAAAAAATTCTGTTACCTCTGAAAAACCCACACAGAATATACCCAAACCGGGTATCTTGCCTCTATTTATATAAGACCTACAAAAATGGTCTTGCTGTTGTTTAAAAATATCTCTACGTTTAGGCCGGTGTTGGGGGCAAGCGGCCCAAGCGTCAGAATTTGTTTCTGATCCAAATGGGTTACTATTTCAAAAACGAAAGAAACGGGCCCCACGAGAACGGCTTCTGCTAGTAACGAGTGTGGTGCTGAGGGAGGGAGATTGGAAGAGCCGTCCGGCTCAGAAAGTCGGCTCGATCCTTTGTGCGGCGAAATTGACGATGATGGCGATGGCGACGGCATGAATTGGAGCGTTGCGGCGAAGATCCGCGGGAGTGCAATCCGCATCTTGTCATACGAGGTGCCTCTCTCCCACAGCGCGCGGCCTCGTCAATAGAACGCCAGGATGATGCAAACATCATAGGAAACTCGCGGAGCCGCTTGCGGCAGCGATAGCGTTTCCGTCCGCCGGCGCCCTTCTCGGGGTGTGGCGAGACGGCGAAGCGCGCTTGGGGGAGAGATGAATGGTGCCGCTCACCACTGCAATCGACGCTTATTCGCCATGCGGCCGTGCATCGACCGCTACCGCTGAAGAGCGCGTTTTTTCGAATTTCCCGCAGGGAGACACTTGGGCGCTCATGTTGGCCGGAGAGCCCTTCCCTGCGCCTATGCGGCCACTTGCCGCTAAATCTGATGTCGTAAAGCCTGCACCCGGGATGAACCAATCGTGAGTCACCGCCATCCTATATTCTTCGACCCGTTTGGCAAACGCGCACGGCGAACCACCTTCGGCCTGGTCGTTTTGATTATCCTTACTTTTGGGGGGCTGGGTACTGCCGGGATGGTGGGCATGTTTGTCCCTCCTTCTCTCGGAGGAATTCTGGAAAGCGCGGGAGCGGAAGTGGTCGGAACAATCGTGTCCACGTTCCGCTCGACCGACCGGGACCGAATCCACATCAATCCGATGCGAAACAGGCAGCTCGCGCCCGAGGCGGCGTCCATTCGCAGGCTTGCCTTCATGCCGAACCAGTCCAGCGCAGTGGCATCGTTGCGGCGCAATGCCAAACGGCTGGATGGAATTATTCCTGAGTGGATCACGTTGAGCCGACACGACGGTCAAGTCAGCGTCGGCCTGCAACAACGCAATGAGCCGATCGCGCAGTGGATTCGCACGCATGCGTCTCATCTTGCCGTCACGCCGTTGCTCAATATGCATCTCTCCCAGGCCGAAGCCGTTCGGGCGCTTGGCCATCCTGAGACGCGTGCACAAATCGTTTCAGATATTCTCGCGATCGTTGCGCAGCATCAGTTCGATGGCCTGGTGCTCGATTTGGAGGAGATTTCCCTCTCCGGTCATCGAGCCCTGATTGCCTTCTTGCAGGAACTTGGCGATCCGCTTCGAGACGAGGGTCGCACCCTGATCTTCCCCCGGAAAAGTGGACACCGGGTTATGCGGCCTGGAGCTCTGCCTG
>CAZFBS010000012.1:26395-66467 GCA_964517265.1 uncultured Rhodospirillaceae bacterium | reverse complement strand
GTGATCGATACCTCGGCAATCCTCGCGATCCTGCTGGGTGAGGTGGAGAGCCGTACATTTACCCGCTTTATCGAGAACGACCCGGTTCGTCTGTTGTCGGCTGCGAGCCGCATCGAAGCGAGCGTGGTGATCGAGAGCCGGAAAGGAAACGCTGGCCGTATCGACCTGGATCGGTTCCTTGATGTTGGAGCCATCCAAATCGTTGCCGTGACAGCCGAACAGGCCAAGACCGCTTGCGATGCCTTCCGCAGATACGGCAAAGGTCGCCATCCCGCCAATTTGAACTTCGGCGATGTTTTCGTCTACTCCCTGGCCAAGATCACGAGTGAACCGCTCCTGTTCAAGGGCAGCGACTTTATCAACACCGACCTTTCATTCGTCACTGAAGGCGATTGACGAACGATAACGCCACAATCGATGGCGGTTTTGGGAGTAACGCCGGTCTCACCGGTTTCACGGCCGGGAAAATGACCGCTCAGACATCGCATCTTCGGGTCCACGTGTTCCGCTGGCGGACGACCATCAGGGTTTGCCAGCCGTCGATGGTGATGCGGCGCGCGAGCCGCAGTCCCTGCAGCCGGTGGGCGGCAAGCACGGCGTTGGCGTCGGTTTCGAGAAAACCGGCAAGGACGACCACGCCGCCGGGCGTCAGGCAGCGGGCAAGATCCCGTGCCATCCGCCGCAGTGGCCGGGCGAGGATGTTGGACGCGATCAGATCGTAGGGGGCCCGGGTGATAATGCCGGGTGCCGCGTAGCTGTCGGCGCAAAGGGCGGTCACGAGGCGTCCGACCCGGTTCCGCCGGGCATTCTGCCGGGTAACGATCACGGCCTCGGGATCATTGTCGACGGCCATCACCGGTATCCGCCAAAGCTTGGCCGCGGCGATGGCGAGAATGCCGGAGCCACAGCCCATGTCGAGAAAGCGGGTGACGGGCCGGTGGGCCAGCAGACTGAGGGCTGCGAGGCACCCGGCGGTGGACGCATGGCGGCCGGTGCCGAACGCGGTTGCGGCGTCAACGCAGATGGGAATTTGCCGGCTCGGCGGAGCCTTGAGATCGTGCGAGCCGTGTATCCAGAACCGGCCGATTGTGATCGCAGGAAAATCGTCCAGGTTGCCTCGGGCCCAGTCGGTCGACGGCAGTGGCTCGATGCGTATCTCCGGCACCGCAATCTTGCTGGCCGCGGCGGCCAGGGCTACCGCAACGGCGAGAGCCCCGCGATCGGGCGGCGTGGCGGCATACCCCTCGATTTGCCACGGTCCCTTATCCTCGCCGAACCACGAAACCGCCTCGCAATGAGATTCAACGGCTGCGGCAAAAGCAGCGACGGCCGGAGCGGGCACCTCAAGCACCACCCGGCAGCCTTTGCTTGAACTTGCTGTGCTCATGCCGTCCGCGGCGACCGCAACGGCCACCTGGAGATTTCGATCACCAAAGCTGGTCCCGCTACGAGGCCTCAACGAATGTGTGGATGACGGTTTTGGTGCCGGCTTTGTCGAAGGCGATTTCCAGCTTGTTGCCGTCGACGGCGATGACGTCGCCATGACCGAATTTCTGGTGGAACACGCGCTGGCCCTTGGCGAACGCGTGCTTCGGCTCCGGCCGGATTTCGGTGCGAAACGCCTTGCCGTCGATCAGCGGCGGCTGACGACGAAGCCGCGGCTGCCATGCCGGTTGCTCGAAGACACCCGCCGCCTGTTCGTTGAAACCGCCACCGCGGCGGGCAGCGCCGTAAAGACCCGCCGGCGCGCTCTGCTCGACACTGTCCGCCGGCAATTCTTCGATGAATCGTGACGGGATCGCGCTCTGCCAGTAGCCATAGACATGACGGTTGGCGGCATAGGAGATGATCGCCCGCTGCCGTGCCCGGGTCAGGCCGACATAGGCCAGCCGTCGTTCCTCCTCGAGTCCCCCGGTGCCGCCTTCGTCGAGGGCGCGCTGGTGCGGGAACAAGCCTTCCTCCCAGCCGGGCAGGAAGACGGTGTCGAATTCCAGGCCCTTGGCGCCATGCAGGGTCATCAGCGTCACCTTGTCCTGCCCCACCACTTCGTCGTTGTCCATTACCAGGCTGACATGCTCGAGGAAGCCGGCAAGGCTGTCGAAGTCCTCCAGTGCCGAGACCAGTTCCTTCAGGTTCTCCAGCCGCCCGGCGGCCTCCGGGCTGCGGTCCTTCTGCCACATCTCGGTATAACCGGATTCGTCGAGAATCTGCCGAGCCAGGTCCGCGTGCGGAACCCGCGCCAGCTGTTCGCGCCAGCGGGCACAGGCGGCCAGCAGCGCGCCGAGTGCCCGCCGTGCCGCCGGCTTCAGCTCGTCCGTCTCGATCAGCCGCGCAGCCGCCACGGTGAGGGGCAGGCCTTCCGCCCGCGCCAGCAGGTGCACGCTGCGCAAGCTTGCCGCGCCGAGTCCGCGTTTGGGAACATTGACGATGCGCTCGAAGGCGAGGTCGTCATCAGGCTGGACGACGACGCGCAGGTAGGCGATCGCATCGCGGATCTCCTGCCGCTCGTAAAAGCGCAAGCCGCCGATGACGCGGTAAGAGAGGCCGACGACGATCATCCGCTCCTCGAACGCACGGGTCTGGAACCCCGCCCGCACCAGCACCGCCATTTCACCGAGTTTGTGGCCTCTGGCCTGAAGCGCTTCCATCGTCTCGCAAACGATTCGCGCCTCGTCCTGGCCGTCCCAGACGCCGCGGACGACAACCTTCTCGCCTTCCTTGCAGTCGGTCCACAGGGTCTTGCCGTGGCGGCTATGGTTGTGGGCAATCAGTCCCGACGCGGCGGCAAGAATATGGGGCGTTGAGCGGTAGTTGCACTCCAGCCGGATGATTTCGGCGCCGGGAAAATCATGCTCGAACCGCAGGATATTGCCGACCTCGGCGCCCCGCCACGAGTAGATCGACTGGTCGTCGTCGCCAACGCAACAGATGTTGTGGTGACGTTGCGCCAGCGCCCGCAGCCACAGATACTGCGCCACGTTGGTGTCCTGATATTCATCGACCAGGATGTAGCGAAACTGCTGCTGATAGCGCTGGAGCGCATCGGCGTCGCTGCGAAACACCGTCAGGCAGTGCAGCAGCAGATCGCCGAAGTCCGCCGCGTTCAAAGTCTGCAGCCGCTCCTGATACTCGTCATAGATCGCCAAGGCATGGCCATCGGCGGCGGCAGCGCCTTCCGCCGCCGAAACCCGGTCGGGCGTCAGGCCGCGGTCCTTCCAGCGCTGGATCGCCGCCAGGATGACTCGCGGCGGCGTCCGCTTGGAATCGATCCGGCGCGCTTCGAGGAGCTGCTTGATCAGTCGCAACTGATCATCGGTATCGAGAATGGTGAAGTTGGATTTCAGGCCCACTGTTTCGGCATGGGCGCGCAGGATGCGGGCGCAAAGAGCGTGGAAGGTCCCGACCCACCAGCCTTCGACCGGCCCACCGAGCAACGCCGCAACGCGCTCGCGCATCTCCCGCGCGGCCTTGTTGGTGAAGGTGACGGCGAGCATCTGCCATGGCCGGGCTTTGCCGAGGGAGACGATGTGTGCCAGCCGGGTGGTGAGGACGCGGGTCTTGCCGGTTCCGGCGCCGGCAAGCACCAGCACCGGGCCATCGATCGCCTCGACCGCTTGGCGCTGGGTCGGATTCAGCGCCTCAAGGTAGCGCAGGCGGTCAGGCACGACCGGCGGTGCGGACGAAGGCGCGGGCACGCTGAGGTCGAACGGATCGAAGACCATGGCGGATATATAGCATCGCCGGCACCGGTACTGCCGCCGAAAAATCTCAGATCGTCTCAAAACAAAGCAGGGTTGTGGAGGCAGCCGGTGCGCGATAATCCGGCGATCAGCTTGGGCTCAGGCGTTCTCGCTGCCGTCAAGAGCATAGCCGGCGCCGCGCACGGTCCGGATCATGTCGTGGCCGCCGTGCTCGTTGAGGGCCTTGCGCAGGCGCCGGATGTGGACATCGACCGTGCGCAGTTCGACATGAATGTCTCGTCCCCAGACCTGATCCAGCAACTGCTCGCGGCTGAACACCCGATCCGGGCGCTCGAGAAACAGCTGCAGCAGCCGGTACTCGGTTGGTCCCAGGCGGATCGGCTTGCCGGCACGAATGACCCGGTAGGCAGCCAGGTCCATCGTGATGTCGCCGTGGCTGAGGTGTTCCTCGGCAAGCGCCGGCCGCGATCGGCGCAGGACTGCCCGCACTCGCGCAACGAGTTCACTGGGGGAGAACGGCTTGACGACATAGTCATCGGCACCGCTCTCCAGACCACGGATCCGATCATTTTCTTCGCCGCGCGCGGTCAGTATGATCACCGGCAGCGTCCGTGTGTCCCTCCGCTTGCGCAACTGCTGGCAGACCGAAAGCCCCGAGGTGCCGGGCAACATCCAGTCGAGGATCATCAGGTCAGGCAGCTGCTCGTCGACGGAGACGATCGCCTCGTCGCCGTCCCGCGCCACTGCCGGATCGAAGCCTTCCCGCTCGAAGTTGTAGCGCAGGACTTCCGCCTGCGCGTCCTCGTCCTCGACGATCAGGATTCGCGGTTTGATCATCTTCACGAGCGCGTGCCCTCGGCGGTGGCAGGCCCGATCACGGTGTAGCTCGACTGATCGCCCTTGGCGCGCTGATCGGTCGGAGCCTTGCCGCGGACCAGAAAAATGACGTTCTCGGCGATATTGGTGGCATGATCGCCGATCCGCTCGATGTTCTTGGCAATGAACAACAGATGGGTGCAGGCCGTGATGTTGCGCGGATCTTCCATCATGTAGGTCAGCAGTTCACGAAAGATGCTGGTGTACAGCGCGTCGACTTCCTCATCCCGGCGGCGCACCATCTCCGCCTTCGCCGCATCCTGGTCCAGATAGGCGTCGAGGACGTCCTTGATCATGGCTTGGGCCAGATTGCCAAGCCGGGCGACGGTGGTTGCCGGCGGCATCGGCGGCATCTCGACGAGCGCGCTGGTCCGTTTGGCCACATTCTTCGCATAATCCCCAATCCGCTCGAGGATCGCTGCATTCTTCAGCGCGGTGATGACCGCCCGAAGGTCGTCGCCCATCGGCTGTCGCAATGCAATCAGCAGAACCGCCAAATGATCGACCTCGCTTTCAAGAGCATCGATCCGGGAATCGCCGCCGGCCACAAGAGCCGCTTTGTCGCCGTCGCGATGGATCAGCGCGCTGATCGCCTCCGCCAGTTGATGCTCGGCGAGCCCACTCATCTCGGCGATCTTGTTCTGCAGACGGTTCAGCTGTTCATCGAACGACTTGACCGTATGATCCATAGCCATCGCGTGTTGCTCCTCAACTGGGCCAGCGCCGCCCGGCTCGGTGGGTCAGCCGAACCGGCCCGTGATGTAATCTTGCGTTCGTGTCTCGCGCGGGTTGGTGAAGATCTGCTCGGTATCCCCGGTCTCGACCAGGATGCCGAGGTGAAAGAACCCAGTCCGCTGCGATACGCGCGCCGCCTGCTGCATCGAGTGGGTCACGATCACGATCGTGAAGTTCACCCTCAATTCATCGATCAGTTCCTCCACCTTCGCGGTGGCGATCGGATCGAGAGCCGAGCAAGGCTCGTCCATCAGGATGACCTCCGGCTGGACGGCGATCGCACGGGCAATGCACAGGCGCTGCTGCTGACCGCCGGAAAGGCCGGTTCCCGGCTCATGGAGGCGATCCTTCACCTCCTGGAACAGCCCGGCCTTCTCCAGGCTGCCGATGACGATCTCGTCGAGTTCCTGCTTGCCCCGCGCGATCCCGTGAATCCGTGGTCCGTAGGCGACGTTCTCATAGATCGACTTCGGGAACGGGTTCGGCTTTTGGAAAACCATGCCGACGCGGGCCCGCAGGTGAACCACGTCCATCTCGCGAGAGTAGATGTCCTGGCCATCCAGATAAATATTGCCGGTCACCCGGCAGATGTCGATGGTGTCGTTCATCCGGTTGAGACAGCGCAGGTAGGTCGATTTGCCGCAGCCGGACGGTCCGATCAAGGCTGTCACCTGATTGCGGTATATCTCAAGGCTGACGTTGTCCAGTGCCTGCTTCTCGCCGTAAAAGACACTGACATTGTCGGTAACGAGCGCCGGCACGTTTTTCGGTGGCACCGGCACCGGATTGGCTTCGAGCGCATCGATCACACCGGCGGGGCGTGGATCTGAAGGCTTTCGCTGAGCGTTCATGGCGGGTTGTCCCTTCTCCGTTCGCGGCGTTTATTGTTCGCAGTCGATACAGCACCGATTTACCATTTGTTCTCGAACCGCCTGCGCAGGACTACGGCAAGCAGGTTCATCGTGATCAGGAACGAGAGCAGCACCATGATCGCAGCCGAGGCGCGCTCGATGAACGCGCGCTCGGGAAGATCCGACCACAGGAAGATCTGCACCGGCATCACCGTCGCCGGATCAAGCGGGCCGCTCGGGATGTCGACGATGAAGGCGACCATGCCAATCATCAAAAGCGGCGCCGTCTCGCCAAGCGCTTGCGCCATGCCGATAATCGTGCCGGTCAGCATTCCCGGCATCGCCAGCGGGACGACGTGGTGGAACACCGTTTGCACCTTCGATGCGCCGATGCCGAGCGCCGCTTCCCGGATCGAGGGTGGAACCGCCTTCAGCGCCGCGCGACTGGCAATGATGATCGTCGGCAGCGTCATCAGGGCCAGGACCATGCCGCCCACCAGTGGCGCCGAGCGCGGCAGCCCGAAGAAGCCGAGGAAGACGGCAAGGCCGAGAAGACCGAAGACGATCGACGGAACCGCCGCCAGATTGTTGATGTTGACCTCGATCAGGTCGGTCCACCGGTTCTTGGGTGCGAACTCCTCAAGGTAGATCGCCGCCCCGATGCCGAGCGGGAACGACAGGACGAGGGTGATCAGCATGGTCCAGAACGAGCCGGCGAGAGCGCCGCGGATGCCGGCAAGCTCCGGCGAGCGCGAATCGCCGTTGGTGAAAAATCGCCAGTTGAAATTGGTTTCGATGTCACCCCTGGCCTTTAGTTCCTCAAACCAAGCGATCTGCTGGTCCGACACGCGCCGCTCGGTTGCGGCGAGAGTGGCATCGATGTGACCCTTGCTGAGCTGATCGAAGTCGTCGGCAACCGGGACAAGCATCTCGACCTGCTGGCCGATCAACTCGGGGTTGTCCATCACCTGCTGGCGGATGGCATAGCTGGCGCCGGGGCTGACCAGCGCCAGCAACTGACGCTGCTCGCCGCGCCCCGTGACCTCGGGGAACAGCTCGAACACTGCCTCGGCGATCACCGCGCGGTAATTGACCCGTCCAAGCGCCTCGGGATCGCGCGTGCCAGCGGGATCGATCTTCACCGGATCGAGTTTCACCGGCAGATGGATCATCGTCTGCTGGAATGCCGGCAGGCCGGTGCTGATGATGTTGACGAACAAGATCAACAGAGCCAGGACTGCGACGGCAATGGCGGTGATGCCGTAAGCGCGAAAGCGCCGCTCTGCCGCGTATCGGCGCTTCAGGCTGGCGGAGACAGCCGCTGATGCATCCACCCGATAGACGGCGCCGGACGTCGGAAACACGTCCTCGATGACATGGTTACTCATATTGTTCCCGATACTTCCTGACCACGTGGAGGGCGATGACGTTGAGCGCGAGCGTCACGCAGAACAGCACCAGGCCGAGCGCGAACGCCGCCAGCGTCTTCGGGCTGTCGAATTCCTGATCGCCGACCAGCAGCGTGACGATCTGGACCGTCACCGTCGTCACCGCCTCGATTGGATTGACGGTCAGATTGGCGACGAGCCCGGCAGCCATAACGACGATCATCGTCTCGCCGATCGCCCGGGAGATCGCGAGCAACAGCGCGCCGACGATGCCGGGCAGGGCAGCGGGGAGAATGACCCGCTTGATCGTCTCGGAGTGGGTGGCGCCAAGACCGAGCGAGCCTTCCCGCATCGATCGCGGAACGGCGCTGATGACGTCATCGGACAGCGAGGAGACGAACGGGATGATCATCACCCCCATGACAAGGCCAGCGGCCAACGCGCTTTCGGAGGAAATGAAAAATCCCAACTCGGCGCCCGTGTTGCGCAACCAGGGCGCAACCGTGAGCGCGGCGAAGAAGCCGTAGACCACGGTGGGGATGCCGGCGAGGATCTCGAGCACCGGCTTGATTACCGACCGCACCCGGGGGTGGGCGTACTCGGACATGTAGATCGCCGAAAGCAGGCCGACCGGGGCGGCAACGCACATCGCAATGAACGAGATCAGCAAGGTGCCGACCAGCAACGGCAAGATGCCGAACCGTCCCGCTGCACCCACCTGGTCCTCTCGCAGCGCCATCTGCGGGCTCCATTCGTGCCCGAACAGAAACTCCATGGGCGAGACCATCGTGAAGAACCGCCCCGCCTCCACGACCAGGGACAGGACGATTCCGAGCGTCGTCAAGATCGCGATGGTGGAACTCGCGATCAAAAAGAGAGTGATGATCTGCTCGACCCTGTTGCGGGCCCGCAGGCGGGGGTGGATCCGCTTCCTGCTATAGGTCAGCCCCGCGATTGCGATCGCCAGCACCACGACGACAAGAGCAATCCAACTGACCCGGCGCAGATCGCGATAGTACTCTGCCGCCGCCTGCAGTTCCGGGTCGGCGGTGCGGCTGATGATGTCGCCGCCGGCAAGATTGCGGATATCGTTGAGCAGAAGGCCGAGACGGGCCGCCGGGAGCTGTTGTTGTGCCTCTGACAGGTTGGAGACCAGGAGCCATTGCACAATGACAGGCTCTAACATTACCCAGGCGGCAAGGATCAACAGCGCCGGGATCCCGCACCACAAGGCCACGTAATATCCATAATAGCCTGGAAGCGAATGCAGATGTCGGGCGTGGCCGGACACGGTCTGCAGCGCTCTCGATCGCCCCATGTAGAAACCGATCAAGGTGAGGAGCAGCAGAACGCCGACGAGGACTATCAAAGGCATGCAATGGTCCTAGGCTTTAATTGTCATGATCGTAAAGTGCCCCGGCAAGGCACCGACAGCACTGAACGCCAGGACTGGGCGATGCAGCAAAGCGAAAAGGAACGGCCGGAGGCGAGACGGCATGAAGTCCCTGTCCTCCGGCGGATGGTCCCAGCCGCGACGCGGCTACATCGAGACGTTGTTCTCGAGGTTCGTTGCCGCTTCGCGATATTTCTCGCGCTCCTCGTCCGGCATCGGAATCAAGCCTTTGTCGGTCAAATAGCCGTATGGGCCCCAGGCTTCCTCGCTGGTGTACTCATCAAGGAATTCCTTCATGCCGGGGATGACACCGACATGCGCTCCCTTGACGTAAATGAACAGTGGGCGCGAAACCGGATATTCTCCAGATGCGATGAGATCATAGGTCGGTTCTACGCCACCGACGGTCACACCCTGGATCGAGTCCTTGTTCTGGTCGAGGAAGCTGTAGCCAAAGATGCCGAATGCCTGGGGGTTGGCCTGAAGCTTGCGCACGATCAGAACATCGTTCTCGCCGGCATCGACATAAGCGCCGTCCTCGCGGATGCCGTGACAAACGGCTTTCTTGGTGTCGTCGTCTTCGATCGCCTTGACAGCGTCGAATTCTGCGCAGCCGTCTTCCATCAGAAGCTCAAGGAAGGCATCGCGGGTGCCGGAGGTCGGTGGCGGTCCCATCACCTCGATCCGCTGATCGGGCAGCGAGTCGTCGATCTCGTTCCAGTTCTTATAAGGGTTGGGACCAAGCCCGGCCGGACATCCGCCTTGCCCCGCTGTACCCTCCGCCGGCACGCACTTGGCCAGAGCGAGAAAGACCTGGTCTTCCGTCATCTCCACCGGCTCGGCGTTCTTTGAGTGGGCGATCACGATACCGTCGTAACCAACTTTAATTTCCGTGATGTTGGCGACCCCGGCTTTCTGGCAGTTCTCGATTTCAGACTTCTTGATGGCGCGCGAGGCGTTGGTGATGTCCGCCTTGTCAACGCCGACCCCTTCGCAGAACAGCTTGAACCCGCCCCCGGTGCCGGTACTTTCGATCACCGGGGTTTTGAATCCCGTTGTCCGTCCGAAATTCTCGGCGACGGTCGTTGTGAACGGGTAGACCGTCGATGAGCCGACAATGCGGATCTGATCGCGGGCTTCCGCCACGCCGACTGTCGCGACGGTCGCCGCCGCGGCCAGCGCTATCACTTTGATCGTCATATCCCTCTCCTCTGATCGCTTTGGCATGATGCCGTAGTTCGGAGTTCGTCCCGCGCGGAAGCGCGCGTCAAATCGGCTCCACCGGTACTCTATGCTGCATCCGCGAAACCATTATGACAGAAAGATTACACTTTTATGACAGGGGCGGCTGCGTGTTCTTGTGTCGGAAGATAGACGGTGAACGTGCTGCCTTCGCCCGGCTTGCTCGCGATCTTGAGCTGGCCACGGTGGCGGCTGACGATGTGCTTGACGATCGCCAAGCCGAGACCGGTCCCGCCCATCTTGCGCGAGCGGCCTTCATCGGCACGGTAGAACCGTTCGGTGATCCGTGGCAGATGGACGTCGCCAATGCCATCCCCTTGATCGGCAATCGCGACGGCAACCCCGGGAACGCGGGTTCCAGGAATGACCTCCACTGCGCTGGCGGTGACATGGATCGGGGTTTCGCGCGGTCCGTACTTGACCGCGTTGTCGATCAGGTTGTGGAATACTTGGCTCAGCTGATCATGGTCGCCGATCACCATCGGCAGATCATCCGGGCACGAGACGATAATGGTCATGTTTTTTTCCGCCGCTCGGATATCCAAGGTGCTGGCGGTGTTCTTGAGCACCTCGGCAAGCCCGATCCGGGTGCGTGGCGGAACGTGCTCATTGATCTCCACGCGCGAGAGCGACAACAAATCTTCGATCAGGCGCGCCATCCGCAACGCTTCACCCCGCATGATCTCAAGAAAACGATCCCGGGCAACAGCGTCGGCCCTCGCGGGCCCCCGCAGCGTTTCGATGAATCCGATCAAGGCCGACAGCGGCGAGCGCAGCTCATGGCTGGCATTGGCAACAAAATCGGCGCGGCTTTGCTCTGCCCGCTTGGCCCGGGTCTCGTCATGAAGCACCAGGATCACCGCCGGACCGGCGTCGCTGACATCGGCGAGACGGCTCACATGCATGGTGAACGTTCGTGCGATCGGTACTGGCAGAACGATTTCCTCGGTCAGTTCGGGCGCGCCGGTGAACACTGTCTCGACACCGTCGAGGACAGCCGGGTGGCGCAGCGAGAGGGCCAAGTCCCGGCCAGGCGCGCCAATGCCGAACAGTTCGCGCGCGGCACGATTGACGCTGACAATCACCCGGCCTCGGTTCAGCAGGAGGACCGGATCGGGGAGGCGCTCAAGAATGTCGTGAGGGATCGTCGTCCGGGGCTGAGCGACCGCGTCCCGACGACTCTCCTCCCGCGCCTTCATGCGCCCGAGGTACCAAATGGAGGCGATCGCTGTGACGGCGGCAAGGAACCCGGCTGGCGCAAGCGGAACCAGCCCGATCGCCGCAGACAGGACGAGCGCCAGCAGGATTGGCGTCAACGCTATCGCAAAGGCTTGCCGATCGGTGAGAGACGTTGGTGACATGGTGGGTCGGCGAGAGGGCTCAGGATCCGGTGCTGGCTTGGGTCGGGAAGCGAGCGATCGCAGCAACGGCCCTGCGCTTCCCACTTCGCATCCCTTCCACGATCAACGTTGGGCGAGGTCGCGTTCGGTTGCGACGCCGTTGCGCCCTCGACTCTTGGCAAGGTAGAGCGCCTGATCGGCACGCGCAACGAACTGACGAAGCGGCTCACCGGCCACATACATCGCAACGCCGATCGACACCGTGATCTGGCCAAGCCTCTTTCCGCCCGTGCTGCGCTGAACGACGGCCTTGGCCGCCACCTGCGTGCAGATCTTCGTGGCGACCTGGGTGGCCCCGCTCAACGCCGTCTGCGGAAGGATAAGGGCGAATTCCTCGCCGCCGTACCGCGCTGCCGTGTCCTGGCCCCGGATGTTCTTGTTCAGCATCAGCGCCAGCAGCTTCAGAACCTGATCACCGACTTGATGACCATGGGTATCGTTGAAGGTCTTGAAGTGGTCCACGTCGATGAACAGCAGGCTGAGGGGCTCGCCGCTGTCGAACGAGTCCATGCTCGCCTGGCGGAGGACCATGTCGAACACCTTGCGGTTGGCAAGCCCGGTCAAGGCATCGGTCATGGCTTCGCGCCGCGCCACCTCGAGTTCTTCGGTCAGCCGGCTGATGCGGGTGCCGGACTGCTTCAACTCGTTCTCGACCATCCGGCTGTGGTCGATCATCGATCGCGTTTCGAGCAACAGGCGCCCGATCAAATCTCTGACGTCTTCGGCTTGCTGTCCGTTGCCCACCTGTCCGCTGGCGTTTTCCAGTCTTTTTCCGTAGCGGGCGGCACCCGTGCCGGCCCGCTCGACGGTTACAAGCAGCGCCGAGAGTTCACTGGCCAATGTTTCGGCCATGATGTGGAGAGGCAGCGTCTCGTAGGGGCTTCCGCAGTAGGTGCGGTAGATCTGGGTGCTGTAATTCTCCGTCACCTGATCGTTGCTGTCCAAGACCGCATCCAGCGTTTTCTTCAGATCCGGGAACGCACCGGAAAAATAATTATACCAGATCGCAAAGTTGTTCGGATGAGGAATGATCTTCTGGTCAGCCATCATCTCGATCGCAAGGTGGGCAAGCTCGCCGGCGTCCTCCAGCGAATGGCCGTATTCCATAGGAAAGCCTCTCCGTCAGTCTCGTTGCACGATATCAGCACACCGCTCGCGTCAAAGGCAATAAGTCGGTATTGGAGTTCTATGCAGGGTTTTTCGATCCGGGCCGACCGGCACGCAAGGAAATTACCCGGCCCGTTCGAGCCGGCGGCGGCAGCTTGGCATGAACGGATACAGTCCGCTCAAGGCGCGCCAATGCATCAGCCGGCAGCGGCGACGAGCGACGCCGGTTCATATCGACGTGCACACAGAGAACTTCGTTGCTGGCTGCCGGTTCGTCATCGCCATCCCGATACATTTCATGGAACACAATGAATTTTTTGCCCTGCGCGCCGGTAATACGGCTGGTGATCCGCAACTGATCACCTGCATTCACTTCCTGATCGTAGGTGACGTGCGCTTCGGCGACAAAAACCGAGCATCCGCTGGCACCCCGATAGTCGGCACCAAGGCCGAGATGATCGAGCACGGCATCAGTGGCATGATCGAAGACCAAAACGTAATAGGCGACGTTCATGTGACCGTTGTAGTCGACCCATTCGGGCCGAACGGTCTCACGGTGGAGGGACAGAGGGGCAGCGGTGTCGGGAGTGGTCACACGGGTTGCTCCGCCAGGGGTTGGCATATCCGGAACTTCGACTATAGAGCGCGGTTACGGGATGTTCCCAGCCTGCAGAACAACGGCTTGAAGGAAAGTCGGGCGGGAAGGCTCCGACCAAAAGTCACATGTACCGGAATGCCAGGACCCATGTCATGACACAGGCGCCGATAAAGGCTTTTCCTGCCGCGCCCCGAGCATTAAGAAGCGGAATGAAGATCGCCGTGGCGCCATCGGCTCTAAGGAGTCGGACTTTCTTGCCGCATGTGGATTGAGAGTTCGATGGCAGCGACAGACCCCCGCCCTGAACTCCAGCCGGCGGCTTGGGCAGATACCGACGGTATCGCCGGCAGCTCCGTCCCGCGCGTCAGCGTGGTTGTTCCGGTGTTCAACGAGGCGGAGAATATCGCGCCTCTGATCGATGAGATCGTTGCGGGAATGGAATCGCAAGGATCTTACGAAATTGTCTTCGTTGACGATGGCAGCACCGATGCCACCGCGGCCCAGTTGCACGAAGCCGCGGAGCAGATGCGACAACTGCGTTATTTGCGACACGAGTGCCGGGCAGGCCAGAGTGCGGCGATCGCGAGCGGGGTCAAGGCGGCGCAGGGTTCGATCATCGTTACTCTCGACGGTGACGGACAGAATGACCCGGCTGATATTCCAAAGCTGCTGGACGTCTTTCGTCGTGAGGCCGATCCCGCTCGTGTGCTGGTGACGGGGCTGCGGGCACAGCGGCGTGACAGCTGGCTCAAGCGGATCTCCTCGCGTATTGCCAATGGCGTGCGCAGCCGATTGCTGAGGGATGGAACCGCAGACACCGGTTGTGGGTTAAAGGTGTTCATGCGCGAAGCTTTTCTTGACATGCCCCGCTTCGATCACATGCACCGGTTCCTGCCGGCGTTGATGGTGCGCCAGGGCGGGCGGGTCATTTCGGTGCCGGTTCATCACCGACCCCGTCAACGCGGGCGGTCCAAGTACGGAACGCTTGATCGGTTGTGGGTCGGTCTTGTCGATCTGGCCGGCGTAATGTGGTTGCAGCGGCGGGCGCGGCTGACGGCCATCAACCTGGATCGTTAGGTGGCGCGCCGTTTTTCGCGCGTGGTCAACCCACGCGTCATATTGCGCGGAATTATCCTGATTGCCTCCCTCGTCATCATCGGCTTGTTCGTCCGCGCAAGCGGAATCGAGAGCATGCTGAACGAATCCTGGATCGACGATCAAGTACGCGGCCGTGGGGTTGATGGGGAACTCCTGTTTGTGGCCGTCGGCGCTCTTGTCACCGCAGTCGGATTTCCGCGGCAGGTGGTCGCCTTCCTGGGCGGATATGCGTTTGGCGCAACATGGGGAACCGCTCTGGCGGTGGCGGCGACGGTGGGCGGATGCATGGCGGCGTTTGCCTATGCGCGGCTGTTGGGGCGCGATTTGGTCGTCAATCGCTATCCCGAACGGATCCAGCGGGTGGATCTCTTTCTCAGCGACAGCCCCCTGCTGATGGCGCTGGTGGTTCGAGCCATGCCGGTCGGAAACAATCTTCTGACCACGCTGATCGCCGGCGTCACCAGCGTTCGGGCACTACCCTTCTTCGTCGGCTCGGCGATCGGCTACATTCCGCAGAACGCGGCATTTGCGCTTGCCGGCAGCGGCGTTCATCTCGACCCGGTGGTCCGCCTCACCTTGGCGGTGGTTCTGTTGGTGGCCTCGTCGGCTCTCGGGATCTACCTTTACAGGCGCTATCGTCGCGGCCGGGTGCTCGATGATGCCATGGATGAGGACGGCGACGAGACTGCCGCAGCCTCGGCGGACGTCTGCCGATCGGGCACCCCTGCACCCGCACCCCCGCATCGGCACCGTTAGGTCCTGGCGGCCCAGCTGCCGTTGATCGGTCATGGCGAAATAAATGGCGAAACAATCAGATCGACCGCGATTCCCTGCTGCTGCCGATGCTGACGCCCTTGACAGAATCCCCACGCTCGCTTAACTCGTTGGCACTCATCCCGGGGGACTGCTAGCAGGACCTGGGCTGATCCGATTTTGATGCTGATATAATGGAGGAGAACATGAAGTTCAGACCACTGCACGATCGCGTGCTGGTGAAGCGGATCGAGCAGGAAGAGAAAACCTCTGGCGGGATCATCATTCCTGATACCGCCAAGGAGAAGCCCATGGAGGGCGAAATCGTTGCGGTCGGTCCTGGTGCCCGCAAGGAGGATGGCGAAATCGCCCCGCTCGATGTGAAAGCCGGCGATCGGGTCCTGTTCGGCAAATGGTCGGGCACCGAGGTCAAGATTGAAGGCGAAGAGCTTCTGATCATGAAGGAGTCCGACGTTCTCGGAATCATCCAGAACTGAGCGCTTGTCTGACCGCAGACGAAACGTGATGAGAATCGATACGAAAGAGAGACTCCAAATTTTGGACTCGGGGAAAAACTGATGGCTGCGAAAGATGTGAAATTTGGATCGGACGCCCGGGCGAGGCTTCTGCACGGCGTTGACGTTCTTGCCAATGCCGTGAAGGTAACGCTGGGACCCAAGGGCCGCAACGTCGTTCTGGAGAAGAGCTTTGGCGCGCCGCGGATCACCAAGGATGGCGTGACCGTCGCCAAGGAGATCGAGCTTCAAGACAAGTTCGAGAACATGGGCGCCCAGATGCTGCGAGAGGTCGCCTCCAAGACCTCGGACGAAGCGGGCGACGGGACCACCACGGCGACGGTGCTGGCACAGGCGATCGTTCGCGAGGGCACCAAGGCGGTTGCTGCCGGAATGAATCCGATGGACCTCAAGCGCGGCATCGACATGGCCGTGAGAGCGGTGATCGAAGACCTGAAGTCGCGCTCCCGGAGCATTTCGACCGACGAGGAAATCTCCCAGATCGGCACCATCTCCGCCAATGGCGAGCGCGAGATCGGCGAGATGATCAGCCGCGCCATGGAGAAGGTCGGCAAGGAAGGCGTGATCACGGTCGAAGAGGCCAAGAGCCTGGGAAGCGAACTCGAGGTGGTCGAGGGAATGCAGTTCGACCGCGGCTACACCTCGCCGTACTTCATCACCAATGCCGAGAAGATGACGTGCGAGCTGGAGAGCCCCCACATTCTCATTCATGAGAAGAAACTCTCGGGTCTGCAACCGCTGCTCCCTGTTCTTGAGCAGGTGGTTCAGTCCGGCCGTCCGCTCCTGATCATCGCTGAAGATATCGAGGGCGAGGCGCTCGCCACCCTGGTGGTCAACAAGCTTCGCGGCGGGCTCAAGGTCGCTGCGGTCAAGGCTCCCGGGTTTGGCGATCGGCGCAAGGCGATGCTTGAGGATATCGCCATTCTGACCGCTGGCCAGGTCATCAGCGAGGATCTCGGCATCAAGCTCGAGAACGTGACGCTCGATATGCTTGGCACCGCCAAGAAGGTGATGATCACCAAGGAAGAGACGACGATCGTCGAAGGTGCCGGCAAGGGCGACGACATCAAGGCCCGCTGCAACCAGATCCGCGCGCAGATTGAAGATACCACCTCCGACTACGACCGAGAGAAGCTGCAGGAGCGGCTGGCCAAGCTCGCCGGCGGCGTTGCGGTGATCCGTGTCGGCGGCTCCACCGAAACCGAGGTGAAGGAGAAGAAGGACCGGGTCGACGATGCGATGCACGCAACGCGGGCCGCGGTCGAGGAAGGGATCGTCGCCGGGGGCGGGGTTGCGCTTTTGTATGCCGCCAAGGTACTGGATACCTTGAGCCCGGAGAACAACGACCAGAAGGTGGGCATCAACATCGTCCGCAAGGCGCTCGAGATGCCGGTGCGGCAGATCGCCGAGAATGCCGGCCATGACGGCGCTGTCATCGTCGGCAAGCTGCGTGACAAGGGCGATGTGAGCTGGGGCTTCGACGCTCAGAAAGAGGAATTCGTGGACATGTTCAAGGCCGGAGTCATCGACCCGACCAAGGTTGTCCGCACTGCTCTTCTGGACGCCGCATCGGTGGCCGGCCTGCTCGTTACGACCGAGGCAATGGTTGCCGAAAAGCCGGAGAAGAAGCAGCCCCCGATGGGCGGCGGCGGAATGGGCGGCATGGGCGGCATGGGCGGCATGGGGGATATGGATTTCTAATCCCTCTCTCCGCTTTTCTAATCAAAACGCCGAGGGCCGCGGTTCTGCCGCGGCCCTTTTCTATACACAAGGGATAGCTGCTTTCGGAAGACGCCGCTGCCGGTGTTCTCTGCCGATCAGAAGCGGAACGGTATACACGCTTTGCCTTTCGGAAGTGGCGCGGCGAGCGGAAGCGGCATCATCTGGCGCATGATCTGCAGAGGAATCATGGAGATGAAGAAGGCGTGCGTCGTCGCCATCGTCATCTGCTTCATCATCGTATCTTGAAGCTCTGTCATCGCCATCAACGGAAACATCGGACTCCACCTTCCTTTTTCACCACGGCTGCTGCCGTGCAACATTGACAGTAGACCCTGATTGTGCAGTGCACAATAAAATTTGGCCAACGCAGTGAGGGCTCGCGGACCCACGAGACGGCCTAACCGTGGTTTGCCCTTAAGGTGCAGGTCAGGGTGAACGGCTCGCCGCGATTCTCCAGAAGGTAAGTTCCGCCTTGCGCAGGGACGCTTCGCGTGCCGCATCGTACGTCATCTACCGCCGTCCCCTGGAAGACCAGCCGGAACTGTTTGCGGCGGAACTGCGGATAGCCGTTGCCGTTGACCTCGCCGATCAACGTCAGCCGATTGCCGGCACGTTCAAGGGTGAAGCGGGTGCGGTAGAACGCGCCATTCGCGCGGGCCGTGGTAAGGCCGTCATCCTCGTCCAGCAGGGAAACCGTCTCGCCATCCTCCTCGGGGACGAAAACGGCAAGATTTATCGCCTCCGGATGATAGTCCATCGTCGTCAGCGGCGCCTCGGGCCACTGGGGAATGACCGCGCCGCCGCGCACGTACAGCGGTATCCGCTCCGGCGGAGCCTCCGCCGTCAGCGTCCGCGGGCCGCGGACGGCAAGACCGGTCTGCCAGTCGTGCCATGTCCCCGCGGGAAGATACACCCGGCGCTTTCGGGCCATGGCTTCGATCACCGGAGCGACCAGCAGATGCTGGCCGAGAAGATACTGATCGCTGACCGCCCACGCGGTGCGGTCCGATTGGAACTCGAAAACCAGCGGCCGCTGCACCGGCGCGCCGGTCTCGGCGGCCTCAAGAAAGGCGGCGTAGAGGTAGGGCATCAACCGATAACGCAGGCCGATCGCCTGCCGGATGATATCCTCCCAGATCCTGCCGAACGACCATGGGTACTGGTCTGTTTTGTCGCAGTTGTGATTGCGCAGAAAGGGGCTGAGCGCGCCCATCTGATACCAGCGGCTGAGCAACTCCCCGGAGGCCGGCTCGGCGAAGCCGCCGACATCGGCACCGATGAAAGGCTGACCGGAGAGGCCGAGGCCCATCGTCATCGGCATGCTCAGCCAGAGATGATCCCAGCGCGCACAATTGTCCCCCAGCCAATTGGCGGCAAGGCGCTGGATGCCGGCAGAGCCGGCCCGGCTCAGCACGAACGGGCGTTCGTCGGGCCGGGCGGTGCGCAACCCGGCCACGGTGGCCTCGGCCATCAACAGGGCATAAAGGTTGTGGTAGCGTTGATGAGGCTCACGCGCATCTTCAAAGCGCATCGGAAGTGGATCGATCTCGCCCGTGCTCGGCTCGTTCATGTCGATCCAGATGCCGGCAACCCCCGTCTCGGCCATTGCCGCGATGTGGGAGGCCCACCAAGCGCGCGTGTCTGCCTTGGCGAAGTCGGGGAAGGCGGTGCGGCCCGGCCACACCTGACCCGTGTAGATGGCGCCCCCTTCGGTCAGGCAGAATAGTGCGCGCTCCGCACCTTCATCGTAGACAGGATACCCCGGCTCGATCTTGATGCCGGGGTCGATGATCGTGACGATGCGAAAGCCGCTGTCCTGCAGGCTGGCGATCATGGCCTTGGGCTGCGGAAACCGCTGATGTTCCCAGGTGAACACACGAAAGCCGTCCATATAGTCAATGTCGAGCCACAGCGTGTCGCACGGAATGTTCTTGGTGCGATAGGTGCGGGCAATCGCGCGCAGCCGCGCTTCGTCGTAATGATGCCAGCGGCACTGGTGATGGCCGAGCGCCCATAGCGGCGGCGGCGCGATCCGGCCGGTGAGCCAGCTGAAGCCTTCCAGGATGTCCTTCAGCTTAGGGCCGGCGAACAGGTACTCGACGTACGCACCGCCCGCGAAGTGGATGTGAGCGCGCCCCTCGGCGGAGAAGTCGAAATAGGCCGGGTAGCTGTTGTCGATAAAGTGGCCGGATGCCGCGCCGGTCTCGGCATCCAGAGAGGAGAAGAACGGAATCGACATATAGTAGGGATCGAACGTGACATCCGTGGGGGGTTTCAACCGCTCGCGAGGGAACGGCCAGTGTTGCTGGACCTTGGGATTGTCCATGGCGAGAACATCGGTATTCCACAAAAGAAAGTTTCGGCCGTTCCGATTGAAGTCTCCGCTTTTCTCGCCGAGCCCCAGGATCAGGTCTTCACGCCGCCTTTCACGCACCACGATGAACTCGTCGTTGATCGTGCCGTAGCCAAGCGAAGCGCCGTCGCGATCGCAGGCGGTGCGGAACAGGCGGCCGCCGGCCGATCGCGTCGCGGTGATACGACAGCCGCGCCGCTCGATCTCCACCATGATCTGTGCAGTCGTGAAGGTCACCGTCTCGTCCGTCACCGCTACGTCAAAAGGCGGCGGCGCCGGCCACGGTACGGTGACGGCGGGGGTCGGGCGCTCGGCCAGTTGACCCTGGCGCGAGATCGCGAGGCACACGATGTCCGGACGGATGGCGTCGATTTGCAGCCGCTCGGTGCCGAGAGAAAGAGCGACTCCACGCTTGGTCGGCGTCACCTCCTCGATCTTTTGATAGAATCCGAAGTCCCTCAAGTTCGCCTGCCCGAACATCGATCCCTGCTTCCTCCGATAGACAATAAGCGCCGCCGGTCCTTTAGCACTCTTTGCCGCCAGCCCGTTAACGCAGGTCAATGAACGCGGCGCGCAGCGGACATAGCATTGGCGGCGACGACGTGGCGATCACGAGGTCGAGAGGTTGCAAAGATGAGAACACGATTGCAAGGCAAGTCGGTGGCATTGCTGGTGACGGATGGTTTCGAGCAAAGCGAGTTGACCGGCCCGAAGGCGGCTTTGGAAGAGAAGGGTGCCACTGTTCATATCGTCGCACCCAAGGCGGGCCAGGTTCAGGGCTGGAAGCACCTGGAAAAAGGCGATGCCTTCCCCGTCGATGTGCAAGTTGCGACAGCCAAGCCCTCTGATTACTGGGCGTTGGTTCTTCCTGGGGGTGTCATCAATGCCGATCAGATCCGCATGGACCCGGATACCGTCGCTCTCGTCCGTGAGTTCCAAAAAACGGGCAAGCTGATCGCGGCGATCTGCCATGGCGCATGGATTCTCGCTGATGCCGACGCTGTACGCGGCAAGCGGATGACGTCGTACCGTTCCCTGAAAACCGATCTGCGCAATGCCGGCGCCGAATGGGTCGACGAGGAGGTGGTGGTGGACGGGCATCTGATCACCAGCCGCACACCGGCAGATCTTCCGGCCTTCAATGCCGCGCTGATCGAGGCATTGGCGGAGGCGGCACCGGCAAAGGACGCGGTCAGCTGACCAAGCGCTGGAGACGCCCGCTATCGCGCTATAGAGAGTCGAACTTGGGCATTGTCCAGGGCTCAGCCTTGGCGGCGGCAAACCATTCCCGGACAAAGGGTGTTTCCAGTACCGCGTCCATATAGTCGCGGCAGAGGCCCTCTACCGCGACACCGTAGGTCACGAAGCGCGAGACGACCGGGGCGTAGAAGGCATCCGCCGCGGACCAAGCCCCGAACAGGAACGGTCCTTGCGGGATGGCGTTGGTGCCGAAGCGCCGGCGGCACTCGCTCCACAAGATTGTGGTCCGGCGGATCTCGGCTTCCAGTTCCGCGCTCCGGGTGCGAGTGGGCTTGGCCGCGCGGACGTTCATCGCATGCTGGCTACGCAGCGCTTGGAATCCGGCGTGCATCTCCGCGCTGACGGCTCGGGCCGTGGCGCGGGCATCGGCGGCGACGGGCCATAAGTGGGCGGAAGGATATCGTTCCGCGAGGTATTCAACGATGGCCAGGGAATCCCAAATCACGAGGTCGTTCGTCTTCAGGACCGGCACCTTGCCGGACGGCGAGTGGGCGGCGATCGCCGTTGCGGTCTCGATCTGGTCCAGCGGAATGATGATCTCCTCGAACAGAGCGCCGGTCTGCTTGGCGGCGAGCCAGGCGCGTACCGACCAGGAGGAATAGTTCTTGTTGCCGAGGACGAGCGTGAAGTCGGTCATCCAGATGCTCCACCTTGTTCGATCGCGTTTCAATTCTTGTGCTTGAATTCCACTCGCGCCGCAACTCGTTCACCGCTGCCGGTCATAAGATCGAGAACCGATCAGCGGCATGTGGATCACGACGGGGGTGTTCCGACAAAAGAAGAAAGATGCGGAACCGGAAGATTCGGCTCACTCACAGCTGCGGCGTTGGCCTGATAGGCAATTCTCAGGGCCCGGCAACAGTCGCACGCAGCGCGAACAGGCCGGCGACAACAAAGGCATTGATCAGACAAGCGACGACATAAAGATAGAGGGCTCGGCCGATGTCTTTGGTCGTCGCGCGCGCCCGGCCGCTGCCGATCCACGGATCGTCGACGACGCTGCCGGTGTATTTTCGTGGTCCCGCCAACGCAAGGTCCAGCGCGCCGGCCGCAGCACCTTCGGGCCAACCGGCATTCGGCGAGCGGTGCCTGCGGGCGTCGCGCAGCATGGTCCGAAATCCGGCGAGTGGCCATGCGGTGGGAACAAAGAATGCCGCCGTGCACAGGAACATGCCGGCCAGCCGCGCCGGCAGAAAATTGGCGGCATCGTCGATCCGGGCTGCCCCCATCCCGAAGGCGCGATAGCGGGGCGAGCGGTAACCGATCATGCTGTCCATCGTGTTGATCGCCTTGTAGACGAGCAGGCCGGGGAAGCCGAACACGGCGTACCAGAACGTTGGAGCGACAACGCCGTCGCTGTAGTTCTCGGCACAGGACTCGATCGCCGCCCGGGCAACGCCGTGCTCATCCAACAGCCGCACATCGCGGCCGACGATATGCCCGACAGCCGCGCGGCCGGCCTCAAGCCCCTGCGTATCCAGTGCCCGCCCGACCGCCCGCACATGGTTGAACAGGCTGCGCTGAGCGATCAGCGAAGTGGCCAAGAACACTTCCAGCAGCGCGCCGTAGGGGAAGCGGAGGGTCAACCAGGAAACGCCGACGCCGATCGTCCCGCAGCTCCCGATCACAAGGGCAACCACCAGCATTCCGCGAGCGGCGCGGTCTCTCTCAGAACGCTGCGGCCGATTCAGCTTCCGCTCGAGCCAGCCCACTATGCCACCGATGATGGCGACCGGGTGCGGGATTAGCCCGAATGCAAAACGCCCGCCGCCGATCATCCCATCAATCAGCAGTGCTGCGAGAAGAAGGAGCAGGGGATCATATGGTGCCGGCTGGCCGATGAGGGGGTAAAGAAGCATGACACCGCGAGTGTCAGCAGCGGCCATCGCGCCGTCAATGGAAATGGACACGATAACGACTGGCCGCCTGCGTCCTTCCACTGCTATGGGGAACGCTGCGTGTATTGAGGCGGCAAAAAGGACAGTGGCAGGATGGCAGAGCCGCAGCAGGAGTCCCTCGCCGGCATTCGCATTCTCGATCTCACGCGCGTTCTCGCCGGCCCGGGAGCAACCCAACTTCTCGGCGATCTCGGTGCCGACGTGATCAAGGTGGAGCGGCCGGGAACGGGAGACGACACGCGGGCATGGGGGCCGCCATTTCTGAGGGATGGCGGCGGCGGTGAAACCTCGGAGAGCGCCTATTATCTCGCGACCAACCGCAACAAGCGCTCCATCACGATTGATCTTGACAGTCCTGAGGGGCAGCGGCTGGTGCGCGCTCTTGCCGGCCACTGCGACGTGCTGGTCGAGAACTTCAAGGTCGGCGCCATGGCCCGCTTCGGGCTCACTTATGAAAACCTCAGGAACGATCATCCGGGGCTGATCTTCTGCTCCATCAGTGCCTATGGACAGACCGGTCCGTACGCGAAGTGGCCCGGCTATGATTTCCTGATCCAGGCGATGGGCGGGCTGATGAGTATCACCGGCGCACCGGAAGGGGAGCCGATGAAAGTCGGCGTTGCCGTTACCGACGTGGTTTGCGGCCTCTATGCCGCGATCGCCATACTCGCTGCCCTTCGGCATCGAGAGTGCAGCGGAGAGGGTCAGTTCATCGACATCGGCCTGCTCGATACCCAGCTCGCCTGGCTGGTGAACCAGGCGATGAACTACCTCATTTCCGGAGAAGTGCCGCAGCGCCTGGGCAACGCCCATCCCAACATCGTGCCTTATCAGGTCTTTCCTGCGTGCGACGGGTATTTTGTGATCGCGGTCGGCAACGATGCGCAATTCCGCGGGCTGTGCATGGCGATCGGTCTCGACGCCCTTGCGGAGGACCCGGATTTTGCCACCAATGCCGCGAGGGTGCGCAATCGGGACAGGCTCATCCCGCTGATCGCAGCCCAAACCGAGCGCCGCGAAGGCGCCGTCTGGCTGGCCACCTTGCAGAAGAATAATGTTCCGTGTGGACCCGTCAACACGCTGGATCAGGTTTTCGCCGACCCGCAGGTGATCCATCGCGGCATGCGGATGGCAATGCCGCACCCGCTCGCGGGCGCCGCCGGGGTGCCGATGGTTGCCAGCCCGCTGCGCCTGTCGACCACTCCGGCTCGGTATCGCCGCCCGCCGCCCCTGCTCGGCGAGCATACCGATGCGGTTCTGGAGGAAGTGCTCGGTCTGGGTGCTCCTGAGCGCGCCCGCCTGCGGGCCGCCGGCGTGATCTGAATACCTTGGCTTGGTTGTTCCCCAAGGTACTCAGCGCTGCGATGGACGAGATCTTGAATCGCAGACGAGGAATCGTGAGGATGGAGCGGGCAAGCGCCACCTTTGGGAGATCGGCTGAATGAGCTCCTTGCCGCGACTTAAGCACTACCGGGTCATCTACGCCGATCCGCCGTGGACGTTCGCGACGTACTCCCGCAAGGGCAAGGGCCGCAGCCCCGAGGCCCACTACGATTGCATGACGCTCGCCGACATCAAGGCGTTGCCGGTCGCCGACTGGGCCGCAGACGACTGCGTGCTGCTGCTGTGGACGACGGACCCGCTTCTGGAAAAGGCGTTCGAGGTCATCCGCGCCTGGGGGTTCACCTACAAGACGGTCGGCTTTTATTGGGCCAAGCTCAACAAGAGCAGCGGCCGGGTGCCGACCGACGAACGAAGCTTCTTCACCGGGCTCGGCTTCTGGACCCGGGCCAATCCCGAGCCGTGCCTGCTTGCGACCCGCGGCCACCCGAAACGGCGCTCGGCCGATGTGCGCAAGCTCGTCATCTCGCCCCGCCGCGAGCACAGCCGCAAGCCGGACGAAGTCTATGACCGAATCACTGCGTTGTGCGAAGGGCCCTACCTGGAGATGTTCGCTCGCGGATCGCGGCCCGGCTGGGACGTCTGGGGCAGCGAGACCGATCTGTTCGACGCCGGCACCGGTCCGCAACGCCGCTGGCGCTCCAACAGTCACCCTGACGCTGCGGAATGAGGATTGGCTCTGCGATCCTCTTTTCGATTGCGCCGAGCGGAACGATCCTACAAGTCCAGCCGTACCTCAACCACTCCCGGATCGTCGAAGTTGATATGCTGGGAGAACTTGAACAACTCGCAGACCTTCAGCATCGGCCGGTTCTCGCGCAGGACGGTGCCAAAGATCTGCTTGATGCCGCGCTGGCGGCTGTAATCGATGATCCTTCGCATCAGCATCGGGCCCAGCCCCTGGCCGCCCATATCGCTGCGTAAGGCGATGGAATATTCCGCCTTCTCGCCATCGGGATCGGCGCTGATCCGCACCCCGCCAAAGATCTGACTGGGGCCGGCGGGCCCCGGCTCGGCGAGAACCAGGGCCATTTCACGATCGTAGTCGATCTGGGTGAGGCGCGCCGCCAACTGATGGCTCAACTCCCGCTTGGCGCCAAAAAAGCGCATGCGCATGTCCTCCGGCGTCATCTGCTCGAACATCTCCCGGTAGGCGGGTTCATCCTCGGGACGGATCGGCCTGAGGATGAGCTTGCGCCCGTCGGGCATCGCGATGATCTCCTCCAACGCTTTCGGGTACGGGCGGATCGCCAAGCGATGGGCGGGGGAGTCCGTCGCCGGCTGAACCCGGATGCGGGCGTCGAGGGCGATCACCCCGGCGCTGTCGGCAAGCAGGGGATTGATGTCGAGTTCGATTACTTCCGCAAAATCGATGATCAGTTGCGAGACCTTGATCAGCGTGAGCGCGATGTCATCCAGCGCTGCCGGTGGCTGCCCGCGAATCCCCTGCAGGAGCCCGTACACACGGGTGCGCGCCATCATTTCCTTGGCGAGGCGGATGTTGAGGGGCGGCAACGCCACAGCCGTGTCCTCGAGGATCTCGACGGCCACGCCGCCATGGCCGAACAGAATAAACGGGCCGAACTGGCGATCGACGTTGAGCCCGACGATCAACTCGTGGGCATCCGGTTTGTCGATCATCGGCTGCACGACAAAGCCGTCCAGCCGCGCATCGGGCCGCTTCTCCGCCACCCGCTCAAGCATCCGTGCCGCGGCTTGGCGAACCTCCTCCGCGCCACGCAGATCGAGAGCGACACCGCCAACGTCGGTCTTGTGGGTGATGTCCGGCGAGAGGATCTTGAGAACGACCGCTCCTTGCAAAGTCTCCGCGACGGCGGCGGCGCTCTCGGGATCATCGGCGGTGTGGACCGGTGTGATCGGGATGTCGTAGGCGGCCAGCACCGCCTTCGACTCTGCCTCCGTGAGCCACGCGCGCTGTTCGTCCAGGGCTTGATCGATGATCCCGCGCGCTGCGGCGGCGTCGGGCTCGAAATCTTCGGAAATGGAGGGCGGCGTTTGCATCAACGCCTCCTGATTGCGACGATAATGGACCATGTCCATAAACGCCCGTACCGCGCGCTCCGGAGTGAAATAGGTCGGGATCCGATGTTCCGCGAAAAGCTGCCGCGCCTCGCGCGGCGCGTCCTCGCCGAGCCAGCTGGTCAGCACGCAGGCGCGACTGTTACCGACCGCACCGACAACAGCCTTGGCGGCCTCGGTGCTGGAGGCAACCGCCAGCGGGCAATTCATCACCAGGACGGCGTCGCTGTTCTTGTCCTTGAGCAGAATTTCCAGCGCTCGTGCATAGCGCGTGCCTGGTGCATCGCCGATGATATCGACCGGATTGGCGCGCGACCACATCGGCGGCAGAAAGGCATCGAGCGCGGCAACGGTCTCCTCCGACAACTCCGCCAGCGTTCCCCCATAGTCCATCAGCGAGTCGGTCGCGATGACGCCAAGGCCGCCGCCGTTGCTGAGGATGGTCAACCGGTCGCCGGTGGGAATGCGCCCCATGCCGAGGGTCTCGACTGCGCCGAACAGCCCGCCGAGGTCGTGAACCCGCAGCATGCCGGCGCGCCGGAAGGCCGCATCGTAGATCGCATCGGTTCCGGCGAGAGCGCCCGTATGCGATGAGGCGGCCCGCGCACCTGCTGCTGTCCGGCCCGCCTTGACCACGATCACCGGCTTGACGCGGGCGGCGGCGCGCGCGGCGGACATGAACTTTCGCGCGTGGGAGACGGCTTCGATATAGAGCAGGATTCCGCGGACCTCGGGCTCGGCGGCGAGGTAGTCGAGCATGTCGCCGAAGTCGACGTCGCTCATGTCGCCGAGAGAGACGAAATGGGAAAAGCCGATGCCCCGAGCGTTGGCCCAGTCCAGCACCGATGTGACGATGGCGCCGGATTGGGCAACGAAGGCAAGATGGCCGATGAGCGGGGAGGCATGGGCGAAACTCCCGTTCAGGCCAACCTTTGGCACCATGATGCCAAGGCAGTTGGGGCCGACGACGCGAAGCATGTGTGGCCGCGCGGCATCCAGCAATTGTTGCCGCAAAGCCTTGCCGTTCTCTTCGCCGCCTTCGCCAAAGCCGGCGGTGATCACCACCACGCCCCGGGTGCCACGCGCGCCAAGCTCCGCAACCAGCGCGGGAACGCTCGCCGCCGGTGTCGCGATGACGGCAAGATCGGGCACTTCCGGCAACGCCGAGGCATCGGGATAGGTCAACACCCCCTCGATCGCCCGGTGCTTCGGGTTGACCGGCATGATCGGCCCGTCAAACCCGGAATTGAACAGATTGTGGGCGACGACGGCACCGATCGAGCGGTCCTCTTTGCTTGCTCCGATCAAGGCGACGGAGCGCGGCTCGAACAGAAACTCGAGATTGCGGATGCTCAACAGATGGGCTCCCTTTTTCGCGCGCGCAAAAATCGTCTAAGGTAGATACCCGATTTTACCCTGCGGGGGGAGACGCTGATGCACGCTTGGCAGCAGGCGCGGCAGGCGCTCGATGGGCTTGCCGACGGCGGACTCAACATTGCTCACGAGGCCGTGGATCGGCACGTGGCGCACGGCGCTGGCGGGCGCGTGGCGGTCCGCTTCCTATCCTCGAGCGGCACCGTCAGCGAGATGCGTTACCAGGACCTCGCGCGCGAGAGCAACCGGTTCGCCAACATTTTGCGCCATCTTGGCATTGCCGCCGGCGATACCGTGTTCACCTTGCTCGGTCGGATCCCCGCGCTTTACATCGCCGCTCTCGGTACCTGGAAGTGTGGGGCGGTGTTCTCGCCGCTGTTCTCCGCGTTCGGACCGGAGCCTATCCGGGTTCGCTTCGCTAAGGGCAACGCGCGCGTTCTGGTGACGACCGAAGCGCTGTTCCTGCGCAAGGTGGCTGCCCTGCAGGCCGATTTTCCCCATTTGACAACGGTGATTGTCGGAGACGCCGCGCCAAGCGGGACGACAAGCTATTCACGCGCGATGGCCGCCGCTGCCGATACCTTTCGGATTCCGGCCACCGGCCCGGAGTCCCCGGCGCTGCTCCACTTCACCAGCGGAACCACCGGCACGCCCAAGGGCGCCATTCATGTTCACGAGGCGGTCGTCGGCCACGAGTTCACGGCACGAACCGCTCTCGATCTCCGCCCTGGCGACCGGTTCTGGTGTACGGCGGATCCCGGATGGGTCACCGGCATTTCCTATGGCATCATCGCGCCTTTGGTGCGTGGCGCCACCATCATCGTCGATGAGGCGGAGTTCGATCCGCAGCGGTGGTACCACACGCTTCAAGATCAGCAGATCGCGATCTGGTATACCGCGCCCACCGCCATCCGCATGCTGATCCGGGCCGGCGAGCAACTGGCGAGGCGCCATGATCTTTCCGCCTTGCGGGTGCTTGCCAGTGTCGGCGAGCCGCTCAACGCCGAGGCGGTGCTGTGGGGACGCGATGTTTTGGGCAAGCCGTTCCGCGACACGTGGTGGCAAACCGAGACGGGCGCCATTATGATCGCGAACGCGCCCGATCACGCCGTCAATCCCGGTGCGATGGGAAGGCCGCTGCCTGGGGTTGAGGCGAGGGTGGTGCAGCGTACCGGCGAGCAGGAGATTGCGCCGCTCGCCGCCCCGAACGTCGAAGGTGAACTTGCCCTGAAGGCAGGCTGGCCTTCCATGTTCCGCGGCTACCTCGGCGAGGAGACACGCTATCGCGCGTGTTTCGCCGGCGAGTGGTATCTCACGGGTGATTTGGTCCGCTGTGATGCCGACGGCTGGTTCTGGTTCGTCGGGCGCGCCGATGACGTCATCAAATCGGCCGGGCACTTGATCGGCCCCTTCGAGGTGGAGCGCGTGATGCTGGCCCATCCGTCGGTGGCCGACGCGGGGGTCATCGGCACGCCGGACCCTGTCGTCGGCGAGGTGGTCAAGGCGTTTGTCGTGGCGAAGGAGGGCGTGTCGGCAGACGAGAGACTCCGCCGGGATCTCCTTGCACAGGCGCGCAGGCAACTCGGCCCGGCGGTCGCGCCTCGCGACATCCTGTTCCGCGATGCGCTGCCGAAAACCCGGAGCGGCAAAATCATGCGGCGCCTGCTCAAGGCGCGCGAGCTGGGTCTGCCGGAAGGCGACCTTTCCACCCTTGAGCCGGATTTCGCCCCCCGTCCGCCCTCAAGAGCAGGAGACGATAATGAGCCCTGAGCCGTTGCGCACGCTGATCCTTACCGTGATTGGCGAGGTGGCACCCGACGCCGATCTCGAAAGCATCAATCCCGACCGCAGTTTCCACGATCAGTTCGAGATCGATTCGGTCGATTACCTCAATATCATGATGACCCTGGAGGCGAGGCTCGGCGTCACGATCCCAGAAGCCGACTACCCGAAGCTATCTTCCCTCGAAGGTTGTGTCCGGTATCTTGCTCCGAAGCTCGACGGCCGCGAGCCGCAAGCCGGAGCCGGGTCGCTCTGATCGACACGGGCGAATCGTCAGCGCATCTTTCGGTTGAAGGCAAGGGCGGCGCGCCCGGAAATAACGTTGGTTGCGGCCAGGTTCCCGAAAAGCTTGCACCGGGCGGCCCCTTGTGGTCCCCTTGCGCGCTGCAACTTCGTCGAGGTTTTCCCCGTGCTCAAGCGCAATCTGCTGATCGTGACGTTGATCGTGCTTTGCGGCTGCACCCAGCCGCCGATTACTTACCCGCTGGCGCCAAAATCCGCCCCGACGGCATCGTTCTTGAAGGGCAGGGCCGACCGTGTCGTTGTCAACAAGGGCGCGCGCGAACTCAATTTGATTCGCGGCGGGCAGGTGATTCGCACCTACCCGGTTGCGCTCGGCCCCAATCCGGTCGGGCACAAGATCATGGAGGGTGACGGGCGGACGCCCGAGGGGGCCTACGTGCTCGACTGGCGTAACCCCAACAGCCGGTTCTACCGCTCGATCCATGTGTCCTACCCCGACCCCGAAGACCGCCAGCTTGCCAGCAAGCTGGGTGTTTCTCCCGGTGGCATGATCATGATCCATGGCGAAGCCGACTACCTGAGTTTCAGGGGCGGCTCTCTGGGAGATTGGACGGAAGGATGTATTGCGGTCAGCAATGGCGCAATGGACGAGATCTGGGCACTTGTCGAAGATGGGACCCCGATCCTGATTAACCCGTAAAACGGGCGTTAAGTCGCTTGCTTCTCGCTTGCACCAAGGATAGGCTCTATGTCCCCGCTTGGGGTTGTTCGGATGCCGGAAGTTCGGGCGTCCTCATTTGTTAGCCACGACCACGAATGGCGTTTATCTTCAATAGACAGCCGAGGAGAAGCAAAATGGTTCGTAGTAAAATTGTAGCATTGATGATGCTGGGCGCTGTGGCCGGTGTGGCTGGCTGCGCGACACAAGGCGAAGTTGACCAGCTGAGAAGCGAAGTGGCGGGCTTGCGCAGCGACGTCAACGCGCTTCAGGCTCAGATGCAAGGCATCCGGGACTCCGTGGATCGGGCGGCAGCCGCCGAGGCCGAGCGCCAGGATCGCATGTACCAGCGGGGGCTGCGCAAGTAAGGTTTTTAGGGCCTCGTAGCCTGAATTTCAGCAGGCGAAACGGGGAGAATTTATTTTTTCAAACGGCACGGCACCGCATGTCAATTGCGGTGCCGAGTTTGTTGGGCTCTGCCTCCATTCATAACCACAGGGACGGCAAACGGCGAGAAAGGCCTCCTCTGTCAGCGCCGGCCGAACAGGCGCTCGATATCGGCAAGCTTGAGTTCCACATAGGTCGGGCGACCATGGCTACACTGCCCGGACAGCGGCGTCACCTCCATCTGGCGCAGCAACGCGTTCATCTCCTCAAGGCTCAGCCGGCGGCCGGCGCGCACGCTGGAGTGGCAGGCGATAGTCGCGCAGATCTTATCCAGCCGCTCCTTCAACGACAGGGTCTCCCCGTGCTCCGCCAGTTCATCGGCGAGATCTCTCACCAGCCCACGAACCTCCACCGCGCCGAGCATTGCCGGCACCTCCCGCACGACGACGGCTTCGGCGCCGAACCGCTCGATCAGTAATCCCAGCGCGGCAAGCTCGCCCGCCTGCTGGGCAAGGACATGCGCGCGCCTCTCATCCAGCTCCACCACCTCCGGAATCAACAGTCCCTGGCGAGGGACATGCGCTCCCGCCGCTGCGGCCTTCAGACGTTCCTGGGTCAGGCGCTCATGTGCCGCGTGCTGATCGACAATGACGATGCCGTCGGCCGTTTGCGCCACAATGTAGGTTTCGTGGAACTGAGCCCGCGCTGCCCCGAGTGGATGATGCTGATCCGCGGGCGGGTGGTTTTCCGCATTTGCTTTCTCCGATGCGGCCGCAGGCAGGGGGCCGACAGAATCCAATGGCGCAAAGAACGCCGTTGCCGCTTCGGCAAGCCCGGGAGGCTGGAGCGATAGCCGCGGGAGCGACGCAAAAGCTGTGCTGTTCCCGCCACTACTGCCGGCGGAGCCGGCTGGCGAGCGCATCGCACGAAGAGCCCTGTCCGCCACCGATGTCGCCGCGTGGTGGCCGGCTCCTGCCAGCGCATGGCGCAGCGCGCCGACGATCAGGCCGCGGACCAGTCCGGGATCCCGGAACCGGACTTCGGCCTTGGTTGGATGCACGTTGACGTCGATGGTCTCCGGCGGGGCTTTCACGAACAACACCACCATCGAATGGCGGTTTCCAGCAAGGACATCGTGGTAGGCACCGCGGACGGCGCCAAAGAGCAGCTTGTCCCGCACCGGCCGGCCGTTGACAAAAAGGAACTGTGCGCTGGCGGTGCTGCGGTTCAAGGTCGGCAGTCCGATCAGGCCGGACAACTGTACGCCATCGCGTTCCGCATTGACCGCAAGAGCGTTTGCCGCGAACTCGCGGCCCATGATTGCTTCCAGACGCGCAGTCCGCGCGGCGTCCGAGGTGTCGGCAAGCGTGGAGGGAGCAAGCAGCGGCGGATCGAGAGCCGCCAGCTTGAGAGCCGTCCGCGCGCCGTCGCTGAGGCTGAAAGCGACATCGGGATGGGCCATTGCCAGCCGACGCAGCGCCTCCAGGGCCATACCGAACTCGCTGGCGGCGGTCTTGAGAAACTTCAGCCGGGCCGGCGTTGCGAAAAAAAGATCGCAGACCTCTACCCGGGTGCCGGGTGGATGCGCGGCCGGTTCGGGCGCCGACTTGCGGCCGCCCTCGACCCGGATCGCCCAGGCGCTATCACCGTCGGCCGTCCGGCTGACGATGCGTAACCGCGCCACGGCGCCGACGGCGGCGAGCGCCTCGCCACGAAAGCCAAGAAAGGCAATCCGGCTCAAGGAGTCGTCCGGCAGTTTCGAGGTGGCATGGCGCTCGACGGCGAGATCGAGTTCATCCGGCGTCATTCCGCGCCCGTCGTCGCTGACCGAAATCAGGGTCCTGCCGCCATCGCGCATGATCACCTCGATGCGGGTGGCTCCCGCATCGAGGCTGTTTTCGACCAGTTCCTTGACCGCCGCTGCCGGTCGTTCGACCACTTCCCCGGCAGCAATGCGGTTGACGACGGTCTCCGGCAGACGCCGGATCAGACTCATGTGTCCTCCCGCAACTCCTTGTAGGCATTGATCAAGGCATTGGTCGAAGAGTCGTGCGAGTCGATCCTGTCATCGCCCTGCAGCTCCGGCAGGATCTTGTTGGCCAACTGCTTGCCCAGCTCGACCCCCCACTGATCGAACGAATTGATGTCCCAGATCACGCCTTGGGTGAAAATCTTGTGCTCGTAAAGCGCGATCAGCATGCCAAGGGTATGCGGATCGAACTTGCGCACGAGAATGGAATTGGTCGGGCGGTTACCGTCGAACACCTTGTGCGGCGCCAGGTCGTCGAGCGCCTGCCCCTGCAGGCCTTGCGCTTCCAGCTCGGTGCGAACCTCCGCCTCGGTCTTGCCCTTCATCAGCGCCTCGGGCTGGGCGAAGAAGTTGGAAAGCAGGATCGGGTGGTGGTTGCCGATCGGGTTCCGGCTCTGCGCGGGCGCGATGAAATCGCACGGCACAAGGCGCGTGCTTTGGTGCACCAGCTGGTAGAAGGAGTGCTGGCCGTTGGTGCCAGGCTCGCCGAACAAAACCGGGCCGGTGTTGCAGGCGACGCGCTGGCCGTCGCGGCGGACGTATTTGCCGTTGGACTCCATGTCGGCCTGCTGCAGATAGGCGGGCAGGCGGTGCAGATACTGGTCGTACGGCAGCACAGCATAGGTCTCGGCCCCGAGAAAATTGGTGTTCCAGATGCCGATCAGGGCGAGGATGACCGGCATATTGGCGCCGAGGGGGGCGCTGCGAAAGTGATCGTCCATCGCCCGCCCACCAGCCAGCAATTCGCGGAACCGGTCCATGCCGATGGCGACGGCGATGGGCAGGCCGATTGCCGACCACAGGGAATAGCGGCCGCCGACCCAGTCCCAGAACGCGAACATGTTGGCCGGATCAATGCCGAACGCAGTCACTTTTTCCGTGTTGGTGGACAACGCCACAAAGTGCTTGGCGACGGCTGCCTCGCCCAGCTGGTCCGTCAACCATGTGCGGGCGGTTCCGGCGTTGGTCAGGGTTTCCTGGGTGGTAAACGTCTTCGAGGCGACGATGAACAAGGTCGTCTCGGGGTTCAGGCTCTTCAGCGTCTCGACGATGTGGGTGCCGTCGACGTTGGAGACGAAATGAACTTCGATGTCAGGATGCTTGTAAGGCTTCAAGGCCTCCGTCACCATCACCGGCCCGAGATCGGAGCCTCCGATACCGATGTTGACGACATCGCTGATCCGCTTGCCGGTAGCCCCTTGCCACTCACCACCGCGCACGGCCTCGGTGAATGCCGCCATTTGATCCAGCACCCGGACGACATCCGGCATCACGTCTTTGCCGTCCACGTAGATCGGCTGATCGGGCGCGTTGCGCAGGGCGACGTGGAGAACCGAGCGTCCTTCGGTGGTGTTGATGGTCTCGCCGGTGAACATCCGCTGCCGCCAGCCCTCAAGATTGGCCTCGCGGGCAAGCGCGACGAGAAGGTCCATGGTTTCAGGCACAACCCGATTCTTCGAATAGTCGAGCAGCATGTCGCCGAGGCGCAAGGAGAATCGTTCGGCTCGTCGCAAGTCGCGCGCGAACAGATCACGCATATGATCGCCGGTAATCTCTTGGTGATGATGTTCCAGCGCCTGCCAGGCACTCGACTTGGTGATGGACGACACGAGCTAACCCCCCTTGCCCCGTTGATCTTTGGAATGATGGCTGCGGCCCCGAACTCTGTTCGTGGCAGCGAACTTTAGCAAACCCTGCAACGCCTCTCTACCGCAAGGACAGGAATCGCCGCGATTGGATGAGCCGGGCTTGCCGGCGTATTAGCGACACCGGCGTTGACCTTGCCGTGCGAATGCTTACGCTCATCGCCATGACGGGCGAAACCTTGCACACGTTGACCGACGACATTCTAAAGCTTGTGGTCAGTTGGCGCGAGCACTTGCCCAAGGCGCCTGCTCCCGATCGTCTGGCCGAGTTGTTTCAGCGACTGCAGGCCCAGCCTCTTGCCGGCAACGGCTACGAAGTCGAGGACGAGATCTGGGAAATCTGGATTGCCGGAGCTGAACCCTCGGCTGGACAAGCCATGAACGACGCCATCGCGGCCATCGCGCAGAAGCAGTACGCTGCCGCGGAAGACTGCCTCAATCGGCTGATCGCGGCCCAACCGGACTGGGCCGAGGCATGGAACAAGCGGGCGACGCTTTACTTCCTGTTGGGCAGGGACTGCGAGAGCCTGGGCGACATTCGACGCACCCTGGAGCTGGAACCACGCCACTTCGGGGCCATCTCTGGCTTTGCGCAGATCTGCCTGCGCAACGGCGACCACCGCTCGGCGATCATCGCCATGAATGTGGCGCTACAGATCAATCCGCATCTGCTTGCGCTAAGGGCTGCGCTCGAAGGCATGCAGAACGGCGGCAAGGGGGCAATCCACTAACGGTGAATTGCCCCTCGCGGAACGCCGCGCGGCGCGGGGGCCGCCTAAAACGTTGGCTTCGGAGTCTCGACCGTGCTTGGCGGCAGGATCGGATAGGTTACTTCCGGCTGCTCTCCGGTCAGCGATTGGAGGAAGACCGTGATCTTCTCGATTTGATCGTCGCTCAGGTTTTCGCCCAGCTGACTCGTCGCCATCACTCCGACTGCCTGTTTGAGATCCCACGATTGGCCGCTATGGAAATAGGGCGGCGTCAACCCGATGTTGCGCAGGGTCGGAACCTTGAAGACATACTCATCGTCTGCCGTCTTGGTGACTTCGAAGCGGCCCTTGTCGGCCGGCGGCAGGATATCAGCGCCGGGCTTTTCGACAACGCCGAAGGGTGAGTACATGCCGCCGCCGACGCCAATGCCGTTGTGACAACTGGCGCAGCCCTTCTCGATGAACAGTTGCAGCCCTTCCTTCTCCTCGGCGCTGAGCGCGTCTGCCTCGCCGCGCAGATACTGATCGAACGGGGCGTTCGGCGTGATCAGCGTTGCTTCGAATGCGGCGATCGCCGTTTCGACATTCTGGATGGTGATCGGATCGTCGTCTTTCGGGAATGCCGCCTCGAACATCGGCTTGTAGCCGGGAATTCCGTTTAGCATCTCGATCGCGTGCTGATGGGTAATCGCCATCTCGATGGGATTCTCAACGGGCCCGCTCGCCTGTTCCTTGAGGTCGGCGGCGCGGCCGTCCCAGAACTGCGCGGTATTGAAAACAGCGTTCAACACCGTCGGCGCATTGCGGGTGCCTGTCTGCCAGTTGTGTCCGATCGAGGTCGGCAGCATATCGACTCCGCCGAGACCGATTTGATGGCAGCTGTTGCAGCTGATGTTATGGCTTGCGGATAAACGCGGCTCGAAATAAAGCGCCTTGCCCAACTCGACCATGGGAGGCGTTGCGGTGACGCCCTCGATCGCGGGCGGCTCCAATGGAATAGGTTCGAACAGCCCCTGCGCTTGCTGCATCAACGGATCTTCGGCGGCCCATGCTGCCGTCGAAGCGGCGGTGGTTATCGACGTTAAGGCCAAGGCCATTGCAAGCATCCGCATACCGACCTCCTCTTTTTCAGGTTTTCTAATCATCATTTTCATGGCCGTGTTCGCTTTGCTCGCCTCGCGCTATCGCCATGGTGCCGAAATCGGTGTTGGCGACGAGGACAGCGCCGGCAGCGGCGACGACGCCCGCCGCAAGGATCATCCGCCGCCTCGAGGCCACCGGTTTTTCGGCTGAAGCGCTGGCTTCATCGAGCTGCTTCATTCCTGAAATCATTGGAGAAATCAGGTTCTCACGGGTCAGCCACCAGTCAAGGAAGACGGCGCAGACGTGAACGATGGCGAGACCGACAACAAGATTGGCAAACACTTCGTGAACTTCGCTGAGCCCTTCGCTGCCCGGCGCTGCAATCCACGGAAAAAGGAGTCCCGATCCTTCGCCTTCCTCGCCCGAGAACAAGCCGGTGGCGAGCGTGACGAAGAGGGCGAGGAGCATGAGGATGACCATCCAGCCGCCGAGCGGATTGTGGCCGATGTGGCGCGGCGGCGCGAGCGCAAGCACGCTCCGGGCATACTTCCCGACCGCGCGCGGCCGATGGACGAAATCGCGGAAGCGGGAGCGGGGGCTGCCGATGACGCCCCAGATCACGCGGAACAGCAGCAGGACGGCAATCAGGTATCCCGCAGCGGTGTGGACAGCAAACAGCCAACCCTCTTCGCCGCCAGTGAGGTAACCGATGACCACGGCCAAAACCAATAGCCAATGGAAAATCCGGGTCGGCAGGTCCCAGACCAGAACAGGGCGGGCGTTCATTCTTGAACGGTCCTCGAAGGCTATTTAGCCAACGTTATACAGGTGGCGCCCAAGGCGGGAACCAGCGCGAATTAATAGTGATTCTCTTTAAGATTTCTCAGCTTCTATACTATTCGCCTCATGCATGCTTCGTCAAGGACGGTGCAGCGCTCAGATCACGGCGCCGTGGCTTCCCATGGTCGCGCCGACGACAGTGATCAGGCTGATGATCAAAAGAAACCAGTGGAGCCGCACGATCAACCGAAACGTCGCTTCCGGTTCGGCTTGGGCGCGCCTCTGGAACCACCGGTGCAGAAACAGCGGCTCGGCGACGAACAGCATGAGGCTGAAGACGAGCCAGATAGCGACCATTGCATGCATCCACCAGAACGCGATGCTGAGGAAACGATCCCACAGATCCCAAGCCACAGTAATATACAAGCCGGTCACGCCGGCGAGAATCGTGGTGCCGCGCGCTTGCCAGGCAAACCGCGCTTCGATTGTCTCGAAGAAGGCAACGCGCTCTTCAGGCTTTTTCAGGTGCCGAATGGCGGGCAGCAGCACCGTGGTCACGAAGGCCACTCCGCCGATCCAGAGAACAACCGCCAGCACATGCAGAGCCCGTGCGAGCGCGAGACGATCCATGGTCGCGATGCCCTCTCCTGGCAGTCCGGCAGGCGGGAGCGACTTCTCAGCCGGACGGGCAGCCTTTCCCTCGCGATGTATCCGAAGGTCCGAACCATCATGGGGATGCGGCTTGATGGTGGGCGCGACAGGGATTGAACCTGTGACCCCTACGATGTCAACGTAGTGCTCTCCCGCTGAGCTACGCGCCCGGTGTGCCGAGGTACCGGCAAGAACGTGCCCGAGTGGCCAATGACCCTCCAGACATCCACGTTCTTAGACCGCCCCAGGTATTTTGGCAAGCCTGCGGGCGCGCTGTGCCGCTGTCTGCAGGTGCACGCTTTTCGTGCAAAGGGGCTTGTCCCTGAACGGCGCACCGCCCACCTGCCACTTAGACGTTGCGAGTACTGTCACTGCGCTGTAACGAATGAATTTCCAGGCCTGCTGGCCAGTTTGCCCGGCGGCGATGCCCGCTGTGGTTCGGTGTCTGCGGCTGGTCTTGTCGCTTGTTTCGGGATCGGCTGTTTTGAAGGCAGCGGAGACGGCAGCGTGACCAGGGGACGAGGAGAATAACTTGGTTCCGGACGATACCGCCATCGTTGATGCCACGAAACGTGAGGACGGTCAGCCCGCATGGGCGCTGCATGCCCCGGCCGAGCAAACGGTTCCGTTGGTGTTCGCCTCCCCCCACAGCGGCACCGACTATCCCGCCGCCTTTATCGCCGCCTCCCGGCTGGACCCGCTGGCTCTGCGTCGGTCGGAGGATGCCTTCGTCGACGAGATCTTTGCGGTTGCCGCCGAGTTCGGCGCCCCCCTGCTGACGGCGACATACCCGCGTGCGTATGTCGATCCCAACCGCGAGCCGTTCGAGCTGGACCCGGCGATGTTCGATGCGCCGCTACCGTCCTATGTCAATACGACCTCTCCCCGGGTCGCTGCCGGTCTTGGCACCGTTGCCCGCGTGGTGACCAGCGGCGAGGAAATCTATCGGGGCAAACTCTGCTTCGATGAAGTCCGGCGGCGGATTGACCGGCTCTATTATCCGTACCATGGTGCCCTGCAACGGCTGCTGGATCAGACTCGGGCCAAGTTCGGGGTTTGCCTGTTGATCGATTGCCACTCAATGCCGTCGATCGGCGGACCGATGGATTGCGATCCAGGCCTGAGACGGTTCGATGCGGTGCTGGGTGACCGCTTCGGCACCTCTTGCGCCGCAATCGTCACCGAAACCGCGGAGCGTATCTTGCTCGGTCTCGGCTATTCCGTCGGCCGCAATATTCCGTATGCCGGCGGCTATTGCACCCACCACTATGGCAGGCCGCAGGTGCAAATGCATGCGCTTCAGATCGAGATCAATCGATCGCTGTACATGGACGAGCAGAAGGTCGCGCGCGCGCCAGGCATCGGTGAGGTCAAGAAACGGGTTCGTCAATTGATCGAGGGCTTGGCCGGTCTGGATGCCCGCGCCTTGGGAGCGGCATGAGCTTCGATCACGTTGCGGCCGATGTCTCGTCTGCTCTGGCGTTGCGCGACGGCCGGAAAGAAATCATGCTGCGCGAGGCGGCCGAGGACGATATGGCGGCGGTTCAGGATATCTACGCCGGCCACGTCCGCCACGGCACCGGATCGTTCGAAGAACGCGCACCCGATCTCGGCGAAATGATGGAACGGCGGCGGGCGATCCTCGCCCGGCGGCTGCCTTACCTCGTTGCCGGCTTTGGCGAGCATGTGGTCGGGTTTGCCTATGCGGCTCCGTTCCGGCCGCGTCCGGCCTATCGCTTTACGGTCGAGGATTCGATCTACATCCACCCCGATGCGATCGGCCAGGGCCTTGGTCGCTTGTTGCTCGGCGATCTGATTGTTCGTTGCGAGGCATTAGGCTACCGGCAGATGGTCGCGGTGATCGGCGACTCGGAGAACCGACGCTCGATCCGCTTGCACGAGGCCCTGGGCTTCCACCGGGCCGGCACCTTCACCTCGGTCGGCTTCAAGTTCGGCCGCTGGCTCGACGCCGTCTTCATGCAGCGCGCGCTGGGCGAAAGCGACGCAACGCTTCCCGAGGCCTGAACACGGTCACGGCCGGGCATCATGCCCGGAGGCGTGCATCTGAGCGTAGCCGAGTTTTGCCTTTGCCGCCCATTCCTGGATGCCGAGGTGGCCGGGATGGGCCAGGGCGACGGCGGCGAGCCGGGCCCGCCAGCGCTCCAGATCCGCCATGAGCCCCTTTGCGCCGTAATGATTGATCGCGTTGACCGCGCCCATGGCCTGTTGAAGCTGGATTTCCCGGTCCTTGGGCCACGCGCCGGCGACGGCGGTGAGCCGCGCGCCCCAGCGCTCCAGATCCGCCATGAGCCCCTTT
>CAZFBS010000012.1:15020-26295 GCA_964517265.1 uncultured Rhodospirillaceae bacterium | reverse complement strand
GGCGACGGCGGTGAGCCGCGCGCCCCAGCGCTCCAGATCCGCCATGAGCCCCTTTTTGCCGTAATCAATAATCGCGTTGACCGCGCCCATGGCCTGTTGAAGCTGGATTTCCCGGTCCTTGGGCCACGCGCCGGCGACGGCGGTGAGCCGCGCGCCCCAGCGCTCCAGATCCGCCATGAGCCCCTTTTTGCCGTAATCAATAATCGCGTTGACCGCGCCCATGGCCTGTTGAAGCTGGATTTCCCGGTCCTTGGGCCACGCGCCGGCGACGGCGGTGAGCCGCGCGCCCCAGCGCTCCAGATCCGCCATGAGCCCCTTTTCGCCGTAGTAATAGATCGCGTTGACCGCGCCCACGGCCTCTGCAAGCTGGATTTCCCGATCCTCGGGCCAGGCGCCGGCGACGGCGGTGAGCCGCGCGCCCCAGCGCTCCAGATCCGCCATGAGCCCCTTTTCGCCGTAGTAATAGATCGCGTTGACCGCGCCTTTGGCCTGTTCGAGCTGGATTTCCCGGTCCTCGGGCCACGCACCGGCGACGGCGGTGAGCCGCGCGCCCCAGCGTTCCAGATCTGCCCAGAGCTCCTTCGCGCCGTAATGGTTGATCGCGTTGACCGCGCCCATGGCTCCGAGAAGCTGGATTTCCCGGTCGTGAGGCCTGACATCGGCCACCGCCGCGAGTTCCGCCAGGGCGTCATCCAAGGTATTCTTATCGGGCGGTTCCGCCGCCCTGGCGACAGCGCGCCGCGCATCTTCCCGCATGGCCGCGACGAGGTCGAGCCGCGCTTCGTCGAAAAGGTGCTGCAGCGCCGCGCGCGCCTCTGCTGCTTCTTTGCTGAGCGCCGGGCCGGTCCACAGGCTGCGCAGCCTTGCGATCACGGCCGACGGATTGGCGGCGATGGCGCCGGAAAAGAGCCGATTACGCGCGGCGTCGTCCTGGTCCATCGCCCAGGCGAGAAGGAGGGCATCGGCGAACGGTTCCGGCGCGAGGGCCGGCAGCACCCGCTTCAGAACCTCGCGGTCCACGCCTCCGAACAGCCGCTCCCGGCGGGACAAGGCAATGCTGTTCGGGAAATCGCCTTGGCCCTGCCAGACCGCGTTCTCGATCGGCCCCGCCAGTGCGGCAAAGGCCAGGAGCTTTTGCTCCCCGGCTTCCTCGGCGATTGCGAGGCGCTCCGCCACGCGCCGCGCCACGGTCGCGGCCGGATCGGGGCCGAGCAGGACATAGAGCGGCCGGCCGTCGGCGCGGTCCAGGGTCTCCGCCGCAGCCTCCGGCGCAATGGCTTCCAGCGCCTCCCGGTCCAGCCGGTCGATCCGGATCCCCTCCAGCTGCGCCGCCTCGATCCGCTCGCGGAGTACCCTGTCACGCATCTCGGGCGGGCGGATCGGCACCTGGTCGATGACGAGAATGCGCACGCATCGGCGCCCCGCCAGCAGGGCGCTCAGCTTCTGCCAGAGATCCTTGTCCTTGAGGGCCTCGTCGATGACGATCGCCGCCTTGCGGCGGAAATGCGTTCTCTCGATGTCCTGCAGCGTCTTGCCGCTGCCGAGCAGCCCTGCATCCCAGCCGCGTTTCTGCAGCCGGTCCAGCCATTCGAGCGCAAGGCGCGTCTTGCCGATGCCGTGCGGCGCCGTCAGCGCGCACCACCGTGGCACCGCGCCGCCGGCGTCCCCGGCGAACCGCCTCAGAGCGCGCATTTCTTCTGTCCGGCCGACAAAGGTGCGCCCCGCGAAGCGCGGGTCATCCGGATCTGCGTTCTGCCGAAACAGCGTGAGATTGAGAATGCCGGGCGGTTCTGGCCATAAGCGGTCAACAAGCGGCCGGCGCCCGCCCACCATCAGGAAGCCGGTCAATGCCGCAGCGACGGAAACGAAGGCGAGGGTTGAAGTCGTCACTTCGACGGATGCGGCAGGCAAGGCGACTTTGATCAGGGCAAGAGGCCAGTCGAGCCATTGGTCAATCACCGCGATCCACTCACGGCTGATTTGATCCATGGCCAAATACAAGGCGACGCCGACCGCCGCGCCAATCAGTGTGGCGAGCACCGCCGCCTTTGCCCACATCCTGCGCGCGCGCAACGCCCGATCCCCCCTCGCCCTTGTCTGCCGAGTTTGCGATAATCGATGCAATCCGTGAAGAGGCGAAACCGGTGGGCGATCCCTGCGGCGGACGCAAAAAAAGGGGCCGTGTTGGTACACGGCCCAAGGTTTGGGAGGAAACGTCCAAGAAGTGCAGCCGGCACGGAGTTGGAAATGGAAAACCAGCCTCGTGCTGCACTGCACACTAAGAACATAGTGACCAGCGCCTGCGAGTGCAAATCAAAAAATTGGCTTTGCCCGCACCCTTGCGCAAAAATGGCTCGGCGTGGTGCAATCTTCACGGTAACCATTTGAAAAATGGCAGACAAATTTACCACAGTGAATGTGAAAGCGCTGTCTCCCGCATCCCCGTTATGCGTCTTTCACAAATGCGGCGCGCCCTCACACCTCTTCCGGCTAGCCGTTGGCCAGGGCTGGAAGGGCTTCTATCGTCTCTTTTGCAACGCATTTTCGCTGCAGTGCGGCACGATTGGCTGTTGATATCAAAAAATAAAATGCCCCTTTCTGGGGGCGCTTCCGGGTGCCGCGGACGGCAGCCAAGGAGTCGAGCCGCATAAAGGCGGGAACTCACTCGCGCAGAACCTGCTCGACAAGACCTCTATCCCGGCCGATCCAGAACAGACAGGCACTACGTACCAGGGCGACGCTGTCATCGAAATGGGCCCGCGCCCAGACAAGGCGCGAGACGTCGGCGGGGCGCGGCACCGGATCGCCGCCGGCATCGAGGCCGAGACGGTGAAAGACGTAGAGCGCCCGTCGCATGTGCCAGGCATCGGTGATCAGGACGATCCGCCGCCAGCCGCGGTCCCTGATGATCCGCCCGGTATAGACGCCGTTCTCGAAGGTGTTGCGAGAGCGCTCTTCGGTCACGATCCGCTCATCGGCGATCCCGTGGTCCAGGGCCAACCGACGCATTACCGCCGCCTCCGATGGCCCCGGGCCCGCATTGCCGCCGGAGAGCAGGAGCATCTCGATGCGGCGCTCCGTGACAATGCGAACCCCGTGGGCAACGCGGCGACGGATCGCGGCACCGGCAACGCCGGACGCAGCGACCTTGGCACCCAGGACGACAACGGCATCCGCATCGGCAGGATTGCTCGGTGCTTTCAGCGGCATCATCATCTATCCCTCAATAGGAGCGCGGCAGCCCCAGCACATGCTCGGCGATGTAGGAAAGGATGAGGTTGGTGGAGATGGGAGCGATCTGATACAGACGCGTTTCCCGGAACTTGCGCTCGATGTCGTATTCTTCGGCAAAGCCGAAGCCGCCGTGGGTCTGCAGGCACATGTCGGCGGCCTGCCAGGATGCATCCGCCGCCAGCAGCTTCGCCATGTTGGCTTCGGCTCCGCATGGCCGGCCGCCATCGAACAAAGCCGCCGCCTTGGCGACCATCAGGCTTGCCGCTTCGGTGGCGGCGTAGGCGCGGGCAATCGGGAACTGGATGCCCTGGTTCTGGCCGATCGGGCGACCGAACACGATCCGCTCGCCGGCGTAAGCCGCGGCTTTGGCGATGAACCAGCGGGCATCGCCGATGCATTCGGCCGCGATCAGCACCCGCTCGGCGTTCATGCCGTCGAGAATGTAGCGGAAGCCGCGTCCCTCCTCGCCGACGAGGGTATCGGCAGGCACCCGCAGGTTGTCGAAATAAACCTCCGTGGTGGCGTGATTGATCATCGCCCGGATCGGACGAATGATGAGCCCGGCTTTCGCAGCCTCGCGCAGATCGATGAGAAAAACCGACAGGCCGTCGTGCGGCTTTTCCACCTGGTCCCGCGGCGTCGTCCGCGCCAGCAGCAGCATCAGATCGGAATGTTCCGCCCGTGAGGTCCAGACCTTCTGGCCGTTGATGACATAGCCGTTGCCGTCGGGTACCGCCGTGGTCTGGATGCGGCTGGTATCAGATCCGCTGGTGGGCTCAGTGACCCCGAATGCCTGCAGCCGCAGCGTCCCCCCGGCGATCTGCGGCAGGGTCCGCTGCTTTTGCATATCGCTGCCGTGGCGCAGCACGGTGCCCATGGTGTACATCTGCGCATGACAGGCGGCACCGTTGCCGCCGCTGGCGTGGATTTCTTCGAGAATGGCGGCTGCCGCAGCGATACCGAGTCCGCTGCCCCCGTAAGACTCCGGAATCAGCGCGGCGAGAAACCCGGCTTCCGTCAACGCGCGGACGAACGCGGCGGGATATTGCCGCTCGGCGTCCACGCGCTGCCAATACGGCCCGGGAAATCCGGCGCACAGCGCTCGCACCGACGCGCGAATGTCTTCGAATGTTTCCGTCATGGCCTTTATCCGTTACAACAGGCAGCCGGTTGGTTCTAACCAAGGCCGTGCCGGCTCGCCACTGTTCTGTAACTTGGGTTCAATGATGGAAAAGCGGACCAGCAAAGAGATCATCGAAGAGATTCTTGGCTCCCTTGAAGGCGCCGAGGTGATTGACGTCGGCTGTGGCGACGGCCAACTGACGCGCATGTTGACCCGCCGTGGCGCCCACGTCACCGGCATCGAGGTCAGCCCCCGGGCCCTGGCGCGGGCCCGGGCTGTTCAGCCCGTCGGCGATGAACGCTACATGCAGGGGCTGGCGGAAGACCTGCCGGTGAAAAGCCGGTCGGCCGACGTCGTGATCTTCCTGAACAGCTTTCATCATGTCGATGAACAAGGTCAGCCAAAGGCTCTCAAGGAAGCGGCGCGGGTGCTGAAGGAGGGCGGGATTCTGTTCATCTCCGAGCCTCTGCCGGAGGGACCCTACTTCCAGCTGATGAGAGTGGCGCACGACGAGACGGCAGTGCGCAACCGCGCCCAGGAGGTGTTGCGCCATGCCGCCGAAGTGAAGCTTCTACTGGAGAAGACGTTCACCCATGTCGATACGGTCAAGTTGAAGGACTTCGAGACCTTTCACGACCGCATCACGGCGATCAACCCTCAGACTCGCGCGGCATTCATCGAGCACGAAACGACCATCCGCGACAATTTCGAGGCCCTCGGGCGCAACGTCGGAGACCATTGGGAGTTCGATCAACCGACCCGGGTGCACGTGTTTCGCCGCAGTTGAAACGGAATAAAAGCAGGAGCAACCGCAAAAAATGGGACCGCCCCCTTGCTCCCTTGATTGGGGGCGGCCCCTTCCGCATGCCGGATCCCGCCAAGACAGGCTTGGCGGGATCCTGAGCGAGGGATCTTGGGTGGAACCCTGAATGTGCGCGCCGGCTATCCCTGAGGCTGCAGGCTCGGACCATGCCGACCGGCCGGCGGCACGTGGCTGCGGCGTCGCTCGCCGGAACCGCGCCGGTCCTCTTCTCGCCGGTTCGGTTCAACGGGTCCGGCGGGATCGTCGCGGGTGATCGTGCCGCCATCCAGGATCGTACGAACCTCCTCTCCGCTCAGCGTCTCATATTCGAGCAGTGCCTGCGCCAGGGTGTGGAGCTGGTCCACCTGTTCCGTCAGGATCGCGTGCGCCTTGGCCTCTGCCTCTTCCACGATTCGCCGAACCTCCAGATCGATCAGACGCGCGGTTTCGTCGGAGACATGCTGCGTGCGAGTGACCGAGCGCCCGAGGAACACTTCATCCTCGTTCTCGCTGTAGCGCAGCGGCCCGAGCTTGTCGCTCATTCCCCACTCGGTGACCATGCGCCGGGCAAGCTGGGTCGCCTGCTGGAAATCGTTGCTGGCCCCGGTCGTAACATTTTCCGCGCCGAAAATGATCTCTTCCGCCACACGACCGCCGAACATGGTCGCCAATCGCCCCTCGATCTCGCTCTTGCGATATGAGTAGCGGTCGCGCTCGGGCAGGTTCATCGTCACCCCCAAGGCCCGTCCCCGCGGAATCACGGTCACCTTGTGAAGCGGATCGTTGCCCGGGACGAGCAGGCCAACCAGGGCGTGGCCTGCCTCATGGTAGGCGGTCAGCTTCTTCTCGTCCTCGCTCATCACCATCGAGCGCCGCTCGGCACCCATCATAACCTTGTCCTTGGCGGCCTCGAAATCGGCCATGGTGACCGTCTTGCGGCCGACTCGGGCCGCCAGCAACGCTGCCTCGTTGACCAGATTGGCAAGATCGGCTCCCGAAAAGCCCGGTGTCCCACGGGCGATCACCCGAGGATCGACATCCCTTGCGAGCGGAACCTTGCGCATATGAACCTTCAGGATCTGTTCGCGGCCGAGAACATCCGGATTCGGCACCACCACCTGCCGATCGAAGCGCCCGGGCCTGAGCAGCGCCGGGTCAAGCACGTCCGGGCGGTTGGTCGCGGCAACCAGAATGATGCCCTCGTTGGCCTCGAAGCCATCCATCTCCACCAGCAACTGGTTCAGCGTCTGCTCGCGCTCGTCGTTGCCGCCGCCGAGGCCGGCGCCGCGGTGACGGCCGACCGCATCGATCTCGTCAATGAAGACGATGCAGGGCGCATTCTTCTTCGCCTGCTCGAACATGTCGCGGACCCGGCTGGCACCGACACCGACGAACATCTCAACAAAGTCCGAACCGGAGATGGTGAAAAACGGCACGTTGGCTTCGCCCGCGATTGCACGCGCGAGCAGCGTTTTGCCGGTGCCCGGAGGCCCGACCAGCAAGACGCCCTTCGGAATTTTCCCGCCCAGAACCTGGAATTTCTGGGGAGACCGCAAGAATTCGACAATCTCTTCGAGTTCCTGCTTGGCTTCGTCGATTCCGGCAACGTCCTCGAACGTGACCCGGCGACTGTCCTGCGTGAGCATGCGCGCGCGGCTCTTGCCGACACCCATGATCCCGCCGCCGCCGGCGCCACCCTGCATGCGCCGCATGAAGTATATCCACACACCGATCAGCAACAGGATAGGAAACGCTGAAACCAGCAGCGACCAGATCAGGCTCGGTTCCGCGGGCGGCTCCACCACGATTCCGACATTGTTCTCCCTGAGCGGCTCCACCAGATTCGCGCCCTCCGGTGCGAACGTCTTAAAATTACGGCCGTCAACGAGCGTGCCGGTCACCTCGGAACCGCGCAAAGTCACCTCTGCCACTTGTCCCGACTCGACATCGGCAAGAAACTCGGAAAACGCGACTTGCGTCTGGGCGGTCTCGCGTGGGGGCTGCAGGGTACTGAAAAGGAACAGAAGCAGTAGGCCCGCGGCGAACCAAAGGGCGATATTGCGGTTCATGTTGGCACCTCCTGATACTGTCCTTTCCAAAGGGTGGGCAGTGTCCCGCGCGCCCCTCCCTTTATTCGACAGGGTTGCTTACAATCATTTTTCATGATCTGGATTTGGTGCCTAGTTCTGCGGTTGTCAATTGTCGCTATCAGGCCCCGTATGCGCTCCCGCCGGCACGCATGTCGGAGACTCCCGGCGTCTGTATCTGCCTTGGCATCTATAGAATAGACATACCCCATTTGAGATGGCATCCATTTGCATTGATACCAGTGGCAACTTGTTTTTGCTGGCGTTGACAGAAGCTGCACGCTAGTAAATCACACACAAGTGAGGCGGTATGGAAAAAATCCCGGCGGCCATGGGCCATTGCAGACGGGACCAAAAGAGAAACTACACACAGAGCCACATAGTGAGAGAGAGGAGCGTCGATAATGACCACAGGGACCATGCGTCCTTAGCGGCCTGCCGTCCTGCTTGAGCATCAATCGATGCTTGAGGACAGGACGGCAGGGTCCGCTCGACCGGACGACTGAAGAAGAACTCCGGGACCCTGCCGGTCATGGCAACATGACGGGCACGGTTCTCGAAGTGGTCGAGGTCTCCCGGTCAGGGAGGCCGAGACGATGGAGCTGAACGGCCGCGGCGCATCGGTCCAGGGATTCGACTGTCCTCGCTGGGCGGAAGTCACCCCATCGCCGCGTAAAAATGGAGAGCAGAAGTGGAAAAAGCCTACAAAAAAGAGTGTTATTCGACACTCATAGCGTTTGCAGTCGTGACATTGTTGACACACATCTTCCCGATGTATTTTCTGTTCCCCGGGTTGATGAATTACACAATCTTTGGCTTTCCGGCCCATTATTTCCTGACGCTGGTCATCGGCTGGATCGTTTTGATGCCTCTTTATTGGATTTACATCCAGATCAGCGAGAAAATCGACCGTGAAATCACCGAATTGAGCGGCCGTGCGGTGGAACTGGAAGAAATGCGCGCCTACACCGCGTCTCAGCCCAAGGGAGGCACGAAATGAGTCGCCTGATCCTCACTCTGGCGGCGCTGCTGCTGCCGACGGCGGCTCTCGCCCAGCAGGCACCGCCGGAAGGCATGGAGTGGTTCCAGTTCCAGCCGACGCCGATGCTTTCGTTGCTCGGCATCATCTACACCGTCGCGATGGTGGTGTTGTTCCTTTACGTCGGTTGGCTGATGACGCGGCGGGTCAGCACCAGCGACGACTACTTTGCGGCCGGCCGCAACGTCGGCGGCATTTCCAACGGGCTCGCGATGAGCTCCAACTACATGAGTCTTGCCACGTTTCTCGGCTTCACCGCTCTGATCTGGAGCCTGCAGTTCTATCTCGTGGCGATCACCTTAAGCTTCCTCGGCGGCTTCGTGATGATTGCCGTGGCAATCGCGCCGTCGCTCAGGCGCTGGGGCAAGTATACCAGCATGCAGTTCATCGGCGAACGCTACGGCCGGACCGCAAAGGTCATCGCCGTTCTCTGCATGATCCTGCTCGCCCAGCTCTATCTCATCGGTCAGATGAAGGGTATCGGCAACGTCTTCCAGGTGATGTTCCACCTGGACTACACGATGGGGTTGATCATCGGCGGCTTGATCGTCACCGCCTATGTCACCATCGGCGGTATGTACGGTCTTTCTTACAACCAGAGTCTGCAGGCGATCATCATGGGCATCGCCCTGATCCTGCCGGTGGCGATCATTCTCTGGCGGCTGGGCGCCGGCTGGCCATCGGTGTTTCCACCGTTCGGCTATGGCGCGATGGTCCCGGAGATGCAGGAGGCGTTACCGTCCTACTTCAATCCGTTCCTCACCGCGAACGGCACCGCGCCGATGAGTTTCAAGTTCTATGTCGGCATTATTCTGTCGATCGCGTTCGGCACGATGGGCCTGCCCCACATCGCCATGCGCTTCTTCACTGCGCCGTCGGTGCGGGATGCCAAGGTCTCGACCCTGTGGGGTACGTTCTTCGTCGGCCTCATCTTCTTCACCACGTTCGCCGTCGGCTTCGCCGCCAAGCTGTATTCGGTTCAGGTCCTCGCAGAACAGCAGAATCTGGCGATTCGGCCGCAGGAAGCTGACCTGCTCCTCGTCGTGATGAGCCAGGCGTTCACGCCGGGCTGGATTGCGGCTCTCCCCATTGCCGGGGCGCTTGCCGCCGGCATGTCGACCATCGGCGGTCTGTTGATGGTCATCGGCACCGGCCTCGGCAGCGACATCTACTCGACCATCTATCCGAACGCGGCCGATCGTAGCCGGGTCAGGGCCGGTTTCTTCTTCACCGCCCTGGGCGGCATCGTCACCATCATCCTCGCTCTCGATCCGCCCGATTTCCTGCTCACCAGCGTGATCTGGGCGTTCGTCGTCGCTTCCTCCACCTTCACCCCGGTGCTGATCATGGGCATCTGGTGGAAGGGAACCAACAGCGCGGGTGCCATTTCCGGCATGGTCATTGGTGCCGCTCTTTCCATCGTTTTGTGGTGGACGAAGGGAACGTTGTTCGGGATCACGCTGATCGATGCCGGCCCTGTCGGCCATCTCGTCACCGGACTGTTCAGCGCCTCCGCGGCGTGGTTCGTGACGATCGTCGTCAGTTGGATCACCGGCGGCGAGACGGACGAGCGCATCCTGCGGGAGGTCGACCGCATTCACGGGTGGCAGAACTATGACCCGAACCGCTACAACGGCAAGTTGTTCCCGGCGGCCGTCGCGGCTCTCGCCCTGATCATCATGATCTGGTCGGCGATGCCCAATCAGCCATTCGATTTTGAAGGGGCAGGGCTGGAGTCACCGACCACCGTTGCCGCGCAACAACGATAAGAGCGAACTAGCGATAACCGAGCAAAGGAGCGGGGGGCATGCCCCCCGCTCATCATTGTTGAAATTCAGATGCTGATCCTTGATCTCTACCGGCTGCGGGTATGGCCCTATCGTCATGCCTGCGAGAGCCCCACCGCCGGCTATTGGATTACCGGCTTCATTCTCTTGACGGGAATCCTGTATGGGCTCCTGGTGGCGGCCTTCCAGCGCGCGATCGGCGGCGATCTGGGAGGGTTCCCGATCGAGCAGATCCCCGGCCTCGTCCTGTTCGGCGGCAACGTGCTGGCGGGGATTCTGATCACCATCATGGTGCACATGGGCGCGGTATTGGTGGCGTGGCTGGCGGCGCGCGGGGTCGGCGGGCCGGGCTGGTTCGGCCTTCTCTACAAGACGATTGCCTACCTGCTTCCTCTCCTGTGGGGGGCCTTGCCGCAGGCGGCGCTGATTGCCGCCGTCGCTGGGCGTGATGTGTCGCCGCCGCCCGTTCAACCGCTGACCCTGCCGCTCGCAGCCCTCAGCGGGGCGATGTTTCTGTTCGGGCTGTATCAGATCCTGCGCTTGACACAGGAAGTTTCAGCGGGCCGCGCTGCCGGCGCCGTCGGCATCTTTGTCGTGTTCTGTTTTGCCGTATTCCTGATCCTGTAACTGCCGACATCTGTCGGCAAGGGAACGCCGCGTCGGCAAATTTCCTGTTGGCTGTGTGGCTTTATCCGATGGGGATGGGCCACGAGGAGCTCTTGACCGGGAGGAAGGGGCCGAACGCGTTGAGGCGGGGGCGACAGAAAGGCGGCGGCCGATGGGCCGCCGCCTGGTTGCTCTGTGATCAATGGGCGCGTTGCAAGCCGACAACGCCCGGGGTGAAGGGGCAGACGGGGCTAGACCGCCTGCCGGCGACGACGCGCCGCGAAGCCGAGGCCGGCAAGACCCAGACCGAGAACCGCAAGGCTGCCGGGTTCCGGCACCGGAGAGGGGTCAGCCTTGTTGGCAAACTTCGCCCGGACTGTCGCACCGTCCCGGTACCCGTCGTCCAGCCCAAAAAGCCCCTTGTTGAACGTCTCGTCGCTGAGCGTGATCTTGAGCGAACCGTCGCCGCCGCCCGGATAGTTCAGGGTCAGCGGGCCATCCCAGGTTACCTTGCCATATTGAACGGTCCCGAAAAGACCAGTTCTGATCCCGTCGGTGTCGCCCTCGACGGTTCCCGCAAACGGCGGTGAGGGTGCA
>CAZFBS010000012.1:0-14920 GCA_964517265.1 uncultured Rhodospirillaceae bacterium | reverse complement strand
TCTGATCCCGTCGGTGTCGCCCTCGACGGTTCCCGCAAACGGCGGTGAGGGTGCATTGAACGTAAAATTCACAGAAATCGGTTTCGCAATCTGATCATCGTTACCAACATCCGTTTCGTTGGTCCAGATCTGGAACAGATTGAAGCTGTGGTTGCTGCCTTCGCTGATGTCCGGGGTGGTGAATGAACCGCCGCCCAGCGCGTAGGTGTTGATGAGAAGGCCGGAGCCGCTGGTGTGGGCGTTGATGGTGAACGAGCCGCTGAAAACGGTGGCGGCGGCATCAGTTGGAAGGGCGGTCAGGGTGGCTCCCCCCAATCCGATGGCCAGTGCCAGTCCGGTCAAGCCCTTGCACACTTGTTTGGTTTTGCTGTCGGTCATTTTCGGTTCCTTTGCTTAGGGGATGATGTCGATGACAGACGAAAAGCAAGGTGCGTGCCAACCGAAAAGACGTTGTGATTTCAGAGAGATAAGTCTGGGCGTCGGCTAACTTGCGGCTGTCTGTAAAGGTTTCCTGTCAGCCGCCGGCTGACGAGCGCACAAGCGCCAAACTCTGAAAAGGCAGTATTTTCAAAGGCTTGTGTGGAGAGCGCGCAGGGGAGAGCCGCTACAGTCGCGGTGTCGAGTGAGTTTACAAGTGTTGCCGAAAGCTGCGATGGGGGCCGCCTACGAGCGAAGGAACGTCTGGGTGAGGGGGGTGAGGCGCCGAACGGCAATCCGCCGACGTTGCGTCGTGACGAGTTCCGCTTTGTCGATGACTGAAGGCCAATCACCGGCGATTACTGGCGATCGCGGCTGCGGAACCGAAAGTGGATATGGCCGCAGCGGTATGGGCTGCCAAGCTCCGGGACAGAAGCGCTTTTGCTCCCGCATGCCGATACCGACCTCCGCAGATACCGGAGAGCCTGCTCTAGCTGTGCGCCGGTCCTGGAGGGGATTTTGCCGATCCGGAGTGAAAAGAGCGATCAAAACAGACCGTGCCGCACACAACCCTTATTGATTGGCAACGGCACGGTGCTTTGTGCGGAAAGACTACAGCTGCGGAACGCCGAGAGCGTCGTGAACCTGTTTCACTGCGTCTGCCGGAATTCGAAGTTCGCTCGCCAGGCGCGCGAGGTATTCTCGCTCCGCCGGCGTGTCGACCTCGATCGCCAGCAGCGAGGCTGCGTAAACCTCGATGGCAACTTCGGGTTTGCCCAGCTTGTTGACGTCGCGGATCAGCCCGTCCGCATCGAACGGCTTTTGCATCTCGCTGATCATGAATTTCTGGGCCTCGTCGTCGGTGCCCGCCTCCTTAAGCTTGCCCATGATCCGGCTCATCTCGCCGCCGTCGATCTGGCCGTCCGCCTTCGCAGCGTTGACCATCGCGCGAATGACAAGCAACGCTGTGTCCTGCAGCTCTGCCTCTTCCTCGGCTGTCTGCGGCGGGCGCACGCCGAGAGGGGCTTCATTCTCTAAAGCCGCCGGTGTCGCCGCTGGCGCGCCTGCTCCTTGAGACTTCTTGAGCGCCCCGTAAGCGAGCGAGCCCAGGAACGCCAACGCGCCGGTGCCGACAGCACCGCCTCTTCCGCCGAGAAGAAGGCCGGCGAGGGCGCCGAGGCCACCGATCGCCATTGGATCGCCGCTCTCGATCCGCTGCCGGGCGGTGCCGAGCATTCCTTCCGCCTGCTGCGTCACTCCGCCCAGCTTCCCGCCAGGGCCGAGCAGGCCTCCGAGCATGCCGGCCAGCGGGCTGCTGCCGGTGTTGCCCGAGCCTTGCTCACCGAGAGCATGGTTGACCCGCTGCTGGGTCGGACCCGTGGCGTTCGATTGAAACAGCTTTCCCAAAAGATCCCGCGTATCGATCATTTTTGTCCTCCTGTTTGGAGGAATGAAGTCTAAGCGCGATCATCGATCCCAGGCAACGGCGATCATGGACCGCGGGGATCGCCGCTGGCAAGCGAGCAGAGCGATGACGGGTCGCTGCCGGAGTACGAAGCCAGCCGATTATGAAGTCTTTCTGAACCTGCCAAGGCGGCCCAGGCGGACGCGCTACGCGTGTGTGCCTCGCCCGGTCGGTGGGAACGAGGCGGATCCTTCGCCTGGGAACCAAACGAACGATCCGCTGCTTTCCGAACCTATTGCTTTGCTCATTGGTGTCAGCTGACGGATGGAGATCATCCGTCAGCTGCACACCGTTCAGTTAAAGAGTCGTTTTGCTCCTGGCTGCTCTCAAGCGGGTGTTCGCCCAGGCGGCAGCCAAACCTGTCAGTCGGCCTGTCTGCGACGCCGTGCGGTATAGCCAAGACCGAGCAAGCCGACGCCGAGGAGGGCGAGACTTGCCGGCTCCGGAACATCGGTCGGTGGCGTGGTGCCCGCTGCGCGCTTGGCGATGGTGTAATGGGAGACGTTGGCCGAAGTTGATTTGCCGGGAAGATCGAAAGGCGGATCGGTGAACGGCGTGCTCCAGCGGCCGGAGGAATACTCTTCATTGAACAGGAAGGCGGTGAGGTTCGTGCCTTGGCCGCTCTTGAACACCATGATGTAGTCGTTGGTGGCAAAATCCACGTTTGCGATCGACCACGAGCCACTGGATTGAGTTGGCGTATTGATCTGGGTCTGGCCGTTCGACATCCAGTCGCTGAACCCAAAGAACCCCGCGGTGTTGATGTTCGCAATACTGGCGACGTTAGACGGGGCGGCCGGAGTGACATATTGGCAGTTGCTGGCGGCTGTCTCTCGAGGGCTACCCCCGTCATGAACCTTCGCCGTGACGTCGGCAGTGAACGACGACGGGCACGACATCAGCGCGGCATGGCTCTGACCACCAAAGGCGACCGCTATCGCCACCATGGCTGCGGTCCCGAGCAAGCCCTTTAGCATTGTGTGTTTCATTCCGCTGTTTCCTTGTTTGATGCTTGCCTCAAGCACCGGGTTGTCTCTGCCGTACCGCAAGCAAACTCCATGCCAGCCCATAGAGATCAGGCAGCGTCAGTAGCTTAAGGATGATGGACGAATGCGGGGCAGGCAGCAGCCGTAAAGGCTGCTTTACGAAGGGAGGGCGCAAGGAGAGGGCATTGGCGCGGAGCAGCCGTGCCCTAGCTGATCAGAGGCGAAAAATGTCTCAGCTTTCCAAAAGGCTGGAATAAAAATCTCGGCCCTGGACCACAGCGGCCCGGCCGTCAAAGGCCTTTACAATCCCGTGTCTCACAACCTGCGCCTGATGCCGTATTGCAGTCGGCAACGACACGATCTCCAGCCAATCCGGCTGGCTTTCCCTCTTCGCTTCGCCGCCCACCAATACCATCGGCATCGACACGTGTGCTAAGCGAGCAGGATCGTCTGGGCGACCATGATGTCGGCCTCGGCAACAGCGCCCACGCCCAACAGGGTGATGGAATGATCCTCGTAAGCCACGACGGTCGCATTGTCAGAGGGAAAGATCGAGAGGTTGGCGAAGGGGAGGCCGGTGTCGATGAGGTCGAGCCGGTCGGCGCCGGGATGAAAATCGGTAACGGTGTCGTGGCCGAAGTAGGGCCCGAACGCGAACACGTCGGCGCCGTCGCCACCGGTCAGCACGTCGTTGCCGAGGCCGCCGGCGAGCCGGTTGTCGAGCAAATTGCCGATCACGGTGTCGTTCCCGGCGCTACCGATCGCGTTTTCGATGGCGGTTCCGTAGGCGATCGCCACGTTGTCCCGGCCATCTTCGGCTGTCGTGCTGAATGCCCCCGGGCGCAGATCGAGGTGCACGGGGAACAGGCTTTGGGACAGATCCCAGGTATCGTTGCCGGCACCGTCCCATAAAGTCTGGATGCGATTGCCGAGGGCGGCAAAAGTGTAGACGTCGTCGCCGGCAGCGTAACCCCCGTTGGCGCCGTAGAGATGCTGCACGGCGGCGATATCGTACAGCATGTGGCTCTCCGGCTCACCCTCGGCTTTGGGGTGATTATAAGCCGACATCACCGTGTACTTGCGGCTGTTCTCCTCGGCGGTGAGGTCGTTGCCGAGATGGTCGAGACCGAGGGCATGGCCGATTTCATGAATCAGGGTTTTGTACGGTACACTGCCGGGCGTCAGGGTCTCGCCGGCCCATGTTCCGTCGATCCAGACGTCGCCCGACTTGCGGTTGATCCCGGCCTCAGAGGGGTAATAGGCGTATCCTGCCCAGTTGTCGGGCAGGTCGGCGAGGCCGAATGTGATCGCCGCCGCTTCTGGGGCCGTTTCGACGAAGTCGATGTTGCTGTAGCTCTCGATCATCGCCAGAGCACTCCGCGTTACCTCCTGCTGTTGGGCGCTGAAGGGGCGGAAGTCGTCGTGCGCCCAGGCATAGGGCCGATAGTAGGTGGGCACGGCATCGAGAAAGGCGAAGGTCACGGTAGCGGCGGTACCGAGCGGGGCTGTGGCGTTCCATCGGGAACCGTCCGCAAGCAGCAGATCTTCGAGAACGCCGGTGGTGAGGACTGCATCGGGAGCGCCAACGCTTCCGTCGCCTTCGGCGACGGACTCCGATCCGCCTTGAGATGGGACTTCGGCCCGCGACGCATCATCACCGTCCGGTTTAAGGAGGCGCGATTGCGGTGTGTCCTCCTGATCGTTCACCAGCGAGCGGAACCTGTCGAGCCAGGACAGGCTGAAACGGGACACTGCCGAGGATTCCTGCCATGGATGGACGTCATTAACGGATAGGCTGGCGCGGAAAGACCGGTACATCAGGGGGATCTCCAGGAGAGCGATCGGTAACTGAGGGACCGGGAGTGTGGACCTGGATCTCCAATTGAATCAAGAGCCTCACGTTTTCTACTTATGGATGTCGATAGGTTCCAGCGGCGGGAAGTGTGGCCTTGCCGAAGCGGGCACGCCGACTGGTCTCGTCATTTCTCGGCGGTTTCCCGGGGAAGCCGCGCGGCGGTTCATCCGACTACATCGGCTCGGCCGACAATGGTCATCAAGGTTTGTTGCATGATGGCGGAGAGACGCTCCTGCTCGCCCTTGATCACGAAGACATCGGCTTGGCTGACCGTCAAGGTGCGGCCGGGACGAAGGACCCTGCCTCTGGCGATCAACAATTCGCCATCGGCCGGCGCCACCAGATTGATCTTGAACTCCACCGTCAGCACGCCGGCACCGGCCGACATCAAGGAAAAGCCGGCGAAGCCCGCGGCCGAGTCGGCGATCGCGGCAACGATCCCGCCATGGAAAAAGCCGTGCTGCTGGGAAACATGGTCACCGTAGGGCAAGCTGATCTCGCACCATCCCGGTCCTATGCCGGTGATGCGGGCGCCGATGTGACTCATGATCCCCTGGCGGGAGAAGCTTGCGCGAACACGGTCCGCATAGTCCGGATCGGCGGGTGTCAGCGGATCCATTGCCGCTCCTGATCTGTGATCCATCCCTATGCCGGAAGGGTATTTGACGTTAACGTAAACGTCAATCTACCGGACGACATCGAAAGCAGGGAAGGGACCACGAGGGAAAAAACGGCCCATAGCGGGCGGGCGTCCGGAGCCACGGTCGACGTGGTTGCCGATGCCGCGGTGGACACTCGGTGACGTGGTGGACCCAACGGGAGCGGAATCGAACCGCCTCTTTGAAGTCCTCCAAGAATGGGAACACCATTTCGCACCTTATGATCTAACCGATCTTAGGTGCGGCGATGAGCACCTTAGATAGACGATTCAATAAGTTAGCCAAGGATCAGCGGCCTAAGTACCCGCCGCCGTTCTCGCTGCGCTTCACTTTCGAAGAGCGAGCGGTGCTCGACATGTTGCGGGGCAGCATGCCGCTCGGGCGGTACATCCGCGAGCAAGTGCTCGGGGATGATGCTGCACCGCGCAAGAGGCGTGGTCGGCGGCCGGTGAAGGATCATGAAGCCCTCGGGCGTGTCCTGGGTGCGCTCGGCTCGTCGCGCCTGTCTTCCAATCTGAACCAGCTCGCCCGCGCTTCCAATAGCGGATCGCTTCCGGTCTCGCCGGAGACGGAAGCCGATCTTCGTCAGGCCTGTGAAGACGTGAAGGCCATGCGGCAGGAACTGCTGCGGGCGCTCGGCAGCCTGAGCGATGGGGGTGAGCCATGATCCTGAAAGGTTCCCAGCGCGGCAATGCCGCCAAGCTTGCCCGACATCTGATGAACATTCGGGACAACGAGCATGTCGAGCTTCACGAGCTGCGCGGCTTTGTTTCCGATGAGCAGCTTCTCGATGCTTTGCTCGAAGCGCAGGCCGTGGCCAAAGGCACGCGCTGCCAGCAACATTTGTTCTCTCTAAGCCTGAATCCGCCGGAAGGCGAGCGTGTCGATGTTGCCAGCTTCGAAGCAGCCATCGAGATGGCCGAGCAGCGGCTCGGCCTGGACGGGCATCCGCGCGCCATCGTCTTCCATGAGAAGGAAGGCAGGCGACACGCGCACGCGGTCTGGTCGCGGATCGATACCGAGACGATGACGGCGAAGAATCTGCCCTTCTTCAAGCGCCGCCTGATAGAGGTCTCCAAGGAGCTTTATCTCCAGCACGGCTGGGACATGCCGAAGGGCATGGTCGATCAGGCATTGCGCAACCCGCTGAACTTCACCCGCGCCGAATGGCAGCAAGCCAAGCGGGCGATGGCCGATCCGAGACTCGTCAAGGCCATGTTCAAGCAGGCCTGGCAATCCTCCGATAACGCCGAAACCCTCAAGAGCGCCTTCGAAGAGAAGGGCTTCTTCCTCGCGCGCGGTGATCGTCGCGGCGTGGTCGCGGTCGATTATCAGGGCGAGATTTACGCACTCGCCCGCTGGTCAGGCGTGAAGGCGAAGGATGTTGCCGCCCGCCTGCCGGATGCAGACAAGCTGCCGAGTGTGCAGGAGCGCCGCGAAGAGATCGCGAAGCGCATGAGCGCGCAACTCCACAAATACGCCCTCGAAATCAACAAAACGTACCATCAGAAGCACTCGAGCATCGAGTTCAAGCGGTCGCAGACCGTGGAGCGCCACCGCGCTGAGCGAAAGGCGCTGGACGAGGTGCAGCGCGTGCGCTGGGACAAGGAAACGGCGGCGCGAGCCGCGCGCCTGCCGAAAGGCATCGGCGGCCTATGGAGCCGGATCACGGGGAAATACTCCAAGATCAGAACGCAGAACGAGCTGGAGACGTGGCAGTGCTACTGCCGCGATCAGGCTGAGCGCGATGCGATGGTGTCCCGCCAGCTTGATGAACGCCAACAACTCCAGCGCGCCATCAAGCAAATGCGGGATCAGCGCAGCAAGGATATCGCGGACCTACACCTTGAGCTGAGCGTCTATCTCTCAATGGAGCGCGGCCATGCGGCGACGGCGACGGCGAAGGTGAACGCCCATCTTGCCACGCAGCCCGAGACGCCGAAGACAGACAAGAGCCGCGAGCGCGACCGCTCACGGGATGACGGCCCTGATTTCAACCTCTAAGCATAGAAAGGAAATTGATATGCGACATACACTTATGCTGAACTTAGACGAGGCGCATGCACGCCAGCTTGAAGAGCTGCGCCAGCATTTTCATCTGGCGGCGGACGATACTGTGCGTCTGGCCATCCGCCTGACGCACGCCCGGCACAAACAGAAGCCGGACGTGCTCGTGCCGGAATTCAAGCCGCGCGCGAAGCGCGATGAATGGCTTGATGATGACGACAACTCGCCAAACGCTGAATAGAACCTTCAATAAAGGAGAACCGAAGAATGACCGACAAGAAAAACAACCCTCAAAAGCCTATCCTCGACGGCCTGAAAGACCCTGATGCCGGAAAGTGGAAAGAGGCATGGGAAAAGGCCCAGAGCAAAGAGGAACAAAGCGAGGCATGGATTCGTGAGCGGATCAACCACGCTCCCAAGCCGAAGATGTAAGAAGCGCCGCCCAAAGATGGGCGGCGCAAGTGGGGGCTCACCACCACGAGTCGTAGTAAACTGTAAAGCCGTCCTTGATCGCTTTGCGGGCCTTCGCGATGAAAGCCAGATCATCATCGGATTCCGAGCCATCGGACGCGCCGAAGAAGAAGCCTTCGGTTGGCGGGAGGTTTCCGGCTCTTATGTCGGCTTCCAGCCGGTCGAGATCGCTCTCGGTCAAGGCTAGCGCCACGCAGTTGAAGCTCTGCGCCTCGCCGCCCTTTTCGAAGTAGAGTGCTTCCATCCAGCCATGTAGGTTGGGATGTTTGCGCCAGTAGTGGATTTCGAGGGCATCTTTGGACTTGAAGTCCACCTCCGAGTCGAAGCTTTCACTTGATATCATCGCATACATATCCAGTCCCATAAGTTTTTCCTTTCGTTTTTTGGGTTTCGTCCTGATGGACGCTCCCGAAACGGCAGGGGCGAAAGCGCGGGCGGTCATGGGCAACACGGGCGGCGAAGCCGCTGGTGCGGGCAGCCCTATTGACCGGCAAGTGGGCTCTGCCAGGGAATGCGGACAAAAACTTGAAGGACGAAGCCGGACAGCGAAAGGACGGTGTGACGGGGACGATAAATAGATGCCGGTGATCGCAGACGGTTTGGGCGCTGAGGGAGATAGCGGTCGATGCGAGAGGAAGCGCACGACAAGCAGGATTTCCGGCGCTCTTGGCTAGGGCCGCGCTACTTCTTCACCTGGGCAGTGGCCAGTTTCATCGCCACGTCGATAGCGTTTAGACCGACATAGACCTCGTTATTGTTCGGCTCGGTGCGGTAGCGCGCGAAGACCTCGCCGAGATACTTCTCGATTTCAATGGCGTCTTGAACACTGCCGATGGCCTGATTGGTATGCAGTGTCCATTGGGGCTCGCTGGACAGGCGATACTTATTGAATTCGGCGACACGTGCGGCGGCATCCTGCGCATGGCCGATCTTCAAGGTCCGCCCGCCCTTGCCAAGGGTGGCGATGTAGATTCTGTTGGTGGCGTCCGCATTCGGCTGGACGGTGCAGCCGTTCAAAGCGAAGGGGTGTTTTTGGCGAAGATGCTGCACGCGGTTCGCCATGGTCAGGTAGCGCGGCGTCATCACTTCCAGCTCTTCGCCGCTCGTTTGCAGAAGGTCTTTCAGTGTCGCAGCAAGTTCTTCGCCGACGTCCTGCACAGTCGTGATGGCGCGCTGCGTGTGCGTTGCGGGCGTATATCCGGGAAGCTCCCGAAACTCGGGCGCGTCCCGAATGATCCATGTGCGGATCGGCTGGAGGGCGAATGGCCAGCGATAGCTGCCGTCTTCCAGCTTGTCCCAGGCGTTCGTAGCCTCGTTCCCGAATTCCGCAGTGTCGGCTGCCGAATGGCTGATCTGCCAGACATTGATGACGCGGCCTTTGATCGCCTCCGGTATTCGGACGCTCGGATCGCCGGGGCTGCGGCTGACGACTCCAAAGACCAGATCGCCCTCCTGAGTACTGCGGATCGCAGCGGTGCGGTTCTGCTTGCTGGTGAAGGTGAGCGGACTGCCCCGCTCGCCATGCGTCCCCCAGACATAGGTGTAGAATACGCCGCTCATTCGTCCCGCTCTTAAGGAATCTGCGGGGAATGCTAAGGGCGCAGGCGATGGCTGCCAAGCGCGCTCCTGCCAATCAAGCCGCCAGCAAAGGCTGGCGGCGTGCCTTAGGCTGTCTCAGGTGCCCTAGAATAGCGACATCTGCCTGGCTGCGTCCTTGCGGGTTTTCCAATCGGGGCGCTCGGCCTCATGGTCGAGCCATGCGCGCACGAAGCTCTCGACACCGCCGTACTCCTGCACGATGCCGCTCGGCAGGAAGTGCGAGCGGTAGCCGGTCTCGGTGACGGGCAGGATATGGCCGTCCGGGACGCGGAGTTCGATATGGTCGAAGTCCGACTTCCAGCGGCGCTGCCGGTAGGTGATGTCCACCGGGACGCCGTCCCAGACGATGGCGAAGTCTTGCGGGGCGCTCATGTGCGCCCCGCTTCGTTGTGGGTTTCGGCGGGGGCATCTTCCAGCGGCAGGCGCAGGACGATGCGGCCATTGATCGGGCAAGTCTCAAGCTGGAGCGTGTAGCCGCGCCCGTCCTTGTGCTTCCATGCGGCTCCGACCTTGTTCCAGTAGGACTTCTCGCCTTTCTGGGTGACGTGCCAGGCCAGATAGTCCGGCGCATTGAGAGGGTGGTTCTGGTTGGTGTTTTCGCGTGCCATCATCTTGATCTCCTTGTCCTTTCGGGTTGGCTTGCTAGTGCCCTCCCGCTAGGGCCGGAGCGAAGGATCAGGCTTCATGTTCAACACGGGTTCTTGGCGCGGGCAGAGCATTGAAGGCTGAGCCGCTTCGGCCAGGGATTTGGGGCTCTTGTTGCAAGCCCACGCGGGAGACGAAGGAGACCGAACAGCACGGTGGAGAAAACCCGCCAGCCTGACGGCCAGCCGCGAGCCGGACCTGCCGCCGCTCGCCACCTCACATTCGAGATGAGCACCCTGGAACAGGGGCCGCGCCGCTCTTGGTCATGCACGGGGACGCGCCCGCGCAAAAGTTGCTGCCAGACCTCGCCCGATAGGCCGCTCATCCTGCCAGCGCTGCCGGATTCGCCGCCTCAAACCGATATCGAAGCGCTTTCTGCGCATCCGCTTTTTTGCAGGATCAAGAAACCTCCCGAACCATCAGGCCTTCCATAGGCCGATGATGGTGTGTGCCGGGGCCGAAAGGCCCTGAGTGGTTCGGGGCCTCCTTGAAGCAAAAGGAGGATTGCGATGAAACTCGTCTCACGCTTTGAAGCGGCATCTCGCAGCACGGCAGAACTGCACGGCCTGTTGGCCGAGGCTTTCAACGCCTTTGCTAGCGCCCCGCGCAGCAGCCAGGAGCGCCGCAACGCGCTAGCCTCGATGCGCAACATCGAAGATGAGCTGGCGACACGCGCGCCAGGTCTCTAGCCGAAGAGCGGCTGGCCGTCTGGCTGGCCGCTCCCTCGACAACCAGCCATCAAACCGGACAAAGAAGCGGCCAGATATCGGGAGTCGCCGCCTCCTTCCATTAGGTATAAATCTATGATATCGTTACCTTAAGTGAAATCAGATATCTGGCCTAGGAAGCGGCCAAAAGTCAGGACAGGCATGGCACGTGACGACGGCGAAAGTATAGGTCTCTTTGAGCCCCTCATGGTGAGTGAGGGGTCTCCGCATCGCGCTGGCCTAAGTGATCTCGCGCTTGAGCTCGCCGAGAAGTCTGCCGCCTTCCGCAGTAGCCTACCTGAGTCCGTCGCGGCGGCGCTGGCCGATCTGGTGCGCTCGATGAACTGCTACTACTCGAATCTGATCGAAGGGCACAACACGCATCCCATTGATATCGAGCGCGCTCTTGCGGGAGACTACAGCGCTGACCCGAAGAAACGCGACCTCCAGCTCGAAGCCAAGGCGCATATCACCGTCCAGAAATGGATTGATGATGGCGGGTTGATAGTTGCTCCGACCACTCCCGCCTCGATCATGGAGATTCACCGCCGCTTTTGCGAGTTGCTGCCGGAAGACCTGCTCTTCGTGGAAGACCCCGAAACGAAAGAGAAGCTTCCGGTCATCCCCGGTCAGCTCCGTGAGCGCTACGTGCAGGTTGGACGCCACATCCCGCCAAGCCCCGGCGCTGTTCCGCGATTTCTAATGCGGCTGAATCAGGCCTATGCGCACGCTGGGCGCATTGATTCGATCCTGGCGGCTGCTTGCGCGCATCACCGCTTGCTCTGGGTGCACCCGTTTATGGACGGCAACGGGCGCGTGGCCCGGCTCATGTCCTATGCGATGCTGCAAGATTCCCTTGATACGCGGGGGCTATGGTCTGTCGCGCGCGGCTTGGCGCGGCGGGAGAAGGATTACAAAGAGCATTTGCAAGCCTGCGACGGGGATCGGCGCGGCGATATGGACGGACGCGGCACGCTTAGCGAAGCGGCGCTGGCCTCCTTCACCGAGTTTTTCCTGCGCGTCAGCATCGATCAGGTCGAGTTCATGGGCGCGCTTATGCAGGCGGATCGCCTGCGCGACCGCATCATGATCTGGGCGGAAGAAGAGATGCGAGCCGGAAACCTGCCGCCGAAATCCGATATGGTCCTGAAAGCCATTCTCTATCAGGGCGTGCTGGAACGCGGCGAGGTCGATAGCATGCTCGGCATGAGCGAGCGCGCCGCGCGCCGGATTACCTCAGCCCTTCTCAAAGCCGGAGCCCTTCGCTCCGAAAGCACGCGGGCACCGCTGCATCTGGCCTTCCCGGCAAAGTACGCAGAGCGATGGATGCCGGGGCTCTTCCCCGAGGGCTGAAATGCCCGAGGCGAGCGCCCGCCGGACGGCGGGCGCGAAATTTTCTGATGCTGGAAAGTCGCCGCTTACGCGGCGACTCCTTCCGGCTGTTCTTCTTCCTCGATCAGCGGTTGCAGACTATGCAGGAAATCTGCGGCGCGCTGCGCATGGGCGGCGGCGGCGAAGATCGCGCGCTTGTCGTCCTTCAAGACTTTGAGCCAGCTCTGGATGTAGGCGGCATGGTCTGTGCCAGGTTCGGGGGTCAGTTCCAGATCGGCGCAAAGGAACGCCGCGCCCAGCTCGGCCACCAATTCCTCCTTGGCGTAGCCTTCATCGCCCCAGCGCTTGCGGCCAAAGTCACGATCAAGGCGGTTCTTGTGCTTCGTCCAGTGGGTCAGCTCATGGGCAAGGGTCGCATAGTAGGCCTCGGGGCTGCGGAACGTCTCGAAAGCTGGCATCTGCACATGATCGGTGCCGCCGCTGTAATGGGCACTGTTCCCGCCGTGGCGAATGTCTGCGCCGGTATGCCCGAAGAACTCTTCCGCGTGGCTGATCCGTAAGGCCGGATCAATGATCGGCTCGGGTTTGGTGTAATAATGCTCGGGCAGGCCTTCGATCTGCTCGACGTTGAACACGCTGTAACCCTTCATGAATGGGATTTTCCGCTCTTCGTCTTGCCCGTTCTCGCCTTCCTCGGTCTTCGTGATGGTGTTGGCATAGACAACCAGATTACCGCGTTCGCCCTTCTTCACATGCGCGCCAAGCTCTTTGGCTTGTTTGAAGGTCATCCAGTACGGGGAGAGATACCCCGCTTCAACGCTCGCGCCCCACAGCATCAGAATATTGATTCCGTTGTAGGGCATGCCGTTGTGCCGTAGCGGCTTGGTAATCTTGCCTTCAAGATTGCCGCTGCTCCACGGCTTCAGCCAAGTCAGCTCGCCTCGCTCTAGATCAGCGATAATCTTGTCGGTTACTTTCTGATAAACATCTGCTTTCATGTCCTTTTTCCTCCTTTTGGATAGTCGGTTGCGCATGCAACCGGACTAGGCCCGCGCCAATGAGCGGGGGGAGGCCGTCCAGACCACGGGCGGCGGAGGGGGATCGCCCGTCCTGCACGACTGAAAGGAGGAAGGATGGGGAGACCGCCGCCTGTGTCCGAAGCCATAGCGAAGGACTTGGTCTTGACGGATGATGGGGCCGGAAGGCCCCCGGAAACGAACCAGAAGCCCGCGCGGCTCCTATCGAGCCGCGCTCTGCCGGAGGGGCGCGCCTTCGCGCCCCGACAATCGCGCAAGGGATGGAAGCCTTCGGTCGAGACTACAGGCTCGGTTTACGACAGCCCGGCCCCGCCTTGCGGGGTGCGCCTGACCAAGGGAAAGCTTAAGGAACTAAGGTGCCGCCGCCGCGCCAGGAGCTGCCGCTGCTGGGATCGCCACTGCTGCCAACAGAGCAGCATAATGTCTCAGAACATCTTCGATTCTAGTGAGCAGGCCGTCGAACCCCGAAAAGTCCACGGTTCCGGCATTTGCTCTAACAACCGCTTCGGCAAATATAACTTTCCCGTACTCGGTATGATCTGCGTGATCTTTCTTGGGATTGAACTTTTTCCCGTCCAGCACCGTAGTGAGCAGCGCGGGATCAAACAGAGATTCATTATCTTTATCGACCGGCGGCGCGCCTTCCGGAACCTTCACCAAATACAGATTAAGTCCAAAGTGATAAAAGGGTTGGGTCGTAGTGGTAGATACTGTCTTACCAATCTTGGACTTAGCGTTCTTGATCACGGACTTTAGCCCGTCATCATTGTCGCACAAGATGATAACTGGATGCGCCATGGGCTTGTGTTTAAAATCTTCGAGCATGTTCTCATACCGGGAAATCAGTGCCCCTTGACCCGCTGCGCCATGGCCGAGGTTTAAGAGGTCTCGCGAGGTACCCGACGATTTCAGAAAGTGCACAAGTCGAACAGCTTTGCCATTCTCTTCCTTTGCGAGCAGCGGGAACTTCTTGACCAAAGCCCTGATCGCGCATTGCAGGTATGTGATGTCAGAGACGCCCTCTGTCACGATCAGGGGCGCGGCAGGAGCGGCAAAATATTTGTAAAATAGGAACTTTCGGTACAGCTCTTCTGGCGCGCGCGGTGGGTGAAACTCACCTGCGGCCTTGGCGAGCTTGTTGATCTTCGGATGACGATCTCGCCGCGCCTTGACGAAGTGGATATGCGAGAGCGTACCTTCTAGTGGTCCTAGCTTATCAGTCGCACTCGCCGGATCATCACCTGGGCGGAAATAGTACCCGGTCTGAAAGAGAGAATTACACATCGCCCGCGCCGCGCGGTAGTAGTCTTGATTGATATTCGCCTTGGCGTTCACAACCAGCCCCGTGACGGTCTGGCGAGACTGGCGCAAAGACATCCGGGTTTTTGCCGGATTGATGAAGAAACCGGTCCCCTCGATAGTCTTCCTAAGTTTGGCAGCCACTTCCCAGTCAGCGCCATGCACGTTCACGGCAATTTCTGTGGGGAAGAGCGTCTCGTTGGTCGAGAAGGTCAGATCATCGGCATAGCGCGTGTAAGTGCAGTGGGCATCTCGGGCGAGTGCAAGCAGCCGCGAGTCCAGAATATTCCCGATTAGATTGGAAATGACAGGGGAACAGGGGCTTCCCTGCGGCAAGGCATTATCGTGACAGGCGATCTGCGCGATGATTGTAGCGATCTTTGGCTCTAGTAGTTTGTCATTGCTGAACTGATGGGTATAGAGAGCGGAGCTTGATCCTGG
>CAZFBS010000011.1:57535-68543 GCA_964517265.1 uncultured Rhodospirillaceae bacterium | reverse complement strand
CGGCAACTCAAGAACCCAGCGCACTGTCAACAGATTTTCAAATGCGATAGCCCTGTCTGGGGAGATGATCATGGTTGAGCTTCGCAAAATTGCCGCTTTCGAAATCGCCAAACACAGCTTGTCTGAGGAGGTGGCCTTTCGCATCTACAACCGTCGCAACACCCTTCTCGGGCTGTGGGCGGCATCGCACCTGGGCATGAACCGGATCGAGGCCGAAGCCTATGCGCGTGAAATGGTCGCGACGGGCTTGCAGCGCGGGGGCAACGATCTCCTGGTCCACCGCATTCGGCAGGACTTCGCGGCCCACAAGGTAGAGATCCACGAAAACACGATCCGCCGAGAAACGGAGCGCCTGATGAGCGTGGCGACACTGGAGCAGCGTGTACCGCAGCAGTCCCCGCGGCCTGTCGCCGCTTAAATGCTCTCGAGGAACAAGCAGGTCCGGACGCGGCGAATGCCTGGTCAAACGCCACGATCGGGTACGGCGACCGGGCGCCGTTCCGGCCCCCAGGTTTCCGCTGAACACAGAGGCGGCACTGCCGAGGCGCCGTCCGTGCCGCTTCCTCCCGCTGCCCGCAGCGATCGACGCTCACGGGCTGTGGTCGGCGGCTCCGGCGAGTCCGGCAAGGAACCCATTGGACAGCCGAACGTTCGGAGTCAGTACGACGAGGCGCGAGACGATATCCTCGGCGGTGGTCCGGCCGTCCAGAAACTCGGCGTAGGCGGTGCAGAGTACCGGAAAATTTCCCGTTGCCGGCGAGAGCCGAAGCGAGGTGACGCCCGCCGCACGCAGCGCGGGAACGTAGTGCACGGCGGAGGCCGTGCTCCGGCTCAGCGTCTGGACGCCGTTGACCGTAAGAAAAGGTTGGCGGTCGAGCGTGTCGATCTCGCGCCCGTCGGGATCCTCGCCACAGACGAACTGGCAACTGTCCTTCGCGCGGTTGTGCAGGCGCGCGTGATAGCAGCGGCCCGAGATGGCCAGTGGCACCCGGCCATGCCCCCAAACCTCGACTGCGACGCCGGCCCGGTGGCCCGCGCGCGCAAGCACCCCGACAGAGGTGAGCGGCAACTCGGGCGGCAGGCAGATACGCCGCGCGCCCCGTCGCGCGAGCCACTCGAGTGTTCCTTCATTGTACACATTGACCATCGGTCCGACCCAGAACGGTGTGTCCTCCGGCACATGGCGCAAAGCCGAGAGGTCGTTCACTTCGATCGGAACGTTCATGGCAAAAAGGTCCCGGGTAAGCTGTCGCTCTCGCGCAAGCGTGATCAGCGCGAGCGTGGTCAGCGCCACCTCCTTGCCGGCCGCCCGGAGCGTCTCAACGGCGCCCGAGATCTCGTCCTGCCAGAAGGGCAGGCGCTTGGAGCAGACCCACTCTCCGAGAATGACGCGGGCAACCGGTGCCGCAGCGAGAGCCTCGTAGAAGGCGCGGATCGAAGCGGCCTCCCAGAAGAACGGGTTTGGCCCGACTGTCAGGTCCATGCTCTCATCTCCACGTCTTGGCATAGGCACCTGTGGTGGCGGCCTGCCCCTCGGTCAGCCGGGCGAGAAGTCCTTCCGGCATCGGCCGGCCGGCTTCGGCCGATTCCACCGCCACGCGGAAGGCGCGCACGACCTGGGCCACATAGGCGCGGCTCCTCTGCCGGCCCTCGATCTTGAGGGCCCGTACCCTCGCCCGCGCCAGCGCCGGAATCAACGACGTTGCGTCGAGGCTTGCCGGCTCCTCGAAGATGTGTCCCGTCTGATCGCGCGAGATGAAGCATCCCTTGCAGAGGGTAGGATACGGCGCCGGGCCTCCCTTCGGCGTGCGATGGATCGTGTAGCCGCCGAGCCGGGCGACCTGCTCGCCCTCTTCCCGCGCATAAACGACATGGGAGGCGGGCGAACACACCCCGTTCATGTTCGGCGAGAGTCCGCTAGCGTACGACGAAAGCGAACAGCGGCCCTCGGCCATGACGCAGAGTCCGCCGAACACAAAGACCTCGGTCTCGACATCGATCTCGCGGTTGATGGCGGCGATCTCTTCGAGGGTGAGTACACGCGGCAGCACCACGCGCTTCACGCTGAAGGCTTCGGCATACAGGTTGATCGCATCCGGATTTGCTGCCGCGGCCTGAACTGACAGGTGCAACCTCAGTTTCGGATGTCCCTCGGCCGCATGGGCGAGAAGACCGACGTCGGCGAGGATAACCGCATCGGCGCCGGCCGTGGCCGCATCCGCGATCGCCCGGTGCCATATTTCCTGATCGCCGGCACGAGGAAACGTGTTGATCGCCACCAAAACCTTCACACCACGGGCGTGGGCATAAGCGATACCCTCGGCCATCTCCTCGCGGCTGAAGTTCAGCCCTGGAAAATTGCGTGCATTCGTTTCGTCCGCGAACCCGCAATAGACCGCATGTGCTCCGGCCGTTACCGCCGCCCTCAACGCGGCAGGCGTACCTGCCGGACAGACGAGTTCCATCATCGGAAGCCCTCCAATGGCTGTGACCGGTGCAGAGAAAGGCCGCTCGCCCGTTCCGCCAACTTTGCGAGCGCTCCTATCAGCGGGCCTGCTGCGCCGCCCAATGCGACGACTTCTGCTGTGAGGTCCAGCTCCGCATCGTCGAGCGCGTTGCGCAGCGCCAGGACCGCCGATGTATCGCCGCAGATGCTCAGTTCCCCCGAAAAGAACAGCGCATCGCCGTCCTCGCCCCCGTGCAGCATGGCGAGAAAACCGGACAAGCGTCCCCAGATCGCGGCCTCATACGCAGGCGGCCGCTCGCGATGCCATACCGTGATTCGGCGAAGCATGGGCTCCATCAACACGAGTAGCGGTGTATCGATTACATCGAGAAGAAAACGGCAATTCGCTTGCGCGCCGAGCCGGCGCAGGATCGTCGGATGCCGCGACGCGATGCGACGCATCAGAAGCGACAGCAGCGACGAGAGAGGTGCGAGCGGCAATTTGCTTGCCGGATCGGGCAGTGCCAGCGGCAAAAGCCGCGGCAGGGGAAATCGAGACTCCATCCTCCATGGCTAGGCCAAGCTGCGCGAATGCGACTTGATAGAGGTCAAGTCACACGGACGTGCTTGTGTGCCCAGGTCCGGATTCGGCAACAGCTGGAATGCACACATTGAATTGCTGCGCGGGAAGCGTAGGTAACCCTAGCGCGGCGCTCATCTCGCACCCAGCAAGACGGCAAGGTTACTCGTCGGAGCGCGAGCGGGTCCATCGCTGGACAGCCCGCTCGAGGGCGCCCAGAAAGGTGACAATGATCGCAGCGACGATCGTGGCGGCTGCGGCCTGAAGGTAGAAACCCAGCCCGCAGGCGGCGCCGATGCTGCCGACCACCCAGACGCTGGCGCCGGTGGTGGCGCCGCGGATCCGGTCGTCCTTGTGCATAACGCCGCCCATCGCAATCAGACCGATTCCGGCGACGACGCCCTGTAGCACCCGCGCCGGATCGATTTCCACGTACTGTTTTGCCGCAGCGGTGAGTTCGATGCCGAGTATGGTGAAGAGTGCGGCGCCGGTGCTGACCAGCATCAGGGTCCGCAACCCCATCGTCTTGTTGCGGACCTCGCGATCGATCCCGATCACCCCCGCAAGCAGGGCGGCGAGAGTGAGCCGCAGCACGAAGTCGAGCGTTTCGATTTCCGGAGTCACTGTGCGTTCCCGTCTTTCGGTTCGGTGGGCGAGGCTTACTTTGGTTAATATAGACACGGCCGATGGCGACGCCCGCGTGAGCGGCTTCTTGAGGCGATGATGAGGATCGCGGCTCGGCGCTTTGCCGCGACCGGCTGCAAGCATTGCAAGACAGCTTTCGCCATTGGCGTGACGAGCAGGCTTGCTGCGGGAGCGAATACCGTGGGTTCTTGCCGGCTTGGCTTTCCGACCCGGAGCCGCGATATTGAGAGAACATCAAGATGAAAGGATGCACGGACGTGAATGGCGCGTTGTCGGAGCCGTCCCGGCGGGACTCCCTGATTGGTCTCTGGCTGCTGGGGGTCGCCGGGATGGTGTTCCTCATGGTGGTGATCGGCGGCTTGACCCGGCTGACCGAGTCCGGTCTCTCGATCGTCGACTGGCGCCCGGTGACCGGCTGGCTTCCGCCGCTCAGCGAGGCCGAATGGCTTGCGACGTTTCAGGCTTATCGGGCGTCGCCCGAGTATCTTCTGATCAATCGCGGCATGACGCTGGCCGAATTCAAGGGCATCTTCTGGCTGGAATACATCCACCGTCTGTGGGGGCGGCTGATCGGAGTGGCGTTCCTCGTTCCGTTCCTGGTGTTTCTGGCGAGGGGCTGGATCGGCCGGCGGCTGGCGCCTCATCTGGTTCTTGCCCTGGTGCTGGGCGGTTTGCAGGGGGTGCTTGGCTGGTTCATGGTCAAGAGCGGCCTGATCGACCGGCCGGAGGTGAGCCAGTACCGGCTGACGGCGCACCTCGGGGCCGCGATCCTGATCTATGGCTACCTGCTGTGGCTGGGGTGGTCCCTTGTTCTACGTCGGCAAAGCCCGCTCGGGCCGGTGGCAGAGCCGGCGGCGTGGCGCGGGGCGATCGCGCTGACGGCTCTTGTGGTCGTCACGATCCTGGCCGGAGGATTTGTCGCCGGGCTGAACGCCGGGCTGGTTTACAACACCTTCCCGCTGATGGACGGCAGACTGGTCCCCGACGGACTGTTCCCGACGACGCCGTTCTGGCTCAGCTTTTTCGAGGATGTAACGACGGTTCAGTTTACTCACCGGGTGCTGGCGTTGACCACGCTGGCGGCGGTGCTGGCGTTCTGGCTTGCCACGCTGCGGTGGCCGCTGTCGCGGGAAGCCCGCCGGGCCGTCCATGCCCTGGCGATTGTCATGCTTGTTCAGGTCAGTCTCGGAATCGCCACCTTGCTGCTGGCGGTCCCGATCGCTCTTGGCGTGGCGCATCAGGCTGTCGGCGTGCTCGTGTTCACCTGCGCGCTGTTGACGGTGTTCCAGCTGCGGCCGGCGGCGCGGCGGGCCCCGGCGCAGGATCGGATCCGGATGGGCGGGATGGTCAAGGCAGGCTCGGGCTGAATTTGGGCGCGCGGCAGGCCGAGACCATGCGCACGAGGTCGACCGGCGAGCGCGCGCCCATCTTGTGCATCAGACTGTGACGGTGGAGTTCGACGGTCTTGACGCTGAGACCCATCTGGTCGGCGATCTCCTTTGTTGACTGACCCGCGACGACAAAGTCGAGAACCTCGCGCTCCCGCGGCGAGACGCTGTTGATCCGCTCGATGATGTGGGTGGCCTCCGTGTTCCAGCGGCGCCACTGCGCGTCCAGCGCGATCGACTGGCGAATTCGTTCCAGCAGTTCAGGGATTTTGAAAGGCTTTTGCAGGATGTCGACGGCGCCGGCGCGCATCGCACGCACGGCGGTAGGGACGTCGGCGTGGCCGGTGATGATGATTACGGGGCGGCAATCGCCGCGCGCGGCCAGTCGCTCGAGAAGCTGAAGCCCGGTCATGCCGGGCATCTGCAGGTCGAGAAGAAGGCAACCGGGCCGTATCGGATCATAGGTCTGCAGGAATTCTTCCGCAGACTCGAAGGGTTCCGCCGCCAGTCCGGTCGTGCGGATCAGCTGACAGAGCGATTTGCGCATGGTGCGCTGATCGTCGATGACGAAGACGGTGGCATCGTTATTCTGGGACATGGCAGGGCTCCTTCAGTGGCAACGTGAAGGCGACCCGCGCCCCCCCGTCCGGCGCCACCTCGGCCCAGATGCCGCCTCCATGCGAATCGATGATGGTGCGGCAGATGGCAAGGCCCATCCCCATGCCGCCGGTCTTGGTGGAATAAAACGGAGCGAACGCCCGGGTTATCGCTTCCGCGCAGAAGCCTTCGCCGTTGTCGCGGACGGATACCTCAAGGGCAGCGGCTTCGATCTGTCGCGTGGCAATCATCACCCGAGGCGCACCGGAATTCGAGGGCTGCTTATCATCCCGCAGGGCATCGATGCTGTTGCGCAAAAGATTGAGAATGACTTGCTCGATCTCGACGACGTTGATGAGAACCGGGGGCAATGCGGCGGCGAGATCAAGCTCGAAGACGATCGAGCGGCCGCCGGGTGTGCTGCGGGCAAGGGCGAGAACGCCCCGAACCACGTCGTTGATGTCGGCCGCCGCCCGCTCGGTGGGGGTCCTTCGGACGAACGCAGAAACACTTCTTAGGATCTCGCCGGCTCGCTCGGCCTCGCGACGCACGTCTTCGATGGCGTCAATGGCCTCAAGACGAACGGCCTGTACCGCAGCGAGTTCGGCCAGGCAGGCATGGCAGGCGGTGATGATGGCTGTGATGGGCTGGCTCAGTTCATGGGCGATCGCGGCGGCCATCTCCCCCATCGTGGCAACGCGCATGCAGCGGGCGAGCATCTGCTGATGGTCGCGCGCGCGCTCCTCTGCCGCCTTCCGTTCGGTGATGTCCCGGGCGACAATGGAAACGGCCACCGGTGTCCCGTCCTCCGCCATGACCGGATGAACGCTGACATCAAGGATGCGATCGTTCCAGGAGAGCTCCTCCCGCTGACGCAGGCCTGCATCGAGCACAACCTCCATCATCTCGGTAATGATCTCTGCCGGCGCCCCGGCGAGGACGGAGGTGAGGTGCCGGCCGATGACTTGGTCGGGCTGTGCCCGCAGCCACTGTGCCCCGGCTTGGTTGATCGCAAGGATGAGGCCGCCGGCGCTGACCATCGCAATCAGCTCGTCGAGGGCATTCATCATCGCGTTGAGGGTCGCGCGGCTCTGCCTGACAATTCTCTCCGAGCGGACGCGGTCGGTTGTCTCGGTCCGCAGTCCGACCGTGCCGCCGTCGGGGGCGCGACCGTCGCTGGCGATGAGACAGCGGCCGTCGCTCAGCCATTCCTCGCGTACGTCGTCGCCGCCATCACGCCGCCGGCGGTCGGTGTCGCCCTTGGCGGGCTGTCCGGCGGTGCTGCGAAACTGTCCCGCCGCGATGGCTTCGTCGGCGATCAGCCGGCGTGAGGCACCCGGTTGAAGCAAGTGGGCAACAGCGGGATAGAACTCCCGATAGCGGCGATTGCACAAGACCAGCCGATCCTTCGCATCCCACAACGCGAAGCCCTCGTTGATGGATTCGAGCACGTGCGCGAGCCGGCTCTCGCTGACGGTGCGGGCGCGCTCGTGGTCCTTGAGTTCGGTGATATCGACGGCGATGCCGATGAGGCGGACGATGTGATCGGTGCGATCGGCCTGAGGCGCCAGATTGGCGCTCCACCAGCGCGTCTTCCCGGCGACGGATAGTTGCCATTGCCAACTCACCGGTTGGCGGCTGTCGATGCTGCGCTGGCAGTACAATTCGATACCGTCCCGTGCTGCCGCGGGAAACACCTCAGCGAGAGGTTGGCCGGCGGCGACAGTGTCGTCGAGCGCGGCCAACTCAGCGAATCGGACGTTCGCGACCGCAAATCGCACGAAGCCTTCGGGAACGACGTCGATCGCGAAGGCGGGCAGGCCCAGTCCGTCGAGAAAGCTCCTCAGTTGCGCATGATCGAGTGTCGCCAGCGGATCGGAGGGACGGCATAGCATTGAAGACGCCTTCAACAGGTGCCGGTGGTTTGCCTGAATCCAAACGCTCCAATACGCATAGAGCCGTGTCCTGCGCGATCGGCGCCGTTTCAAGACTGTAACCGGGACAGGCTTCGGCAGATCTGCTTCGGCGGCGAGCGCCTGTACGCTGACGCCGAAGAGACAGCGCCCTTCCTGGTCTAGGCATAACAATATGTTGTGCTTTCAGCTGAAAAAGCACGTCGCTGCTTGTTCCGCAACCCATTTCCGAGTTAACCCATATGGGGTATATCGAAAAGAAATGCAATCGTCCATCGCAGACTGCCCCACGCGCGCCGGCAATCGCTCGCTGTGAGCCGGAATGAGCCGGAATGAGCCAGAATGAGAATGAAACCCGCCTACCTCAACACCGCGAACACGGCGCCGTAGGCGGGCAGATCGAGCTGATATCCCTGCAAACACCCGGCAAGACCATGGCCGCGCAGAGGGATCACGTCGCGCCCGAGGTCGAGCCCAATCGACTCGGATTGGCCGCCGAGGTTGAACGCGCACAGCAGCCGCTCCGCCGGGGTCCTGCGCACGAAGACAAGGATCGGCTCTGGAGCGTCAAGAAAGGTGATTTCGCCGGTTCTCAAGGTGGGCCGTTGCCTTCTCCAGGCGAGAAAGCGGCGGGTGAACTGGAGCACGGAATCCGGATCTGTCTCCTGAACGGCGACAGAAAGCGGATAGTGATGCGGATCGACCGGCAGCCAAGGATGCACACTCGAGAATCCCGCAGCCGGCGATTCGGTAGACCAGGGGATCGGCGTGCGGGCGCCGTCGCGGCTATGGTAGAGCGGCCAGAAGGCGATCGCCTCCGGGTCCTGAAGGCGCTCGAAAGGAACCTCGGCTTGCGGCAGGCCCAACTCCTCGCCCTGGTAGAGGAACGCGGTGCCGCGCAGGCATGTCAAGACAGCGATCAGAACCTTGGCGAAGGCTCGAGGATTGCCACCATGCTCCCAGCGGGAGACGACGCGCGGCACGTCGTGGTTGCTGAACGCCCAGGAGGGCCACGCCGTGGCCGAACGGCTGAGCATCGCCTCGACGGATCGGCGGATGAATCCGGCACCGAACGACTGCCTGAGAAAAACGAAGCTGTACGCCGTGTGGTAACGGTCGGCACCGTCGATATAGTCGAGGGTGGTGCCGATCGGATCGTCGCTGGCGATTTCCGCTACCGCCATGGTACCCGGATGGCGATCGAGAAGCGCCCGCAGGCGAGCGACGAAGGCCAGGGTTTCCGGGCGCGTCCGGTTGAAGACCTGTTGCTGCATCCAGTATGCCTTTATCGGGTTAGGATGCGCAAACGGAGGGTTGTCCCGCAACAGCGGATCGTGGGCGAAGAAATTGGCCACATCCAGGCGGAATCCATCGGTTCCGCGCCGCAACCAGAATTCGGCCACGGCAAGAACCGCGTCCTGAACGTCGGGATGATGAAAATTGAGGTCGGGCTGCTCCTTCAAGAAATTGTGGAGATAATACTGCCGGCGGCGCGGCTCCCACTCCCAGGCCACGCCGCCGAACACGGAGAGCCAGTTGTTCGGCGGCGTTCCGTCGGGCTTCGGGTCGGCCCAGACATACCAATCCGCTTTCGGATTGTTCCGGCTGCCGCGACTTTCGACAAACCAGGGATGCCGGTCCGAGGTATGGGAGTAGACCTGATCGAGGATCACCTTGAGACCGAACGAATGGGCACGCGCAACCAGCCGATCGAAATCCTGAAGCGTGCCGAACATCGGGTCGACGCCGCAGTAGTCGGTGATGTCGTAACCGAAGTCCTTCATCGGCGACGGATAGAACGGCGACAGCCAGATGCCGTCGACGCCAAGGCGGGCGATGTACTCCAGTCTCTCGGTTATCCCTGGCAGATCGCCGATCCCGTCGCCATTGCTGTCCAAGAAACTGCGCGGGTAGATCTGGTAGAGAACGGCGCCCCGCCACCAGTCAGGCATCTCGCCGCTGGTCATGATCGCACCGGTTGTGACGGGATCGCCCGCCGCCTTCCACCAAGCGGCCTCCTTCTGCCGCTTCCTGGGAACCGGTTCCCGACAACCACTGGCTGTGTCGAGGGGATGGCTGTTGGGCGCTTTCGGTCGGCATGTCGCCCGGTGGCGGGGCTTCCCACCACAAACTGGGTATAAAGTGTCCACAGAGCGAGCATTTTTCCGTTTCTTCCGAGATCTTGAAGCAAAGGCGGGCATGTTGAGGCAAAGGATAATCATTGGCAGTTCCTTGCTTCCATGGCAAAACTTTTGTACGATGATGCCAAGATGCTCGGAGTCGTCGAAACAAGAGAACCCACACGTTGGGAAGAATCTCCCGCCAGCGGCTCCATGTTACAACCAATATTCCGGGAGGATTCTCGTCTAGCGACGAAATGGAACCCGTGTTCCGAACCAGTCAACACTGCTATCCAATTGGGAGGATGCATCACGATGATCTTGAGGACGAGTCACGCGGCAGCCCTGGCTCTGGGTGTCGTAACCATGATGTGTACGGTATTGGGGGGATCGCCCGCCGCGGCGCAGGACCGCAGCGGATGGCCTGCGTCGATTACGGTCGGCACCGCCAGCCAAGGGGGCACCTATTACATCTACGGCAGTGGTTACGCCAACCTCGTCGGCGAGCAGCTCGGGATCAACGCCGGGGGCGAGGTCACCGGGGGGCCGGTCCAGAATGCCACGTTGGTCCAGACCGGCCAGCACGCGTTCGGCATGGTCACGATGGGACCGGCCCTGGAGGCGTGGGAAGGCAAGAGCCAACTGGCGCCGGGCGTCAAGCACGACAAGCTGCGTGCGATGTTCCCCATGTATCAAACGCCGTTTCATGCGATCGCGCTGGCTCGTTCCAACATCAAGTCGCTCGATGATCTGAACGGGAAAACCGTGGGCGTCGGACCCGCCGGTGGGACCGCCGCGACCTATTGGCCGGTGATTTTGGAGACGCTCGATATTTCGGCGAACCCGCAATACGGCGGGGCGAGCGATCAGGCGGGACAGCTGCAGGACGGTCTCATCGATGCGTTCGCGTTTGCGGCCGGCATTCCCATCTCCGCGTTCAGCGAGATCAAGGCGCAGGTCGATGCGGTTGTGTTCGCGCCGACCAAGGAGCAGAGCAAGACGATCGTTGAGAACAACCCCTCGATGGCGCCGTTCACGATCCCGGCCGGCACCTACAAGGACCAAAGCGAGCCGCTCGAGACGGTCGCCATGTGGAACTTCTTCATCACCTCCAGCGACATGCCGGAGAGCTTGGTCTATGAAATGACCAAGATTGCGATGGAGCAGCATGACCGCATGATGACGATCCATAGCACGGCGCAAGAAACGCTGCCGGAAAATTACATCCACAATAAATTCCTGCCGTTCCATCCGGGCGCAGTCCGCTGGTTCGAAGAGAACGGCTACGAGATCCCCGAGGAATTGAAAGGCTCGTAACG
>CAZFBS010000011.1:53895-57435 GCA_964517265.1 uncultured Rhodospirillaceae bacterium | reverse complement strand
TTACATCAAGGCCGCGCAAAATGCGGCACTAAAGCACGGCGAAGACCGTGTCGGATAAAGGGAAGAGACCTTCATGTCGCTGTCGCCGGCTACCAATGAAGATACGCGTCTGATTGCCCAGGGCATTGACGACGAACCCGCAGCCAGCAACGTCCGCATCCTGGGCGGTTGGCAGAATTATATGATGATTGCGGCTTGCGCCGCCTTCACCGCTTTTCACCTGATCTCGCTCAACGCGTATCCGCTCGAGACATGGATGTATCGCATCCTACATGTCGCCGGCGGCCTCAGCATCGGCTTTGCGCTGGTTGCGGCGGCCCGGCTCGACCCGGAGCGGCCCGCAAGCCGGCTTGACGCCTATCAGGTGGTTGCCCTGGTGATCTCGGCAGCGGGTGTGCTTTGGGCGCTGGGTTGTCTCATCACCGCTCATTGGTATCGCGATCAGCTCGGGCAGCCATTCCCGCCGCCATGGGTGTTCGAGACCTTCGGAATTCCGCTTACGATCTCCATCGTGGTCGCCATCGTCTCGTCGTGGATCTTTCCGTCCGACAGCCACCGCATACCCTGGACAGCGTGGGTCCTAATCGCGGCGACCATTGCCGTAGCCGGGTATCTGTTGTTCCATCTCAGCGCCTGGCGGTTTCGCGCGGGCGTGATGCCGCTCGGCGCTGATATGTGGGCCGCACTCAGCGGCATTGTTCTGATCATCGAGCTGACGCGTCGGGTCGCGGGGCTGGCGCTGGTTGTGATCTCGATCATCTTCATCTTGTATGCCTTTGTCGGCCCCTGGTTGCCCGGTTTTCTCCACCACGAGGGGTACAGCCCCGAGCGATTCTTTACCTACATCTACACCGACAATGGCATCCTCGGCGCTCCGATCGCCGTATCCAGCACATACATCATTCTGTTCATCGCATTCGCCGGCTTCCTTCAGGCCTCCCGCGTCGGCGACTACTTTGTCAACTTTGCGTTTGCTGCTGCCGGTCGCACACGGGGTGGTCCGGCCAAGGTGGCGGTTTTCGCCTCCGGCCTGATGGGGATGATCAACGGCACCTCGGCCGGCAACGTGGTCGCAACCGGAAGCCTGACCATTCCGTTGATGAAGAAGGTCGGCTATCGCGCCCAGACGGCGGGAGCGATCGAGGCGACCGCCTCGACGGGCGGACAGATCATGCCGCCGATCATGGGCGCTGGCGCGTTCATCATGGCGGAAATTACCGGGATTTCTTACACGGAGATCATGATCGCCGCGATCATTCCGGCTTGCCTCTATTTCCTCTCGGTTTTCGTCATGGTCGACCTGGAGGCGTTGAAGCTGAGAATGCGCGGGATGCGGGACGACGAATTGCCCGAGTTCCGCAAGCTGGCGAAACAGGCCTTTCTCTTTATCCCCATTCTGATTCTGATCGTTGCCTTGTTCACGGGGTATTCGGTGATCCGGGCCGGCACCCTGGCGATGGTGAGTGCGTTCGTGGTGAGCTGGCTGACGCCGTTCCGGATGGGACCGCTGTCCGTGATCAGGGCGCTCGATGTGTCGGCGCGGATGGCGATCCAGATCATTGCCGTATGTGCCTGTGCCGGCATCATCGTCGGCGTCATCGCCTTGACCGGGGTCGGCGCGCGGTTCTCGTCGCTGCTTTTGGGGATGGCGGAGCACAGCCAGCTTCTGGCGCTGATCTTCGCCATGCTGATTTCAATCGTGCTGGGCATGGGAATGCCAACGACTGCCGCTTACGCCGTTGCCGCCTCGGTGGTGGCGCCCGGTTTGCAGCAGCTCGGGATCCCGGCGCTGACGGCGCATTTCTTCGTGTTCTACTTCGCGGTGGTGTCGGCGATTACGCCGCCGGTGGCGCTGGCCGCCTATGCCGGGGCAGCGATCTCCGGCGCCGACCCGATGCGCACGGCAGTGACCGCGTTCAAATTCGGCATTGCCGCGTTTATCGTTCCCTTTATGTTTTTCTACAGTCCGGCGATGCTGATGACCCCGGTGGAAAGCCAACTGTTCGGCATCGACGTTCCCGGATGGCTGAGAATCGCTCAGGTTGCGGTGACCGCAACGGTAGGCGTCTGCCTACTCGCCTCTGCCGTCCAGGGGTATTTCTTCGGGCGGATCAACATGATATTGCGGGCAATCCTGCTCGTGGGCGCGCTGTCCATGATCGAGGGCGGTGGACTGACGGATCTGGTCGGGCTCGGCATCGGTCTCGCAATGTTCTTCTACCAGCGTGCGTTCGTGCGATCGGGGGCGGTGGCGGCAGAGTAACGCGCAGCTGAGGACCGCTTTCGTCACCTCTCTTTGAAGAGCGCGCTTCGGTGGGGACACTAAGCCACCGGAGTGCGCCGAGAGCCCGATTTCAGAGGAGAAATGGATGTTTGCCCGAATTCTGTTGCCTGTCGATCTGGAAGAGGAAAGTTCCTGGAAGAAGGCGATCCCCGCGGTCGTGGCGCTGCGCGAGACGTTCGGCAGCGAGCTTCATGTTCTGACCATCACCCCGGATTGGCCCAAGGGCATGTACCGTCTGAGCCTGCCTGTGGATTTCGAACAGCGGTTTGCAGCGTCGGCCGCCGATGGGCTCGACGTCTTCGTGCGTGACCATATCCCCGAAGGGGTGCCGGTGACCAAGCACGTCAAGGTCGGCAGCGTGTACCGGATGATCCTGGAGACGGCGTCCGAGATCGCGGCGGATCTCATCGTGATGGCGTCGCACCGGCCCGAAATGGGAGATTATCTGATCGGAGCCAACGCATCGCGGGTCGTGCGTCATGCCGAAGTCTCGGTTCTGGTCATCCGCTGAACCGGGGCTTTCCGACGCCTCCGAAGGAAGCGGGGCGGTGGTTGCCATTGATGTGCAGGGCGCGCGCCTTGGACATAACGAGGCGGCAAATTTGGGTGAGACGGGCGCGCCGAGTGGTTAGCGCGCGGAGCGCGAGGCAAGAGTAAGAACGAGGCCGTCAGGCCGTTCGGTGGGCCGATGAACCCACCAATGGGATTCGTTGATCGAGTAGACTGGCTGATAGTGGCGGATGGTGGCCAAGTCGGTCACGCGCGCCAGTTGGTTGTCGAGCAGCCACGTCCTCCCGGCATGAAAAACCACCAGAACGGCGTGACCGGTCCCAAGCTTGACATCCTTGACGGCGGCAATGCGAAGCTCGTCATCGCGCCATCCCAAATGCTTCAACGAAAAGAATTTGGCGATGGCGAAGTCCTCGCAATCCCCCGAGCGCGCAAAGAACTCCCCCGGGGTCGCCCAGTAATCCTGCATTTTCCAGTTTTTCTCGTCCGCAACATAAGGACGGGCGTTGACGTAGCCGTTGACAGCGGCAAGCTGGTTCGATCGGGATAATTCTCGAAGCGTGTCCAGAAACTGAAGCCAGTCCCGATAGCGGCAGGACGCAGTGCCCGGCATGCGGCAGTCTCCGCTGTCTGTCCGCTCCGCCTCTTCGGCAACACGCGACATCACGGCGGTCCAGCGAACAAACGGGGAGAGATTGCTTGAACGGCTCTCGACCGAGTGCAGGAAGCTGGGCCGCAGGGACTCG
>CAZFBS010000011.1:51639-53795 GCA_964517265.1 uncultured Rhodospirillaceae bacterium | reverse complement strand
GGATCCTGCTCTTTCGCCTCAGAGTCGCGGGATGGTTATCAAGATTCTGAGCGCGCAGGATTTCACGCGTCGGCACACAGGGGGGGGGAGGGAAATGGGAAGGAAGGTGGACGGTATCGGGAGCAGGCGGCATTCCCGTCGGCAGGGCCCCCTGAAAAAGACGGAGAGGGAGCCTGGCCAGCGGAATGCCTGCGTTTGAGGGCCCGGCGATCGCGCCGAGGGCGCTCAGATGATCAATACACGGCGCTTGTCGTCGCGGAGCAGGCCCCGAGCCGCGTCACCTGCCCACGACGTCGGCATGTCGTGTGGCGAGGAACCGGGCGAGGGAGCCGGACTGGAGCAGCGTGACCGCGCAGCCCAAGGCGTGGTCCCGGCTGTGATCTCGTGTCACGGCCGGACACGCTGTGCTGGCCACCTGCGCGTGATCGCGGGTCTCACCTGTGCTCAGGGACGGCAACGCGTGCGGAAGGCTGGCTTCGCGGACCGCCGCGGGATCGTCATCGTCACCCGTCAAGATGACGTCCGGACGAACGCCCTCGGCCTGGATGGCCTGACCGGTCGGAGAGTAATAGAGTGCCGTCGTCAACTTCAGCGCCCCTTCCACCGGCAACCGCATCACCGTCTGCACCGATCCTTTTCCGAACGAGGGTGTGCCCATGACGAGCGCCCGGCCATTGTCCTGCAGCGCACTGGCGACAATCTCGGAGGCGGAGGCGGAACCGCCGTTGATCAACACGACCATCGGCAAGCCGTTGGCGAGGTCGCCCTTGCGTGCGGCAAACTCCCGGATGTGCTGCTGATCCCGCCCACGGATAGAGACGATGACGCCGCTGTCGAGAAACGCGTCCGCTACGTAGAGCGACTGCTCGAACAATCCACCCGGGTTGTTGCGCAGATCGAGGACGATGCCGCGCCCGGACGAGCCTAGCCGGGCATTGAGATCGGTCATTGCGGTCACCAGTTCGCTTCGGGCCTTTTCGTTGAAGCTGACGATACGAACGTAGCCGATATCGTCGTAGACGCTCCAGCGCACCGGCTTGATGGCGATGACCTCGCGCCTGATGGTGACCGTAAACGGCTGGCGGCCGGTCCGCTCGATCCCGAGCTGGATTTGCGTTCCTTCCGGCCCACGCATGGCATGGACCGCTTCGCTCAGACTCATGCTGGAGACAGACTGACCATCCACGTGCGTGATAACATCCCCCGACTTGAGGCCGGCGCGTGCCGCCGGAGTATCTTCAATCGGGGCGATGACGGTGATCCTGCCATCCTCTTCGGCAACCTGAATGCCAACGCCACCGAACTCGCCGGTGGTGATCAGTTCCGCGTCCTTCAGTTCGTCGGCGTTGAGGTAAGCGGAGTGCGGATCCAGCGATGTCGTCATCGCGTCGAGAGCCGATTCCACCAGCGTTTCCGCAGGCACCTTCTGATGCGCCGCATCCTGTTTAAGAACGCCCTCGATAGCGGCATCGACCAGCTCCGAATCCGCCACCTCTTGAACGTAGAGGGCGCGGACACGCGTGTAGGCATCGCGAAACTGCTTCAACTGGCGGGTATTGCTGGGATCCGATGCGTTTGAAGCGAACACGCTGTCGAACCGCGCCAATGCCTCGGCCGAATCCTCCCCCTCACGCGCTGCGATCACGCTTGCGCCGCCAGCGCCGGACTCAACCGCAGGACCGGAATCCGGCCCTGCGATGCAGCCGAAGACCATGGGCAAGAGCAGGATCAGCGCAAAAACTGCCGGAGCCGTCGGGCCCCGCCATGGGGGACGCATTGTCATCGCCATAGCCTTTCCTCGGGTCCTTCCCGAGAGGAACGAACAGAATGTTTTCCTGATCAACGATAAATGCCTTCCACCACAAAAGAACGGTATGCCTGTCGTGCCGGACGTTGCCACTCCGCTCACGCCCGGCGCGCCAGTGCCTTTGGCTTGATGCCGATGGGGCGCCGACGCACCCACATACTGCGCCGGGCGCGGGCTGCGCCGCGTTCCCTGCGTAATCCCTGCCACACTCGATCCTCGGCCACAATCATGTCGGGAATGTGCCTCATGATGATGCTGTCGTAAACTGTCGCAAATCCATCCTGGCGTCACGCTTTCCCTGATATGGGATCTGCTTGAAGGCGCGCAAAGATGCTCCCCCGCACAATGG
>CAZFBS010000011.1:21407-51539 GCA_964517265.1 uncultured Rhodospirillaceae bacterium | reverse complement strand
CTCGCCCGCTGCTTGATCTTGGCAAGGGCATGGGCTTCAATCTGCCGCACCCGTTCGCGCGTCAGCCCGTATTCTTCGGCAATATCCGCCAATGTCCGGGTTTCGTCCTTCAGCCACCGTTCCGTGACGATGTACTGTTCTCGCTCGCTTAAGGTCGCCAGCACCTCTCTCACCAACGCGCGCTGTTTTTCACGCTCGTCCTTGCCAATGATCCGGGCCTCGTCATCCTGAAGCGCATCGGTCAAACAGTCCTGAAGCTCGACTCCTGCTGACGGATTGCGGCCGACGGGCGCGTTCAGCGAGATGTCGCGGCCATTCAGCCAGCGGTTCATGCGGATGACCTCCGCTTCGCTGACGGCCAGATCCTTTGCGATGGCGGCCACGGACTCCGGCAGCAGATCGCCGCATCCGCATTCTCCGAATTTGCTCCTGGCGCGGCGGAGATTGAAGAAGAGTCGCTTGGCGGCTTCACTGGTTGCCGTCTTGACCAGCGGGGCATTCATGACGGCCTCGCTCATCGCCGCGCGGATCCACCAGATCGCGTATGTCGACAGACGAAAGCCGCGGGAGGGGTCGAACCGCTCCAACGCCTGCAGCAGACCGACGTTGCCCTCGGCAATCAGATCCGGAACGGATACCTCGAAGCCCCGATAGCGGCGCGCCATTTTGCGAATGAGGCGCTGATAGCTGTGGACGAGGCGAGCTCCGGCCGCTTGGTCGCGGTTTTTGCGCCAGCGGGCGATCAGGTCGGCTTCGCAGCGGGCATCGAGAATCTCGTCGTCCTGCGAGAGCGGGGCGATCGGTTTCGGCGGGCCTTGACGCGCGCCCGTGGCGCACCGCCGATCCCGATACCGTTCCCTTGCGGTAAGGTTCTCCATGGGGTCCCTCCAAGTCGTCTGATGACAATGGCCAGCACCGTACCTCATCTTCTATTATTAGAACAAAATAAGAACGAAACAACCGAAAAGTGCAGATTTGAGCGCGGGGTTGGCGGATCACGCGCCTCAGGCGGAAAAATGAGTGCGGAAGAAACGCTTTGGTAAGGAGGCTACCGCTTATGATTGAACGATAGCGATCGGCCGGGAAAACGGCATCGCCTGAGCGGCGCTTCTAGTGAGGACCCAATGCAATGAGGCCTCTGCACCAAGGCCACATGTCTCCAACAGGGCTAGGTTTCTGCAATAAGGCCAAGTCTCTGCAACAAGGAATGCAGGCGTGAAACGAGAATACCTTGAACTTACCCGTTCAATCGAGCGCATGCACCGGCGTTTTCTCGACGTCTTGAAGACGGAGCTGAACCGGCTCGGCATCCGGGAGATCAACGCCGTTCAGGCGCTTCTCCTCACCAACATTGGCGAAGAACAGGTGCTGATTCGCGACCTGTTGGAGCGAGGGTACTATCAAGGCTCAAACGTGTCGTACAATATCAAGCGGCTGTCGGAGATGGGCTATCTGCAACAAGAGCGCTCCCCCCACGACCGCCGATCGGTCGGCATTGCGCTGACGCCCAAGGCGATGGGGGTGGTCGAAAAGATGCGCGCGCTCGAGGAGCGGATCGCCGGCCGGGTGCAAAACCAGGATATGAACGGGCATCAGATCGGCAGTGTGCTGGAGGGTCTGCGGCTGGTGGAGAGGGCGTGGACCGACTTCATTCACTACGAGAAATAGTCGACTGGCGCTGCTCGAGCGTATCGCCGGCTTCGACAGGCCGCTGGCGTCCTGACGTGATTTGCAGGCCAACGACGCCGATTATGATGAGGCCGATGAACGCCACCTTGATCAGCGTCAGCGGCTCGCGGAACACCATGATCCCGATAGCGGCAATGGCGGCGGTGCCGACCGCGGACCAGATCGCGTAGGCGATGCCGATCGGAATGTCCTTAACGGCAATGCCCAACAACCCGAAGCTGATGGCGTAGGCGGGCAGGATCACCAGGGACGGCCCGAGACGGGCGAACCCCTCCGACATTTTCAATGCCGTGGTGCCGGCGATCTCGAAGGCGATCGCAAGCGCGAGAAAGATCCAGGCCATGGCGGTGCCTCGCGTTTCTGTTGTACGGGATGGGTACGGGCAGCGCGGTCGGCGGCGGGCCGCTTTGAGTGCCGTTCCCGGCGCGCATCTTGCGAACACCAAGCGGGAGGCGCAATAAGCGGTCGTACCCTCGCCATTGCAATGCCGGTGGCGGCGGCGATATACAGAGCCTGGCGTCACGGGGGCGCTGAGCCGGTCGCGGTACCAAGCGCGAGTGGACAAAAGAATATAAAGACGATCGGGTCAGCCTGCGGGAAGGGAAGACACGGATGGGTGCTCGGAAGGTGCTGAGGCTTGCCGCTCTCGCCGTCGTTGCAGCGGCGGCGCTGCTGGTTGCCGACAGGGGGAGCCGCGCGGCGGAGCCCAGCGGCCCGCCAATCCGGATTGGCGATTTGAACAGCTATACGCGGTTGCCGGCCTTCACGATTCCCTACCGGCACGGATGGGAAATGGGGGTCGCCGAGATCAATGCGGCTGGCGGCGTGCTGGGTCGTCCCCTTGAGGTGATCTCCAGGGATGATGGCGGCAAGCCGGGAGACGCCATCACCGTTGCGAACGAACTGGTGTCCCGCGAGGACGTCGTCCTGTTGTTCGGGACGCTGCTCTCGAATGTCGGCCTTGCGGTCTCTGATTTCGCCCACCAAAGACAGGTAGTCTTTCTTGCCGCAGAACCGCTGACCGACGCGCTGGCATGGGAGAAGGGCAACGCCCATACGTTTCGCCTGCGCCCGGGAACCTACGTCCAGGCGGCGATGCTGGCTGAGGAGGCCGCGAAGCTGCCGGCGCGGCGTTGGGCAACCGTCGCGCCCAACTACGAGTACGGTCAGTCGGCGGTCGCCGCGTTCAAGCAGTTGTTGCGCGAGCGTCGGCCCGATGTCGAGTTCGTCGAGGAACAGTGGCCGGCGCAGTTCAAGATCGATGCCGGCACCACTGTCCAGGCGATGGCGCGGGCGCAGCCGGAGGCGATCTTCAACGTGACCTTCGGATCCGACCTCGCCCAGTTCGTCCGCGAGGGCAGGATTCGCGGCCTGTTCGAGGGACGTCCGGTGGTGAGCATGTTGTCGGGTGAGCCGGAATGGATCGATCCCCTCGGGAGCGAGGCGCCGGAGGGGTGGATCGTCACGGGGTATCCCTGGTACGCGCTCGACACGCCCGCGCATGCAAAGTTCCGCGAAGCCTACATGGCTCGCTTCGACGACTATCCCCGGATGGGCTCGGTGGTCGGCTACGCGTCGATCCTGTCGATTGCCGCGGCCATCGAGAAGGCGGGATCGCTGGAGACGGACGCCATCCGCGAGGCGTTCAAACGGCTCGAAATCCAGACCCCCATCGGCCCCGCCGTCTTTCGGGAGAGCGACCAGCAGGCCACCTTGGGAACGTTTGTCGGCACGCTGACGGTTGAACAGGGAATGCCGCGGATGGTCGATTGGCGATACGTCGACGGCGCTGACCATTTGCCGTCGGCGGAAGTGGCAGCGACGTTGCGACCCGGAGGCTGAGCCCCATTCTCCTTCGATATTGAGACTCGGACGGTGAGCCGAAACCCAGGCAGGCGCCCCTCGTGAGCTTCGTCCTTGCCCAGTTTCTGACCGGTCTTGCCAATGCCTCGTCGCTGTTCCTGGTGGCCTCGGGGTTGTCCGTCATTTTCGGCGTCACCCGCATCGTCAATTTCGCCCATGGCTCGTTCTACATGCTGGGCGCGTATGTTGCCTACAGTGTGGGGAACTTCCTGAATTCGGGAGGCACTGCCGGTTTCTGGACGACGATTCTGGCGGCAGGACTGGCGGCGGGCGGAATCGGCGTCCTCGTCGAGGTGGTTCTGCTTCGTCGTCTCTACCGCTCGCCCGAGCTCATGCATCTTGTCGCCACCTTCGGCATTGTTCTGATCGTCCAGGACCTCGTCCTCGCCCTGTGGGGGCCGCAGGACCTAATGGGCGCGCGCCCTCAGGGCTTGGGCGGATTTGTCGAAGTGTTGGGCGTGCGACTGCCGTCCTACGATGTGTTCCTGATTTTGCTGGGGCCGGCGGTTCTCGCCGGTCTTTGGCTGTTGCTCAATCGCACCCGCTGGGGAACCCTGGTGCGGGCGGCGACCGAGGACCGTGAAATGGTCGGTGCTTTGGGCATCGACGAGAAGTGGCTTTTCACGGCCGTGTTTTTCCTTGGATCGTTCCTCGCGGGGATCGGCGGGGCGGTGCAGCTGCCGCGCGAGCCGGCCAACCTGATGATGGACCTCAACATCATCGCCGAGGCCTTCGTCGTTGTCGTCATCGGCGGGATGGGAAGTTTGCCGGGGGCCTATCTGGCTGCGCTGCTGATCGCTCAGCTCCATGCTTTCGGCATCCTGATTTTTCCCCAGATCACGCTCGTGCTCGTGTTCTTGGTAATGGCGGTGGTTCTGGTGGTGCGGCCGTCCGGATTGCTCGGCCGGCCGGAGATCCTCGCTCCCGCGGCCGCTCACGAGCCCGTTCCCGCGTTGCGGGCGAATCCCCGGTGGCGAGCTCCGGTTGCGATCGCCACGGTGATCCTGTTGACCCTGGTGCCGTGGCTCGTCGGCCCATACGCCCTCCAGGTTTTCAGCGAGATCCTGATTTTTGCGATCTTTGCCGCGAGCCTGCAGTTCATCATCGGCGTCGGTGGGATGATCTCATTCGGCCATGCCGCGTATCTCGGTCTCGGCGCCTACGGCGCCGCCCTGCTGGTGCATCACTTGGGGGCGCCGATGATGGTGGCGCTGATCGCGGCACCAATCGTCGCCGGGGCCGGGGCGCTGCTGTTCGGCTGGTTCTGCGTGCGCCTGTCCGGCGTCTACCTGGCGATGCTGACCCTCGCGTTCGCCCAGATATTGTGGTCGGCGGCGTTTCAATGGACCGCCTTCACGGGCGGCGACAACGGCATTCTGGGTGTCTGGCCGGCAGCCTGGGCGGCCGCGCCGGCACCCTACTACTATTTGACGTTGACGCTGTTTGTTCTCGCCATCGCAGCGATCTGGCGCGTCACCAGCAGCCCCTTCGGGTATGCCTTGCGAGCGGCACGGGATTCCGAGCTGCGCAGCGCGGCGATCGGCATCCATGTCCGCCATACCCGGTGGGTGGCGTTCGCGCTGGCGGGCGCGGCCGCCGGGGTGGGCGGCGGACTTTACGCGTTTCTCAAAGGAAGCGTGTTCCCCGAGGTTCTCTCGATCCCGATGTCGGTCGATGCCCTGGTCATGCTGCTGCTGGGCGGGGTTCAGGCGATCGCCGGTCCGATCATCGGCGCCGGCGCGTTCACCGGCCTCAGGATTACGCTTGTCAGCCATACCGAGCTCTGGCGCGCCGCCCTCGGTCTTACCATCGTCGCGGTGGTGCTGTGGTTCCCTGACGGGATCCTCGGCAGCTTGCGCCGCCAGTGGCAGAAGAGGGCTCGGTGACGCTGCTCTCGGTCGAAGGACTCAGCAAGTCGTTCGGCGGCGTGCACGCGGTCGCCGGCGTCAGCTTCGCGGTCGATCCCGGCGAGGCGGTGGCCATCATCGGGCCGAACGGGGGCGGCAAGACCACCTGCTTCAACATGCTGGGCGGCCAGTTGAGACCGGACGCCGGCCGGATTGTGGTCGACGGCCGCAACATCGCCGGCAGGCCGCCGCATGTGATGTGGCGGTTCGGGATCGCGCGCACGTTCCAGGTTGCCGCCATTTTCCGCTCGATGAGCGTACGAGAGCACCTGCAGCTCACGCTGCTGTCATACCGGCGCCGGCTGAACCGAATGTGGCGAGCGCTGAACAAAGAGGTGGTGAGCGAAGCCGATGCCATTCTTGCCCGTGTCGGGCTTGGCGAGCAGGCGGACCACGCGGCGGCGGCGCTGGCGTATGCCGATTTGAAACGGCTGGAGCTGGCGGTGGCGCTTGCCAACGAGCCACGGCTGCTGCTGCTGGATGAACCGACGGCCGGAATGGCGCTCGCAGAGCGTCACGCGCTGATGACGCTGGCCGGCAGCCTCGTCGACCGGCAGGGCATGAGCATGCTGTTCACCGAACATGACATGGACGTGGTGTTCGGCCATGCCGACCGGGTCATCGTGCTTCATCAGGGCCGCGTGGTCGCGCAAGGAGCGCCGGAACAGATCCGCGCCGATGCGATGGTGCAAGAGATCTATCTCGGCACGGCTCCGGATGCGGGCGGGCAGGCCTCGTAGATGCTGGCCGTCTCCACCCTCGACGCCTATTACGGTCGCGCCCAAGCCTTGTTCCAGGTGAGCCTGGAGGTTTCCAGCGGGCAGATCGTGGCCCTGCTCGGCCGCAATGGCGCCGGCAAGTCGAGTGTGCTCAAGAGCATCATGGGCCTGCTGCCGCCCGCAGCCGGGCGAATCGTCCTTGATGGGCGTGACGTCGGCGGTCTGCGTCCCCATACCTTGTGTGCGCGCGGGCTTGGCTACGTACCTGAGGACCGCCGGATCTTCGGCGGACTGACGGTACTGGAAAATCTTGCGGTCGGAGACCGGCCGCTCCGTCCCGATGCTCCCGAGTGGACGGCAGACAAGGTGTTTGCGCTGTTTCCCCAGCTTGCCGGGCTGCGCCACCGGCGCGGAGCCGAGATCAGTGGCGGCGAGCAGCAGATGCTGACCATTGCCCGCGCCCTGATGGGCAACCCACTGATGCTGCTGCTCGACGAGCCGTCGACGGGTCTTGCCCCGCGGATCGTCGAACACCTTGCCAAGGCGGTACACGATCTCAAGGCCGAGGGCCTTTCGGTGCTGCTGTCCGAGCAGAACCTGCGGTTCGCCGAGACCGTCGCCGACCAGGCGGTGGTGATGGAAACCGGGCACGTCCGCTGGCACGGCACAATGGCCGATTTCCGTTCCGATCCCGCGGCGCGCGCCTACCTGCACGTCTGAGATTACCCCCTCTGGCCGGCGTCTTCCTAACCAGGGCGGGCAATGGAACGGCCTTGCGCCGTCCCTCGCGAGGCCGCTTGACCAGCCGGCTCGGGGGGCCAACGCCAGAGACTCTCACAGCCGTCATCAACTCAAGTCGTGGAGCTGATGACGGAGCGAAGCCGCCCGGCTGGCCGCTGTTTCGCGGCGTGCTTCAGGTGAGGTAAGGGCTTTTGTAGCTCTCCAACACCTTGATGTAGTTGGCGCGCTCGAATGCGCTCGGATCGGCCACCTTTTGCTGACTCATCGACCCCTTCATCTGCGTGATCGACTCGTAATCCCGGCGCTCCATCCACTCGGAGAGATCCGTGACCAGCGTTTTCAGGTAGCCGGCGCCGTTGCGCAGCAGCGCGGAGGTCGTCATCACCGCATCGGCACCCGCCATCACGTACTTGACCACTTCCGTCGCACTCTGAACGCCGCGGGTGGCGGCCAGCGAGACGTTGAGGCGGCCGTGCAGAACGGCGATCCACAACAAGGGCAGACGGATCTCGCTGGGCGAACTCAGCTCCAGGCTCGGCGAGACTTCCAGTTCGTCAAGGTCGAAGTCCGGCTGATAGAAGCGATTGAACAGCACCAGGCCGTCAGCACCGGCCTCGACGAACCGCTTGGCCATCTCGCCGGTGGAGCTGAAGAACGGATTGAGCTTGATCGAAACAGGGATGGTGACAGCCTGCTTCACCCGGCGCACCACCTGCAGGTAGCGTTCCTCGACTTCGCGCCCGGTAATATTGATATCGGCCGGAATATAGAAAATGTTGAGCTCGATCGCGCTTGCGCCGGCCTCCTGGATGTCCTTGGCGTACTCGGTCCAGCCCTTGCTGGTGACGCCGTTGAGGCTGCCGATGATCGGCACGCCGCACGATTCCGATGCACGGCGGATCAACTCCAGGTAGGCGTCCGGGCCGACATGATAGTCCTCGACCTCAGGAAAATAGCTGAGCGATTCCGGGAAGCGTTCGGTGCCTTGTTCCATCAGGAAATTGAAGGACTCATTCTCATGACGGATCTGCTCCTCGAACAACGAGAACAAAACGATCGCGGAGGCACCGGATTCCTCGAGGCGCTTGATCCCGTCATAGGTCGAAGACAGGGGGCCGGCTGACGCCACCACCGGGTGCTTCAGGTCCAAACCGAGATACTTCGTTGTCAGATCCATGCCGTCCCTCCAGATCCTTGATCTTGAATGCCGACGTCAAGACGCCTCGCCGTTGACGTGAGCAGAGTGTCGTCGGGGTCTCGCCGCCCTCTCCGGGCGGGCTGAAGGATCCGGAGAGGGCAGGCGTTTGTTCAGTTGATGTCCGGCCCTAGTCGTGGCCCATCGCTGCCATTTCCTCGTACAGCTTCCACTTCGCCTCGATGGCGCGCTGCGCCATGTCCATCAGCATCTTCGCCTCCTTCGGGTTGGTGCGGTAAAGCATCCGGTAACGCAACTCCTGATCGGCGTAGTCGGTGAGCTTGATGGTCGGCCGTGGGGAGTCGAGCGAGAAGGGGTTTTCGCCCGCCAGCCGGACTTCCGGGTTGTAGCGCATCAACGGCCAGTGGCCGGAATGGACGGCCCGACTCTGCTGATCGAGACCATGCTGCATGTTGATGCCGTGCGCGATGCAGTGGCTGTAGGCGAGGATCAACGAAGGTCCGTCATAGGCTTCCGCCTCGCGGAAGGCGAGCAAGGTCTGCTGCGGGTTGGCCCCCATGGCGACGCGGGCCACGTAAACGTTGCCATAGGAGATGGCCTGCAATGCCAGGTCCTTCTTGCCGATGTGCTTGCCGGCGTTGGCGAACTTGGCAACCGCGCCCATCGGCGTCGACTTCGACGCCTGTCCGCCGGTGTTCGAGTAGACCTCGGTGTCGAGCACCAGAATGTTGCAGTTGCGGCCGCTGGCGAGCACGTGGTCGACCCCGGAGGAGCCGATGTCGTAGGCCCAGCCATCGCCGCCGATGATCCACAGGCTGCGGCGGACGAGGTGGTCGGCCATCGAAAGCAGGTGCTTGGCAGCTTCCGAGTCGAGCGGAACCAGCCGCTTTTTCAATTCCGCCACCCGGTCGCGCTGGCGGCGGATCTGCGTTTCGGTCAGTTGCGGGGCGGCCAGGATCTCCTCGACCAGTTCCGGGCCGATTTCCGCTCGCAGCACCGTCGCCAGCCGTTTGGCTTCGTTGACGTGCATGTCGCCGGCCAGCCGCATGCCGAACCCGAATTCCGCGTTGTCCTCAAACAGGGAATTGGCCCACGCCGGACCGCGCCCCTCCGAGTTCACGGTCCACGGTGTCGTCGGCAGATTGCCGCCATAGATGGACGAACAGCCGGTGGCATTGGCCACCATCAGCCGGTCGCCGAACAGCTGCGAGACCAGCTTTACGTACGGTGTTTCGCCGCAGCCGGCACAGGCCCCGGAGAACTCGAACAAGGGCTCGAGGAACTGGGTGCCGCGCACGGTCGAGAAGTCCACCCGGGAGCGGTCGTTGACCGGCAACGTCTCGAAGAAGTCGACGTTCTCCTTTTCGTTTTCGAGAATCGGCGCCTTCCAGCCCATGTTGATGGCTTTCTTGCCGGTCTCTTCCTTGCTCTTGGCCGGGCAGACCTCGACGCAAAGGGTGCAGCCGGTGCAGTCCTCGGTGTAGATCTGCAGCGTGTAGCGGGTATCCGGAAAGCCGCGCATATCGATCGGCGCCGACTTGAAGGCCTGCGGGGCATCGTTGAGAAGAGTCTGGTTGTACACCTTGGAGCGAATCACCCCGTGCGGGCAGACGAAACTGCAGTTGCCGCACTGGATGCAGATCTCCGGTTCCCAGATCGGCACGAAATCGGAAATGTTGCGCTTTTCCCACTTCGTCGTGCCGCTGGGAAAGGTGCCATCCACCGGCAGCGCACTGACGGGAAGTTCGTCACCGCGGCCGGCCATCATCATCGCCGTCACGTTCTGGACGAATTCCGGTGCTTGCGGGGGAACCGGCGGCAGCATCTCAAGATCGCTTGTCACCGCGGCCGGCACCTTCACTTCGTAGAGGTGCGCGACGGTATGATCGACCGCATCGAAGTTCTTGCGGACGACTTCCTCGCCCTTCTTGCCGTAGGTCTTCTCGATCGACTTTTTGATCTTTGCGATCGCCTTGTCGCGATCCATCACCCCGGAAATGGCAAAGAAACAGGTTTGCATGATCGTGTTGGTGCGGGTGCCCATCCCGGACTCGCGGGCCACCTTCGCCCCGTCGATCACATAGAACTTGATCTTCTTGTTGATGATCTCTTCCTGCACCGTGCGCGGAAGCTTGTCCCATACTTCGTCGGGCGCGTACGCGCTGTTGAGCAGTAAGGTGGCGCCGGGCGCCGCACGCTCCAGCACGTTCATCTTCTCGATGAAGTTGAACTGATGACAGCCGATGAAGTGGGCCGACTGGATCAGATAGGTCGAGCGGATCGGCTCCGGCCCGAAGCGGACATGAGAGACGGTCTGCGAGCCTGATTTCTTAGAGTCGTAGACGAAGTATCCTTGCGCATAATACGCGGGATCGTCGCCGATGATCTTGATGGTGTTCTTGTTGGCGCCAACCGTGCCGTCGGCCCCGAGGCCGTAGAACATCGCCCGGAAGACCTCGTCGCCTTCGACGTCGAAGGTGGGATCGTAGTCGAGGCTCAAGTGGGAGACGTCGTCATTGATGCCGACGGAGAAGTGGTTTTTCGGCTTGTCCTTTTTCAATTCGTCGAACACGGCCTTGATCATGCCCGGGGAGAATTCCTTGGACGAGAGCCCGTAGCGACCGCCAATGATGTTCGGCATTCGCGCCGTGGGCAGTGCTCCTCCGGCGGCCGCCTCCATCAACGTGATCAGGATGTCCTGGTAGAGAGGCTCCCCACTGCCGCCCGGCTCCTTCGTCCGGTCGAGCACCACCACCGACTGCGTCGACGCCGGCAGGGCGGCAAGAAAATGCTTTGCCGAGAACGGCCGGTAGAGGTGAACCTGGATAACCCCGACTTTCTCGCCGCGCTCGACCAGGAACTCGACCGTCTGGCGGGCCGCTTCCGCGCCGGAGCCCATCAAGACCATCACGCGTTCGGCATCCGGGGCGCCGAAGTACTCGAACAGCTTGTAGTGCCGGCCGGTCAACGCACCGAATTTCTCCATCACGTTTTCCACGATGGCCGGTGTGCGCTGGTAGAACGGATTGATCGCCTCGCGGCCCTGGAAATAGACGTCGGGGTTCTGCGCGGTCCCGCGTATGAACGGATTGTCCGGATTGAGTGCGCGCCGACGGTGTGCCAGCACCAAGTCGTTGTCAATCATCTCCCGCAGGACCGAGTCGGGCAAGAGGGTCAGCTTGTTAACCTCGTGCGACGTGCGGAAGCCATCAAAGAAATGGATGAACGGGACCCGTGCTTCCAGCGTCGCAGCCTGCGCGATCAGGGCCATGTCGTGCGCTTCCTGGACCGAACTCGATGCCAACTGGGCGAAGCCGGTCGTGCGCACCGCCATCACGTCGGCATGGTCGCCGAAAATGGACAGCGCGTGCGCCGCCAGGGCGCGGGCGGCGACGTGGAAGACGCAGGCGGTCAGTTCGCCGGCAATCTTGTACATATTGGGGATCATCAGCATGAGCCCCTGGGAGGCGGTGAACGTCGTCGTCAGCGCACCGCCTTGCAAGGAACCGTGAACGGTCCCTGCCGCGCCCGCCTCGCTCTGCATTTCAACGACATCGGGAATATTTCCCCAGATGTTGGTCTTACCTTCGCTCGACCATTGGTCGACCAGTTCCGCCATGGTCGATGACGGCGTGATCGGATAGATGGCGCAGACCTCGTTGAGGCGGAATGCGACGTGCGCCGCGGCCTCGTTGCCATCGATCGTGGTAACCTGCTCTTCACTCATTGTTGCTTCCTCCGCCACCCATTGCACGGGCGGGTTCGCGCGAACCCTCCACCACCGTCGCCGGGAGTCCTTCCCTGATGATGAGACCTTTCCTGCTTGCCTGCGGTGCGGTCCTGCCGCGTCCGGCTCAAGGCGCCTTGCCCGGCTCCGGAATCATTTCGATGGCATGACAGGGACACTGCTCGAAGCAAATGGCGCACCCTGTGCACAGATCATAGTTGTATTTATACCGCTTGCCCGGGCCGAGCTTGATGATGGCATCTTCCGGACAGGCCGCATAGCATCCGTCGCATTCGAAGCAGTTGCCACACGACAGGCACCGCTTGGCCTCGTAGCTGGCATCCTTCTCGTTCAGGCCCTTGAGCACTTCATCGAAGCCCTCACGGCGCTTGAGCATGTCAAGATGGCCCTGTGGCCGTTGTGCCGCGTCGGTGTAGAACCACAGGTGCAGCTTTTCGAACGAGGCGATATCGTGCTTGGGCGGCTTTTGATAGGTGGTGCCGCGCAGCCACGCATCGATGCTGCGCGCCGCCTTCTTGCCGTGACCGACGCCGATCGTCACCGTTCGCTCGGAGGGAACCATGTCGCCGCCGGCGAACACGCCTTCGGCGCCCGTCATCATGTTGCCATCGACGATGACCGTGCCGTCCGTCTGAAATTCGACACCCGGAACGCGGCGCAGAAACGCGGTGTCGGTATCCTGACCGAGGGCGAGGATCAGATCGTCGGCCTGCAGGGTCTCGACCTCTCCGGTCGGCTGTGGCCGCCCGTTCTCGTCGACCTTCATCACTTCGACGGCGAACGAGCCTTCGTCGATCGATTTGATCGTGCGCAGCCAATGAATCTTGACGCCTTCTTCGATCGCTTCGTCCGCCTCGAACTCGTGAGCCGGCATGTGAGCGCGATCGCGGCGATAGATGATCATCGGCTCGTAGCCGAGGCGCATCGCCGTGCGCGCGGCATCCATCGCCGTATTGCCGCCGCCGTAGATCGCGACCCGGCGCCCCAGCTTGACCTCCTCGCCCATCTCCACACTCTTGAGAAAACCGAGCGCGTCGTAGATCTTGCCGGCGTCGCGGCCGGGAATGTTGATCTTTTTCGACAGGTGGGCACCGACGGCAACGAACACGGCATCGAAGTTGCCGGCTTCCTTTTCGGCCGCCAGATCTTCCACCTTGTGATTGAGGACGATCTTCACGCCCATCCGCTCGATGCGCTTGATCTCACCCTCAAGAACGTCGCGCGGCAGGCGATAGGAGGGGATCCCGAAGTGCATCATGCCGCCCGCCAACGGGCCTGCGTCATGAATCTCGACGGTGTGGCCCATCAGGGCGAGATGATGCGCGGCGGACAGCCCGCTCGGGCCGGCGCCGACGATGAGAATGCGCTTGTGGGTCGCCACCGCGCGAACCTGCGGAACCCAGTCCTCTTCAAGGGCCTTGTCGCCGAGGAACCGCTCGACGGCGTGGATGCTGACCGGAGCATCGAGGTTGGTGCGATTGCACGCGCTCTCGCAGGGGTGGTAGCAGACCCGGCCATGCACGGCGGGAAGCGGGTTGTCCTGAAGGATCGTCTCCCAGGCCTCGCGGAACCGCCCTGCCTGAGCGTGCGCCAGCCACTCCTGAATATTTTCGCCCGCGGGGCAGGCATTGTTGCACGGCGGAAGGAGATCGACGTAGTTGGGACGCTGGACCCTGGTCGGCCCGATGTGGCGTTTGCGTCCAAGGTCAGGGGGCGTTGTGAGGTCGGATTGGTAGCTCATCTACGTTTACCTCCTTAAGGCTTCATGGCAGTGGACGGCTTTCGTTGGCCGCCGGGCTGGCGGTTTTGCGCGACCGGTCGGACGCGTGTTCCGCCATGTCTTCAGGCAAGGCGACAAAATGTGCAAACTCGCGGCGCACGGAACCCGTGTGGACCTGTGCATCTCTTTGGACAATGATTGCTCCGATCCCGCGCGAACTCACTGGCTTTCAGTCCGTCAGCGACGGACCCAAACGCGGCTCGGATCCCCTCCCGTTCAATTTGTTAATCTTGGTCTTAAAGGCCTCATCTCAGCAGCCCCACAATACCTCCCCACGCACGGGGATACAAGGCGCCAGCCCCTTGAAGGATGCAATGGTGATCCCGCGCCAACGCATCGCTGGGAAAGCGACCCAACTTGGATGTCCCTTTGTGTGGTTTGCAACAGACGCATTCACTGCCGCCTTTGGTTAAACCGAAAATTCAAGCACCCAGGTCGCGGAAGCCTTGTCGACGAGCTGAAGAGAGCCCTTGATCTGGGCTGTCAAGGCGCGGACGATGCTGAGGCCGAGGCTCTGGGCGGCATCCGGATCGAACTCATCCGGCAGCCCCGTGCCGTTGTCGCTTGCCGTCAGGGCGATGCGGTCATCGCCCCGCCGCTCAAGCGCAATCGTGATCCGACCGTCATTGCGGCCGCTTAGTCCGTGCTCCAGGGCATTGGTCACCAGTTCGTTGACGATCAAGGCGAGCGGCACGACCTTGTCCTGCGGCAACCAGAGATCCGCCGGACCCGCAACCGAGCAAGTGACGGTATGCGGCGCGGTGGCGTCGACGAGTTCTCGGCAGAACTCGCGAAGATAGTTCGCGAAATCAACCCGTTCTTCCTCACCGGCGCTGTAGAGGCGGCGGTGGATGTGGGCAAGTGCGTGAATCCGGCGCGAGGCTTCTTCGAGGTCATGCCGAGCGTCGGGATTTTTTAACGCCCGCCTTTGCAGCATCAGAAAACTGGAGACGAGTTGCAGACTGTTCGCCACCCGGTGCTGAACCTCCCGAACCAGCAACTCCTTCTGCCGAACCGTCCGCTGCAGTTGCCGGCTCAAATCACGGCTGAGGTCACGCTCGTTGCGCAAAGTCTCGGCCGTGAGCCTCAGCGAATGCAGGATCCAACAGACGAACACCGAGGCGATGACGAACAGAACGAGAGTCGCCACATCGGAGCCTGCGCCGATCGCGAGGGAGCCCAACGGCTGCAGCAGAAAGAAGTTGACGGAGGCCGTGGAGACGAACGTGGCCAACAACCCGGGGCCGAGCCCGCCGAATGCCGCGCTGATGACGACGGCGGCGTAGAGCGAAACGAACGGACGGGCCCCAAACAGGCCGCTTCCGATCATATTGACGGCAATCGCCAGCACGGACACGGCCAGTGCAAGCGCGTAGGCCGCCGCCGTGTTATGCAGCAGACCACCCTTAAATACGGGGAGGAGACGCACGTCCCGCCTTACGAGCAACCGTTGCCAGCGCCCGTTTCCTCGTCACTGTCCGTCCCCCCCCTCATGGACCCACCAGCTTTCATCTCGGCTGCACGAACAGCCCGTCGCCTCCCGGCAAGGCCTTCTGCGAAGAATGTTTCGCGTGAAATTCGCGGAAGGCCCCCCATTGGGCCGCGCCGAAGTCAGCTGCCGACCTCGGCATCCGCTTCCCACCCGCTATCGACAGCATCATTTGCACCCGCCCCATTGTTCAATAACACAGCGAGGGCGAAGCCAGAACGAAAAAGGGAGCCGATGCCGGCAGACGGACCGGGTGAGAGCGAACCCCTATCATGGTGCTGGAAAAGCCGACGCTCGCGAGGCATACCCAGCCCTCGGGCGGTGTTGCGCGCGTGTCAGCGTCGGCGCTGTGCCGTCTTTCGCGGACGGGGCCCTATCGAGCGGACGGGAGAACGAGGACGTGACGGGAAGTCTCTGGCACCTTGCCTTGGCATGCTTGCTGTTCGTTGGCAGCCATGTCGTTCTGTCAAACAGGACTGTGCGCGCACCATTGACGGAAGCTGTCGGTGAGCCGGTATTCCGCGCCGTTTACTCGATTGTCTCGCTCGCACTGATCGTCTGGATGGCGATGGCCTATGGTGCCGCGCCGTACGTGGAAATCTGGTTCCCCGCAACGGGATGGCGGCATTTGTCGCTGACGCTGATGGTGCTGGCGGCGCTCCTGGTCGTTGGCGGGATCACCACGCCCAGTCTGCCGACGTTTGGAGGCGGTTCTCCTGAACTGGCTGCGCGTGGTCCGAGGGGGTTTGCCAAGATCACCCGCCATCCCCTGATGTGGGGGTTTGTCCTGTGGGGAGTTTCCCATCTGCTGGCCAATGGCGATGCGGCGGCGATGCTCCTGTTCGGAAGCCTGACCGTGCTGGCGCTGCTTGGGCCGCTCGCCATCGATGCCAAGCGGCGCGCGAACATGGGCGCGGCGTGGGAGCGGTTTGCCGCCGAGACCTCCTATTGGCCGTTCGCGGCGATGGTGGCGGGGCGGACCCGGTTGCGTTTCCACGAGATCGGATGGTGGCGGATCGGACTTGGCCTCGCCCTTTATGCGATCCTACTCTGGTCCCATCCGTGGCTGTTTGGGGTCAACCCGCTGCCGTTCTGACGCGGGGGTGGTTTCGCCGGTTCAAAGCGCCGGCTCACCGCACAGATCCGGCAGGGTGAACAGGTGCTGGGGGTCGCTGACGCCGCGTAAAGCATGACTACCCAAATCGACGAGCGGCTGCTTTGCCACCCGCGCCACCGCCTCCGAAAGCAACACCAGTTTGCCCAGCGCCTTGGTCATCGCTTCGATCCGGGCGGCTTCGTTGGCCGCCGCGCCAATGACGGAGAATTCCAGGCGTTGCGGCGTCCCGATGTTGCCGTACAGCACCTCGCCGACGTGAAGACCGATACCGAAACCGATGGCGCGCTCGCCGTTCGCTTGTCTTTTCGCGTTGACCGCAGCCACGCGGCCAACCGCATCACGCGCCGCCTCGATCGCGGCCTCACAGGCACGGCAGTCGGTTTGCGGACTTGCGATCAGGCTATTGATGGGAAAGATCGCAAGAGCCGCGTCGCCGATAAAGCGCAGGACCTCGCCGCCATGATCCAGTACGGCGCCGGCCATGCATTCGAAGTAGTCGTTGAGCAGGCTGAGGAATGCCTGGCGCGACATCCGATCGGCAAGGTGGGTCGAGCCGCGCAGGTCGCTGAACCAGATCAAGGCGTGGATGGTTTCCCCGTCGCCGCGCTTGATCAGCCCTTTTAGAACGCGCTCACCCGAAAGCCGGCCGAGATAGGTTTCCAGGATTGTTGTCGCGGTGCGTCGCAGGGCGTGGCACTCCATCAGCTGAGCCAGCAGCGGCAGCATCTGGTTGATGCACGCCAGTTCCGCAGTGGTGAATCCGCCCGGGCGGTCGGCGGCCAGGGTCATCGCGTTGATTTTGCCGTCGGAGAACGGCATCGGCAGCGCGATATAATCAGTTGCCCCGATGAGGCGCAGCTCTTTCAGAATCGGATAATCGAGGACGATGCCGGGAACATCGAGCCGGCGGCGGATGCCACCCGCGCCCTCGAAGATGGCGGCGTAGGGACTTTTCAGGTACTGGTCCGTCAGCAGGATCTCGTACTTGGGCATGAACACGTCGACGTCATCGCTGCCGCGGGTCCAGGTGTAGCTGGTGCCGAGATACTGCGGATGCAGGGTGCGGATGGTAACCCGCAAGCGGCAGAGCGGCAAGCCGATCTCGACTATCCGGCGCGCGATACCGCCGATCAAATCGGCGGGACTGACGATGGTCAGCCCTTCAGTCAGCAGCCAGTCGATCAGCGGATTGTCGCTGAGCGCCTTCTGCGCCGTCAGCCGGGGCTGGCTGAGGACGGCGATCGTGTCTGCCATTGTCTCGCCTCCATCCATCTGCAACGATATCTATAGAGTTGTTTCGACTTTTGGCGTCGGACACCGGCAAGACGCCGTTCGGCGAACGAAACAAGCGGGGAAAGCGAGGCACCGGTGCCGATCATTGAACAGATTGCCGCATGGCATGAGGATATGGCGTCGTGGCGGCACCGTCTGCACGCTTGCCCTGAAACCGCATTCGAGGAGCATGCCACGGCGGCGTTCGTCGCGGAACAGCTTGCCGATTTCGGCTTGCAGGTGCACCGGGGCCTTGCTGGCACCGGCGTCGTCGGCTCGCTCGTGTCGGATCCGGAGGAGGGAGGGGCGATCGGTTTGCGTGCCGACATGGACGCGCTGCCGATCAGCGAGGCCAACGTGTTCTCTCACCGCTCCCAGCGAGCGGGGACCATGCATGCATGCGGTCACGACGGTCATACCGCGATGTTGCTGGGAGCCGCCCGCTACCTTGCCGCGACCCGGAGGTTCCGGGGGACCGTCCACTTCATCTTTCAGCCGGCCGAGGAGGCGGAGGGCGGCGGCCGGGTGATGGTCGAGCAGGGGTTGTTTACGCAGTTTCCGGTCGATGCGGTCTATGGCATGCACAATTGGCCGGGGTTGGCTCTCGGCCGGTTCGCGGTCCGGCCCGGGCCGATGATGGCGTCGTTCGACACCTTCGAGATCGTCCTGTCGGGCCGAGGAACGCATGGCGCGATGCCCCACCTCGGAACCGATTCGATCGTGGCGGGAGCTGCCCTCGTGCAGGCGTTGCAGACCATCGTCAGCCGGACGATCGATCCTCTCGATGCCGCCGTCGTTTCGGTGACACGGTTCAACGCTGGGCACACGTGGAATGTGATTGCGGAAAAGGCGGTGCTGGCGGGGACCACCCGGGCGCTGCGGGCCGAGGTTCGCGATCAGATCGAGGCGACGTTGCGCCGGATCGCCATGTCGGTGGCCGCCGCGCACGGGGTGACAGCGGACGTCGACTATCAGCGGCGCTATCCGCCGACGGTCAACGATCCAGCGGAAGCGGTCCGGGCGGCGAACGCGGCAGCGGCGGTGGTCGGCGCGGATCAGGTCGACCGCGACCCGCTGCCGAGCATGGGCGCCGAAGACTTCGCCTTCATGCTGCAGCAGCGGCCCGGCTGCTATGTCTGGATCGGCAATGGCCCGGCCGACAACAACCGCACCCTGCATAGCCCATATTACGACTTCAACGATGCCTTGCTTCCTCTCGGCGCCAGCTATTGGGCGCGGCTGGTGGAGACCGTCCTGCCGGGGAAGGGCACGCTTGCCTCGGGCTCATCCTCGCAGGAATCTTCGTGAGGGTTAGAGACGCACCTCATCGCGACGGCACGGAGAGAAAAGCGAGCGCGATCAGCGCGAGGAACGCCGCGATCAACAGCGCCCCGGTGATCCACTTGCGAAACGGCGAGATTTCGGGTCCGAACTCCTTTTCCCACCGGGTCTCCATCTCCGGAACGTCGCGTTCCTCCTCGCTCATGTCCGTGCCTGTCGCTCCTTTTGAAACCGCGCAGGATAAAGCTATCCTCAACGCGTAGCTCTCGGCAAGATCGCGCCGGTCCGGCGTTACATGAATGCCTGCAGCCCGGTCTGGGCGCGGCCGAGAATGAGCGCGTGGATGTCGTGCGTCCCTTCGTAGGTATTGACGGTTTCCAGGTTCATGACGTGGCGGATGACGTGATATTCGTCGGCAATGCCGTTGCCCCCGTGCATGTCCCGTGCCGCCCGTGCGATATCCAGCGCCTTGCCGCAGGAATTGCGCTTGATCAGCGAGATGATCTCCGGCGCGCAGCGCTCCTCGTCCAGCAGCCGACCGGCGCGCAAGGCGGCCTGCAGCCCGATGGCGATTTCGGTCTGCATGTCGGCCAGCTTCTTTTGAATAAGCTGGGTGGCCGCGAGCGGCCGGCCGAACTGGGTGCGATCGAGGGTATACTGCCGGGCGGCGTGCCAGCAGAATTCGGCGGCGCCGAGCGCACCCCAGGCGATCCCGTAGCGGGCCTTGTTGAGGCATCCGAACGGTCCTTGCAGTCCGCTGACCATCGGAAACAGGTTCGCCTCCGGAACGAACACCTGATCCATCACGATGCTGCCGGTCGATGAGGCGCGCAGAGAGAATTTTCCCTCGATCCTTGGGGTCGACAGACCCTCCATCCCGCGCTCGAGAATGAAGCCGCGGATTCTGCCCTCGAGTTTGCCCCAGACGATCATGATGTCGGCAATCGGCGCGTTGGTGATCCAGGTCTTGCTGCCGCTCAGCCGATAGCCGTCTTGGACCGGCTCGGCGCGAGTCCGCATCGCGCCGGGATCGGAGCCGGCGTCCGGCTCTGTCAGACCGAAGCAGCCGACAATCTGGCCCCGCGCGAGCCGAGGCAGATACCGCTGGCGATGCTCCTCGGTGCCGTAGACGTGAATCGGGTGCATCACCAGCGAGGACTGGACACTCATCGCCGAGCGGTAACCGGAATCAACCCGCTCGATCTCGCGGGCGGCGAGGCCGTAGGCCACATGGCTGACACCGGCTCCGCCATAAGCGTCCGGCAGGGTCGGGCCGAGCAGGCCGAGGCCGCCCATCTCCGTGATGATTTCGCGATCGAAACGTTCCTCGCGATTGGCGGTCAGAATGCGCGGCATCAGCTTGTCGGCGGCGTAATCGCGGGCGGTATCGCGGACCATCCGCTCGTCCGGATGCAGTTGATCCTCGAGCAGCAGCGGATCGTCCCACTGGAATGCCATCTTGGTCTCCCCTTTGCTCATCGTCCGGCTCCTTGCGATGTCCGCTGTTGCTGATGATTTTCGAGATGATCTGCGCGATTTGCGACTCCTCTTGCGTGACTATGCTAGGGTGTGCGAGCAATGGCGTCGCGCAAAGAAAGCCAGTGGGGGAGGAACAATGTTCATCAGCGTTCGGCGGTATTCCAGTGTGCGGTCGGTCAATGAGGTCTGTCGAAAGATCCAGACCGGGTTCGTGCCGTTGCTCGAAGCTTCGCCCGGTTTCATTGCCTACTATGCCATCGACGGCGGCAGCGGGACGATGGCGACCATCAGCATGTTCTCGACAGAAGAGATGGCGCTCGAATCGAACGAGAAGGCAGCGAAATGGCTACAGGAGAATGTCGCCGATCTGCAGCCGGAGCCGCCTCAGATTACCGCAGGTCCGGTCAAGGTGAAAGTCGAGGCAAAGTAGGCCACCCAGAAGACAAGCAATTAGCAAGAGTCCCAAAGTATAGAATTTCGCGAGAGGCCCGACACCTTGACCGGGCTGGGCTGTCGGCTTTGCCTCTTCGCAAACCGCGGCGGAAAGAGACGTTCTGCGCAAACGCGCAGGGATGGGCGGGTCCTTCGACCTCGTTTCTCCGGGTGGACCGGAGGCCCTTTTGTCGGCGCCCTTCGGTCCCTCTATGCGGCAAACAGGCAGTGGACCTCCGGCACATCGTCGCCATGCTCGAGGCGATCGGCGAACAGCCGCAACGCCAACGCTTCGACCTTGGCGATGGCCTCCACACGGCTGTCTCCATAGGCGAGAATTTCGGGCAACTCCACGATCTCGGCGGTCCAGCGCCCGTTGGGCTCGCGCAAGGTCGCGATGGTCAACATGCCGTCTCTCCCGTCGAGATGTCGCGGTCGCAAGGAACGGAAGCCAGTCCCGGCCGCATTGTCGCTCACCCGTCAGCACCGTGCCAAGCTTTTATCCCGCTGCGAGCGGATGAAAGGGGCCGGAGTGCAGCGGGCGCGGCCGGCACTTGATAACGCGAAGCAGGGACGGCATCCTGCATCGGGCGATGCGGAGCCAGTGGCGTGAAGGGGGTCAGACCATGACGACAGCGGCCAATCCCTGGATCAACGATCAGACGGTGGCCCTGTTTACCGACCTTTACGAGTTGACGATGTGCCAAGCGTACTTCGTCGAGCGGATGTTTGCGCCGGCGACGTTCAGCCTGTTCGTGCGCCGGCTTCCGGAAACGCGCAATTTTCTGCTCGCATGCGGGCTGGACGACATTCTCCGTTACCTTGAGAGCCTGCGGTTCGGAACCGAGAGCCTGGATCACCTTGCCTCGCTGGGACTGTTCAGTGAGGCGTTTCTCCGCTGGCTGGAAACCGTGCGGTTCAGCGGCGACGTTTGGGCGGTTCGGGAGGGAACGCCGGTGTTTGCCAATGAGCCGATCCTTGAGGTCACGGCACCGATCGGCGAGGCTCAGCTCGCCGAGACGTTCATCATGAATCAGGTCCATCTGCAAACGACACTGGCGTCGAAGGCGGTCCGGGTGGTGACGGCGGCACGGGGACGGACGGTGGTCGATTTCGGGCCGCGCCGGATGCACGGCATCGACGCGGCGGTCAAGGCGGCACGGGCGTTCCATATCGCCGGGGTCGCCGCGACCTCCAACGTCTTTGCAAGCAAGGTCTATGGCGTCAACACCTCGGGAACGATGGCCCACAGCTTCATCGAGGCCTGGGAGGAGGAAATCGACGCGTTCCGCTCGTTTGCACGGCTGTATCCGCAAACGGTCCTGCTCATCGACACCTACGACACGTTGCGAGGGGTCGAGAAGGTTTGCGAACTCGCCCGCGAACTCGGCGACGACTTCAATGTCCGCGCCGTCCGGCTAGACTCCGGCGATCTGATCGACCTTGCATTCAAGGTGCGGGAGCGTCTTGACGGAGCCGGGCTGGAGCGGGTCGCCATCTTCGCCAGCAGCAGTCTTGACGAGTCGGTGATTGACGGGATCGTCTCCAGCAATGCGCCCATTACCGGCTTCGGTGTCGGGACCAAGATGGGTGTCTCGGAAGACGCGCCGAGCCTCGATATTGCCTACAAGCTCTGTGCCTATGCCGGTCAAGGGCGGTTGAAGACATCGACGGGAAAGCCGGTGTTGCCGGGCCGCAAACAGGTGTTCCGCGAGGAGCGGGACGGCCGCGCGGTCGGCGACATCATCGCGCGCGCCGATGAACGCGGTCCCGGGCGTCCGCTGCTGGAGCCGGTGATGGAGGGGGGTGCGCGAACGACGGCCGGGCGTGTCGGTCTCGAGCAGGCACGAGAGCATGCCGCCGAGGAATTGAGCCGGCTGCCGGATGCGATCCGCGCCCTGTCTCCCGCCGACCCTGCGTATCCTGTCAGGATCACTGAGGCGCTGCGCGGTTACCAGGACGAAATCAAACAGCGCATTCTTGCGAAGGAAGGATCCCAAGCATGACTCCGCGTGAGGCTCTCGAAGACGGCGACGCCTTGATGGTGATCGATGTCCAGAACGACTTCTGCCCCGGCGGCAAGCTGCCGATCGCGCATGGCGATGAGGTGATCCCGATCCTCAACGCATGGGTGGCTGCTGCCGCCGAAAAGCATGTTCCGGTGTTCGCCTCGCGCGACTGGCATCCGCTCGTTCACCTCAGCTTCAAGGAACAAGGCGGGCCGTGGCCGCCGCATTGCGTCCAGGATACCGAGGGAGCCGCGTTTCATCCCGATCTGCGGCTGCCCCAGGACGCCATCATCGTCACCAAAGGAGTGCGGTTCGATCAGGATCAGAACTCCGCCTTTGATCAGACTGGCCTTGCCACGTACATGAAGAGTCACGGGATCCGGCGCGTTTGGGTCGGTGGACTGGCGCAGGACGTTTGCGTGGCGGCGACGGTGCTGGACGCGCTGGCGGCGGGGTTCGAGGCCTGGGTGATCGAGAACGCGACGAAGCCGGTGACGGAAGAGCAGGGCCGGGCGGCGCTGAAGCAAATGGCGGACGCAGGTGCCCACATCGCGGGATCGTCCTGAGCCATACCTGGCCCGCACGCCCCTCAGTTGCCGATCAGTCATCCCCGGTCCAAGCGAACGGTGCGCGCCCTTGCGCGCAGGCCGGAGAGGGCACTTTGGTGGAAGGCGCTATCGCTTGGCCCGACGAAAGCCAGCCTCGATTGCCTCTTGCTCCGTTTCGAAGCAGCGGTCGCCCCTGAGCGGATCGAGCTGAACGACGTCGTAATGGCGCCCGCCTGGAAGATGATAGATGCGCCCGTTCCGGCTGACATTGCCCTTGATGGGACACGTGTCCTCGGTCCCGGAGGCGAGCGCAAGCCGGGCTCCCTGCCGCCACTGCCAGGGCGGCACGAACGCTCCCGCCCACAGGCCCTTCGCCGCCCGACGCGCCCTGTCCTCAGCGGACACGAACTCGCGCGAATAGCGGCGATAAGCCAGCGCCAGCCCCGCTTCGACAATCCCCTCGTTCAAATTCTCCCCACCGGCGAAGCAGACGGCAACCAGCCGGTCGTAGCGATCCCGCCCGCGTTGCTCACAGCGGACATCCTGGCCGTCGGTCTTGTCGATCAGCCACTGCCTCGCCGCCTCGCCACATAAATAGTCCCGCGCGTTCCGCGTGCACACCTGATCCCCTTCGGGCGCATCGATGCCATAGAGGCGCACCCGCTCGCCGCGCCACACCAGGGTATCGCCGTCGACGACCTCGACCTCCCGGGCGCAGCCGGCTCCGAGCGGAACGATGAGCGCCACGACGAGACTGAGGGCAACCAGCAAGCCTGTAGGTGTACGCCCCGCCGATAACCCGTATCGGGATTGTCTTTGCATCGATCAACGACCATCTGCGCCCCAAGTGAGAGTGCAGGATAGTCCGCCTGCAGCAGCCCCGGCAACCGGTTCAAGACCGCCTGCAGATCTGATTCATGACGTCGGCCCCGATTGAAAAAGCACTGTGCAAAAGCGCATGATGGTTGAAGTATTCAACTTTTATTTGAGGCATGCGCATAGGTTTTACCCTCTATTATCAGGGTAAATGACCCTTTTGAGCTTTTGCCGTTTGTCACGGTTTGCGTTAGCAAAAACCCAGCATCAGCGGGTGCGCTATGCAAAGAACAAGCGGCGGGAGGTATCTCAATGGCTGAAACCCTGGATCTGACGGCGAGCCTATTGCCGAAGCGGCCGTGGAAAAAAACCATCGCGGACGATGACAAAGTGGGCGTCGACGAAGACAATCCAAAAATCATCGACGTTCTCGAGAATGACGATAACGCCCTCGGCGTCTATAAGATTTTCCCGGTCAAGCAAACCAGCGATGCATCCCTTTCGGACAACGTGCTCACGGATAGCGTGCTCACCGAGAGTGTTGCCACGGCGGAGAGTTATACGACCACGCTCTCCACGAAGCCGTACACAATTACCTTGGCGTCCGGCGCCAAGGTGACGCTCGCAAACAACAAGGTCACCTATGACCCCAACGGCAAGTTCGAGCACCTGAACGATGGTGATAACGCATCAGACAGTTTTGGTTATGCCGTCTATGGCCGCTACAACACCGACTGGGCGAAGGTACACGTCACAATCACGGGCGTGCCTGATGATGAGCCCCCCACGGGGAACCAGGCGCCCGTGGCGGTCAATGACAAAGCCTACCTGCCTAGTTATTATCCGTACCCATTGCCCTACGAGGAGACGACTGACTCCACTACGGCGGCCACGACCGATGCGTCGCTTGCTGACGATCTGATTTACACGACGTTGGCTGTTGGCGAGGAGGGTGACCCGTATCCATATCCGAACGACGCTTATATCGATGTGCTGGCGAACGACAACGACCCGGACGGGGACAAGATAACTGTCGGAAGAATCAATGGCCAGGATGTCGCACCCGGCGACTCCGTTGAGCTAAAAGGCGGAGCGATAGTCACACTAAAAGATAATGGTACGCTTTTTTATGACGGCGTTGACTACTACAGCCTGGATCCGTTGGCGGTGGAAAGCGACACAACGGTCACCGCGTCCGGAGACGGCGATGCACTTGTGTTCTGGGAAGGATACCCAGTCGACAGCTTTACCTATCAGGCCGCGGACGAACATGGGGTTGAGTCCAACGTAGCCACCGTTTCTATCTATCGCAATTACCTCTGGAATTACGACGCGAGCACCGATCCTGTAGCTGAGACCTCTACAAACGTCGGTGATCCCGGCTTGCTGGTCGTGTAGCGTAGGTCCAGCAGCTTGCCTACGGCGGAATAGGCCTTACGGCTATTCCGCCGTAAATTTTCCTTTTTGCCCTCCGCCTCCCGCGGCAACAGTTCAACACATGCCATCGAAATGCATCGGACAGCCGCCTTGGCAGGCCCGAAAAACCAGTTTGCCAAACAGGGCCAGGGAAAGTTTGCGGTTAGTTGGAGCCGCCGAGCCGGCGCACGGCCTCGTGCAGCTTGCCTCTGGCTTCGGCCGCTTCGGCAAGCCGCTCCCGCTCCGTTTCCACCACCTCGGGTGGGGCCTTGGCAAGGAATCCCTGGTTGGCGAGCTTCTTGTCAAGACGCAGGATCTCGCTGTCCAGTTTGGCGACCTCCCGGCTCAGACGCGCCTGTTCGGCCGAAATGTCGATAACGTTGCCAATCGGAAGGACGATCGTGGTGCCGTCGAGCACATCCTGCACGGAGCCTTTCGGAACCTCGTGATCGAGAAGCTCGGCGGAGGACAGCCGGGCAAGGCTGGTGATCAGGTCACGATGTGAAGCAAGCCGCGCTATCGCGCCATCATTCGGGTCCTTCAGCAGCAGCGGGATCTCGGCCGCTCCGGGAACGTTCATTTCGGCCCGGATCGAGCGCACCAGGCTGATCAGCCGCACCACCCAGTCGATTTCCGCCGTCGCCTTTGGATCGATCCAGGATTCGGGGAACACGGGCCACGGGCGGAGGATCAGCTGCTCGCCGCCCCGATCGGCAAGGGACTGATAAAGCTCTTCGGTGATGAACGGCATGATCGGGTGGAGCATATGAAGGATTTGGTCCAGCGCCCAGGCGGCCGCCGCGCGTGTCTCCGCCTTGGCAGCCGGATCGGCGCCATCCAGGATCGGCTTGGCGAATTCGAGATACCAGTCGCAGAAGGTTCCCCACGTGAACTGGTACAGAACGCCAGCCGCCTCGTTGAAGCGGAACGCCTCGATCGCGGTGCTTGCGCCCGTGCTGGCACCGATGATCTTGCCGACCAGCCAGCGGTTGAGCGTTTCCCGGCACTGACCGGGATCAAACTGCGGGTCCGGCGTACACTCGCGCATCTGGCAAAATCGCGCGGCATTCCACAGCTTGGTGCCGAAGTTGCGATAACCGGCGACCCGCCCCTCCGACATCTTGATGTCGCGGCCTTGCGCAGCCAGCGCCGCCAGGGTCAGGCGCAGCGCATCGGCGCCGTAGCTGTCGATGAGCTTGAGCGGATCGATGACATTGCCCTTCGACTTGGACATCTTCTGGCCGCGCTCGTCGCGGACGAGGGCATGGATGTACACGGTGCGGAATGGGACTTCGTTCATGAACTTCAGCCCGAACATCATCATCCGCGCAACCCAGAAAAAGATGATGTCAAAGCCGGTGACGAGCACATCCGTCGGGTAGTAACGCACGACCTCCGGCGTCTCCTGCGGCCAGCCGAGGGTGGAAAACGGCCAGAGTGCCGAGGAAAACCAAGTATCCAGCACATCGGAGTCGCGAGTGAGAGGAAGCTGCTCGCCGTAATGGGCCTGTGCCGCCGCTGCCGCCTGCTCCTCGGTCGGCTCGACGAACACGGCTCCGTCGGGGCCGTACCACGCCGGAATCTGATGCCCCCACCAGATCTGACGGGAGATGCACCAGGGTTGAATGTTGCGCATCCATTCGAAGTAGGTCTTGGACCACTGTTCCGGAACGAACCGGGTGCGTCCGTCCTCGACAGCGGCAATGGCGGGTCCGGCCAGTGTCTTGGCATCGACGAACCACTGATCGGTCAGCCACGGCTCGATCACCACGCCGGAGCGATCCCCATAGGGCATCATCAGGACGTGATCTTCAATACGTTCGAGCAGGCCCAACGCCTGCATTTCCTGAACGATCGCGTCGCGCGCCTCGTAGCGGTCGAGGCCGTGATAGCGTTCCGGAATCGGGCCCGTCATGCACGCGCGGGCGTCAAGCACGTTGATCATCGGCAGATCGTGCCGGCGCCCGACCTCGAAGTCGTTGAAGTCGTGCGCAGGCGTGATCTTGACCGCGCCGGACCCCTTCTCCGGATCGGCGTGCATGTCGGCGATGATCGGGATCGGCCTCTCGACGATGGGAAGAATGCAGCGCTTGCCGACAAGGCTCTCGTAGCGCTCGTCGTCCGGATGAACGGCGACGGCGGTGTCGCCCAGCATGGTCTCCGGGCGGGTGGTGGCGACGACGATAAAGCGCCCCGGTTGCCCTTCGAGCGGGTAGCGGAAGTGCCAGAGGTGACCGGCCAGTTCCCGCTGCTCGACTTCGAGATCGGAAATGGCGGTGTGCAGGAGGGGATCCCAGTTCACCAACCGCTTGTCGCGATAGATCAGTCCCTGCCGATACAACTCCACGAACACCTTGACGACCGCCGCCGACAAACCCTCGTCCATGGTGAAGCGTTCACGCGACCAGTCACAGGAGGCGCCCAGACGCCGCAACTGCCCGACGATGGCGCCGCCCGATTCCGCCTTCCACTTCCAGATGCGTTCGATGAACGCTTCCCGCCCGAGATCATGACGGGTGACGCCGTCCTTCTCCAATTGGCGCTCGACCACCATCTGTGTGGCGATGCCGGCATGATCCATCCCCGGCTGCCAGAGCACGTCGCGGCCGCGCATGCGTGCGAAGCGAACCAGGATGTCTTGCAGCGTGTTGTTGAGGGCATGGCCGATGTGCAGGCTGCCGGTTACGTTCGGCGGCGGAATGACGATGGCATACCCCTCGGCATCGCTTCGCTGTCCGCACTTGAACGCGCCGGATGATTCCCACGCCGCATAGCGCCTGCCCTCGACGTCGGCCGGTCGGTAAGTTTTCTCGAGCATCTGTGCCAAGCTTGTTGTGAAGTGCTGATGAAGACCGCGGCGATGATAATCATCGCGGTTGCGGAAAAGGGAGCCTTGTTAATCCTTGAGGCGCGCCATCGTCAATCCTCAAGCCGCTCGGCCCGATTCACCATCAGGTCGATTTCCTTCTTTACCAGCCGCTCGATCAGGTAGGGAAGGTTGCGATCCAACCACTCCTTCAACATCGGCCGCAACATCTCCCGGACCATGCCTTCGAGGGTGATGTCCCGGCTGCCGATCGCCACGTCTCGCCGGTCCAGAATTGCCTTCGCCAGTTGCGCAAGGGCGTCGCTCGACGCGGCCGAGGTCGGCGACGAGAGGACCGGGCCAGCCCGCATCTCCGGGGTCAGATCGAGAACGTCGGCAAATTCGATCTCGGGAACAGCGGCTTTCTCGGGCGCCGGCGGGACGGCCCGCTCATCCCGGTGCCTTGCCTCGTCACTGTGCCTGCGCTCGTCCCCGGCGGTCATCGGTGCCTCCTCGACCCGTTCTCCGTCTTCTGCCGCAGGCGCCAGTGCGGGTGGAGCGCCGGCCTCGGAGATGCCCGTCCCTGAAGTGGCTGTGCCGAGGGCACTCTCATTTTGGGGAGCCGTCTGTTCACCCTCGCCGTCCTCGGATAGGATCCTCCGTATCGATGCAAGAATGTCCTCCATCGAAGGCTCTTGCTGATTCGCCTGTGCCTTCTCGGTTTCGTTCATCGTCTCCGAACCCGGCATCGTCTCATCATCCAGCCCTTATGCCCCACGCAGGGCCGACAGACCAGCCGCTGGAGACGGCCTCGCCGCCATGGGGCTTGCGTTCTGTTCGGCGGCATCTCCGGCCTTTCGTCAAGGACCGACTCGGGTCGGCTCCGGAGCCCCATTGATCTCTCCGGTGCCAAACCACTTGCCGCGCACATTGCGATAGTGAATCTCAGGATCATAATAGTCGACCGGCAATGCCATCATCTGTGCCGTCAATGTGCCGGTGGCCCTTTTCAAATCGTGAGCAAAACCCAATTCGTTGCGACGCGCATCGACCAGATTCCGCTGCGAGTCGAGCAGATCCTGTTGCGTGTCGAGAACGTCAAGAACGGTTCGCGTACCGACGGCCTGCTCGCGGACGACACCCTCGACCGCAACTTCGTTGGCTCTCACTTCGGAGGTGAACGCCTCGACCGACGCTTTCGCGGCGATATAGTTGCTCCATGCCGTCGTTGCCTCCTCCGCCACGAGGCGCCGCGCATCATCGATGATGCGGCGCTGCTCGGAGACAGCCTGTTTCGCCTGCCGGACACGGGAATACACGGCACCGGCCTGATAAAGGGGCACAACCACATTGACCGTCGCGCGCAGATCGTCCACGCGCCCGCCGACGAGGCCGGTGTCATACCCGCGAAATGCTTCGCCTCGGACATTCAACTCGGGCAGCAGTTCACCCCGAACCTGATCCACCGTATTCAAGGAGGATTGTTCGTCAAATCGCGCGGCAAGGACTTGCGGGTTGTTGTCCACGGCCAGCTCGATCGCCGCCATCACCGTGTCCGGGAGATCGGCCGGCACTTCGGGAAGCTCCAGATCCGTCGGCGGTGTCCCCACCACGGCGACGTACTGGGCGCGGGCGGATTGAAGATCGCCCTCCGCCTGAACCCGATCCGCGATCGCCCGAGCCAACCGGGCTTCCGCCTGAAACACATCGGTGCGGGTCACTTCCCCCACTTCGAAACGATCCTGGGTCGCCTCCAGGAAGCGGGTCAACCGCTGCTCGTTCTGCACCTCGAATTCCAGGACCGCCTGTGTCGCCAAGACGTTGAGATAAGCGACCACCGTGTTGAACAGCACGTTCTGCTCAA
>CAZFBS010000011.1:3687-21307 GCA_964517265.1 uncultured Rhodospirillaceae bacterium | reverse complement strand
CAAAGCCGCGGTTGCGGGTCACGTCAAGTGGCCTCCACCAAGGCCCGCCGCGAGGAGCGATTTTCAGACCGCGGTGCCGCCGACGGTGAGGTTCTCGATCCGGAGCGTGGGCTGGCCGACCCCCACCGGGACGCCCTGGCCCTCCTTGCCGCAGGTGCCGATTCCAGGGTCCATCGCCATGTCGTTGCCGATCATCGACACCCGGGTCAACACTTCGGGGCCGCTGCCGATCAGGGTGGCGCCCTTGACCGGTGCGCCGATCCTGCCGCCTTCGATCTTGTAGGCCTCGGTGCAGGAGAAGACGAACTTACCCGAGGTGATATCCACCTGGCCACCGCCGAACGAGACGGCGTAAAGGCCTTTCTCGACCGAGCCGATAATTTCACCAGGGTCACGAGAGCCAGCCAGCATGCAGGTATTGGTCATCCGCGGCATCGGGTAATGGGCAAAGCTCTGGCGGCGGCCGTTACCGGTCGGACGTGCGCCCATTAGCCGGGCATTCATGCGGTCCTGCATGAACCCGACCAGGATTCCGTCCTCGATCAGCACCGTGCGCTCAGCCGGCGTTCCCTCGTCATCGATCGAGAGGGAACCGCGCCGATCCGGAATGGTGCCATCGTCGACCACGGTCACCCCCGGCGATGCCACGCGCTCGCCCTTGAGGCCGGCGAATGCCGATGTCTTTTTGCGGTTGAAGTCTCCTTCCAGGCCGTGCCCGACCGCCTCGTGAAGCAGAATGCCGGGCCAGCCGGGTCCCAGCACCACCGTCATTTCGCCGGCTGGCGTCGGCACCGACTGAAGATTGACCAGTGCCTGCCGGAGCGCTTCGTCGACCGCGCGCTGCCATGTCTGTGGCGCAAGATACCGCTCGTAAGCGACCCGGCCACCGGTGCCGTAACTGCCGCTCTCGCGCCGGCCTTGGTGCTCGACAACCACCGTGACGTTGAGGCGGACCAGCGGGCGAATGTCGGCCACCGCTGCTTGGCCGGCGCGGATGATCTCGACCACCTGCCATTCTCCAGAGAGCGACGCCGTCACCTGGCGTACGCGTTCATCCTTTCTGCGGGCATAGGCATCCATTGCGGCCAGAAGGTTGATCTTGGTTTCGAAATCAACCAGCGCCAATGGGTTGTCAGCGGAATAAAGCTGGCGATTGGTCCCCGTCGGCGGCTCGGCCAGCATTCCGCCATAGCCCGCGCGAACCGCCTTGACGGTCTCGGCGGCGCGCCGGATCGCGTCCTCATCGAGGACCGAGGCATGAGCATAACCGCTGGCTTCACCGGCGACAGCGCGCAAGCCAAATCCCTGAGCCGTATCGAAGCTGGCGTTCTTCAACTGGCCGTCGTCGAACACCAGGCTTTCCGACTGGCAGTACTCAAGAAAAAGCTCACCGTCATCGGCACCCGTCAAGGCATCCTCGACGACGGCGACGACACGCTCGCGGTCGAGATCCGGCTTGGCAAAGAAAAGCTGTTCGGCGGTTACGAGATCACTCAACGCGTCTATCCTCCACGATCGGCCCTTGCCATCGGCCCCTTTACCATCGGCAAGGACGGGCTCATGCGCCTCTGCTGACACAAAATATGGAGGCCGACCGATGGCATGTCGACCCAAGCGACGATGCCTCAAGCCCGATCCGGACTTCGCGTGTAATCTTCTTAAGAAATCTTCCCAGGAACCCGGCGAGAGGGGACGAACAGAGCCGTGTCAGCCGGCCTGTCGACGGCAAGCGCCGGATGCCGGTACAACAGCAATGCGATTGCGCAGGCGAGCGCGATGCTGAGCATCTCGCCGCCGTCCTCGATGATCGCGAGAAGCCCATACAACGCTGCGCCCGGCTCGGACAGCGCGACATGAAGCATGTCGACCCCGATGGCGAAACAGACCAGCGCACCGAACGCGAGCGCGAGCAATCCGCCGGCTATCCGAGCTTGCGGCCGGCTCCGCAGAAAACCCCATCCCAACACGCCAAGAAGAACAGTGCCCGCGACCGCCCAGCTAAGCAGTTCTCCCGACTCATGAGGTCTGAGGCCCGGAAGGGCGGGGATGTCGAACGTATTCACAAGATAAATGCTGGCCCGTTCATGAAGCAGGAACGAGTCGTCCACCACCACGAACAAAAACGTGAGCGCCCAGGCCAAATACACGGGTTGCCGCGAGGCACGGAAAACGCCAAAGAGAAGCACCACGCACAAGGCTGTCTGGAGGTAGAGAAACCACTCCGCATAGCTCCCGTCGCGGTCGATCCGGAAAAGGTCAAAGTTTTGTATTAAAAAATTCTCATCAGAAACACCGACCTGCCTCGATACCTGAACCGAGCAATGAAGCGCAATCCAGAAAATATTGCTAAACAATATAGCAGCGATTAGGGCCTGTGCGCCTTTATCATTTTTCAAGGTATCTATCAGGTTTGCCAGTGTGCTTTTTGCTCGCACACTGACATCGGAGGAAACTGCTTGGCTTTGCCAGTCGCTGATGACCCCGCTTTTCATCCATGAAGCCTTTTCGTCATATTTTTATCATAAAAATGTAACGAACTGGCTTAGAGTGATCAAGGCCATGTATACAACCCATTTGGGTATATAGTTGAAAATGTTCGTGTTTGGCGGGCTCAAATTGCCTTTTTGTTTGGTTTCTGCGACCCCGAGCGGGGGATGACCCGGCAATTCGAGCTGCCGCAATGAAAAGGCGTGCATGAAAAAAGGGTATCGCGAGGCGCGGCCCGGTTGCGCCGCGTGTGCAAGAACGGCCGGATGGCCGGCCGTTGCAAGACTGAACCGTGGTCCTCAACACGCTCTAGGCAGGCGATCGGTCCTCGCCTATTGTTGATCTCTTTTCGCCGCAGCCCATCACGAGAGAGCGATACAGATGCCAGACGAAGCCCGCCAACCGGTGTATGACAAATCCTGCCTTCCCAGTCGCCACGTCACCGAAGGTGCGGAACGCGCACCGCACCGGTCCTACTACTACGCCATGGGGTTGTCGGAAGAAGAGATCCACCGGCCGTTCGTCGGCGTCGCCACCTGCTGGAACGAGGCCGCGCCCTGCAACATCGCGCTCTCCCGTCAGGCCCAGGTCGTCAAGCACGGGGTGAAGGCCGCGAACGGCACGCCCCGGGAGTTCGTCACCATTACGGTGACCGACGGGATCGCCATGGGCCACGCCGGGATGAAATCTTCGCTGGTCTCCCGGGAGGTCATCGCCGACTCGGTCGAACTGACTATGCGCGGCCACTGCTACGACGCGCTTGTCGGGCTCGCCGGGTGCGACAAATCGCTGCCGGGGATGATGATGGCGATGGTGCGGCTCAACGTGCCCTCGGTGTTCATTTACGGCGGATCGATCCTGCCCGGCCGCTATAAGGGCCGTGACGTCACCGTCCAGGACATGTTCGAAGCGGTCGGTCAGCATTCCGCCGGCCGGATGACCGACGCGGAGCTGCACGAACTCGAATGCGTCGCCTGTCCGTCAGCGGGCTCGTGTGGCGGACAGTTCACTGCCAACACGATGGCCTGCGTCTCCGAAGCGATCGGCTTGGCGCTGCCCGGCTCGTCCGGCGCGCCGGCACCCTATGAATCGCGGGATGCGTACTGTGAAGCCTCCGGGCGGGCGGTGATGAACCTCATCGCCCAGCGTATCCGGCCGCGCGACATTGTCACCCGCAAGGCGCTGGAAAATGCCGCAACAGTGGTCGCGGCGTCCGGAGGCTCGACCAACGCGGCGCTTCATCTTCCCGCGATCGCCCACGAAGCGGGGATCGATTTCGATCTCGACGCGGTCTGCGAGATCTTCCGGCGAACACCTTACATCGCCGACCTCAAGCCCGCCGGGCGCTATGTCGCCAAGGACATGTTCGAAGCCGGCGGCGTCCCGGCCCTGTTGAAGGCTCTGTTCGACGGCGGGTTCATTCATGGCGACTGCTTGACGGTGACCGGCCGGACGATGGCGGAAAACCTGAAGTCGGTGGTGTTGCGGGAGGATCAGGACGTGATCCGGCCGACCGCGCGCCCTTTGTCGCCGACCGGCGGCGTCGTCGGACTGAAGGGCACGTGCGCGCCGCAAGGCGCCATCGTCAAGGTAGCCGGAATGACCCAGCTGCAGTTTCGCGGTCCGGCCCGCTGCTTCGACAGCGAAGAGGAATGCTTCGCCGCTGTGGAGCGCAAGGACTATCGGGAAGGGGAGGTGCTGGTCATCCGCTATGAAGGCCCCCGCGGCGGCCCCGGAATGCGCGAGATGCTGTCGACGACCGCAGCGCTTTACGGTCAGGGGATGGGAGACAAACTTGCGCTGATCACGGATGGCCGGTTCTCCGGAGCCACGCGCGGTTTTTGCGTCGGCCACGTCGGCCCCGAAGCCGCCGTCGGCGGCCCCATCGGTCTGATCCGCGATGGGGATATCATCGCGATCGACGCGGAAAAGGGGACACTTGATCTCGAAGTATCCGAAGCGGAACTCGCCGAACGGCACCGCACCTGGCAACCCCGCCGGACCGACTTCCAGTCGGGGGCCCTGTGGAAATATGCGCAGGCGGTGGGGGATGCCGACAAGGGCGCCGTGACCCACCCCGGCGCGCGCGCCGAGACACACGTCTACGCAGATATTTGAGGATCGGGCCTGCGGGCGGCGCCCTCCGGGGCACCGCCTGTTGAGGCAAGGCCACTAATCCATACTGTGATCATCAACAAACTGCCGACCCACCAGCTTTGCCAAATGCCGAAGCTCAGGCTTGCAACGAGAAACCCGGCGCAGAGCGCGGCCGCCGCCGTTGCCTGAGTGAGGCGATCGACGTCCGGCCGTGCGATCTGGCGGACGACGAGCGCCATTACCACCGTGGCGGCAAAGGCTCCGACGGCTCCCTGCTCGAGCCAGATCTGCAGCGCCATGCTGTGAGGATGGAGCGTGAGCGATGGCACATCGATCGGCGTCAGCGCATTGCGGTCGGGCATATGGCGCGAGGCATCGAAACCCCAGCCAAATAGTGGCCGTTCCCATACCCGCTCGGCCACGTAGTGCCAGATGTACAGCCTGTGGAGCGCAGACAATTTCAGCCATTCGGCTCCCGAGTGCCATGATTGCGGAGACAGCGGACCGAGTGGCAGCAGCGGCGCACTCAGGATCACCGTCATGAACAGACCGCCAATCAACAGGACGGCGGGCCGACCCAACCAGTAAACGAACGCCAGCACCAGCAATCCCATTGCCACAGCGGCGCGTGTCGCTCCGTGATCGGTCAGCATTGCGATCACGACGGCCGCCACACAAACCCCCGCCATTCCGGCCCGCTGATCAAGGGCGCGAAACGCCAGGAGCGCTGGCCACATCATCAGCGCCATGAAGACCGAGCCGCGAGAGACGACGACGTAGATCCACGGCTGTTGCGCGTATTGTTCCGGCAGCGCCGTGCGAACGATAAAGCCGCTGGTCAGAAGTTCGAAGGCGAGGAAAAAAACGAGAAGTGCATAGCCGGCGAGGACGGACCACGCCAACTGCCTTCTGTGGGCGTGGTCCAGGTTGACCAGCATGATGCTCAAGCTCGCCCCCCCCGCAATCAGAAACGCCGTCCGAACGGCGAGCCACAAAGCATTCAAGGGGCTGAATGTCCAAGCCGAACTGATCAGCATCCAGATCAGAAAAAACAGGACGGCTTGGATCCCGGCATGGCCCACGAGAAGGTGCCGTAGGTGGCTTAAGCCCTTGCGAACCATGGCGAACAGCGCGACGGCGCCGACGCAGGCCGTCAAGGGAGCCATGCCCAGCGGTGCAAACACCACCAGCGGCCCGGCGACGACGGTGCTGATGCTGAGCACAATCATGACAAGCGATAGCACGCGGCGGGTACCCCAGCGGGCAGTGAATGGGCAGTGGGTGAGCGGTGAACCTTTGGACCGCAACCTATAGACGGCACGTCCGGGGTGCCATGCCAATCTTCAGCTTCAACCCACAGATCCGTTTGGCGTGCGAATGAATGCGCTCGTCACTTTGCCGTCGTCAGAACGCCAGCAGTCACTTCCGCAGGCCGGGATCATCCCTTTCGCGAGATTGCTCAGCTGTCCTCGCCCTCTTCGCGGCGCGCAAGACGTTCCGCCAAGCGGAGCCGGGCAGGGGGCAATTGATGGCGAGGTGGGCCGTAAACGTGGCGGGCGAGGAAGTAACCGGTCAGCGCAAGCCCGTCGGATATCTCATTCGCGGCTACCGGTGACGAGGGCGTGATCAGAAAGGCCGGCAGTCGAAGCAACCGGTCGCGAAAAGGCTCCCCGGCGGAGTTGGAAACGGCGCGGCCGGAGCGCGGCGAAACGTAGACCAGATGATCGGTCCTGCCGGTGGCGGCACAGCGGCTGAGATCCAACCCGAAGCCCAGTTCGGCGAGCAATTTCAGCTCCCATACCACATAGGCGCGAGTCCAAGGCCGGCCCATCCGCAACTGTGTCAACAGAGCCTCCAGGGCAGCATGGAGAGAAGGGCAGGGCATGCGATCGGGCAGGGCGGAGTCGGCGACGGCGCATGCTGCCGTCAGTGCGGCCAAACGGCCGCGACTGTCCAGCAGTCGTGCCGCGACGGCAACGGTCAGTTCACACGCCAAGGTCCCCAGATGTTCCGAAAGGCGGCCGCGCCACAGCGCCCGGACGACGTTTCCCGGCTCGTAGATCCCTCGGTGCCGTCCGGCCGCCCCCCGTGCCAGTCCGGTATGGCGGCCGTGCTGACGGGTCAGCAACGCGACCACCGCCGAGTTCTCGCCATGGCGGCGCGCCGAGAGAACGATGGCGTCGTCAATCCATTCCATCAGCGAACAGATAGGCATTGGATCCCGGCTCCCGCACCCCTGCCGGGCTCATACAAGCGGCTCCGTTGCCTTCCCGGTGTGCACTGCAAAAGGATCCTATTCACAATCATAACGCTCAAATGCCTTATCATCCGCCGATTCCTCGTCTCGTCCGGAGGCGTTGAAGAGTCTGCTTGTTGCACTGCGTGGCTGTGATAGAGTGCCGATCACTGCGTGACAGCGGTGCGCGAAGAAGAGGAGTCTTTATTCGTGGGCGTGCACAACATCATGATTACGGAGCCTCACCCCTGCCGCCGGGGATTTTTTCGTCGCCTTTATGCTCGGGTCGATGTCAGCAATACGGGAGAGTATTGGGTGTGGCGACAGATCGACGAAAACGGGCAGGCGATGACCGACGCGGAGCGGGCATTTCCAACAGAAGATTCGGCTCTCGACGATGCCGTCAAACAACTGAACGGCGTTGCGGTGACAGCCTTCGCTTGGTTGCCGGCGACGCAATCGAGTTGAGCGGTACGGGCCCGGCGGCAGCGATATCCGCCGGGTTTCCGGTTTGTCGGCCGGACCAAACCACCTGACCGAAAGATCTGGTCTCCGCCTCGGCCGCGCGGTTGCCCAATCGCTTGCCCGCAACAGCCAATAATTGCGGGCGGTGGTGCTCACGACCCCTTCCAGGTGCGATGGATCGGCGACCATCAGCGTGACGGTCGCTCCGAGGCCGGTCTCGGTCGGCTTTGCTTGATGATTATGATCATGTGCAAACGCCTGTCCCGATGCAGGGCGCTGCCATCGGCTGTCTGGGGGCGGGCTCAGCCTGGCGGGCGACGGGCGGCTGTCCCAGCAGTGAAGTCCAAGCCGTTGCCGGAGATCGCCACCCGTCTTTCCGGCGGCGTACCCCGCGGGCGCACGACAGACGGCACGTGGACGACATTGTCAGCCAAGGTTAAGGCTTCTCGATCCAGCTCGGATTTGAACCGAAACAGGAATGGGGTGTTACCCTATTGGGCGACGCCAGCCATGATGCGGTTGCCGTGCCTCTTATGGAGGAGTAGCAATGCCGCCAATTCCCCGTGACAAGAGTCTGGACTCCACGCTGGCCCTGAAAAGGGATCCTTACCGGTTCATCTCAAGGCGATGTCAGCACCATCGCTCCGACTTGTTCGAGACTCGGCTCATGCTGCAAAAGACCATTTGCATGACGGGGCCACAGGCAGCTGAACTCTTCTATGACGCGCGCCGGTTTGTCCGTCGCGGTGCGTCACCCGCGCGGATCGCAAAGACGCTCTTTGGACAAGGGGGTGTGCAGGGCCTCGATGACGAGGCGCACCGGCACCGCAAGCGGATGTTCATGTCGCTGATGACTTCCGAGCAGATCGGGCGGCTGGTGGAGAACGTGACTGGAGAGTGGCGCGCTTGCGCCCGCAAGTGGGCAGCGATGGATGAGATCGTCCTTTATGACGAATTGCATCCGCTCCTGACCCGCGCGGTGTGTGCGTGGGCGGGTGTGCCGCTCGCGGAATCAGAGGTTGACCGGCGAACGCAGGAGCTTGTTGCTCTGTTCGATTATGCCGGGTCGGTTGGGCCCAAGCACTGGTGGTCGCGCCTTGCGCGCACGCGGGCCAACCGATGGATCGAGGATATCGTCGGTCAGATCCGCGGCGGCCGGATTCATCCGCCAGAAGGAACCGCTGCCCATGTCATCGCGTGGCACCGGGATCTCAACGGCAAAGTGCTGAGCCCGCGCGTTGCCGCCGTGGAAGTTCTGAATGTGCTGCGGCCGACCGTGGCTGTCGCTGTCTACATCACGTTTGTCGCCGACGCGCTGCACCGGCACTCAGAATGCCGTCGCGAAATCGAGGCGGCCACCGATGGTTATGCCGATCTGTTCGTGCAGGAGGTTCGGCGATCCTATCCTTTCTTTCCATCTGTCGGTGCACGGGTGCGCCATGACTTTGAATGGGGAGGGTACACGTTTCCCGAAGGGCAGCGTGTGATTCTAGACCTTTATGGAACCAATCACGACGCCCGAACGTGGGACGCCCCGGAGCAATTTCGCCCGGAGCGATTCCGCCGATGGGACGAGAGCCCCTTCAACTTCATTCCCCAGGGCGGCGGGGACCATAACGCCAATCACCGCTGCCCGGGCGAGTGGATCACGATCGCTCTGATGAGGCAGGCGGTTGATGTTCTGGTCAGAAGTTTGCGCTACGAGGTACCGGAGCAAGACCTGGAGATTGACCTCTCCAGGTTGCCTGCCTTGCCGCGCAGCGGTCTGATTATCCGCAACGTGCGGTCGGACTTTTGATGTCGCGTACGTTCGATCGGCGCGTTTGCCGGGGGCCGTCCGGCCGCCGGCCTATCCCTCCCCCAGCGAGCGGGCATCGCTCACCGCCGACTCGGCAATCGCAGTCCATGCCGAGACGTCCTTGCGGAACGCCAGCATGCTGTCCATCACCTTGCGGCTGAGCGGATCACGAGAGGCGAGGTCGTTCATTACCTGCTCGGAGAGATCGGCCAGTTCGCGCAGCACCGGGTCCGGAAACTTCTTCAGCGTCACTCCGTGCTCATCAATCAGCGTTCTCAAGGAGGCGTTGTTGCGCGCCATGAATTCGCTTAGAACCTGCTGATTGACCGCCTCGCTCGCGGCCGTGATCACCGCCTGAATATCGCCCGGAAGCTTTTCCCACGCGGCCTTGTTGATGAAACTGTCCAGCGTGGCGCATGGTTCCTGCCAGCCCGGATAGTAGTAGAACCTGGCACTCTTGTAGAGTCCGAAGGCGAGGTCGTTGTAGGGGCCAACCCATTCCGCCGCGTCGATCGCTCCCGACTGCAGGGATGGCGGGATCTCGGCGCCCGGCAGGTTGATGACGTTTGCGCCCGCGGCCATGATGACTTCACCGCCAAGGCCCGGCATTCGCATCTTCAATCCCTTGTAATCCTCGGGGCTGTTGATCTCCTTGTTGAACCAGCCCCCCATTTGTGTTCCCGTATTCCCGCAAGGGAAGAACTTGCAGCCGAGTTGGCTGTAGATCTCGTCGGCGATTTCCTGCCCGCCCCCGCGCTGAAACCACGCGTTCTGTTCCTGCGCAAGCATGCCGAACGGGAACGCAGTCAGGAACTGGGCCGCCGCAATTTTGCCTTTCCAGTAATACGAAGCGCCATGACCCATCTCGACGGTCCCGTTTCCGACGGCATCGATCGCTTCGAACGCCGGAACGATTTCACCGGCACCGTACACCTTGACGCTCAGCCGGCCGTCGGTGCCTTTGGTGATGTAGTCGGCAAACAGCTCTGCGGCGGTCCCGAGCCCCGGAAAGTTCTTTGGCCAAGTGGTGACCATCCGCCACTCCATCCGCCCCTGTGAGATCGCCGGCGCGGCGAAGCCGGCCGCCGCGGCGCCTGCAAGCCCAGCGACAGCGGCGCCTTGGATGAAATTGCGTCGTTTCATTGGATATCCTCCGTGTCACTCGATGCGGCCGGGGAGCAAGCGTCGATTTTGAAGAACACGAGGGGCCGCCCGACGCGACTAAACGGCCAGTTTGGATGCTTGGCAAGAAGAGACATTGACGCGCCGGCGCCTTCCAATGCCGTCGCGAGCCTCACCGACTGCTGCGGAAGTATTTCCAGGTGTCCGGATCTTCGACCCGCAGCGGCCGCCAACCTTCGGGAGTGTAGGCCTCCAACGGCTGGAAGCTGGCCTTGTAGGCCATTTTCGGACACTCGGCGACCCAGAAGCCAAGGTAAACGTGAGGCAGGCTGAGCGCACGCGCCCGCTCGATCATCCACAAGATCATGTAGCTGCCGAGGCTGCGCTTCGGCATGTCGGGACGAAAGAAGCTGTAGACGGCGGAGAATCCGTCAGCAACGCGGTCGCTGATGCAGGCGGCGAGCAGCTGCCCTTGAGGATCGTGAAACTCGATGACCGAGGTGTTGACCGGAGTGTCTTCGACCAGCGCTTGATAGTCGAAAAAGTCCATCCGCGCCATCTCGCCGCCGCTGTGGCGCGCCGCTTGATAGCTGCGAAACAACGCGTACTGTTCGGCGGTTGCCACGGGAGGCGCATAGGTGCCGGTCAGATCGGCGTTCCTAGTCAGCAGTCGTCGCTGCGAGCGGCCCGCTTGGAAGCGCTCGGCCAAGATCCGCACGGTGGCGCACGCGCTGCAGTCGCGGCAAACCGGTACATAGGCAAAGCGGTGGCTGCGCCGGAACCCTGCCTGCGAGAGGGTATCGTGGAATGCCACCGCATCGGTGGTTCCGAGTTCGGCGACCAGCCGGCGCTCCATCCGCCCCGGAAGATACGGGCAGGGAATAGGGGCCGTGGCAAAGAAAAATCGTGTCCCGGGGGCCGGCTTATGCTTCATCTTGCCCGCTTGTCATTCGGGTTCCGGACTTATGTCCCATGCGCCAGCCTACCATCAAACGGGTGCGATGAAAATGGCGGGGGCGATGCGGCGAGCAACGCAAGGGGCGTTTCATTGGCCGACGCCGACGACGGCATCATCGGTGGTGGTGCCGCGGAGCAGCACCACCGAAAGGCGGCGATTGGCCGGCGCGGAAGGATCGTCGCTCACCAGCGGGTCCGTCGCCGACTTGCCGACGACGCGCGAGATCCTCGGCTCCGGCACCCCGTAAGCCAGCAGCACGCGGCGGGCCGCATTGGCGCGATCGGCCGACAGCTCCCAGTTGCCGTAGCCATTGTCGCGGACGTAAGGGGTCGAATCGGTATGGCCGGTGATCGCGACCTGCTGCGGCATCTGCAGAATGACGCCCGCGATCAGCTCCAACAGCCTGCGCGTGTGGAGATACATCTCGGTGCTGCCGCGCGGAAACATCGCCAGCGCATCCTGATCATGGATCTGGATACGCAGGCCCTCGGGTGTGTTGTCGATGATCAGGCTCTTGGCCAGGCGCTTCAGTTGCGGGGTGTTTTCGATGGCATCGCGAAGCCGCTCCTCCGCCTCGCGGAACTGCTCCTCTTCTCGCTCCTTCAAAAGCCGGTCCAGCTCCTCGGCGGCGACACCGGCGCCGGTTCCCTCGGCATTGCCGAACGGGGTCGTGATCCCGGGGCGCTCGCTGGCGTCGAGGGGCTCGGTCTCCGCCTCGCCCTGTCTGGGAGCCGACAGCTCGAACGAGGCATTCGGCGGGCCGGCCCCGTTCGGATAGTTGTGCCGCGCGCGGATGGTATCGCCGGAGAGAATCCCGCCGGCGCCGCTGGTGGAGGGCCGTGTGCTGATCGGCGCGAAGTAGTCGGCGATTCCGTGCAACTGCTCGTCGGTGACCACGTTGAGGAGCCACAGCAGCAGAAAGAACGCCATCATCGCGGTGACGAAATCGGCATAGGCGACCTTCCAGGCGCCGCCATGGTGGCCGCCGTGGCTGACGCGCTTGATCCGCTTGATGATGAGCGGCTGGGGAGCGGCCATTCGCGGGCGTCCCTAGATCTGAACGCTCTGGAGGGCTTCCTCCAGTTCGCCGAAGGTGGGCCGGCTTTGTGGATCGAGGGTCTTGCGCGCGATCTCGACCGCGACCTGCGGGGCGTAGCCCTGCATGTGGGCGATGACGCCGGCCTTGATGCACTCGACATAGCGAAACTCGGTGTGGAAGGTGCTCTCCAGCGAGCGGGCGATCGGGCTGGCCATGCCGTAGGCGGCAAGAACGCCGCTGAACGTGCCGACAAGCGCCCCGCCGATCAGGTGGCCCAGCACCTCCGGCGGCTCGGTGATCGAGCCCATGGTATGGATGACGCCGAGCACGGCGGCGACGATGCCGAGCGCCGGGAGACCATCCGCCACCGTGTGCAGGGCGCCGGCGATGGCGACTTTCTCGGCGTGGCTGGCCTCGAGTTCCGCCTCCATCACCGTCTCGATCTCGTGCGCATTGGAGGTTCCGAGGGTGATCAGGCGCAGATAGTCGCACAGGAACTCGACCGCATGATGGTCGGCGATGAAGCCCGGAAATTTCTGGAACAGCGGGCTTTCGTCGGGCTTGTCGACGTGGCTCTCGAGGGCGAGATCACCCTTGGTCTTGGCCAGCTTGAAGACGGCATAGAGAACGCTGAGCAGCTCGACGTAGCTGGCCTTGGTATACTTCGGCCCCTTCAGCAGCTTGCCGAGGGACTTCAGCGTTCCCGCCTGGACCCGCTTGGGATTGGCGATGATAAAGCCGCCGATTGCGGCGCCGAAGATGATGACGAATTCGAACGGTTGCCACAGCACGAGCAGATGGCCGCCGGCGCCCATATATCCGGTGACGACGCTGGCAATGACGACAATCAGGCCGATGATGAAAAGCATGAACCCTCATGTGCCTCTTGACCGAGCCGCAGATGGTCCCGTACCACTCCGCGCTGTCGCCGTTGGCCGAAGCCGCTGATGGAGTGGTACAGCGTCAAGGTTACAAGTTCATAAACCTCGCGTCCGATTCTGCTCGCCGGCTGCGGTGTTTTTTGTCGATAAGGAAGATCATGGTCGATCCATACGGTTTCCGTGATGCCCTCGGGCGCTTTGCTACCGGCGTGACGGTGATCACCGGGCTCAGCAGCGCCGCTCGGCCGGTCGGGGTTACGGTCAGCTCGTTCTGCTCGCTGTCGCTGGAGCCCCCGCTCGTTCTGTTCTGTCTCGGCCTGAACACCGCGCATCTCGATGCCTATGCCAGTCACGGCGCCGTTGCCATCAATATCCTCGCCGAAGGACAGGACGGAATCGCCGAGTCGTTTGCCGCCCGCAACGGCGACAAGTTCGCCGCCCTTGCCCACCGCACCGGCGACAACGGCTGTGCGCTCCTGGACGGGTGCCTCGCCGGCCTCGAATGCAGCGTCGTCTCCACCTCGGTCGGCGGCGATCATCTGATCATCGTCGGCCGTGTCACCCGCATCCATCAGGGCACGGACGGCCCGCCGCTGCTGCGCTATCTCGGCCGCTATGCCCGGATGGTGGAGGTGTAGCTGAGCTGATGCAGCGGCGGTGGCCAAGACGAGCTACTGCCGTTGTTCCCGCTACTCTTGGCGCGCTTCGATCTCCCTGATCAGGGACTTCATTTCCTCGATTTCGCGGCGCTGCGAGCGAATGATCTGGTCGGCAAGCTCCCGCACGCGCGGATCGGCGATGTTCGCGCGCTGGCTGGTCAGGATCGCGATGGAGTGATGCGGGATCATCGCCCGCATGTAGGAGACGTCCTCGATCGGCGCCTGGCTGCGGACGAGGTAGAGCGCGAGTGCGAACACGGCGATACTGGCCACGTAAATGCCGATGTTGACCCTCGTGTCGGTGTACATGGTGAGCATGAACGACAGCATGATGATGGCCATTACCGCGCCCATGACGAACGCCATGTAGAATCGAGTCTCGCTCCAGTAGACATGGTCGAGACTGTACGTATTCAAATACATCAAAACGAACATCGCGGCGGTCGACGTCGCGATCATCGCGCCGAATTTCAGGTAACCCGACATGGCCGGCACCCCCCTTCCTCGTTCCGTAAATAAAGAGGGAGAACAGCCGACCGCCGGCGGGGGTTCCCCCTTTGCGATCGGGCGCGGTCATCCTGCCGTGCGGCTGCTGATGCGCCGGCCGCGAAGAGGCGGGCCGGCGGTGGCTATGACACGGCGGGATCTCTTGCCTGTTCGTCCCGCCATGCCCGCCAGTACGCCCGGAACCGGCGATGCAGGCGTTTCGGGGTCTCCGCGTAGACGCGGTCGCCGAGCGATCGGGCGGCCGCGCGGAGCTGGTGCTGGCGCCGCTCGATGAGGGCGAAGAACGCCGCGAGGTCCTCGCTCTCGCGCAGCTCGGAATCGAGCGTCGCCACCGTCTGCTTCATCACCACCAGGTCATGCTCGTCGCCGAGAATGTCCGCCAGCTGCTTCAGCGCGGCGCGGCGGCTCTTCAGCACCTCCGGCCACAGCTCCTGCAGCAGGCGCACCTGATACCAGTGGTACTTGACGCCCTTGCGCCATTCGTGGAACGCCGCGTCGCTGCCCTTGCGATAGGCCCTCACCCGCGCCCGCCGGCCGCGGCGGTAGGTCTCGCGCAGACCGCGGCCGATCGTCGAAAACCCCTTGTCCGGCAGGGCCCATGACTCGATGCGGCGGCGCACGTCCGCAAGGTCCGCGCGGACCGCCCCGACGTTGCCGGCAACGTCCTCGTCATGGCGGGCCATCTCCTCGCGCCGCCGCTCCAGCGCCGCGCGGATGCCGGCGAAGGCATCGTCCTCCATCTCCTCGGCACATGTCTGCCGCAGCTTGTCGAACGACTCCAGCAGCGCCTGCGCATCGCGCAGATCGGACAGCCGGCGGGCGCTGTCGCGAAACCAGGCGTTCTCGCGGGCGTAGGCGCCGCCGAGCACCGGCCGGGCCAAGCGCAGGGCGGCGCGGATCTTCTTGAACGCCTTGCGCGCATCGTGAATGCCCTCGTCGCGGTCCTCGGCGTCCGCCGCCAGCATTCCCGCCGCCTCGTCGACCTCGCCGAGAATGACGCGCTTGACGCCGTCGGTGACCGTCTCGCCGGCCTTGAGCCTGTATGCCATCCGCGCCCTCCGATCTTGCCCTGTTGCCTTGAAGCGCAGGCCGCGTCGCCCCTGCGGCCCGGCACGTCCCGGCCGATGATAAGGACACCCGCGGCGGTTTCGTCAATCCAGGACTGAGGGAAAGACCCTGCGCCGGCCTCTCCTGCTCCCCCCCCTCCAAGCGCTGCCCGCTGCAAGGGCCGGCAGCACGGGGCGCAAAACCGGTCCCGACGAGCCGACCGCGGCCCTTCGGCTGGCCCCGTTCCTGCCCAAGCGGATCGGCGGTGAGGATCAGCATAGTCGCTCGGTCCCAGCGTGCCTCACGTGGGGATGCCGTAACCCATAGTAGAGAATGGCCGCGAAAAACCCGCCTAAGTTGCACACAATAAATGTATTGTGCAGCAGGATCTTCTGTATTTCTATGGTTATGGCAAGTATGCACCAAGCAAAAGAAATTAAATAATAAGAATTACTCTCAAGAACGAAAGCGACAATCAGACATTCAAGACGGGCAATCGGGCTCGATCGAGCCCCGCCGGCTGCTGACCGAACGGCGGCCGGGCGGCGGAAGGTGCGCCGACGGCGCGGGACAACCAGGGGACAAAAGGGGAAACGGACATGGCGACACCGACCATCACTGCGGAGAACATCGTTGTCGACGAGGGCGCCGGCTATGCCGAGTTCGTGGTTCGGCTGAGCGGTCCGAGCACGGAGACGGTGTCGGTTGCCTATCGGACCTTGTCCGGCGGGGCGGGCGTCAACGACCACAATCCGGTGAACGCGACGCTGCGATTTGCACCGGGCGAGACGGTGAAGACGGTGCGAGTGGGGCTGAGGGACGATACGCTGACCGAGGGCAACGAGACCTTCTACCTGGAGTTCTTCAGCCCGACCGGTGCCGTTCTCGGCACCGGCGCGGCTACCGCCACCATCATCGACAACGACCGCCCGGTGGGCACGCCGGTGGTTGGCGTGTCCAACCCGGTGGTCGACGAGAAGGTGGGCGAGGCGGTGTTCGTGATCGGCCTCGATCGGCCGAGCGCCTCGGTGGTGAGCGTCGATTACGCCACCGCCGCCGGAACCGCCGGAGCGGCGGACTTCTCGGCCGTGGCCGGCACCGTGGTGTTCGCCCCTGGCGAGCGGGTGAAGACGGTGCGGGTTGCGATCACCGACGATGCAGAGGCCGAGGAGGCCGAGCAGTTTGATCTGGTGCTCTCGAACCCGGCCGGCGCGCTTTTGGCCGATCCGCGCGGCACCGCCAGCATCGGGCCGAGCGACCAGCCGACGGTGACGCTGCCGACCATCACTGCGGAGAACATCGTTGTCGACGAGGGCGCCGGCTATGCCGAGTTCGTGGTTCGGCTGAGCGGTCCGAGCACGGAGACGGTGTCGGTTGCCTATCGGACCTTGTCCGGCGGGGCGGGCGTCAACGACCACAATCCGGTGAACGCGACGCTGCGATTTGCACCGGGCGAGACGGTGAAGACGGTGCGAGTGGGGCTGAGGGACGATACGCTGACCGAGGGCAACGAGACCTTCTACCTGGAGTTCTTCAGCCCGACCGGTGCCGTTCTCGGCACCGGCGCGGCTACCGCCACCATCATCGACAACGACGCGGTGCCTCCGCCGGCGGTCACGTATTCCATCACCCCCGCCAGCGTGACGGTCAACGAGGACGTCGGGCTCGTCCCCTTCACCGTCACGCGCTCCGACACGACGGCGGCGGCGACGCTGTACGCCAGCACCGTGCAGAACCAGGGGTCCCCCAACGACGGCGACTATGTCGGCAAGCTCAACGAGCCGGTGGAGTTCGCCGCCGGGCAGAGCATCCAGACGGTCAGTATCGCCGTCACCGACGATGCGGTTGCCGGCGAGCCCGAGGAGACCTTTGGCTTGATCGTGCAGGCATCCGCAACCGATCCGGTCACGGAGTTCCTCGGCGCCGCCACCTTCACCATCCAGGACAACGACCCGGTGCCTCCGCCGGTGGTCACATATTCGATCACCCCCGCCAGCGTGACGGTCAACGAGGACGTTGGGCTGGTTCCCTTCACCGTCACCCGCTCCGACACGACGGCTGCGCAGACGGTCTATGTCAGCACCGTGCAGAACCATGGGTCCGCCAACGACGGCGACTATGTCGGTAAGCTCAGCGAGCCGGTGGAGTTCGCCGCCGGCCAGAGCGTCCAGACGGTCAGTATCGCCGTCACCGACGACACGGGTGCCGGCGAGCCCGACGAGACCTTTGGTCTAATCGTGCAAGCGTCCGCAACCGATCCGGTGACGGAGTTCGTGGCCGCAGCCACCTTCACCATCCAGGACAACGACCCGGTGTCGCCGCCA
>CAZFBS010000011.1:0-3587 GCA_964517265.1 uncultured Rhodospirillaceae bacterium | reverse complement strand
GTTCGTGGCCGCAGCCACCTTCACCATCCAGGACAACGACCCGGTGTCGCCGCCATCGGATCTGGGAATTGTCAGAGCTTCCGCAGGCGTCGGAGGCTCCAATCCTTCACTCTCCGACGACGGGCGCTTTGTCGCCTTCACAGGCTCCGGTTTCGGTAGTCAGATTTTTGTCAGAGATTTGCAAACGAACGTTCTTTTTACCGCCAGCTCCGATGCTGAGGGCAACATCGCCAATGACCGCAGCAGTAACGCGTCGATGTCGGGCAATGGCGAGTTCGTCTCGTTCACGAGCAGAGCCACCAATCTGGTGGGTGATGACACCAATGGTGATGCCGACATCTTCGTCAAAAATCTGAAAAGTGGATCAATCGTTCGCGCAACGACTGACAAAAACGGGTCCGAGGTTCAGTTTTCGATCTCTCCCGACGACTCTTCCCTGTCGTCAACAGGAAGATACACCGTTTTCGATGCCTATGGTCGACTGGTGGCGGATCAAGATCGTCTCGATGGAATCTATGTCAAGGACACCGAATCGCAAAACGTTGTTATCGCCAGCACAGACGCGAGCGGTAATCAAACTATGTCTGGCAGTTATTTGTCACCCTCAATCTCCGATGACGGGCGCTTTGTCGCATTTGTTTCCAACGACAACAACTTGGTGGCGAACGATACCAACGGGTATGACCTCTTTGTTAAGGATCTCACCACACAATCCATCGTGCGGGCCAATGTCGACGCGGATGGTAACCAAGCCAACTCAGGGTTCGCCTTTGGCGCGGTTATGGCGGGAAACGGACGCTACGTCGCGTTCACGTCGAGCGCCACCAACCTTGTGCCGAATGACACGGACAAACGCGATGACGTGTTCGTCAAAGACCTCGAAACCGGAGCGATTGTCCGCGCCAGCACTGACGCGAACGGAAACGAAGGGGACGGCAGCAGCGGCTACATCGCTGGTGTGCCCAGGTCCTCGTTTTCCATTTCTAACGACGGTCGCTTTGTCGCATTTGACAGCAGTTCAGACAATCTGGTGCCGAACGATACGGGATTGGTGGATATTTTTGTAAAGGATCTCAAGACAGGTGCCATCTCTCGCGTCAATACCGATGCCGATGGCAATCCCGCAAACAACCTAAGCACAGGAGCGTCGATTTCAGGCGACGGCCGGTTCATCGCCTTCCAAAGCTCGGCAAGCAATCTCGTTCCCGGCGACAGCGGGGTTTCTGTCGATGTTTTCGTTGTCGCCAACCCTCTTTACGACAATGACACCGCCGAACCGCCGCCGCCGTTTAACGATGCTCCGGTGCAACAGAATTTCATCGGAGCAAGCATCCGGTTGGCTGACTTTGCTTATTATTCGACACCAACACAAGCAATTGAGGATAATTGGTTACCAATAAACAGTCTAGATCTTCAAAAAATCGCCGGCTTTAGCAATGGTGTGCACAGTGGATTTCCCCTTCCATTGCTGGACACTTCTGCCCACGCCTACGCTGGTATACTAGATGGCGTGCCTACAGTCGCTATCGCTTTTAAGGGAACAGATCAGCCATCTGTTGAAATAGTCGGGCAAGTGGGAAGATGGGACAGCTACTATCAATTTCATAAACCATTTGTTGAGGCGGTTCTTGAGTGGTCAAAACAAACAAAAGAGACATTTCCAAACCTACAGGTCATCGTGACAGGACACAGTCTTGGAGGTGTTATCGTAGAACTTATGGCGGCAGATAAAAATAACTTAGGTGTTATAGCTGAGCAAGCGCATTACATTACATTTGGATCGCCTGGTTCTTCTGCAAAAGCAGCTTCTGATACCAAACTTTTAAATTTTGTTCACTGGGACGACCCTGTGCCAAAACTGGACTTTCCTCTTTCTGTAAATAGAGAAGGAACAACAATATCAATTTTTCGAGCACCACAAGTTGTGAATTTACCAGCTCACAAGCGCAAGGAATATGAAACTTCTATAGAAAAACTTACTGAAAATGAAATTGATGATGGCCACAAGCTATTTGACAGGTATTTTACAGGAGGCAATAGAACATTATCTATTTATAAAGGGCCTATTGATTTTCAATTTTTGTTAATGGGAGGTTCGGCAGCATTTGATAATTTTGTGTTCGATTTTGCGGCGGGTTTAGGCACAGCTTATTTGTTTGGGGTGACAGAGGCTTGGGATGGTATAACCGGGTATGGATTTTCGGAACAAAACTCTATTGAAGTAGCTGGAGCATTCTTAGAAGAACCGGGCGGCGTTACGATATCTGAGGGATCAGCGGTCGTCAAAATTGATGAGGATCTTGATGGTATTGTTGATGCGACAATCACTCTTGTGGGAGACTATGACATAAGTCTCTTCCAAGTTTCATTAACGGATGTTGGGACGCGGATCACCTACGGCGAAGGCCCTCCGCCTCGGGACAACGAAATCCTGGGTACTCTGAGCGACGATGCGCTTTCTGGGACGGCTGGCGACGATATCATCAGAGGAGTTGCTGGAAATAACGCGATTGAAGGCCTTGCAGGGGATGATATCCTTTTCGCCGGTATCGGGGACGATATGCTGGACGGGGGCGAGGGCAATGATCAACTGTACGCCTATTTCGGCACCAACATTCTTCGCGGAGGGCCAGGAAACGACAGCCTCCTGACCTATTCTGAAGCTGTCAACATTCTCGATGGCGAGGCAGGCGACGATCTGCTTATCGGCCATAACGGTCCAACTATTTATCGTTTTGCTCCACATTGGGGCAATGACGTGATCGACGAATTTCACGATCGCACTGTTCGCATTGATGCCGTTGATATAATTAGTTTTATGAAGGGTATTACTTTCAGTGCTTTGGATTTTAGCTTAGACACATCTTTTGGCACTCGGGACTTGCTTATTTCTCACACCGACGGCGACACGCTCCGCATCGTCGATCAGTTTGGCGGTGACCTCGCAAAGCAGGTCGAGCGAGTGGAGTTCGATGATCTTCCGGGGCAGTTTATCGACATCACCAAGCTCAGTGATTTCGTGCTTGTCACAGACCCCGCGCCTAACCAGGCGCCAATCGCCAATAATGACCGTTATGATGCGCGCGACGGCATTATGCTCGGTTCGGTCAACCTGCTCGCCAACGACTCGGACCCCGACGGCGATCCTCTTGAAGTCGCTGGCTTCGATTACCGAGGCGCGGGCACGCTCGACGTGCGAGCCGATGGCACGTTCAGCTACATGCCGGCGGCGGGATTCACTGGCGTCGACACCTTCACCTATACGATCCGCGATGGCTTCGGCGCCGAGGACAGCGCCACCGTCTCGCTGACTGTCGCGAACGAAGTTCCAATCGCCAATGACGACAGCTACGATGCGCGCAACGGCATCGTGTTGGGGTCGGTCAATCTGCTCGCCAACGACTCGGACCCCGACAGCGATCCTCTTGAAGTCGCTGGCTTCGATTACCGAGGCGCGGGCACGCTTGACGTGCTGCCCGACGGCACATTCAGTTACGCACCAGCGGCGGGTTTCACCGGCACCGATACCTTTACTTAGAGCCTGCTCAGCAATTAAGTTGCTGCATGGGTCTTTCAGTGGGCACGAT
>CAZFBS010000010.1:0-69372 GCA_964517265.1 uncultured Rhodospirillaceae bacterium | reverse complement strand
CGCACTACACTGGGGGTGTAGGGGTCGTGGGTTCAAATCCCGCCGCTCCGACCAGAGTCCGGGACGATTAACCTGGACGACCAAGAGATGAGACAGCGCATTGGGGGAAAAAAGGGATCGGCAGGCGGAAGCCGGGATGAAGCAAGCAGGCTGGGCGGCGTCGATAGTGTTCATTTGCGCGGTTGCCGTGGCCGGGGCTGTCGGCACCATTGCGATGGCGAGCGAGCACTTGGCTCGTGCGGAATCAATTGAGTCGTTTTACGGTGCCTACGAAGGTCAAAGTATTTCGATATCAGATGACAGCATAAGCAAGCGCGATCTCGCCATCGCGATCGTCCCTCGCAAGAACGGTTTCAACCTCACCTGGACTACAGTTACCTACGTCGATAAGCCCTCAGGGGTGCGCAAGACCTATTCCATCGACTTCGTGGCGACGCGCCATCAAAACCTTTATGCATCCGCCATGCGGACGGACATGTTTGGCAATCGCGTGCCGCTCAATCCTCTGGAAGGCGATCCCTTCGTCTGGGCGGCCCTAAACGGCAAGACGCTTAGTGTGTATGCTCTGCTTATTACGCCGACTGGCGGATATGAAATGCAAATCTATCATAGAACACTAACCAGCCAAGGGTTGCGTCTGGAGTTCTCGCGTATTCGCGATGGAACGCCGCAGAAGTTTATTGCTGGCACCCTGGTCCGCATCGGCTAGGAGGGCATGTGGAGGTCTTAGCCAAGTGAATCAGCCGGTTGCTTTGCGTTTCCCGGCTCTTTGCGTGGGGTGTTGATTGAAGCGATGACAGCCGCCTTGATCTATGTCACGACTTCTTCGGATGAAGAGGCCCGCAGGATTGGCGCCGCAGTGGTGGCGGAACGGTTGGCCGCGTGCGCTAACCTCTTGCCCGCTATCACCTCTCTGTTCTGGTGGGAGGGGCGTGTCCAGGAGGATCGTGAGGTGGCGATTATTTTGAAGACTCGTGCGGATCTGGTTGCACGGCTGACCGATCGGGTGCGGGAATTGCATTCCTACGAATGTCCCTGCGTCGTCGCGCTGCCGATCGCCGGTGGAAACCAAGCCTTCCTGGACTGGATCGTTGCAGAGACAAGCTGATCGGCCGGATCGGCAGGCGGCGCCTTTGAAGCGGTGCTGTGCAACTCCATCGAAGTGAAGCCATACAGGATCGGCAAGGGCGCCTCGGGCGCCCTTGCGGTAAGGGAGCGGCAAGACGCAGCCTCCGCGATTGCGATTGCAACACAGGGCGGTGTCGGTATAGTTCGCCGTTCCGCACAGGCGAACTGATCAGAGGTCCATCATGTTCATTTCTCAGGCCTTGGCGCAGGAAGCAGGTACCGCTGCCGGCCCGGGTGCGCTAGGTGCTTTCCTTCCGATCATTCTCATTTTTGTCGTCTTCTATTTCCTGCTGATTCGGCCTCAGCAGAAGAAATTGAAGCAACACAAGGACATGCTGGCGGCGATTCGGCGCGGTGACCGCATCGTGACCGGAGGGGGCATCGTCGGGACGGTGACAAAGGTGATCGACGATAACGAGGTTCAGGTCGAGATCGCGGAGGGCGTTCGCGTACGGGTGCATCGGGGATTGATCTCCACCGTTCTGGCCAAGGCGCAACCGGCCGGTGATACCAAGGACAACCTAAAAACTGGCAAGGATACGGATCCCGCCGCGCCCGGGGTGGCAACCAACGACGATGGCCGCGGTTCGCGGTTGAAGAAGATGCTTGGCGGCAAGAGCGAGTAGCAAAAACGACAAAACCTGTGCGTGAGGGTGATAATGGTTCCCACCCCCTCGCATCGTTTGAAGTCATCGCGCAGCTCATGACCTCTCTTGGGAACCGATCTTGAGCCCAATCCGATTGTTATAACATACCGCTGACGAGCAGGAGCCGGCTGGCAGAGCCCGATGGTATATTTCCCCAGATGGAAGATGATTATCGTTCTAGCGATCTGCTTGGTGGGCTTTCTTTTCGCCCTGCCGAACGTGCTCAGTCGCGAGGCCATTGAATCATTGCCGGGATGGCTTCCGAAAAAGCAGGTCGCGCTGGGCCTTGACCTGCAGGGCGGCTCACATCTTCTTCTTGAGGTAGAGACCAGTGCCGTGATCCGCGAGTTGCTGGAATCGCTGGTGGACCGCGTGCGATCGGAACTGCGTGAAGGGCGCATCCAGTACACCGGCCTCGGTGTCCAGCGGCAGGCGGTGGTTGTTACGATTCGGAATGCGGCTCAGGTTGATGAGGCCCTTGAGCGGCTTCGGGACCTGCGCCAGGAGACGATCCTTGAGATTGGCGAGGGGGGGCGGCTGCAACTCAGTTTCACCGAGCAGGAGTTGCGTGAGCGTGAAGCCTCGGCCGTCCGCCGGTCCGTCGAGATCATTCGGCGGCGCATCGACGAGACAGGCGTGCGCGAGCCGACGATTCAACCTCACGGCGAGAAGCGTATTCTTGTCCAGTTGCCTGGGATTGAGGATCCCGAACGGATGAAGGAGCTTCTTGGGCAGACGGCACAGATGACGTTCCATCTGGTCGATCCACGGGCGTCAGTGGCCGACGCCGTTGCCGGACAGATCCCAGCGGGCTCGATGCTGGTGCCGGCGGCCGACGATCCAGGCTCTCCCCAAATGTACGTCATCAGCAGGCGAGCAGTGGTCAGCGGGGAAAACCTCGTCGACGCGGAGCCCGCGTTTCAGGAAGGACAGCCGGTCGTCTCGTTCCGCTTCGACACCAGAGGAGCAATGCAGTTCGGCGAGGTGACGAGGGCGAACGTCGGGCAGTCGCTGGCTATCGTTCTTGATGGTAAGGTAATCAGCGCGCCACGTATCCGCGAGCCGATCCTGGGAGGCTCGGGCGTCATTACCGGGAACTTTACGACGCAACAGGCACAGGATCTCGCATTGCTGCTTCGCGCAGGTGCCTTGCCGGCACCCCTGACGATTCTCGAGGAGAGAACGGTCGGCCCTGGCCTTGGTGCCGACTCAATTGCCGCGGGACAACTCGCATCTGTGGTCGGTGTCCTTCTCGTTGCAATCTTCATGGTGATCGCCTATGGGTTGTTCGGCGCCTTTGCGGTTGCGGCGCTTGCGGTCAATTTGGTGCTGCTGTTGGCCATTCTGTCGGTGTTGCAGGCCACATTGACTCTCCCCGGCATCGCTGGAATTGTGCTCACCATCGGCATGGCAGTGGATGCCAACGTTTTGATTTTCGAGCGAATGCGCGAAGAGGTGCGTGCCGGTCGAACCCCGATTTCGGCAGTCGACGCCGGCTACTCCCGGGCGTTTGGAACTATTATCGATTCTAACGTGACAACGCTGATTGCGGCACTGTTGCTGTATGTTTTCGGCTCCGGTCCGGTACGCGGATTTGCGGTCACACTTTCGATCGGTATCGTCGTTTCAATGTTCACCGCCATTATGCTCACCCGCCTGATGGTGGTTCTCTGGCTGCGCCGGCGGCGGACACAGCCGTTGCCAGTCTAAAACAAGGTGTGTTTTCATTTTGATTGCCGCTGATTTGACATTCATTTCCTTTGCCGAGAGGCGCGTATGTACCGCGGCATAAATCTGATCCCCGCCAATACCCGGATTCCGTTCATCGCATGGCGCCGGGTCTTTTTCGTCATTTCGATCGCCCTGGTGCTTGGGTCGGTTGTCTTGTTCGCCGTCCGTGGCCTCAACTATGGGGTCGATTTCGTGGGCGGGCTGGTGATCGAGATCCGAACCGAGGGGCCGCCGAATATCGCGGAAATGCGCCAACGGTTGGGCAGTCTCGGCCTCGGGGAGGTTACTCTTCAGGAACTGGGAGAGGCGAATGACGTCTTGATCCGGTTCCCGATCCAGGAAGGTGGCGAGGAGGCACAGCAGCGTGCCGTCGACGCGGCGAGAGCAGCGCTTGGAGACAATATCGATTACCGGCGGATCGAACTCGTCGGACCCGCGGTCAGTGCCGAGTTGTTTCGAGATGGCGTGTACGCCGTTGTAGCCGCGTTACTCGCGATGCTGGTTTACATCTGGTTCCGTTTCGAGTGGCAGTTCGGATTGGCGGCAGTTGTCGCGTTGTTTCATGATGTCATCTCCACAATCGGATTGTTCTCCCTGCTGCAGCTCGAGTTTAACCTCGCCACGGTAGCGGCGGTTCTGACGATTGCCGGCTATTCGATTAACGACAGCGTCGTCGTCTTCGACCGGGTCCGGGAGAACTTGCGCAAGTACAAGACGATGCCGCTGCCACAGTTGTTTGACCTGTCCATTAACGAAACGCTGGCACGGACCACCATCACCGGTGTCACGACATTGCTTGCCGTTCTCGCCCTTTACTTTCTCGGCGGCGAAGTGATCAGAGGGTTCAGCATGGCAGTGTTGTGGGGCATCGTCATCGGCACGTATTCGTCCGTTTGTCTTGCGGTCCCCCTCATGCTGTACATGTATGTGCGGCCGGCGACCGTGCCTGGTGAAGTGGCGGCCAAGACTTCTGCCCGGGAGGTAGGTTGACGTCGTGGCAGGTCTTGACATCACCCCGTCGGTACCCGCCGGGCGGAAGCTGATCCAGGGCTACGGTGGCAACCAGTTCCGCATCGGCGGCGAAACGCTTCGAGGCTCCGTGATCGTTTTTCCTGATCGGACGGCATCGTGGAGCATCAGCGCTAAAGAGGAAGTGACGATCGACTCTTTGCATGAAGTGACGGCGGCGGCAGTAGACGTCAATATCTTGTTGGTGGGCTGCGGTCGCCACTTCGGCCCGCCGCCTCGGACCCTCGGCGAGAGCCTACGCGCTTGCAACATTCATATGGAATGGATGGATACTGGTGCCGCCTGCCGAACTTTCAATGTTCTGCTTCTTGAAGATCGTAAGGTCGCAGCGGCCCTAATCGCTGTCGAGTGAATGTCTGCCCAATAGTATCGCCGTGACGGCGTGATCGGAAGGCGGCTATTCAAGGCGATGTGGCGCAAAACCCGGGGTGCAACTTCCGGGCTCTGCGCCCTGTCCCATCGCGAGACGGGTCTATCGTTTCGCGGCTGCGAGATTTTCCGCGAGGAAATCCCAGTTGATCAGATTGTCCATGAACGCCTGGACGAAGTCCGGGCGGCGGTTCTGGTAGTCGAGATAGTATGCGTGTTCCCAGACATCGCAGGTGAGAAGAGCGGTTTTGCCATGTGCCATGGGATTTTCGGCGTTGGGCGTCTTCATGATTGTCAGTTTGCCGTTATCCGCCACCAGCCAGCCCCAGCCGCTGCCGAACTGGGTTACGCACGCGTCCTTGAATTGCTCCTTGAACTTGTCGAGCGATCCGAACGACGCGTCGATCGCCGAAGCAACGTCACCACTCGGCGTTCCACCACCAGAGGGCTTCATGCAGCTCCAGAAAAACGTGTGGTTCCACACCTGAGCGGCGTTGTTAAAGATCCCAGTCTTCCCCGCGTCGCCAAACGTTTCCTTGATAATCGTTTCAAGATCCTGAGACGCGTAAGGGGTGTCCTTGATCAACTCGTTAAGTTTTGTGACGTATGCGTTGTGATGTTTGCCGTGGTGAAACTCCAAGGTTTTCGCCGACACATAAGGGTCCAACGCGTTCTTGTCGTAAGGCAGGGGCGGTAATTGGAAAGCCATTTCAACCTCATTGCCTGTCCCGTCTCATCCAGTCGGGTGAGCATACGGATCAAACCCTCCCTTGGAAAGAGGAACGCACGGCGAATCGTCAGGCTTTAGGTATGTCCTATCAGGCCGCCGATCAGGATCTTCCAGCGGCAGTGAAACCGCTGCCAGCGGCTCAAGCTGACCCGTCCTTGCAACGGGTCTTCCTCGCGGAACCGGCCTGCCAGTTTTTGCCCCCGGCAGAGAACAATGGCAGTGTGCATCCGTAGTCCGCGATGGCGAATCCACGCTGGCAGTGGTTCGGCACGACTGAGCAGGCGGTCGACGCCGTCTAGAACCCGATCGAGCACCGCACGAGTCTGCCCCTTGGCGGAGGGCGCCTTTAGATGATCGATCGAAACCATCGCGTCGTTCATGAACTGCTCAGGAATGCACAAGCGGTTGAATTGATCGACACCGATCCGGCAATCGCGCAGACGCTTGAGAATTCGCAGGGCTGCACACAGATCATCAGAAGCCTTTCCGCACACGGATTGATCTTCGTGCATCAGGTCCAGCATGTAGCGGCCGACCGGAGCCGCGGCGTCCTGACAGTGGGCGATTAGATCATCCCAGGTATATCTTCGCTCTCCCATCACGTCGCGTCGGAACGCTTGTACCATCTGGTGTGCATACTGGCTCGAAACCTGCGTTTCCTTCAGGCTGTATCGGATGTTGTGAATGATGCGAGACGATTCCTCTGACCACCCGGTGACAGCATCGCTGTCGAGGGCCGATTCCAGAATGTCCAATCGCGCAATCTTGTCCTTGTGCGCGAGCCATGTACTGTCCGCAATATGATCGGCGAGACGCACGAAGCCGGTGAAGGCGAACAGATGGGGCCGGACCTTTTGCGGAAACAACCCCGGCATCAGAGAGAAGTCGGCGTCGCCGCTGATCTCGGTGAGGTCGATCAAAAATGGCTGCACAGGGGTTCTATCACCTCGTTGGATTGTTGAGCTTCATATATCTCAGAACAGACGACAAACCGGGATGAAAATGCATGCCCGAACTCAGCTATTGTGCCCAGCAAGTCCGGCGCTTTGATTATGATCGATTCCTATGCACGTTGTTCGCACCACCCGAGGAGCGGGAGGCGTTGGCGGCTGTTTATGCCTTCAACGTCGAGGTAGCGCGGATTCGCGAATCGGTTCGTCAACCGCTGCTTGGACATATCCGTCTGCAGTGGTGGATAGAGACCGTGGATGCCATTTTTGCGGGCCGGCCGCCTCAGCATGAGATTGCTCAGGCACTTTCATCCGTAGTTCGGCAATACCGACTGGACCGGTCGAGCGTTGACCGTCTTATCGAGACTCGCACCTTCGATATGACTGATCAGGCACCCTCCGACATGGATGCCCTGATCGCTTACGCCGAAGGCACGTCTGCCACGCTTGGCGTGTTGTCTCTTGATGTGCTTGGTATTGAGGAAGAGGCGGCGCGTGCGGCCGCACGGGACGTCGCCATCGCATGGGCACTCATCGGCGTGTTGCGCACGGTGCCGTACCATGCCAGCCAACGCCGGATTTACTTGCCGGTGTCGCTCAACCGCGAGGCCGGTTTGGACGTTTTCCAGTTGTTCGAAATGCAGTCGCCGGAACCCCTCAAAGTGGTCGTTGCTGCCGTTGCCGACTGCGCCCGAGAGCGCCTGAAGGCTGCCCGTACTGCGGGCCCAGATATTCCTCGCAAGGCGCTCCCGGCCCTGCTACCGGCAACCTTGGCTGATAGCTACCTTCACGACCTACGGCGTCGGGCGTACGATCCGTTTGCCGCTTCCGTCCAGAAACCGGGGCCTCTGCAACTAGCCAAGCTTGCTTTGAATGCCGCACGCGGCCTCTACTGAAGCTGCGGCCGCTCGGCAGATGCGGTATGGCCGGTCCCCCGAAACCCCCTCTCTGCACTATCTGCCCTATCAGCTGGCAGCACCGCGCCGGGTGCCGGGCGCGCAGGATCAAAGGGGTTGGGCTGGTCGGCCGGCCAGCGGTTGGCAGGCCGCGGGCGCTTCACCTCGGCCGGATGAGCCGGATCTTGGGACATGACAGGCGCAGGGCGGGAAGGTTCGGTCCGCGTTCGGCGCTCTTGAGGAGCGTTCGCAGCCGATGGGGCAGCTCGCGGCCCGAAAGCGGACTGGGGCGCCGCGGTTGCGCCTCGCGACGAACCGGCGCCTTGCTGGAAGTTGCGCATCGACAGAAGAAAATGCGCAACATCGAAATAACTCTTGTCAATGGCCAAGTCGATCGGCGTCAATCCCCACTGGTCTCGCGCCGAAATGTCTGCGCCCGCCGCGATGCTCGCCTGAACCGCAGCCAGATCGTTTGCTTGAACAGCGTCGAAGAGGCTGCGCGTTGCGTCGCCAGCATGTTTTTTACCCGCTGCCGGTTCCGTCTGTTGTGCCGCGACCGGACCTGCTGCAGCAAGAGCGGAACCGGCGAGAATGCCGGCGCAGATAGCTGCCCACGTCAGTCCCCGGCTACGCATGAATTGTCTCATAAGGATGCATCCATCGCAGGTTGTTGCAACGCGCCATATCATGCCCGCATATTTGCATGCGCACAATACCGGAACGAAAGACAATTCCGGCGGGTGAGGCATCGTCATGCGCTCGATGCTGTCTGCCCCGTTGCTGCCGTCTGAACGCTGCCATACCGCTTTCGATGGCGAATCACCAGGGGCAGGTCGCTGCCATTTGGACGCAGAAAGATCCTACCGGCGCGGCCGAGGTGGACATGCTTCGGCCTCAGTTTGGGCAAAAACAGGCCATTTCTGAGGAGGACGCGGTTGTTCTCGAGGGCACTTCATCATCATGCATCTATCTTTTGCGTGTTTGCGGCGGAACTGCCATTAATGGGCTTGTCCGTTGTTTCGAGAGCAGGAGGTCCAGATCTTGAACGGTATGACCTTGGCGGAATGCCGCATCCCTTGCCGTCCGATTTTTCTTATCGCGGCCGTTTTCTTGACCATCTTGGGCAGCCGCGCGGAGGCTGCCGAAAGCTGCTCGCGGCCTGCCGACCAGATGGCGCTAAACACCCGTGTCCTCCAAACCGAGTTGATGGTCGGGGCGCTGGCATGCAACAATCATCGCCTCTACAACGAATTCGTCGCGAAGTACCGCAGTGAACTGATCAAGCAAGGGCAGTCGCTCCGCGAGCTGTATGACCGCCGTCATGGACGCGCCGGAACGACCCATATGAACGCGCTGGTGACGCGGCTCGCCAATGAGGCTTCACAACGCAGCGTGACCGAGCGCTACGGATTTTGCCGGCAAAGCGCCCTGCTGTTCGCCAGGGCGCTCGATAAGGCCAATTCCAGTCTTGGCCAACTCATCGAAGTTGCAGCGAATGAGGGGCTGGATGGCGTCCAGAATTGCGGCTCTAATACCGTTGCCGGATTCGGTGCCGCGACCGGCAAGAGCAAGCTGAACCCGAACATCTTTGTCAAACCGCGTTGAAAGTCGACGGACTTGCGTTCTTCGCCGACGTTACCCTTCGTGACAAATGGGATCATTGGCGATGCGATCATTGCGCCGGGAGCGTGTCATCGGCCTCAGCGTAGCCGCGAAGATCGCGCAGCGCCCTCTCGCACAGGGCCGCCTGCCGCTCACGGCGTGATGCGGATCGGACGGTACTTGGCGCGGACACTGGCGGAAAAAGCCCGAAGTTGATGTTCATCGGCTGGAAGGTTTCCGCGACTGCACCTTGAGTGATGTGGTTCAACAAGGCGCCGAAAGCTGTTGTCGGTGGAGGAATGCGAGGAGCCTTGCCACATTGGCCAGCCGCAGCGAAGCGGCCAGCCAGCAGCCCGATTGCGGCGCTTTCGACATAGCCTTCGCAGCCGGTAATCTGACCGGCAAGTCGCAGCGCGGGACGTGTCTTCAGTCTCAACGTTTCATCAAGGATTTTGGGGCTGTTGACAAACGTGTTGCGATGGATCCCGCCTAGGCGCGCAAACGTTGCGTTTTGGAGACCGGGGATCATCCGGAATACCCGCACCTGTTCCCCGTGCTTCAGCTTGGTCTGAAAGCCGACCATATTGTAGAGAGTGGCGAGAGCGTTATCCTGGCGAAGCTGAACGACCGCATGAGGTCGGCGACCGCCGTCGTGAGGATTGCTGAGACCGACCGGCTTCATCGGGCCAAATGCGAGGGTGCGGCGGCCGCGCTCCGCCATTACCTCGATCGGCAGACAACCTTCGAAGTAGGGGGTGTTTTCTTCCCACTCGCGAAAAGGCATTCTCTCCGCCTCAATAAGAGCATCGATAAACGCCTCGTACTCTTCCTTGGTCAGGGGGCAGTTGATGTAATCGGAGCCGCTCCCCTTGTCGTAGCGGGACTGGAACCAAGCCTTCGAGAAGTCGATGCTCTCTCGATCCACTACTGGCGCGATGGCGTCAAAAAACGCAAGGGATGTCTCCCCGGTCAGATCCTGCAGAGCGCCGGCCAAGCCGGACGATGTCAAGGGACCGGTCGCGATGATGACGCTGCTCCAGGAATTGGGCGGCAGACCAGCGATTTCCTCCCGGCAGATTGTGATCAGCGGCTGATTCGCCAGCGCATTCTGGACGACGCTGCTAAAGTGGTCACGGTCGACGGCGAGCGCTGAGCCTGCAGGAACACGGGTGGCGTCGGCAGCAGCCATCACCAAAGATCCCATCCGTCGCATTTCTTCATGGAGCAGGCCAATTGCGCTCCCCGCGGCATCATCAGACCGGAACGAATTTGAGCAGACCAATTCCGCCAGTGCGTCCGTGCGGTGCGCGTGCGTCGTCTTCACCGGACGCATTTCATGAAGAATTGCCGGAACACCAAAGCGGGCCAGTTGCCATGCCGATTCGCTGCCAGCGAGGCCGCCGCCGATCACGTGGACAGCTTCGATTGACAACGTTGTCATGCCTTCTCCTTGGCGTAGCGCTTGCTGTGGCGACAAATGGGGCACGGCCTGCTGTTCTCATCTTGGCGATCCGTTCAGAATAACAATGCTACGTGGGCTTGTGGGCTCGAAAATCAATCCACCCAAACGGATGGATGCCCAATGATGGAACCATCACGAATATCCGACACCACCGGAACCCATCTCCTGAACGGGGCAGGCGTGCCGCTGTCCGGAAAAAAGGAAAAGAACATGACCGACATCCATCCCACCGCCATCATTGGTGAGCGGGTGATACTAGGCTCTGGCGTCCGCGTAGCCGCTGGAGTGACGATTGAAGACGATGCCGTGATCGGCGACTTCAGCGAAATCGGGCCGCACAGCTTTATCGGCAGGATGACGGTGCTCGGACCCGACAACCGGATCGGCATGTGCGTCCAACTCGGCGGTGATCCCCAGATCCTCGGGTGGACGCCGGTCGACAGCCGGGTAGTCATCGGCAAGGGCAATGTCATCCGGGAGTATGTATCCATCCACCGGGCCAAGGACAGTGGGGGCGAGACGATCGTCGGTGACGGCTGCTTTCTGATGGGCTCAAGCCATGTCGGCCACGACTGCCGACTCGGGGCTCAGGTGGTGCTGGCCAATGGCGCCTTGCTGGCGGGACATGTGGAGGTTGGCGACAATGCATTCATCTCTGGAAACTGCGCGATCCATCAATTCGTTCGCATCGGTAGGCGGGTAATGGTCCGCGGATTGACGGCCGTAGGCAAGGACGTCATTCCTTTTGCCGTCGTCGATCAGACCAACATGCTGCGGGGCTTGAACAAGATCGGTCTTCGGCGGGGTGGTTTCGCCCCTGGGATTATTCGGGAACTGCATCAGGCCTACCGGATCCTGTTCCGGCGAGATCGACCGCTGTTCACCTGTCTCGAAGAACTGGAAAGCCGGCCGATGGCCACGGAAGTTCGCGAGATGGTCGACTTCATCCGTGCGAGCAGGCGCGGGATCTGTATGACGGAACAAGCCCGGGTGCGGCGGCCTCCGCAGCAGGACGCAGAGCCGATGTCTCCAAATGGTCGTGGCGCGGGGGGGCCGGCCCCGCTGGCAACACCGCCTGCCAGAGGGCGTTAGCTTCGTAAGGAGAGCAGCCTGTCACAGGATAGGGACGGCCGCAGCGGAGTGATGTTTGCTGCTGATTTTCCAGTCGGCGCTGCGACTTCAGGATCTTGTCTTCCAGGTTCTTTGGCCCCTTGTCAGGCAGCGAGGTGCTGGCGATCGGGGGGCGTCACAGACGGGGAGTTCGTGATGGGACGTCTTGTCGTCGTTTCCAATCGGGTCCCGGCACTGGATCGGGATGCTGCTGCGGGCGGCTTGGCCGTCGGGGTTGCGGCTGCGCTGGAAGAGACGGGTGGGCTCTGGTTTGGCTGGAGCGGCGAGACGCAGGAGGAACCCTCTGCTGAGATCGAAATTCGCAAGACGGACGCCTTTACGCTCGCCACCTTCAATCTTTCAGAAGCCGATTACAAAGGATACTACGAAGGTTTGGCCAACCGCGCGCTGTGGCCGCTATTCCACAATCGGCTTGATTTGACCACGTTCAATGCCGAGGAGTTCGAGGCCTATCGGCGGGTCAATCGCCTGTTCGCGGAGAGGCTGCAACCTCTTCTTGCCAAAGACGACATCATCTGGATTCACGACTACCATCTGTTCCTGCTGGCTCGGGCGCTGCGGGACTTAGGCGTTGCCGCCCCTCTCGGCTTTTTCCTGCACATCCCGTTCCCACCGCCGGAGGTTTTCCTGGCCGTGCCGTGGTATCAACAACTGACCGATGGCCTAGCCAGCTTTGACCTGCTAGGATTCCAGACACGCAGGGATGCGCGGAACTTTAGTCGTTTTGCCACCGAGGAAGTCGGTGCGGGGCAGCTTGCCGGCGGTCGACTGCGCTTTGGCGACCATGATGTAAGAGTAGCCGCCTATCCGATTGGGATCGACGTTGATGATTTTGCCGGTAAAACCGCATCCCCCCGGTACGCGCGCCTAATCCATCGCTTGGCCCAACGCCTGGGCGAGAGAACCTGGATCGTTGGAGTGGACCGGCTCGATTATACCAAGGGAATTGCCGAACGATTTCGGGCTTTTGAGACCTTCTTGGAGCGTAATCCCTCCCAACGTGGTCGAGTCTCCTTCCTGCAGATCGCCGCGCCTTCTCGTGAAAATGTCCCAGAGTATGTGGATATGCGCTCGGAACTGGAAGCGATCTGCGGGCGCATCAACGGACAGTACACGGAATTGGACTGGGTTCCTCTTTTCTACATCAACAAGTTATTCCGCCATCGGCGCTTGGCTGCGATCTATCGCCTGAGCCGGGTCGCTTTGGTCACGCCTCTCCGCGATGGGATGAACATGGTCGCCAAAGAATATGTGGCTGCCCAGCATCCGGAAGATCCGGGTGTTTTGGTGTTGTCCCGCTTTTCCGGCGCCGCCGAGGAAATGGATGGTGCGCTGATCGTCAATCCTCATGATGTCGATGGGATGGCGGAGGCAATTTGCATGGCGGTGGAGATGCCACTGGACGAGCGGATCGCGCGATGGCGCCATTCAATAGAGAATCTGCGCCAGAACACCATTCATCATTGGGGGCAGCGTTTTGTGAGCGACTTACGCGCCATGGACCCGGCGACGCGGACATCTGCGATGGCCGAGCACTGACCCCGGATTGCGGCACTGCGCAGGTAAGGAGGGAAGCACCGTGAAGCCTGTTCGAAAAGCCATCCTCCCGGTCGGCGGACTCGGAACCCGGCTGCTTCCGGCAACCAAGGCGGTGCCAAATGAGATGCTGACCATCGTTGACAAGCCCCTCATCCAATATGCTGTTGAGGAGGCGTTGGCGGCAGGGATCGAGACACTGATCTTCGTCATCGGGCCCGATAAGAAAGCCATCGAGCAGCATTTTGACGAGCGTGTCCATCTCCAGGATGCGTTGGAAGAGAAAGGAAAGAGCGATGCGCTGGAGGCGGTCCAGGAAGCCTCCCTCGATCCCGGGCAGTATGCCTACGTGCGTCAATCAGTCCCGCTCGGGGTCGGGCATGCGATTTGGTGCGCATCGAACCTGATCAACAGCGAACCGGTGGCGGTGCTTCTTCCGGACGACTTGATGTTGTGCAAGACTCCCTGCATGAAGCAGCTGCTGGAGGTCTATCAGCGGACGGGGGGCAACGTGGTCGCAGTTGAGTCGGTGCCACGAGAGCATACCTCCCGCTACGGCATTGTTGATGTCACTGATGAGAGCGCGGCGGTCACTGAGGTTCGGGGAATTGTCGAGAAACCGTCGCCGGAGCGGGCCCCCTCCACCCTAGCAGTGATTGGCCGCTACATCCTGCAGCCGGACGTAATTCAGGCGCTTGAGAATCAGAAGCCGGGGGCGGGTGGCGAGATTCAGCTGACGGATGCGATCGCGACAACCCTCGAGCGGCTACCGTTGCATGCGGTCCGTTTTGAAGGTCGGCGCTTTGATTGCGGCAACAAGTTGGGCTTCGTGGAAGCCAACATCGCCTTCGCACTGGCTCACGAGTCCATGAGAGATGACATGGTTGCGCTGATCGAGCGGTTCCTTGCGGAGGTGCGGGGCTGATCCCGTTGCCGCTCCGTCGGCGCGTTGCGGCGGACAATGTCGTTGACTCCTTATGAGGTGTGGCGGAGCGGGATGACATTGGCCGAGGTGGTAGAGACCTCGGAGATCGGCCGCCACTGGGCGGAAACGCGTGCTCGCGTTCTCAAGGACTGCCACCGTCTCCAGATCGACCCCCGCAGTCCGTTGTTTGATCGGATTGAGAGCATTAGCCGCCTGCAGGCGCTTGCGGAAGCATGGCAGGAGCAGGGATTCCTTCTCGAGGAAGCGCGGGAGTCGGTCCGGCAACGTCTTTGCAAGGGGGATCTTGGGGCGTGCGGCTTTGTCGGCAACGGTGCGCAGCCACAACAACTCGTTGCCTTGCCCCCGGAGATGTGGAACGAGGCCAACGCCATCGACTGGGACAGCGGAAGCATGGTCGCGCATTCGAACGTGTTCGTTGATATTCGTGTTGTCCCGCGGCCAAGGGAGCGGTTGGAGGGCGATCCAGCATCGACGCCTCTTGCCCCGCCTGTTCCCGGGTGAACGGCATGACGATGAGGCAGGCTTCTGTTTGCGGGCTCAGGTCCCTTCGCCGTTAGCCAACGTTTTCTCCATCGCGCAGGTGTGTATGCGAATCCCGGAGATCCTGAGCTCGCGTTTTTCCGTCACCATGAAGCCTTTTTTCCGGAAGAAGCGCTGCGCGCCTTCACTGGTCTGCGAAGTCAAGCGAGCGATCCCGCGTTTCCGCGCGGTCTTTTCCAACTCGTCATATACAATCGAGCCGACGCCTCTACCCGCCACATCCGGAGAACAATAGAGGAAATCAAGGTGTCCATCTTGCGTCAGGTCGGCAAATGTGGTCGGGCAATCCCAATCATCGGCCGCAACCAATCTGGCGCGACCGTCCGCAATCCTCTCATGGAAGCGTCGCGGATGGCTGCCGAATAAAGCCCAGACTTCAACCTGTCGAAACGAATAATCGCGAAGACCAAGAACCATGACGGAGTGTCGATAAAGCCTCGCGAGATGGGGGGCGTCGGCAACGTGATAAGGGCGGATCTTCATGGAAGGTGACTTCATCCGGTTGATGTGGCGCCACCAGAAAATTCTGAGCATTGGCGATGTTGCGCTCGATCGCGGCGATGGCGCCTGCGCACAAAAAAACCGCCCCAGAAAGGGGCGGTTCAAGTTTGGGTAGGAGGAGGTCAAGAGCGACCGCGAAAGGAGAGCCTCGAAGGCTCCGCCCCGGTCGCTCAGGACGCTCGCGGGACAACCCCTTTATGACCCAAAAGGGTTATCCAGGCAAGATGTTTCTTGTCCCACTCCGAATTATTTTTTGAAGGTCGGTTTGCCATCTCATCCGGCTACCTCACCAGCCGTTTCGTTGGCGGCGCCATGAACTGCGGCCCAATCGGTCGGGAAATCGTTTGCTCGAGAATCCTGTCGATTTCCGCCATGGCACTGGTGTCGAGCGTCCAACCCATGATCTCGCTGACCGGCTCAAGTTGACCCGGATGACGGGCACCCCACAAACACGTGCTTACACCGGGCTGGTCTAGAACCCAACGCAGAGCGAGATGAATGACCTGCTTATTGAAGGCCGTTCTGGCAAACGCGTCAAGGCGTTCGACCGCCGCAAGGTACTCGCTGTAGCGCGGCTGCTGGAACTTGGGATCGAAGGTGCGCAAGTCGTCACCCGCAAAGGTAGTGGATGCTGTCATTCTTCCCGAGAGCAGTCCTCGGCACAAAGCGCCATAGGTCAGGGTCGTGATCTCATTGGTGCGGCAGTAGGGGAGGATATCGTTTTCAATTTCCCGCTCGAACAGGTTGAAAGGAGGCTGAGCCACGTGAAGTGGCGCGACATCTGCAAACTCCTTCATCTGTTCAGGAGAAAAATTGCTGACGCCGATCGCCTTGATCTTGCCCTGCGCGTGAAGTTCTTTCATGACGTCGGCAGTTTCTGCCATGGATGTCTCTAAATCCGGCCAATGAACCTGATAGATGTCGATGACATCTGTGCGCAGACGCCGCAGCGAATCCTCGACCTCCTTGAAGATCCGCTGCCGGGAAGCATTTCGGTACGGTTTTCCCTCATCCTGCACCCAGTCGAGGCCACACTTGGTGGCAATCACGACTTTGTCTCTCAAGCCGCCGTCCGCCAGCGCCTGGCCGACAGTTTCTTCCGAGCGGCCAAATCCATAGACAGGCGCGGTATCGATCAGCGTGATGCCGCAGTCGACAGCGGTGCGAATCGTGGCAATCGACTCGGCCTCGTCGGTGCCTCCCCACATCCACCCGCCGATCGCCCATGTGCCGAGACCGATCCGCGATACTTTGAGAGCGGTTCTGGAAATAGACGTGGTTTCCACAGTCGGCTTCCTCCTGTACCCGAGCTAAAGAAGATACAATGTAGCGCAAGAACCCGGTCGAAACCCGCCCCTGTGTCATTGTGGTGTCGCCAGCCGACACAAGCGGCCCCACGCCGACAACCCATTGCGCCAAGGCGTATCGGCGATATATGCGGCATGCGCGCATTCCGCAGCAGGAGTAGGACGGCTCCAATGCAGCAGCAGGATGAAGAGTGGCATGATGAACTGCGGCACTGCGCAAAGGGTGGGACAGGTGACATGACGGACGGTCACATTGAGGCAGATCCGGTACCCGGACAGAAGGAGGAGGTGGGGGATTCGCAGATCGCCCGCGTGAGGGCACGGGTGGGAATGATTGTCGAGTCGGCTCGGTTTCAAAAGGCGATCATGGCCATCATCATTTTGAACGCGATCACCCTTGGGCTGGAGACCTCGCCGACGGCAATGGAGGTCGCGGGTTCTTTGCTGCTCGCCGCGGATCGGGTGATGTTGTCGATCTTCGTTGCGGAAATCCTTGCGAGAATGTTTGCGCATGGGTTTCGGTTCTTTCGCGAACCGTGGAATATCTTTGACTTCTTGGTTGTTGGCCTTGCCCTGGCACCCGCAACGTCAGGCTTTGCCGTTCTGCGAGCATTGCGGGTTCTCCGGGTGCTTCGAATCATTTCAGCGGTGCCGAAGATGCGCATGGTCGTCCAGGCATTGCTGTCCGCTATTCCGGGCATCAGTTCCATCGTTGCCTTGCTTGGGCTGATTTTCTACGTCATGGCAGTGATGGCGACGAAGATATTCGGCTCCGCATTTCCTGAGTGGTTCGGATCGATTCCTGCCAGCCTGTACTCCCTGTTCCAGATCATGACTCTGGAGAGCTGGTCGATGGGCATTGTCCGCCCGGTGATGGAAGTCTATCCGTACGCCTGGATGTTCTTCGTGCCGTTCATTTTGATCGCCACCTTTACCGTATTGAACCTGTTCATTGCCGTGGTTGTCAGCGCAATGCAGTCGCAGCACGAAGCAGAGCAGGCAAAAACCGAAGCGCACGCCAGCGATGAGCGCCATGATATCTTGATGGAGTTGCGAGCGCTTCGGGTTCAGGTCGAGCGGCTGCAAGATCAACTGCAGGTTCGGGAGCAAGCTCTGTCGGGGTGTCGCAGTTCCGCGCCGTCGCCAGAGGAAGCATGAGGCAGAACAAGCGTGAGGCGCCGCCGCAGGTCCCGGGCTGCTGGAGGCGCCTTTCCAAATTGACAAAGACGCGCCCTCACGGCCGAGGGCCGTGCTTGACCCGATCGTAACCTGGGCTTATTTCAGGCGCTCAGTGGCGGGAGTAGCTCAGTTGGTTAGAGCACCTGGTTGTGGTCCAGGGGGTCGTGGGTTCAAATCCCATCTCTCGCCCCACATAATCCGCGCGTCGCCAGCGCTGGCTGCTGCTTGGCAGCCAGGGTTTCCAAACCTGCAGCTTTGCGGTATCTAGTGAGACGCTCGCGCGAGTGTTCCGAAAGAGGCGGCTGAAGCGCCACGCAACACCAACCCAGTGATCAGGCTTTCGATGTCGCTTGGCTCCCCATCCCAACATCATTTTCTGCAACCGGATTTCTCTGCGGCATCTAAGCCGGTCATTATCGGCATCGTCGGTGATTCCGGTACCGGCAAGAGCACGATGGCCGCGGGTCTCGCGGAAGTTCTGGGGCGCGAGCGGACTCTCGTGATTTGCGTTGACGATTACCACAAATTTGCCCGCGCCGAGCGGGCAAAGTCGGGAATCACGCCTCACGATCCCGAATGCAATTACCTCGATATTCTTGAACAGCACGTGGCACTGCTAAGGTCCGGGGCGCCGGTGCTGAAACCCATCTATAATCATAACGGAGGAACGCTAGAGGCGCCGGAGTATGTCGCGCCTAAGCCGTTCATCATTCTAGAGGGCGGTCTCGGCTATGCAACGCCTGCGCTGCGGGATGCATACGACGTCAAGTTGTATCTAGAGCCAAAGGAGCAACTTCGCCTGAAGTGGAAATTTCAGCGCGACACAACTCTGGGCGGCTATACCGTTGAACAGGTGATGGCGTCTCTGGAGGCTCTGAACAGAGACAGTGAGCGCTATATTGTGCCGCAGCGGGCGTTTGCAGACATGGTGATCGGCTTTTATCCGCCGGACAGCAATCCGGATGAAATCGGCACAGGCCTCAATGCCGCTCATGTTCTGCGGCCGACCCTGCCCCATCTCGATTTGACCCCGGTGCTGGAAATTGGCGCTGACGAGGGCTTTCGACTTGAGTTGTCGCGAGATGTCGACGGACGGCCTGTCGACGTTCTGCATATTCTAGGGCTGATCGAGGACCGGCATGCCGAGCAGATGAAGGAAAGACTGTGGAACCTCATTCCGACGACGAGGAATCCTGATGCTCTGCTGGGAGCATTTTATGACGGCGAGGCGAAGATTCGCCGCAGCCATCCTTTGGCATTGTCGCAGCTGCTGATTACTCACTACCTCATGAATGCGGCATTGGCGCACCATGTCAGCTGAGGAGACGCCACTGATGAACTTAAGAAGCCAGAGTTCTGTTGCCGAGGCAGAGGTTGGGCCGGGGACCGAACCGCTGGCAAGTCATGAAGAAATGGTCAATGCCATTCGGATCCTGTCGGCCGATGCCGTCGAACGCGCGCAGTCGGGGCATCCGGGGTTGCCAATGGGAATGGCCAATGTCGTGACCGTTCTGTGGCAGCAGTTCCTGAAATACGATCCCAAAAAGCCTGAGTGGGAAGATCGCGACCGCTTTATCCTCTCGGCCGGCCACGGCTCGATGTTGCTGTATTCGCTGTTCTATCTGACAGGGTTTGAAGACATTACGATCGACGAGATCAAAAACTTTCGCCAGTTGAATTCAAAGACGCCGGGCCATCCGGAGTACGGGGCTGCTCGCGGCATAGAAACTACCACCGGGCCGCTCGCCCAGGGTTTGGCCAACGCGGTCGGGATGGCCCTGGCCGAGCGTCTTCGTCAGGCGCGGTGGGGGGACGAGATCGTCGATCATTACACCTATTGTGTTGTTGGCGACGGCTGTTTGATGGAAGGCCTCAGTCAGGAAGCCATCTCCTTTGCTGGCTTCTATCGTCTCGCCAAGTTGATCGTGCTGTGGGACGACAACCGGATTTCTATCGATGGGCCCACCTCTTTGACCACCGGCGACAATCAACTGGCGCGGTTCGAGGCGTCCGGCTGGGATGCCCAAACGGTTGACGGGGACGATCCAATTGCGGTTGCCGAAGCGATCGCCAAGGCGAGAATGTCTGACAAGCCGTCCCTGATCGCCTGCCGAACGACCATCGGAAAGGGGGCACCGACAAAGGCGGGTACGTCTGCGACCCATGGCGCGCCGCTGGGAGAAGAAGAAGTTGCCGGCGTTCGGAGAACGCTGAACTGGCCCTATCCTCCTTTCGTCGTGCCGCAGCATATCCTCAAGGCTTGGCGCGCGGCGGCGCTGCGCAGTGTTCCGGAGCGGGAGGGCTGGGAGCAGCGGTTTGCGGCGCTTGATGAAGCCAAACGGGCCGAGTTCAACCGAACCAGCGGCGGACGCCTAGCCCCGAACTGGCAGGTCCCGCTGAACGAGTTCAAGCACAGGCTTGCCGGCGAGCAGCCAAAGTGGGCAACGCGGAAAGCATCGGGCCAAGCCCTGGAGATCCTGACTGCTACATTTCCCGAGATTATCGGCGGTTCGGCGGATCTTTCGGACTCGGTCTTTACCCAGACCTCGCACACCGTTGATATCAGGCCCGGCGATTTCACCGGCCGCTACATTCATTATGGTGTTCGCGAGCATGCGATGGCCGCGATCATGAACGGCATGGCCCTTCATGGGGGGTTCATTCCCTACGGCGGCACGTTCCTGGTTTTTGCCGACTATATGCGCGGGGCGATCCGGATGTCCGCGCTGATGAAGCAGCGCGTGATCTATGTTCTCACCCACGACTCGATCGGCGTGGGCGAAGACGGGCCGACCCATCACCCTTCCGAAACGCTGGCAAGCTTGCGGGTGATGCCCAATCTGCTTGTGTTCCGTCCCGCTGACGCGGTGGAGACATTCGAATGCTGGGTAATCGCCTTGACTGAATACGATGTACCTTCATGTCTCGCTTTGACCCGGCAGGCGGTGCCGGCGGTTCGGACCGAGCACGTCAGCGTCAACCTGTGTGCCCGCGGCGCTTACGTGTTGCACGAGGCGGACGGTGGTGAGCGTGAGGTGACACTGCTCGCGACCGGTTCGGAGGTGCATGTCGCGGTTGCCGCCCGGGAGATGCTGCAGGCGGAAGGAATTGCGACCGCCGTGGTTTCGATGCCGTGTTGGGAGTTGTTCGACATGCAGCCGGAGAAATATCGGCAGGAGGTTCTGGGTCCGCGCTGGCCGCACGGCATCCGGCTTGCTGTCGAGGCGGCAATCTCTCCCGGCTGGGATAAATATATCGGCGAGAACGGGATCTTCATTGGACTGAAGGATTTCAGCCTTTCTGCACCGGCCCCGGTCTTGTTCAAGTACTTCGGGATTACGGCAGAAAATGTCGTTGCCAAGGCCAGGGAGGCGGTGGCACGAAGGCGGGTTGCTGACCGTCGGCCGGCTTCCCGGTTCGGAATCGACGTCGTCGGCTAGAGCCGGCGTGCTGGACGAGGATTGACGCACAATGACACGCGCGGAACTGGAGGAAACAGCCCAATCTCTGGTCAAGACGGGAAAGGGAATTCTGGCCGCGGACGAGAGCACCGGCACAATCACCAAGCGGCTGGGGTCGGTTGGCGTCGACTCGTCGTACGAAACGCGGCAAAGCTACCGGGAGATGCTGCTCACGACGCCGCACCTGGGCCGGTACATCTCCGGCGTGATCCTTCATGACGAGACGCTCCGGCAATCAGCCGCTGACGGAATCCCCTTCGTTGAGGTGTTGAGACAGCAGCATATCATTCCCGGCATCAAGGTCGATACCGGCGCTAAGTCGCTTGCCGGCTGTCCGGGAGAGACAGTGACGGAGGGTCTTGATGGGCTGCGGGAGCGAATCGCCGAGTACCGCGATCTCGGTGCTCGGTTCGCCAAATGGCGTGCGGTGATTGCTATTGCTGACGGGCTTCCAACCGCGACCGCAATCGCGACCAATGCCCATGCGCTGGCACGCTACGCCGCCCTCTGTCAGGAGGGGGGGCTGGTGCCGATCGTGGAGCCGGAAGTGCTGATGGATGGGCGTCACGACATCGACGTGTGCGAGGACGTCACGAGGCGCGTTCTTCATGCCGTCTTCGATGAATTGTTCGAGCAGCGGGTCGTGCTGGAAGGCATGTTGCTCAAGCCCAACATGGTGCTTGCCGGCAAGGACTGTGATTATCAGGCGACGGTCGATGAGGTGGCCGAGCGGACGCTTCATTGCCTGAGGCGGAAGGTGCCGGCGGCGGTGCCGGGGATTGTGTTTCTTTCCGGCGGCCAGAGCAGCGAGCGGGCGACGGAGCACCTGAATGCAATGAACGCCCGCTTCGGCCCGCATCCCTGGACTCTCAGCTTCTCCTATGGCCGGGCTCTTCAGGATCAAGCCTTGAAAGCCTGGAGCGGATCGGCGGTGAACGTGGTTGCCGCGCAGCAGCGGCTCTTGCGTCGCGCAATGTTGAACAGCGAAGCCTGCAGCGGCTCGTATACAGGTGAAGCCGCCTGATCCGATGCCGACGTCTGGCAAAGTCAAGGTTGCCCCATCGATCCTTTCGGCCGATTTTGCGCGTCTTGGCGAGGAGGTGCGTGCCATTGATACCGCCGGATGTGATTACGTCCATGTCGATGTCATGGATGGACATTTCGTCCCGAACTTGACCTTTGGACCGGTTGTGCTTCGCGCGATCCGTCCCTGGACCGCCAAACCGTTTGACGTCCACCTGATGATCAATCCCGCTCAACCCTACCTCGCCGAGTTCGCCGCCGCTGGCGCGGACATCATCACCGTCCACGCGGAAGCCGACCTTCATCTCGACCGGAGCCTCCAGGTCATCCGGGGGCTTGGCAAGAAAGCAGGAGTATCATTGAACCCGGCGACATCGGAAGCCGTGATCGAGCATGTCCTCGACCGTCTCGATTTGATATTGGTGATGTCAGTCAACCCGGGCTTCGGTGGCCAAAGTTTCATTCCGGCGCAGCTGGAAAAAATTCGCCGCATCCGTAAAATGATTGGCGATCGTCCGATCGAGCTGGAAGTGGATGGCGGCGTCAATGAGGAAACTGCACCGGCCGTCGTCGGGGCCGGTGCCGATGTCCTGGTGGCCGGCACCGCCGTGTTTCAGCGTGACGATTATGCCGCTGCTATCCACGCACTTCGCCCCGGCGAACCACGGTTGACGGCTTAAACGTCTGCCTCGTCAGCTAATCGCGTCGATTTCTTCATCGGACAGGCCGCCGGGAACGATCGTGATCGGGATCGGGAGCTTGCCAACTCGCTTCATCACATAATTGATCAAGCGGCCCGGACCTTCTCCCCCCGCCGATGCGCCGACGACGAGGATCGAGAAGTGGGGTTCCTCCTCGATCAGCTTCATCAACGTATCCGTCAGTTTGCCCTCGCGAATGTAGACGACTGGCATTGCACCGGACAGCTTTTGGACGACCGAGGCCACCACCTGTAGCATTTCCTCTGCCTGTTCCCGGCGTTCCTCTTCCATCAGGTGGCTGACCGCCATCCAGTGCTGGAATTCGACCGGTTCAATAACATAGAGCAAGGCGACCCGCCCGCGCGTGCTTCTGGCCCGGCGGCAAGCGTACCGTAGCGCTTGATGAAGTTCCTCGCTTTCGTCGACGACGCAAAGGAACGTCCGGGTGGCCGGTTGCGAGGAAGGTTCGGGAGGCTCCGCTTCAGTGCGGTGATCCTCCTGACTAGGGTAAGAGCCCACGGCCTACTCTTTGCGGAAAATGACGCTCGCTGCCCATCCTGCCATCACTGCGAGCACAATGGCAAGGACACCATAGAACAAGGGACGCCGATGCGCAAAGTCGAAGATCCATGCCTCGAAACCCAGTCTGCTGACATGCAAGGGGCTGCTTTGCGCACTAATGACGTCGCCGTCCTGAACGAGATAGACAGAGACCTCATAGAGCCCCACCGGCGCATTGGCCGGAAACCAGACATCCACGCGAAACAGCTGGGCGCCAAGAAAATTCACGCGCGCCGGTTCCCGGTAGTACAGGTTGTCATTCTGCATGTTGCGGATCAGCGCCTGACGGTAGCGGGCAATCCGCTCCGGTCGCTCATTCTGAGGCGCTTGAATATTCAGCGCGTCGACGCCCATTTCGTGACGTGCCCGAACCGCGGCAGGAATAGTGTCCAAAGGTTCGCTTGAAGCAATTGCGTAATAGCGCGGCACATTCTTGAAGGTCATCTCGGCTCGGTTGATCCAAATGCCTGCAACCCGCGCCTTGCGCCGAACAACAAAGGGTCCACGGGGGCCGCGTACCACCACCACCACAGTGCCTCTCTCGGCAGCACCGAACAACAGCAGCTCGGCGCCTGAGAATCCGGTGGTGACGGCAATTAGGTGATCCGAGATGTCGGCGATGATTTGAGCCTGGGCCGCGCGCAGGGCAATGAGCGGCACTGTGCAAAAAGCAACGAGGATGAGCAGCAGCGCGATGGCAAAATTCATTGCCTTCATGGAACCGGGGGCGGGTGGAGCGACCGAACATGCAGCCAAGGAGATACGCTGAGGGCAATGCAAGTGCGGCTCATCCCTTCGCACGCCAGAAACAACTTTTTGCAACCGGCCAATCAGGGAGGAGACCATGACAGCTTGATCATGACATGCCGACAGACAGGAAATCGTTCACGTTACCGCCATCCCCGCACGCTCGCGTCGGCAAGCGCATCGCGTCCGCCGGACGAGGCAAAATTCGTTGCCCTTGAAGGTCTTACGTTTATTCTTCTTAACAGGGGCGAGCGCTGATGTCACGACGGGACCATCTCGGTTATCTGGTCAAGAGTCAGATCGTTGGGAGACAGCGCAAAGCCGCATCACATCGCTTGCCAGTGACATGTGAGACCAAGACTTCCGGCGGTATTGGCAACGGTGGCAAGGCAAGAGTCGGTCGTGTGTGTCGGGATATGAACCGCCATGATCACACCATAGACGGACCCTGCCGGCGATGGAATGCGTTCGGCGTTAAGGCGCACGATGTTGGCTCCGAACTCGACGAAGACCTCGCTGAGACGCGCAACGAGCCCCGGGCGATCGCCACCACTGACGGTAATTCGATGCGTGACCTGAGCCGAGGTTGCGTGTACGGGCGATAACGTGAAAGCCTGAACCGATATATCCGCATCGGCGAGTTCCGATAAGGCACGAAGCGTGCTTTCAACGTGTTCTGGCGAGCAATCATCGGGCAGTTCGACCACAGAATCGAAGTCGGCGGCGCCACCGAGAACGGCGAACGTGGTATCGCCGAGATTACCGCCGAGGTCGAACAGGCACCCGCTGATGGCGGCAATCAGCCCGAGCCGGTCGGCGCAGGAGATCGAGACGAACACGGTTTTGGTCATGGCCCTGTTCTCTTTCGAAAGTTCAAGGAAGGGATCGTGTGCCTCAATCGACGTTTGTGGGATGGTGCGGCGTTCGCTGACCAAAACTGATGTCTTCACGTCCACCAAGGATGGCTGCCATCTGTCCACATTTTTTGTGCCAAGTCGATGATCCGAACGGTTTCCTTCCACATCTGCATCAACGAAAGCCGGTCAAGATCGACCCATACGGCATCGGCAGCGTCTTCGCCTGCAATGATCTCGCCACTCAGCCACGTGGCGAGCAGTTCAACCAGCGTGAAATGGTAGCTTAGCTTGGTTCCCGTGTCCTCGTATTCGATCAGGTCGACGACATCAACCACACCCCACACCCGGATGTCGACATTGGTCTCTTCCTTGACTTCACGAAGCCCTGCTTGCGCGATCGTCTCGCCAACATGCTGAAGGCCGCCAGGGAGGCTCCACTCACCGGCTCTCGGTGGATTGGCGCGGCGCACCAGCAACACTTGTCTGTGGCGCAGGACGACCACGCCAATGCCGACGAGCGGATGTTGAGGGTTGCGTCTTTGAAGTTCCTGCACCGGCCCACTTCCTTCCGCTTTCTCTTAATGGTGGGCTCTTATACAATTCCTTCGCGAGCCGGACGAGGGTGACCATAATCGATCGCTCTTTGTCGCAGCGCCGCTGGGCGGGGTGACTGATTCTGCCACCCGACGAGACAGATCGTGAGCAGTTGTCCAACACATGAGTGATCGCGAGAACTGGCTGCAGGATAGCAGCGGGTCGGCCGAGGACCCTGGAAAATCTTCCTGGTTGAAAACGGGTTCTTCTTCGTTGAGCGCGGATGACTCGCGGCATCGGGAGTCACACAAGGGAATCATGGGGCGCCTGCGAGCATATTTTCTCGCAGGCGTTTTGGTAACAGCACCCATTTCCATTACGATTTACATCTCTTGGTTGATCATCAGTTTCATCGACGCTGCAATCAACCCGTTGATCCCGGACCGCTACAATCCGGGAAACTACTTGCCGTTCGCCTTGCCGGGGGTCGGGGTGGTCATCCTGTTGGTCATGCTCACTCTGATTGGCGCGGTCACTGCCGGTTTTGTCGGCCGGACCCTTATCAGGGTGTACGATACCTTGCTTGCGCGGATGCCGGTAATTCGAAGCGTCTACGGTGCTTTGAAACAGATCATCGAGACGATCCTCGCCCAGCAGTCAGCGGCATTCCGTCAGGCAGTCCTGGTGGAATACCCCCGACCTGGCCTGTGGGCCATTGCGTTCATTACCGGCCGCACAGAAGGCGAGGTACAAAACTTAACCGCGCAGGAGATGATCAATGTTTTCTTGCCGACGACCCCCAACCCGACTTCCGGTTTTCTTCTTTTTGTGCCGAAAAAAGATTTGGTTCCTCTCAGCATGAGTGTCGAGGAAGCGATCAAGATGGTCATTTCAGGTGGGATTGTCACACCGCCGGATCGTCGTCCGGTTGCGGAGCAACTCTTTCCGCGGGTACCCGCCACTTCAGATCCGGAAAGCAGTGCGGCTGGGACCACGACCGGCGGCGCCACGTCGGTTAGCCGCACGCCGGTTTCCGATTCACAGGTAGACGGTTAAAAAAGCATCTCCCCGAAGCGGGTCTACCGCCGAGAAGTATCCTCGTGGTGGCAGAAAAGTCTCATCTGCAGCACGATCAACGGAGTCGGGCCCGAGTTGCGGAACTTTTTGTTTTTTCGCCTCGTTGATCCCGGTAATTCCAGTGTAATCAGGTTTGCCAGTCGAACAAGCGCGCCCAACAATGGACGCTGGCAGAGGCGGGGCTAATGACGACACGACGGATACTTCTGGTCAATCCGGCGGCTCGGCCTTTTACAGCCCGGCCAGCACTCGCGAAAAAAGCTTTGAACTCGCCTCTTGCGGGGTTGCTCGCCGTCGCTGCGCTGATTCCGCAAGACCGTTATGAAGTCATTCTTATCGATGAGAATGTGGAGCCGATCGACTTCGCCACCAAAGCGGACCTTGTCGGCATTTCCGCGATGACGTCCTATGTCAAGCGCGGCTACCAGATCGCCGATGAATTTCGTCGCCGCGGTGTCCCCGTCGTGATGGGTGGGGTTCACGCGAGCTTCATGCCGGAGGAGGCGTTGCAGCATGCCGACGCCGTGGTCGTCGGTGAAGCCGAATTCGTGATGGCGAAGGTGCTTGAAGATCTGGATGATGGCAGCATTGGAGGCATCTACAAAGCTGAGCGCCTCCATTCGATGGTCGGCCTGCCGATCCCGCGCTACGACCTCATCAAGACAAACCGGTACGTCAACACTGCACAAATTCAGACGTCGCGTGGGTGCCACCATGCATGCGCGTACTGTACCGAACATGTTATGCATGGCTTGAAGTTCCGTTACCGCCCCATTGAGGAGGTGATGCGCGAGATCGACGCCAGTGGCGCCAGAACGATCTCATTGAATGAGGCGGATTTCTTCGGAGCCCCGAAGCGAGCAGCGCAACTGATGCGCGGGTTGAAGGATCGGGATATCCGCTGGCAGGCCAGCGTCAACACACGAGAAGCCGACAACGACGTGCTCTTGAAGGTGGCGGCGGAAAGCGGCTGTTATATGCTCAACCTTGGCTTTGAGCCAATATCATGCAGAAGAACAGAGACGCCAAATAAAAATCAATATAGCCTAGAGAGATATAGAGAGCTGATTGAGAAAATACAAGGGTATGGAATTCTTGTATTTGGATTATTTATGTTTGGTCTTGATGGAGAATCCCCATCAATTTTTGACGAAACTGTTGCCTTTAACCTTGATGCGAACTTCGATGCGTGCGCCTATTCGATCATGACACCGTATCCTGGGACCATTACGTGGTACGAGATGTTGAAGGACGGGCGTCTGACGAACTTCGACTGGAATGCCTATGACCAGCGCAGCGTCGTGTTCGAGCCTTCGGGATTGACGCGCGAGCAGCTGGAACAGGGATGCCTGAGGGCATACAAGCAGTTCTATTCGGCATCTTCCATTGCAAGGCGGTTTCCCCTGAGGGGGTCGCGAAGCCGCTCCTACTGGGCTTTATACAACTTGTCCTTTCGCCGCGGAGAGATAATGATCCCGCACCCCGGGAGCAGGATGGCGGAGATGCATGCGCCGATGTCGGCAGTGCAGTCTCCGCTAACGCCCCAGCGAGCGCCTCACGAGACAGGATGGCGAGAGCTTGCCGCCGCTTCGAAAGTACCGCTAGGCGGCTCAGCTTCTGTCGCATGTTCCGCCATCCGGGTCGCCGCCGAGTAGGTGGCGGCTTGATGCCGGCGAACCTTCAACCGGATCGCAGGTAGCGCACCGCCGCGTCACGCTCGAAAAGGTAAAGGAGAACTCGAAGCGCCTTGCCGCGCGGAGAAGCGAGAACGGGATCGCTCTCGACGATGCGGCGGGCGTCGTCTCGTGCCATCGTCAGCAACTCGGCGTGGCAGGAAAGGTCGGCGAGGCGGAAGCCCGGCATGCCGCTTTGCCGTGTACCCAGCACTTCACCAGCCCCTCTTAACTTCAAATCCTCCTCGGCAATCCGGAAACCGTCATCGGTTTCACGCATGATGGAAAGCCGCGCCCGTGCGGTTTCGGCCAACCGGGGTAGATAAAGGAGCAGGCAGGTCGATGGTCGATGGCTCCGGCCGATGCGCCCCCGTAACTGGTGCAACTGAGCCAGTCCGAACCGCTCGGCATGTTCGATAACCATGACTGTGGCGGCAGGCACGTCGACGCCCACTTCGATGACGGTGGTGGCGACGAGAAGGTCGACACCTCCGTTGGTGAAGGCGGCCATGACGGCATCCTTCTCCGCCCCCTTCATCCGCCCGTGCACCAACCCGACACGATTGCCGAATAAGCTGCGCAGGTGCTGGTACCGCTCTTCCGCAGCGGCCACATCAAGCGCTTCCGACTCCTCGACGAGGGGACAAACCCAGTAGGCCTTGGTGCCGGTTGCGAGACTTCGTCCGATTGCGGCCGTGACTTCGTCGATGCGGTCGAGCGAGATTGTACGGGTGGTGATCGGCTGCCGCCCGGGCGGTTTTCCGGTAATGCGGGAGACGTCCATATCGCCGTAGCTCGTCAGCAACAGGGTCCGCGGGATCGGCGTCGCGGTCATCACCAAGACGTCAACGTTGTGGCCTTTCCCCGTCAGATCGAGGCGTTGGTGAACGCCGAATCGATGCTGCTCGTCAATCACGGCCAGCGCTAAGTCCTTGAACGTCACGCTGTCCTGAAACAGCGCATGGGTGCCGACGACCATGCCCAGACGACCAGAAGCAAGATCAGATAGGACCAGATTGCGGGCACGACCCTTGTCGCGCCCGGTCAACAGCGCAATCGGCACCTTCACAGCGGTAGCCAGCGGTGCCAGCGTCGTCATATGTTGTTTGGCGAGAATCTCGGTCGGTGCCATGAGTGCTGCCTGTGCGCCGCATTCAACTGCGGCCAGCATGGCAAGAGCGGCCACCACCGTCTTTCCGCTGCCGACATCCCCCTGCAGCAACCTCAGCATCCGCCGTTCGGAAGCCATGTCGGCGGAAATCTCTGCAAGCGCCTGTTGCTGTGATGGCGTCAGCTGAAAGGAGAGAATTTCGAGCGCCCGAGTGATCAGACGCCCATTACTGCGGATCGACCGGCCGGCACCATAGCGAAAGCGTTTGCGAACGATGGCGAGAGCCAGCTGGTTAGCAAGAATTTCGTCGTAGGCAAGGCGGCTGCGATGCAGAGCGGTGGGGGAGGCTCCGCTTTCATGATCCGGAGCGTGAGCAAGTTGGATCGCTTGGCGCCAACTTGGCCATCCTTTCGTTTGGCGCATAGCGGGGTCCAGCCACTCATCGAGATTTGGCGCGCGATCGACTGCGCAACGGATGATCTTGCTGAGCATCCTTCCCGTGAGTCCGGCGGTCAGCCCGTATACCGGATCGATCGTGAGAAGGCTGTCCCGCTGGTTCAGAGGGACCACATGATCCGGGTGCGTCATCTGCCGCTCAGCCCCGTACGCCTCGATCAGGCCGCTAATGACCCGGGTGGAACCCGGTGCAAGAATCCGCTCCAGATAATCGCGATGCGCGTGAAAAAATACCAAGGTGAGAAAGCCGCTGCCATCGGAACAGAGGATTTTGTACGGCTGTCGTGGCGTTGGCGGCGGTAGATGCCGTTCTACCCGGAGGGTGAGCGTAGCGATCCGGCCCGGCTCCGCCTCCGCGATGGTCGGCGCGTAGCGCCGATCGATCGTACCACTCGGCAGATGCCACAGCAGATCGACAACACGCGGCCCCGCAACGCGCTCGACGGCCGGCGCAACTTTCGGTCCAACCCCCGGCAGGGAGCGTACGCTGGCAAACAATGGGAACAGAATCTCGGGACGCATGCAAACAGCAAGGCGGCTGACAGTGAGGATCGGGACCGTTATATCCTATGCAAACGTCGATGAGGGACAAATGCCGAAGGACAAGGAAATTCAGAGAAAGCGCGTCCTATTCCGATGCCATCACACGGGCATGAAGGAGAACGATCTGCTGATCGGGAGTTTTGCCGACCGTCACCTCAGCGCATTGAGCGATGACGATGTCGATTGGCTCGAAGCGTTGCTTATGAACAACGATGACATCGACCTTTACAAATGGATCTTGCGCAAGCAGCCGGTACCGCCAGAGCTCGATCACCCGGTCATGAGGATGATGCAGAATTTCAAGTTCGTACAGTAGCCGATTGAAGGTAAGCCTTGATCTGTTAGCGACCCCCGGCCGTCTCCAGCTCTGCGGGGCGCCCGAGGGGCTTGATGCGCTGCTGATCGGTGAGATCTCGGATGCTCTTGACCGAGGAGTGATTGTCGTACTCCCGGACGATGCCCGGCTCGCGCGGATGAGCGATTCATTGGCTTTCTTCCGTCCGGATCTGGAACAGCTGGATCTTCCTGCATGGGACTGTCTGCCCTATGACCGAGTGTCCCCCAACTCTCAAATCGTCAGTCGCCGGATCAACACGCTGACGCGTCTGTTACAGGACGATGTCGAAACGGGTGATTGGATTCTCTTGACTACCGTCTCGGCAGTGCTCCAACGGGTGCCGCCGCGCTCGGTGTTCGCCGATGCCGTGCTCCCAATACAAGCGGGCAATCGGCTGGATCCCGAGCGTCTTCTGGGGTTCCTCCAGCTGTGTGGATATATTCGCTCCGAGACTGTGGTGGAGGCGGGGGAGTACGCGGTCCGCGGCGGCATCATCGACATATTTCCGCCAGGATTGGCGGAACCGGTTCGTCTCGACTTCTTCGGAGACGAGGTCGAAAGCATCCGCCTGTTCGATCCGGCGACCCAGCGGACAACTGGCAGGTGCGAGTTGGTGCCGCTCAAGCCGGTCAGCGAAGTCCGTCTTGATGAAGCCTCGGTCGTCCGCTTCCGCTCTGCCTATCGCGCATTGTTTGGAGCCGTCGAGGGCGACGATCCGCTTTACGAGGCCGTCTCTGCGGGGCGGCGGCACGTGGGCATGGAACATTGGTTGCCGCTCTTTCACGATGGTCTGGAAACGATACTGGATTACGTCCCGCAAGCGGCGGTGGTTCTCGATCATCACAGTGGAAGAGCCTGCGAGGCGCGGCTGGACCTGATCGCGGAATATTACGCGGCGCGGCTTCAGAGACCGGCTGGCGATCTTGCCCTCGGCAGCGCGCCCTATCATCCGGTTCCTCCCGGCAGCTTGTATGTGGCCGGCGAGGAGTGGCGTGGTGCGCTGGATCGGCGCCTAGTCATCACGCTCGATCCGTTTGCCGTCCCAGCCGGCGGCAGGAACCGCGCCGTCGATATCGGAGGGCGTCCCGGACTCGATTTTGCTGAAGCCCGGCAACGAGCGGATGTCAACGTGTTCGATGCTTTGGCGGAGCGGATTGCGGATCACACCCATCAGGCTCGACGCGTCATTATTGCCGCCACATCACGAGGTGCCAGGGATAGACTTGCGGCGATCATCGTAGAACATGGAATTGGTCCCGTTGTTCCTGCGGATACGTGGGCCAACGTTGAGGACGTCCATGCCGATGCCGTCAGTATCGTGGTGCTGCCCCTGGAACGTGGCTTTACCGCTCCGCATCTGGCCATCATCGCGGAACAGGATATTCTCGGCGATCGGCTGATCCGGCGCGCACCGCGGCGAGGGCGGGCGGAAAACTTCATTGCAGAAGCGTCGGCCTTGACGCCAGGAGATCTTGTCGTTCACGCCGACCACGGCATCGGACAGTTTGACGGCTTAGAGACGATCAGTGTCTCCGGGGCGCCTCATGATTGCCTGCGGCTCCTCTACGCGGACGGCGACAAGCTCTACCTGCCGGTCGAGAACATCGAAGTGATCAGCCGCTTTGGCTCGGAGAGCGCGGGGGTTCAACTGGATCGCCTCGGCAGCGCCAACTGGCAAGCGCGCAAGGCGCGCATGAAGGCGCGGATCCGGGACATGGCCGAGCAACTGATTCGGGTGGCGGCCAGCCGCACGCTGCGCGCGGCGCCAGTGGTAACGCCGCCCGAGGGACTCTACGACGAGTTCTGCACGCGCTTTGCGTTTGCCGAGACCGAAGATCAGGCCCGTGCCATCGATGAGGTTGTCGGCGATCTTGCCAGCGGTCGCCCGACCGACCGGCTGGTTTGCGGCGACGTGGGTTTTGGCAAAACCGAGGTTGCGCTGCGTGCGGCATTTGTGACGGCGATGGAGGGGCGGCAAGTCGCGGTTGTGGTGCCGACCACCCTTCTCTGCCGACAGCATTACCGCACGTTTTGCGAGCGGTTCTCGGGCTATCCCGTTCGCATTGCGCAGTTGTCCCGCTTGGTTGGCGCAAAGGAAGCCAAAGCAATCAAAGCAGGCTTGGCAAATGGCCAGATCGACATCGTCATCGGCACCCATGCTTTGCTTTCCAAGACCGTCGTTTTACGCGATCTTGGACTGCTTATCGTTGATGAGGAGCAGCATTTCGGAGTGGCCCACAAGGAGGCTCTGAAGAAGCTGCGCGAGGATGTTCACGTTCTGACGCTGACCGCAACGCCAATCCCCCGAACCCTGCAGCTGGCGCTCTCAGGCGTCCGAGAGATGAGTCTGATTGCAACGCCGCCGGTGGATCGCTTGGCAGTTCGAACGTTCGTGCTTCCATTCGATCCTGTTGTCATTCGCGAAGCGATCTTGAGGGAGCGCTACCGCGGTGGCCAAACCTTCTACGTCTGTCCCAGGATCGAAGATCTGGGCGAGGTTGCGAAACTGCTTGCCGAACTGGTTCCCGAGTGCAAGGTGGCGATCGCCCATGGTCGCCTCGTCCCGCGCGATCTTGAGGCGGCTGTCGGCAGTTTCTACGACGGCAAATACGATATCCTGCTTTCCACCAATATCATCGAATCCGGCCTTGATCTGCCGTCGGTCAACACCATTGTCATTCACCGGGCCGACATGTTCGGTTTGGCGCAACTGTATCAGCTACGCGGTCGGGTCGGTCGCTCGAAGATCCGCGCTTACGCCTACCTGACGTTGCCGCCCCGGCGTGCCGTATCAGTGGCGGCGCAGAAGCGTCTTGAGGTGATGCAGACACTCGATTCCTTGGGCGCGGGGTTCAGTCTCGCCAGTCACGACCTTGATATCCGCGGCGCCGGCAATCTTCTTGGTGAGGAACAGTCGGGGCATATTCGTGAGGTTGGCATCGAGCTGTACCAGCGCATGCTGGAGGAGGCGGTCGCGGAGGCACGAAGCGGGGACGAGGACGGGCCAGCCGAGGCAGAATGGAGCCCGCAGATTACGGTGGGCCTCAGCGTCCTGATCCCTGAAACCTACGTGCCGGACCTTGGAGTCAGACTCAGTCTTTACCGGCGGTTGTCCGAACTCCGGAATGAACAGGAGATTGAGGGCTTCGCGGCTGAACTGGTGGATCGGTTCGGGCCGTTGCCCAAGGAAGTGGAACACCTGATGCAAGTTGTTGTCATCAAGCAGCTTTCACGTCGAGCAGGGGCCGAACGAGTCGATGCTGGGCCCAAGGGAGCGGTCATTTCCTTCCGCAACAATACATTCGCCAATCCGGCCGGACTTATTGCGTTCATCACCAGCAATGTGGCAACCGCCAAGCTACGTCCTGATCACAAGCTGGTTTTCCGGCGCTCCTGGGAGACCGATGCCGATCGCTTGCGGGGGCTTCGACGGCTGGTCACGGACCTAGCCCGCATCGCGAGGGAACCGGAGGCCCGACAGCACCAAAGCGGGTCATGATCGAGCAATGTTGCTGGTGTCTCGCATCGGGGGGACAGGATGGTAAGACGCGTAGGATTGCTTCGAAGCGAAGTCCGCGAGAGCCCGATCATGGTGCATGACATGATCCAATAGCCAGTATTTGAAATACTTGGCGACAGCTGAACAATCGTACTTCTCGTAACGCGTCAGCACGCTGTTCAAGAAATCGTTCGCCGTTGCCAGCAATTTCTGATGCTCGCCTCGGTGACGTGCGATTTGAGGATAGCCGATATCTTGCATCAGCTGCTCTTCGCTGGCAAAGTGCTGACGAACCCGCATCACCAAGCTATAGAAGCTGAGGCCGAAAGCCGTAACGTCATTGCCTTCGTTCAGCGCTTGGATCAGTGCGTTATAATGGCTGATCAGTTGCCGATGTTCGTCATCGATGTCCGGAATCCCGATTTCCACCTCTGGGCAAGGCTCGAGATCCACACAGCTTGATCCAGTACGGCCAAACACGAAGCGATAAAACCCTGAGTTGTTATAGGACTTGAGCGTCGTTGTATATACAAATACCGTGTTTTTTGTTGCAGTGCAAGGTAGGGAGTGGGTTTGGTTGCAGCGCGCCGATCCGGGGAAAGCGCTTGCCGACACAAACAGTATGCCTGTTTCGTGTGGTGCAAGATTGAGGTGGTCAAGGCTTGCGCACTACGATCGGGCAAAAATCATTGAGAAACGCATGCGTGTGTGCCTTGGGTGAACGAGGATGGTCATGCACCCCTTGAGCGGAAGCAATTTTGGCACGCTTGCGCGTGTTCTAGTTGAAAACCGGAAGCTTAACCGAAAGGGCTGGTCGCGAGCCGGGTCTGCCCTGGTCGCGACCGTGGCACGTTGGCCTTTTACCACCGCGGAGACGCTGTACGTCAGGCGCCGCATGGCGCGCATCGGTCCGATACCGCCGCCGATCTTTATCGTCGGGCATTGGCGAAGCGGCACCACCCATCTTTACAACATCATGAGCAAGGGGAATTTCGGGTTCGTCGAACCGCTCGCGGCGGGGATGCCGTGGGATCTGCTAGGCCTTGTCAGGCTGGCGCGTCCGCTGCTGGAGCGGAAGCTGCCAGCCGATCGGTTCATCGACAGGATTCCTGTCACGCCAGATTCGCCCCAGGAAGATGAAGTCGCGATCGCGAACATGACGCGAATGTCATTTTATCATGGTCTTTACTTTCCTCAATCCTTTGAATCGCATTTCAACCGTGGTGTTTTCTTCGATGGATGCTCGCAAGCCGATGTTGAAGAATGGAAACACGCCTTTATCCATTTCCTGACCAAGGTGTGGTTGCAGCAGGGTCAACGCCCGCTGCTGATCAAGAATCCAGTTTATACAGCCCGGATGGCGATGCTCTGCGACCTCTTTCCGGGGGCCAAATTCATTCATGTCTACCGCAATCCCTATGAGGTTCTGCGTTCAATGCAGAATTTCTACGAAAAGCTGCTGCGCCAGTTTGCCTTGCAGGATTATGAGGCACTTCCGATCGACCGCGTGATCCTCAACACGTATTCGCGAATGATGACACAGCTGATTGAGGACACGGAGCGGCTGCCCGCTGATTCGTTCATCGAGATCCGCTACGAGCGGCTGGAACGGCAACCGCTGGCCGAAGTCGAGCGGGTCTACCAGACATTCAAGTTGTCGGGGTTCGGCGAGGCCCGGCCTGCGCTGGAGTCCTATCTCGCCAGTGTTCGTAGCTACAAGAAGAACCGCTACGCTTACTCCGAGGACAGCCTGGGTCTGGTGGAGCGCGAATGGGGCCGTTTTCTCGATCGCTGGCACTACCAGCGGCCGGGAGTCGGTGATTCTGGCGCTTGAGTACAGCAATTTGCCTATCCCTCGGTGGGATGATCGGTTGAAAACGGGCGATGCGGAAGCGACCAGCTGTTGCCGTCTTCGGAGCTCTTGCTTGTCTGTGTGCCGCCAAGATTTCCGCGGACCCAGAGCCTGTAGCCGAGTTCTCGGTTTCCGGTTGCCGTAAGGCGGTAGTGACCGAGGCAGAATCCGGCCTTTCCTTGCGGGGAATTGAAGACATCGCGGTTCACCCGGCGGCCGACATCGCCTATTTGTCGGTCGATGATCGCTGGGCTGTCGAAAACCATTCAGCCGAGGGCGGGAGCCACCCCCCTCAAGGCGGCATCTATCGGCTATCCTTGGACCAACGCTCGCTTCAGTCAAATCGACTTGAAGTTGCCGATCTGACAGCCTCCTTCAAGATTGAAAATTCGCTGCATCCTCACGGTATCGACCTTGTCGTCGAAGCGGACGGCGACGGGGTTCTTTACGTCATCAACCGCCGCGATCGGCCTCGAAGCCCCAACTTGGCTAGCGGGGAGGTGAGCGAGCGAGGAGCAGTGGATCCCACGGTTGAAGTGTTCAATGTGGAGAAAGCGGGTGCTCTTCACCACCGGCAGACGGTACGCGAGCAACGGTTGTGCCGCGCGAACGAAATTGCCGGGCTCGGTCCGGATCGTTTCCTTGTCAGCAACGACGGTGCTTCGTGCGGCCGCTGGGGCCGGCATTTGGAGCAAACGCTTGGCTTGAAGAGGGGGAACGTGGTGCAAGTGGAGATCGATTCAGCAACAGGAGCAAGCACCGTCATTCCGATCGCCCAGGGGATCGCCTTTGCCAATGGATTGGCGATCGACGCGCAGCACGTTTATGTCGCGGCGACCCGGGATCAGGCGCTGCTAGTGTATCGCCGGAACGATGTCAAAAGGATCGGGGAGCGCGAAGCACCGGTGCGTACCATTGCCATTGACGGCGGCCCCGATAACCTTTCCTGGGCGTCGGAACACGTGCTGCTGGTCGCGGTGCATCCTTCGCTGCTGAGACTGGGCGCGTATCGCTATCGTTGGAGTTCGCTGCTCGACACCGCGCCGACGCGAATCCTTGAGGTGAATATCCGGGATGGATCGCAGCAGATCTTGTATGCAAACGATGAGGGTGAGCCTTTGGCAGCGGCGACCATTGCCGTCGCGCACGGCGGTTTCTTGATCGCGGGCTCTGTCACCGACGAGGGTCTGCTGCTTTGCGATCTTGGCCGACCGAACGGCTGAAGGACGATGATGGACCTCGTTACCGGTGGCAGCGGCTTCCTCGGCCGCCATGTCGTCAATCTGCTTCTGCAGCAAGGAAGGCAGGTGCGGGTTCTCGATATTGATCCCGAACCGGCGGCGGATGTCGACCTGATCAAGGGTTCGGTGACGGATCCGGTGGCTGTCGCCGAGGCGATGGAGGGGGTTCAGCGAGTCTTCCACATCGCTGGCAATCCGCATCTCTGGGCCCGACGGAAAGACGACTTCCGGGCGATCAACCTTGAGGGCACCCGCATTGTGCTGGCGCAAGCGGCGCGGCAGCGGGTCGAGCGGCTCGTTTATACATCAACGGCTGCGATTCTATTCGGCAAAGCCGGTCGCAACGGCAACACCGTGCTTCCGAGACTGGCGGATATGCCGGGCGCCTACTGCCGATCCAAATTTCTTGCCGAGCAGGAAGCGTTTGCCGCGGCGCAAGCTGGAGTGCCGGTTGTTGTCGTCAGTCCCACCCTTCCAATCGGTCCGGGAGACCGTCATCTGACTCCGCCCACGCGAATGATCCTGGATTTCATCAACGGTGCGACCCCGGCATTCATGGACTGCGCGTTGAACATGATTCACGTTGAGGATGCGGCTCTTGGTCACGTGCGCGCGGCCGAAACGGGAATGATCGGACAACGGTACATCCTTGAGGGTGGCACACGCCGTCTGCCCGAAATTCTTCGGCTTATCCACGAGATTACGGGTGTGCCGATGCCGCGCCTGAGGGTTCCCTATGCCTTGGGGTTCGCGGCAGCAGCGATCGGCGAACTTGCGGCGGACCGATTGACTGGGAAGCGCCCGCCGGCGTCGCTGGAGGGCGTGCGCCTCACCCGCTGGCCGCCGGACCTCAAACAGGCTCGCCCCCTCAGCGAGTTGGGAGTGAATCCGAGACCGCTCGCACACGCCCTGTCGGACGCGATCCTATGGTTAATGAAAAGCGGCCATGTCCGGCGTTCGCTTCCGAGGCTTGAAGGCTCCGGTGCCGGAGCGACTGAACTTGACTCAATCTCGTCATGAGCCAGCGTCGCCGGTGTGCGGCCGCGGCAATTTGAATGGTTGTGCAATTTGAATGGCGCCATCTTGACGCCATAAAGACGGAACGGCATGGTGCAGCAAGACAATGCAGGGCGAATGAACGTTCAATTTTTCCCAATGTTTCATGCGCATACCGACCAGATGCGGCTAACATATTGATATGTTTCTGCTTATCGATAACTACGACAGTTTTACCTACAATCTGTTTCATTATCTCGGCGAACTCGGGATCGACGTCGAAGTGAGGCGGAACGATGTCCTCTCGGTCGCGGATGCGCTGGCGATGCGCCCGCGGGCTATCGTCATTTCACCAGGTCCATGTGATCCAGACCGCGCCGGCATTTGCCTCGATCTGATTAGGCAAGCGGCGGGCCGGATACCCCTTCTCGGTGTTTGCCTGGGGCACCAGAGCATCGGCCAAGCGTTCGGAGGGCAGATTGCGCGCGCGCCCTTGCCGATGCATGGTAAAACGAGTGCCGTCAGTCATGCTGGCACCGATCTCTTCGTGGGGTTGCCGAGCCCCTTCACCGCGAACCGCTATCACTCTCTGATGGTGGCCCGGGAAGGGTTGCCCGCCTGTCTTGCAGTGACCGCGGAAAGCGAAGATGGTGTTATTCAGGGCCTCGCCCATCGGACGCTCCCCATCTACGGCGTGCAGTTCCACCCAGAGAGCATCGCAACGGAGCACGGCCACGCCTTGCTGCGCAACTTTCTCGGGCTCGTCCAGGGCTTCGAGGCGGCTTGCATGACCGCCGAAGGAGCAAGAATGTGAGCGACTCGCTGATCAAGATGAAAGCGGTGCTGGCGCGGGTGGCGTCCGGCGCTACGCTCGGGCGGGAGGAGGCCTACGAGGCCTTTGCCATTATTATGTCCGGTGATGCCACCCCCGCGCAGATCGGGGCGTTCCTGATGGCTCTTCGCGTGCGGGGCGAGACGGTTGAGGAGATTACCGGTGCAGTTCAGGCGCTGCGGGAGAAGGCGCTGAGGGTCACGGCTCCGGCAGGTGCCATCGATATCGTGGGAACCGGTGGGGATGCCTCGGGTACGTTCAACATTTCCACTGGTGCGGCACTGGTGGTCGCGGCCTGTGGAGTGCCTGTCGCGAAGCACGGTAACCGGGCTCTGTCGTCCCGCTGTGGTGCCGCCGACGTTCTGGCGGCGCTCGGGGTGAATCTCGACGCCGAGATGGAGGTGATCGGGCGGGCATTGCACGAAGTGGGGATCGCGTTCCTGATGGCGCCTCGTCACCACAGCGCGATGCGCCACGTGGCAGGCCCGCGTGTCGAGCTTGGCACGCGGACCGTTTTCAACCTTCTGGGTCCGCTGTCGAATCCCGCTGGCGTCCGCAGGCAGTTTTCCGGATCCTTTGCCCGGGAGTGGATCGGGCCGATGGCCCAAGTTCTGGGCAACCTCGGCTCCGAGCGGGCGTGGGTCGTTCACGGAGCCGATGGGCTTGACGAAATGACCACGACCGGACCGTCCTTTGTTGCCGAGCTCTCGGACGGGGAGATCCGCACCTTCGAGGTCACGCCGGAGGAAGCCGGGTTGCCGCGCGCATCACCCGAAGACATTCGTGGCGGCGACGCGGAAACCAATGCGGCGGCGATGCGGGCAATGCTTGGCGGTGAGCGCGGCCCGTTTCGCGATATCGTCGTGTTCAATGCCGCGGGAGCTCTGCTTGTCGCCGGGAAGGTGACCGATCTTGCCGAGGGCGTCGCGGTGGCCGCAGATGCCCTTGACTCTGGGCGCGCGCGCGCAACGCTGGCGAAACTGGTGGCAGTCACGTGCGGTCCGGACGGACCGTCGTCATGAGCGATATTCTGGCACGAATTTGTGCGGACAAGCGCGAGCACATTGCCGCATGCAAAAGAACACGGCCTCAGGCAGCGGTCGAAAGCGCCGCCGCCGCACTCCCGCCACCTCGTCATTTCTCCGCGCATCTCGCCGATGCGGCAGGCCAGGGCTACGGCCTGATTGCCGAGATCAAGCGGGCATCCCCCTCGCGCGGCCTAATTCGGGCAGATTTCGATCCGAAAGCGATCGCCAAGGCTTACCGTGCCGGTGGTGCAACCTGCCTGTCCGTCCTGACTGATCAGCCTTATTTTCAGGGCGAGGATGCCTTTCTCACTATGGCACGCGAGGCTGTCGACCTGCCGGTTCTGCGCAAGGATTTCATTCTTGATCGGTATCAGGTGGCGGAGGCGCGGGCGATTGGTGCCGATTGCATTCTCTTGATCATAGCCGCCCTCGACGATGTTCATGCAGCCGAGCTTGCGGACGAAGCACACGAGTTCGGCATGGATGTTCTGGTCGAGGTTCACGACGCGACCGAATTGGAGCGGGCATTGACGCTGAAAACGTCTCTGATCGGCATCAACAATCGGAATCTGAAGACTTTGGAGGTGGATCTCGCCATCACCCAGGCACTCGCTCCCCAGGTTCCGGCGGACCGGCTGATTGTTAGCGAAAGCGGGTTATCCGCACCGGTAGACCTCGCAAGGATGGCTGCTCACGGAGTCCGCTGTTTTCTCGTTGGTGAAGCATTGATGAGCCAGCCTGACATCGAAGCTGCGACGCGATCCCTCTTGGCAACGACTGCCTTGTTTCAGGGTGAATTGAGAGAGGAGGCCTGAAATGGCTAGAGAGCACGTCTACAATATCACGGTACGCTGGACCGGCAACCGTGGAACCGGAACTTCCGCCTACAGTGCCTACAGTCGCGACCATGTAATCGAGGGTATCGATAAGCAGCCGCTCGAAGGTTCGTCGGATCCCGCATTTCGCGGCGATTCCAGTCGCTACAGCCCAGAGGATCTGCTCGTGGCCGCTGTTTCAGCGTGCCACATGCTGTGGTATCTGCATCTTTGCGTCGATGCGGGACTTACCGTGGTTTCTTACAGCGACCAAGCCGTCGGCACCATGGAGGTGGGGCCGGGGGGCGTGGGGCGGTTCACTCAGGTGACGCTGCGGCCGGAGGTGATGATGGAGGCTGGGGCGGTTATCGAGCATGCCAAAAGCCTTCACGAAGCCGCATCGAAGAAGTGTTTCATTGCCAACTCGGTGAATTTCCCGGTTGTGCTTGAGCCGGTCATCAAAGTGGAGCCGATCGTCAGCCTGTAACCTACAATCAGTTCTTCGCGGAAAATTTTTGCCTCTTTCTGCTGCGGATGCAGTGTGAGGACCTTCACGCAGCACCGGTTGATCTCTCGCCTTGGTCAATGCCGCGCCCCGTATCGGGGTGACAGTTCTCCCGCCGTTGGAGCCCCTGCAGCTTTGTGATAGCCTCGATCAGTGGCCGACATGGTGCCGGACATGGAAAAGATTGAACGAGCGAGAACCGCGATGGCGTTTCTCAGATGGTCACAGGCAATGAGTGTCGGTGTTTCGCGCCTGGATCGGGATCACAAGGTCCTGATCGGGCTCATCAACCGTTTGGACGAGGCGAGTTCCGACAGTAGCGAAGGTTCGCCTCGGTTGATGTCTCAGGCGTTCGAAGTTCTGGTTGCCTATACAGTTTTCCATTTTGCTCGCGAAGAAGCGGTGATGGCAGCGTGTGGATATCCGGCTCTGGGGCAACATCACGAGGATCACGTTGCGCTGACCAACGAGGTGCGGGATTTGCAGCAACGTTTCCAGGAAGACATGCGGTCGGTCGCTGCTCCCGACATGCTGCATTTTCTCAAGGGTTGGTTGAACCACCACATCCTCCTGCAGGATATGGCCTATCGTCCCTATGTCGAAAGCCATCCGGAAGCCGATTGCGTGGCCGAAGCCCATGGCATGTTCAATTTTGATGCCGCTGCCTCCTTTGCTTCAGAGGCGGATCTGGAGGCTGCATCTTAGAACGGCCGGATCAGTCGGCGGCGCGGTGAGGGAAGGGCAGCCTGCGGATGCATGATCGTGCTGAAGCGCCGCATCGGCGTTGGATCGTTGAGCAAGGCGAGCGAGACCGAGAAGTGCCCCTGAGGTTGCACGAAGACATTCTCCGCCGGAACCTTCCACCGAAGCGCAAGATCGACGCCGCCGTCATGCGGCATCAAATCATCCGCCCGACCGAGCACGATGACAATCCGCTCCGGGTCCACCACCGGCGGCATCCGAGGTTCGAACAAGCCAAGCCATCGCTCAAGACGCGGTCCGGTCCAGCCGGTCGTTTGCAATTTCCCGGGCAGGCCGATGCCGCGCGCCAAGCTGCCGGTGGTCACGATCTCCATTGGTCTACCCGTCGTCGCGATCAACAGGAGGGCGTCGGGCCGCAAGGTTTCGGGCCACGATCCGCACACGGTCGCCGCCAACTGACTGGTGAGAGCGCCAAGAGAGGCACCACCGACGGCCACGCGCGGGCTGCCACTCTCCCGTGCCCAGGCAACCAGGGCTGCCGTTTCGCCAATCCAGGAGCGCAGGAACGTCAGTAGGCCGTCCGGTCCTCGCGCCAGAACAGGCTCTCCGCCATAGAACCCTTTCAGCATTCGCCGCCCATGCCAGGGGCCTTCCGGCCGTATAACGCGAATGCCTTGGTTTGCCAGATCCCCCAGCGCATTCCGCGTCGGCGGCCACAAATCCTGCTCCATCGCGATGCCATGGAGAAAGATCAGAGTCGGCGGATCGGCGACATCGAGCGGCTCGACAACCCGCGCCCAGACGGTATCGCCGAGTAGAGGTGAGATGAACCGAAGCCAATACTTTCGTGTCCGTCCACGACGGTAGGGATGTGATTGGGCGATCTCAGGCTGTCGATTTGGGAAATAGGCGACCTCCGGTGCTGTCTGATAATCGCCATGCCGGATTTCCATCGTGCCCGGAGACGCCATCTGCCAGCGCACCGGCGGAAACTGACGGAACCACGGGGCGAAGCTGGTGCGAGACAGCATGAACTGCGTCGCGGCGCGATTGCGGGCACGTTCGATGGCTGCCAAGCGATGTTCAGGTGGCGCGCGATTGGCGAAGAACGCACTTTCCCAATGCGCAGTCGCTGCCTTGTACCGCCGCGCCAGGTAATCGGTCTGCATCAGTATGGGAGCGATCACGGTGCTCGGCAGGGCAATCTCTGCCTCGCTACGAAAACGCTCGATGTCTTCCCCGCAGCCACAGGCGGCCGCCCAGCCGCGGGAAAGGGGGAGGTAGATCTGGGTAACAAAGGACAAACTGACCGTGTCCAGCCACGGCCAGGGGATCCAGCGCGTGAGGAGAGATGCTCGCGCCCCTCCATGCGGTATCGGACGAGACATCCGAAGAAAATGAACATGCGGGGCAACGAACGCAATATCCGAGCGCGCGGAATTGCCCGGGGATGCCTTCAACCGCATACTGCGGAGGCAGCGAACCCCCATCTGTAGGGGATACTTATCAACACAACCGGGTAGGGGGATTGTAAGACCGGTGGTCGGATGCATGAGAGTGCTGATGGAGGGCCTCGCCGTCGAGGGTGACTGGGGAGGCGGTGCTGGGACGAGACCTCTCCATCAGCAACAGAAAGAACAGCAGGCCTCAGCGAAAGTTCCCGCCCCGTACGCATTCTTTTCAGGAGAGCGTGGGCGAGTCTAGAATCCGCCGGCGGACCTGCAACGAATGTGTTTCCTTACTGATCGAGGCCCATGGCGGAAGCAAGAGCGACTCTCTGAGAACAGGAAACGAACGGGCAGAAAATGCAGACAGCGATTGTCGACGCTTGGGCCGAGTGGGGCTGGACCCTTATCATCCTCATTGCCGCCCTCATTCTGGCGCTTGGTTTTCATCGAATTTTCTTCATCGTAACGAGGCGGCTCGTCGATCAGACCAAAAGACCGATCGCGAACAGCGTGCTGCGGTATTCCAATCAACCGGCCAAGGCGCTTTTCGCCATTCTTGCGCTTTTTCTCGTCCTTCCCAGCTTGCCAATTCCACTGGAGATGAAAAGCAGCTTGGAGCGCATGCTTGCTCTCACATTCACCGGCGCCATGGGTTGGCTGGCGTTCAAGCTCACCTGGGTGATCAAGGATGTGGTGACGACCAAATACGACCTCGCCGCGGCGGACAACCTGCTGGCCCGTGAGATGATGACCAGGGTTGGTGTCATGCAGCGCATTTTGGCATCGCTGATTCTGGTGCTCACAGTTCTGCTTATTTTGATGTCGATCCCAAGTATCCGCCAAATCGGCGTGACCTTGTTTGCCTCGGCGGGCATTGCCGGCATCGTTGCTGGTCTTGCCGCGCGACCAGCCCTGACCAATCTGATCGCCGGTATCCAGTTGGCGCTGACCCAGCCAATCCGGATCGACGATGTGGTGATCGTAGAAGGAGAGTGGGGCTGGATCGAGGAAATCCGGGTCACGTTCGTCGTCGTGAGAATCTGGGACCTCCGCCGTTTGGTCGTGCCGCTCTCCTATTTTATTGAGCGCCCATTCCAAAACTGGACGCGCAAGACAGCGGACATTTTGGGAACGGTGTTCCTCTACGTCGATTATACGGTCCCGGTACAGCGTGTCCGGGAAGAACTGTATGCGCAGCTGCAGGCAGACGAGTTGTGGGACGGTGAGGTGTGGGGGTTGCAAGTCACCGATGCACGTGAACGGGTGGTGGAACTTCGCGCTCTGATGGGCGCAAAGAACTCTGGGGATGCTTGGAATCTGCGCTGCCACATCCGTGAACAGCTGATCGAATTCCTTCAACGCGAATATCCGGGGAGTCTGCCCCGGCTGCGGGCTGAACTTCCTGAAAAGCTGGAGGCTGTGGCGGATAGTGTGCCGGAGATGGCGATCCGGGCGGCACGCAATCTCAACCAAGCGGAAGGCGCGACCGATGCAACGGTAGCGGATCCGAAAACCAGAGAGAGCACGTGATCAAGCAGCGCATCGCAAGAGCGCGCCATTTCCGGCGTTGTACCCGCCACCGCAGCGGCCGAAGACTCCAAAGGGCCGCCCTTGATCTACGGCGGATTCTGCTTGATCATCGCTGAACTGCGCGTGCACCGAAGGGGGAAACCGGAACATGCCGATGATGGAGCGGAACTATCTGAGCCTGGGGCCTCATGGATTTCACAAGATCGATTATTTCCATTGGGGGGACGAGAGCCGCCGTCGTGCCCTGATCTGCGTTCATGGCCTTACTCGCCGGGGCCGGGACTTCGACTTCATCGCACAGTCCCTGGAGGATCAGTATACGGTCGCTTGCCCGGATCTTCCCGGCCGCGGTAACAGCCACTGGCTGCCGGTCCCGTCCGATTATGCGCCGCCCACCTATGTTCAGGACATGGCGGCCTTGATCGCGCGCCTCGACGTTGATGAGGTCGACTGGATCGGGACCTCCCTTGGCGGGCTTGTCGGCATGATGCTGGCCGCTCAGCCGAATACGCCCATTCGCAAGCTGGTTGTGAACGATGTCGGCGGCTATATCGACAAGCCCGCCCTCGAGCGGATTGCAGGGTATGTTGGCCAGAACCCGGAATTCGACGATGTTGACGGCCTCGAGAGGTATCTGCGTGAGGTTGCCGCGCCGTTTGGACCCCTGACCGATGCCCAGTGGCGGCATCTTGCCCAGCACAGCGTGCGTCACGATCCGCAGTCGGGAAAGATCCGCTTGCATTACGATCCCCGTATCGCCGAGCCGTTCAAGGAGGGCTTCAGCGAGGCTGTCGATTTGTGGGCGCTCTGGGACTTGATCCGGTGTCCGGTGCTGCTGATACGAGGAGGGGATTCCGATGTGCTGTTGAAGGAGACCGCCGCGGAAATGTTGACGCGAGGGCCAAAGGCGGAACTGGTCGAGTTCGCGGGAATCGGCCACGCACCTATGCTGATGGATCCCGATCAAATCAAGGTGGTGCGGGAATGGCTGCTGGACTAAGCAGCATTTGCTGAGGCGAAAAAGGGCTATGCGTGCGACACTGACGCTCCCGGTATTGAGGGCGAGGCAAAAGGTGGACAACAATTGAGTGAAGCAGCAGAGCCCGCGGAGGCGGGGAGCGCAACAGCAGACATCGCGGCAATGGCAGAAGCGGCAGCCGTTACGATGTCTTCTCCCGAACGGTTTATCAACCGCGAGCTGTCCTGGCTGGCGTTCAACACCCGGGTTCTCGAGGAGGCGATGAATCCCCGCAATCCGCTGCTGGAGCGGTTGCGGTTTTTGTCGATCTCCTCGTCCAACTGGGACGAATTCTACATGGTTCGCGTCGCCGGCCTCAAGGGTCAGCTGGAGGCGGGAATCACCAGCAAAAGCCAGGACGGTCTTACCCCGGCCGAGCAACTCGCCGCTATCATGAAGCGAAGCGCCGATCTTCGCCAAGAACAGCAGGCGTGCTGGAAGGCATTGCAGTCGGAACTCCGCCAGGAAGGCATCGCGGTTCAGGATCCGAAGGAACTTTCGGCGAGCGACAGGCGTTGGCTCGAGCGGCAGTTTCTCGACCGCGTGTTCCCGCTGTTGACGCCGATTGCCGTCGATCCGGGAACGGCATTTCCGTTCATACCGAACCTCGGATTCTGTCTCTTTCTGCAGCTCAAGCGGCCGGATGGCAAGATCATGTATGCGCTGATTCCGGTTCCAAAGCAAACGGAGCGGTTCATCCGCCTGCCAGAACCGGGGGTCCGGTTCATCCTGCTGGAAGACCTGATCGGGCTTTTTCTCGACCGCCTCTTCCCGACGTTTCGGCCGATGCGCAGTGGCTGCTTTCGCATCATCCGCGACAGCGTAATGGAGATTGACGAACGCGCCGAGGATTTGGTTCGGACTTTCGAGACGGCGCTGAAACGACGGCGTCGTGGCTCCGTGATCCGGTTGTCCGTCAACGCCGATCTCGACTCGGAGCTGCGCCGCATCATTGTCGACGAACTCGATGTCGATGAGAATGATGTGTTTCCGCGTGACGGGATCCTCGGTCTCGGTGACGTCAAGGAACTGATCGTCGACGATCGTCCGGATCTCCTGTTTCCTCCTTATGTGCCGCGGTTCCCGGAACGCGTAAGCGATTTCGGTGGGGATGTGTTTGCCGCCATCCGCAGCAAAGACTTTATCGTTCACCACCCGTTTGAGAGCTTTGATGTGGTGGGCCAATTTGTCACCCAGGCCGCTCACGACCCAGCGGTGGTCGCGATCAAGCAGACCCTCTACCGGACCAGCAACAACTCGCCCATAGTTGCCGCGCTCATCGAGGCGGCGGAGGCGGGCAAGCAGGTCACGGCGGTCGTGGAGCTGAAGGCTCGTTTCGATGAGGAAGCCAATATCCGATGGGCGCGGGAGCTCGAAAACGCTGGCGCCAACGTCGTTTACGGATTTGTTGACAAAAAGATTCACTCGAAAATCAACTTGGTCGTCCGTAGAGAGGCAGGCCGGCTGGTCTCCTATTGCCATTTCGGGACCGGCAACTATCATCCAATCACGGCGCGAATTTATACCGATCTTTCCTTCTTTACCTGTGATCCGGTTCTTTGCCAGGATGCCGCCCAAGTCTTCAACTACATGACAGGGTTCGATGCCCCTGCTCAGTTGAAGGCGCTGTCGATTTCACCTGCGACGCTGCGGGCAACGCTGGATGGGCTGATCAAAGACGAAATCACGCACGCCCGCGCCGGTCGGCCCGCCGGAATATGGATCAAAGTGAATTCCTTGCAGGATGGTGATTTAATCGATGCGCTGTATCGTGCCTCTCAGGACGGCGTGAAAATCGAGCTGTGCGTGCGCGGCATTTGCGGCCTTCGACCCGGCCTGCCGGGTCTTTCCGACAATATCCGGGTCAAGAGCATTGTCGGCCGTTTTCTCGAACACTCACGGATCATGGTGTTCGGCGCCGGGCACCCGTTGCCTTCGGATGATGCTAAAGTCTTCATGTCCTCGGCGGACTGGATGCCGCGCAACCTCGACCGCCGGGTCGAGGTGATGGTGCCGATCACCAATCCGACCGTGCACCGTCAGGTGCTGGACGAGATCATGGTGCATTGCCTCGAAGACACGGCGCAGAGTTGGTTGCTGGAGCCGGATGGAACCTATCGGCGGGTGGAAGCTGCCGGGAGCGACCTTGGTCATTCCGCGCACCTGTATTTCATGACCAACCCAAGCCTCTCGGGGCGCGGCAGCGCGCTGAGGCGCGGGCGCGGCCGAAAGCGCCTCCAGCGCGGTGAGGAGAAAGAGGCGTAGAAAAAAACAGGCGCCAGGGACGTCTTACCCAAAGCGGAGCAGGCGCGCCGCCTCAACTGCGGCGTAGGTCAAGATGCCGTCGGCCCCGGCCCTCTTGAAGCCAACCAGCGCCTCCATCAGCGCCTTGTTGGCATCGATCCAGCCATGGTCAGCCGCAGCCTTCAGCATCGCGTATTCGCCGCTGGTGTGATAGGCGAACGTCGGCATCGCGAATGCCTCCTTCACCCGCCAGACAACATCGAGATACGGCAGGCCCGGCTTGACCATCACCATGTCGGCCCCTTCGGCGATGTCGAGCGATACCTCCCGCAGGGCCTCGTCGCCGTTCGCCGGATCCATCTGGTACGTTTGCTTGTCACCCCGGAACAAGGATGCGGATCCGACCGCATCCCGAAACGGACCGTAATACGCCGAGGCATACTTCGCCGCGTAAGACAGGACCTGGACGTCGCCGAGCCCTTCTGCGTCCAGCGCGCGGCGAATGGCGCCGACGCGCCCATCCATCATGTCGGATGGCGCGACCACGTCACATCCCGCGCGGGCCTGGACGACCGCCTGCCGGCACAGCACCTCGACCGTTTCATCATTGAGAACCCTGCCATCCTTCACCAAGCCATCGTGGCCATCGCTGTTGAACGGATCGAGCGCGACATCACAGATCACGCCGATTTCGGGATGATCGGTTTTGACGGTTCGGACGGCACGGCAAATGAGATTGTTCGGATTGAGCGCCTCCCGGCATTCGGGATCCTTCAAGGATGCTTCGATACACGGGAACAGGGCGATGGCGGGAATGCCGAGGTCGACAGCTTCCTCGACCGCCATTGCGAGCAAATTGCACGACAACCGATCCACGCCCGGCATCGATAAAACAGGCTCGCGGCGATCAGTGCCCTCGATCACGAAGACCGGCCAGATCAGATCGGCAGGAACAAGAGTATTTTCGGCAACCAAACGGCGTGCCCAGGGTGCTCGCCGGTTGCGGCGCATTCGCGTCAGCGGGAACCTGCCCGGGAATGCCGTGTTGCTCATGCCAAGCGCTTAGGCGCGATCCAGGGCTTGCCGCAGGTCGGCAAGCATATCATCAACATGCTCAATCCCGATCGAAAGCCGCACATACCCTTCCGATACACCGGTTGCGGCTCTGTCGTCGGGCGAGAGTTGTGCGTGCGTGGTGGTGGCCGGATGGATGGCCAAGGTCCGCGCGTCGCCGATGTTAGCGACATGGTAAACCAGCGCGAGAGAGTCGATGAACCGCCGTCCCGCCTCACGGCCACCCTTGAGTTCGAAGCCGACCAGGCCGCCGTAGATACCGGAAAGGTTAGCAAGGCCAGAAAGATAGGTATCGGCTCGCCGGCGGGTCTCGCCGCTCTGGAAACCCGGGAAGATCACATTAGATACCTTGGGGTGATCGTTGAGAAATTCGGCCACCGCGGCAGCATTGGTGCAATGGGCGCGCATGCGCAGGGGCAGTGTCTCCAATCCCTGCAGGAACAGGAACGCATTGAACGGGCTCATCGCCGAGCCGAGATCTCTCAGCAGAACGACACGGGCGCGCAGGATGTATGCGATCGGGCCCAATGGCTTGGCCGCCTCGGTCCATACAGCACCATGGTAGCTGGAATCCGGTTGAGTAAGATTGGGGAACCGATCGGCATAGTTCTCCCAGGGGAACGTGCCGCCGTCGATGACAATGCCGCCGATCGAAGTGCCGTGTCCACCGATGTACTTGGTGGTCGAATACATTACGATAGCGGCGCCGTGCTCGAATGGTCGGCAAATCATCGGCGCGGCGGTGTTGTCCATGATCAGCGGGACGCCGTGCTCACGGCCGATCTCCGCTACCTCCCGGATCGGGAAAACATGGAGCTTGGGGTTGGCCAGGGTCTCGGCGTAGTAGCAGCGGGTGTGAGCGTCCGTTGCGCGGGCAAACGCCTCCGGATCGGTTGGATCGACGAACCGCACCTCGACCCCCAGGGCGCTCAAGGTGTTGGCGAACAGATTCCAGGTTCCGCCGTAAAGGTCGGTGGAGCTGACGAAATTGTCTCCCGAACGGCAGAGATTCAGCACCGCGAAGGTGCTCGCTGCCTGCCCGGAGGCAAGAGCAAGCGCCGCGGCTCCGCCTTCCATCGCCGCGATCCGGCGCTCCAGCGCATCGCAGGTCGGATTCATGATCCGTGTGTAAATGTTGCCAAGTTCACGCAGCGCAAAGAGGTCTTCTGCGTGCTGCGAGTCCTGGAACTGGTACGACGTCGTCTGGTAAATGGGAACTGCGACTGCGCCTGTGGTGACGTCCTGCCGGTAACCGCCGTGCAACGCGAGCGTCTCTGGATGCAGCTTCTGGTCGCTCACCTCTTGATCCTCCACTCGATAGACGCCGTTCGATTGGCCGCGAGAATACACATCCAGGGCAAGGGATGGTAAGCTTTTGCGTCTCGGCAAGTGTTTCGGCTTGAGCCTCTTGCCGAACAGTGGCGGAGAGCTTAAGTTAACGTTTACGTAAACGGCAACTCCGCGCCGTGCAAATGCTTTCTGATGTGCCGCTGCACTCTCAAGCGGCTGATGGAACCGCTACAGAGGCCGAACTTGTCGGTCCACAAATGAAGACAGAACGGAGGAACTGATTGTGCCTGACGACATCGCCGTGATCGATCGTGCGAAGACGCCGGCTCCAGAGACGCGAGGTGCTGGTAAATATCGCAATTTCATTCGCTTCGTGACGGCAGCCAGCCTGTTCGATGGCCACGACGCGTCGATCAACATTATCCGACGGATGCTGCAGAGTTCGGGCGCCGAGGTGATTCATCTCGGACACAATCGATCCGTGGAAGAGGTGGTCAACGCAGCCGTACAGGAAGATGTCCAGGGAATCGCCATGAGTTCCTATCAGGGCGGCCACATGGAATACTTTAAGTACATGATCGATCTTCTGCGGGAGCGTGGCGGAGAGACGATCAAGGTGTTCGGCGGCGGTGGCGGCGTGATCGTCCATGAGGAGGTGGACGAGCTCCATGCCTACGGTGTCGCCCACATCTATACTCCTGAGGATGGCCGCCGGTTAGGTCTTCAAGGGATGATCGACGACATGATGGCGAAGGCGGACTTCGACCCGCTCGGCGATGGGGCCGTCGATGTCAAGGCGTTGGCCGCGGGCGACCGGCGGGCATTGGCGCGGATCATCACGGCGCTACAGGATGAAAGAATCGATGATGTTCATCGCGACGAATTGCACGCGTTGGCCCATCGTCGCGGCGTCGTGCCGGTGCTCGGCATCACCGGAACCGGTGGGGCCGGCAAGTCGTCGCTGACCGATGAGATCGTGCGCCGTTTCCGCCGTTACAGCGGTGAGCCGCACATTGCGATCATTGCGATTGATCCGTCCCGGCGGCGGACTGGTGGCGCGCTTCTGGGGGATCGTATTCGCATGAACGCCATAGACGGACCTAACGTCTATATGCGTTCGATTGCCACCCGAACGACGGGGCAGGATGTTCCGTCCACGCTGGCCGACATGATTGCCGCGACCAAGGCGGCCGGCTTCGATCTTATCATCATTGAGACGCCGGGTATCGGTCAGGGCGACGCCGGCATCGTTCCTTATGTCGATGCTTCGCTCTACGTGATGACCCCCGAGTTCGGGGCGGCTTCGCAGCTCGAAAAGATCGACATGCTCGACTTTGCCGATGTTGTCGCGATCAACAAGTTCGATCGGCAGGGAGCAAAGGACGCGCTGCGCGATGTCGCCAAGCAGCTCCAGCGCAACCGGGAAGCCTTTGGCACTTCGCCCGATGAAATGCCGGTATTCGGAACTATTGCGTCGACCTTCAACGACATCGGCGTCACTGCTCTTTATTTGCAACTGATCAAGGACTTTAACGCCAAGAACCTCGGCCATTGGGAGACGACGGCTCCTGCGGTGGATGTCAAGAACTCTGATCCGGGAGGTGGTGTTGTTCCCGCCAACCGCCGCCGCTACCTGGCGGAGGTCGCCGACACTGTGCGCGATTACCACAAGATCGTCGGCGAACAGTGCGCCGTGGCGCGCGACGTTCAACATCTGCGCGAGGCTCGTCGGCTTCTCGAGGCAGCAGGCAACGACGGTTCCGCACTGGGTGAGTTGCTGAGCCAGCACGAAGAAAAGCTTGATCCTCGTGCCCGCAAGCTGCTGCAGACCTGGGATGATATCCAGAACGCCTACAGCGGCGATGAATACGTCGTCCGAATGCGGCAAAAGGAGCTGAGAACCAAGCTCTACCACACGTCGTTGTCGGGCAGCCGGATCCCCAAGGTGGCGGTGCCGAAGTACGAGGACGACGGTGAGCGGCTGAAGTGGCTGCTGAAGGAGAACGTCCCCGGCGCCTTCCCCTATACGGGCGGGGTTTTCGCCTTCAAGCGGGAAGGGGAGGACCCGACGCGAATGTTTGCGGGCGAAGGCGATCCTTTCCGCACCAACCGCCGGTTTAAATATCTCTCCCGCCACTCTGATGCGAAACGGCTGTCGACGGCATTTGACTCGGTCACTCTGTACGGATTCGATCCGAATGAGCAGCCCGACATCTACGGCAAGGTCGGCAATTCCGGCGTCTCGATTGCGACGCTCGACGACATCAAGGCGCTCTATGACGGCTTCGATCTAACGGACCCGAAAAATTCCGTTTCGATGACCATCAACGGCCCAGCGCCGACAATTCTCGCGATGTTCTTCTGTGCCGCCATTGACCAGAAGATTGGCGACTTCGAGCAGGAGAACGGGCGCAAGCCCACCGAGGGGGAAGCCAGCAAGATTGCGACGTGGGTGCTGGAGAATGTCCGCGGGACGGTTCAGGCCGACATTCTGAAAGAAGATCAAGGGCAAAACACCTGCATTTTTTCGACCGAGTTTGCGCTAAAGATGATGGCGGATATTCAGGAATACTTTGTCCACCATCAGGTGCGAAACTTCTACTCGGTGTCCATTTCCGGCTATCATATTGCCGAAGCAGGAGCCAATCCGATCTCACAGCTGGCGTTTACGCTGGCCAATGGCTTTACTTACGTCGAAGCTTATCTCGCCCGTGGAATGCATATCGATGACTTCGCCCCCAACCTCTCGTTCTTTTTCTCTGCGGGAATGGAGCCGGAGTATGCGGTGATGGGGCGGGTTGCCCGCCGCATTTGGGCGACTGCGATCCGCTTTAAGTACGGCGGCAACGAGCGCTCTCAGAAACTGAAGTACCACACCCAGACATCCGGCCGCTCGCTCCATGCGCAGGAGTACGCCTTCAATGACATCAGAACGACCCTGCAGGCTTTGATCGCCACTTACGACAACACCAACAGTCTGCATACCAATGCTTATGATGAGGCGATTACCACCCCGACCGAAGAAAGCGTGCGCCGGGCGCTGGCGATCCAGATGATTATCAATCGGGAGTGGGGTCTGGCGAAGAATGAAAACCCCAATCAGGGGGCATTTATCATCGATGAGTTGACAGATCTGGTCGAGGAGGCGGTGTTAAAGGAGTTCGAGCGTATCAGCGAACGGGGCGGGGTGTTGGGTGCGATGGAAACCGGCTATCAACGCGGCAAGATCCAAGACGAATCGCTGTACTACGAACGCAAGAAGCATGACGGCAGTTATCCGATCATCGGTGTCAATACATTTCTCAGTCCCGATGGCTTCGAAATGCCGACTCCCGAGCTGGCCCGCTCAACCGAGGACGAGAAGCAAAGCCAGTTGCGGCGGCTTGCCGAGTTCCAGAGTCGCAACGCGTCAGCCGCCCCGGCGATGGTCCGGCGGCTTCAGGAGGCGGCGGTCGCAGGCGAAAACGTGTTTGCAGTCCTGATGGATGCAGTGCGGCTACTATCTCTTGGCCAGATCACCCAGGCCTTGTTTGAGGTTGGGGGCAAGTATCGACGGAGCATGTAGCCAAGTGCAAGTGGGCGGGGCGAACGGCGCCAGAGGTTCGGCGGCGACTCGCCCCGCCATCGCGGCCGGAGGCGGGAGGGGGTCCTTGCAGTGTCCGTTGCAACGTCTCGGGCAAAGTCGAGCGCGACTGATTGTCGCGCGCGATGGCGCGTGATAGGTTAACTTTTTTGCATCCGCGAAAAGATCTTTTGACTTTTAGGCAGCTTTTCCTTTGACCACAGCACCACCCGTATTGCCGCCCTCTCCGTCGAGCGCCGCATCTGTTGCCATCGAAGAGGAGATGCAGCGCTCCTACCTTGACTATGCGATGAGCGTGATCGTCAGCCGCGCTCTTCCCGATGTCCGCGATGGCCTCAAGCCCGTTCAGCGCCGGATCATCTTTGCGATGAACGAGAGCGGTTATACCCATGATCGGCCCTACCGGAAGTCGGCCCGCATCGTCGGGGACGTGATGGGTAAGTATCATCCGCACGGCGATCAGGCGATCTATGACGCGTTGATCCGCATGGCGCAGGACTTCGTCATGCGTCTGCCGCTCATCGACGGTCAAGGCAACATGGGTTCGATGGACGGCGACCGGCCGGCGGCGATGCGTTACACGGAAGCTCGGCTCGCGCGGGTTGCTCATACCCTTGTCGATGATATCGACAAGGATACCGTCGACTTCGGACCCAACTACGACGACTCAGCCCGTGAGCCGACGGTGTTGCCCGCTCGATTTCCCAATCTCCTGGTCAACGGCGCTGGCGGCATCGCTGTCGGGATGGCAACAAATATCCCGCCGCACAATCTTGGCGAGGTGATCGATGCCGCCTGCGCGCTGATTGACGATCCCACCATTACCATCTCCGATCTGATCGAGAATCACCTGTTCGGACCCGACTTTCCTACTGGCGCCTCGATCCTTGGCCGGCAGGGCATCATCTCGGCTTATCATACCGGCCGGGGATCAGTGGTCATACGCGGCCGCACGCGGATCGAAGAGGTTCGCAAAGATCGGATGGCGATCATCATCGAGCAGGTCCCCTATCAGGTGAACAAGGCACGGATGATCGAGATCATCGCCGATGCCGTGCGCGACAAGAGAATAGAAGGCATCTCCGATCTTCGCGACGAGTCGGACCGGGACGGTATTCGCGTCGTCGTCGAGATCAAGCGGGACGCGGAGCCCGAGATCGTCCTCAATCAGCTCTACCGCTACACGCCGCTGCAGACATCGTTCGGCATCAACATGCTCGCTCTTGAGGGTGGCCGGCCTAGGACGATGACCCTGAAGGACGTTTTGGCCGCGTTCCTCAACTTCCGTGAGCAGACGATTCGTCGCCGGACGATCTTCGATCTCGCCAAGGCACGGGAGAGGGCTCACGTCTTGGTCGGCTTGGCGGTTGCGATTGCCAACATCGACGAGTTGGTCGCCTTGATCCGACAGGCCAAGGACGCGGCTGAGGCGCGTGCCGCGCTGACAGCGCGCGGTTGGCCGGCAGCCGATATTGCTTCGCTGGTGGCGCTGATCGAGGAACCTGCCGCGGGGTTACAGGACGGCTTCTATCATTTCAGCGACGGTCAGGCACGGGCAATCCTGGAATTGCGACTGCATCGGCTGACCGGCCTGGAGCGGGAGAAGATCGGCGAGGATCTCCGCACGCTCGGCGAGCAGATCAGGGAATTCCTTGGCATCTTGTCCTCCCGCACGCGTCTTTTGGCGGTCCTTCGCGCGGAGTTGCTGGAGATCAAGGATAAGTTCGCCACCCCGCGGCGCACGCAGCTCGAGATCGGTGAATTCGAGACCGATATCGAGGACCTGATCCAGCGTGAGGACATGGTCGTTACCGTGACCAACACCGGCTACATCAAACGGGTGCCGCTCAGCACCTATCGCGCCCAGCGCCGGGGTGGCCGGGGGCGGGCCGGAATGACGACCCGCGATGAGGACTTTGTCAATCAGGTCTTTGTCGTCAACACTCACACTCCCGTGCTGTTCTTTTCCTCAGCCGGGATGGTCTACAAGTTGAAGGTGTACAAACTTCCGCTGGGAACCCCTCAGGCCCGGGGCAAAGCCATGATCAACATCCTGCCACTGTCGGCAGGTGAGACCATTACGACGCTGATGCCGCTGCCGGAGGATGAAACTACCTGGGCCCATCTTTTCGTCGTTTTCGCGACCGCGTCCGGCACCGTCCGCCGCAATGCCCTCAGCGATTTTACCAACGTGATGGCCAGCGGCAAGATTGCGATGAAGCTGGATGAAGGCGATCGGCTCGTCCGTGTGCGGACGTTCAGCGAGCAGGACGACATTCTGCTGTTCACCTGCCGCGGTCAGTGCATTCGCTTTCCAGTCACTGACGTTCGCGTGTTCAGCGGTCGGACATCGACGGGCGTGCGTGGGATCAAGCTGAGCGAAGGCGATGCAGTGATCAACATGTGCGGGCTGCGCCACGTTGAGTTCGATCTCCCGGCGCGCGACGAATATCTCTCTGCGGTAAATGCAAAACGCAGGCTTCTGGGCAGCGATTACAGCGAACGACCCGACGACTTGGTTCGCGATCAGGCTCTGATGACCCGACTAGAGGAACCGTTGTTTGCCGAGATGGCGGCTCAGGAAGAGTTCGTCTTGACGGTTTCAGAGGATGGGTTCGGAAAGCGGACTTCGTCTTACGAGTACCGCATTAGCGGTCGTGCCGGCTATGGTGTCGCGGCAATGGACTTGGAACGGCCGACCGGCGCCACCACGGTCGTGGCGGCGTTTCCGCTGCACCAAAGTGATCAGATCGTGATGGTCACGGACGGCGGTCAACTGATCCGCATGCCCATCAGCGGTATCAGTATCATGAGCCGCCGCACTCGAGGAGTTCGTCTTTTTGCCACGGCGGAAGGAGAGCGGGTGGTGTCGGTGAGCCGGATTCGCGACGTCGAGGAAGACGATGCGGCTGGGGAAAGTGATACAGGCGACGAAGGTACGCCAGAAGGTGAGATGGACAGTGGCGAAGAATCTTCACCGCCCGTAACGTGACGAGCAACGAGGGACGATCGCGGGAATTCGATCCGAAGCAAACGGTACCCGGCCTGCTGGCCGGCTTAACCACACAAGGGTGCAGAGAGGAGAGGAAAGCGATGCGCAAACTGCGCGTGGGGGTCTATCCGGGGACGTTTGATCCCATCACCAATGGCCATATGGATATCATTGAGCGGGCCACGCACGTCGTTGACCGGTTGGTGATTGGGGTTGCCGCCAATCCTGGCAAAGAGCCGCTGTTTTCGCTGGAGGAACGCTGCGAGATGCTGCGCGAGCAGTTGGCCATCATTGAGAGAGGCAACGGTCGTTACATCGAGGTGCGTCCGTTTGATAATCTGCTGATGAACTTCGTGGTCGGTTGTGGTGCCACGATCATACTCCGTGGTTTGCGTGCCGTATCCGACTTCGAGTACGAGTTTCAAATGGCGGCGATGAACGCGCGGTTGAACGATAAGATCGAGACGGTGTTTCTAATGGCTTCCGAAAACCATCAGTTCATTGCCTCGCGATTTGTGAAAGAAATTGCCCGCCTGGGAGGGGATATAAGCTCGTTTGTGCCGCCGCTCGTGCACGAGCGCACACTGCGGCGCCTGGGACAGTGGACACCGAAGCTCGCAACCGCCGCTCGCGAATGAACACCCACTGCGGTGGGTAAGGCGGCGGCCAAGATATTTTGATCAACCAGGGCAGGGGCTGCCGTCACCGCGAGGATCTCCGTGCGTGAGATCAAGATCAAAATCGATGACATTTACGTTCCGGTGAAAAGGCGCAAATCATTTGAGCCGGAGCGTGCGGAGGTTCTTGCCGAAGACATTCTCCGCAACGGCCAAATCAATGCCATTCTTGTCCGCCGGGATGACGAGCGGTATGTTCTAGTTGAGGGGCTCCATCGTCTCGAGGCATGCAAAGCCCTTGGCGAAGAAACGATCATTGCATGCATCGTTCAGCCCCGCCGTTTATAGACAGGTAGGAAAGGGAACACCTCGGGGTGCACCGGCAGCGGTACTGGTGCAACCGAAACAGCGATTATTACGAGAATTTCCCTCCTTATAACCGTCAAACGAGAATGTAATCTCGCCTCCTTGATGAAGGAACGAATGGGCAATGGAACCGTTTCTAGCAGCAATCGGTCCTTGAGACTCGATAGCCCGCGATACGGGACATAGGCGGTCGATAACGCCCCGGGACCGTTCATTCGCATGTCGATGTGGAGGCGCTGTTATGAAAATTCGCTATTTCGCTCTTGCCTTTGGGATTGTGTTCTTGCTGGTGGGAATTGCCGGCTTTATCCCAGCTTTCGTGACGCCACCGGAAATGCCAAGAGATCTTGCGGTTGAAGCGGGCCATGGGCTCCTGTTTGGCTTGTTTCCTGTCAACGTGGTTCACAACGTGATCCACATCGCCTTTGGCCTTTGGGGGCTTGCCGCCTATCGCACGCTCTCAAGTGCGCGTTTGTACGCTCGTTCGGTCGCCATCATCTATGCTGTTTTGGCGGTGATGGGACTGATCCCCACGCTGGATGTCGTATTCGGCCTAGTCCCGATCCACGGTCATGACATCTGGCTGCATGTCGTTCTTGCCGCTGTTGCCGCATACTTCGGCTGGGCGGCCAAACCTGATGAAGAGCATGCGGCGTACTCCGGGCGGACAAGCACCCGGCGAACCTGAACGCAGCGAAACTCTGGCGGCGGCCGAAGTCTCCGTCGTCAGGGGCGTAAGAGCGTTACGGTAAAGCCCCTCAAGTTGCCTTGAGGGGCTTTTTTATCGTGCCGCCCGGCATGGGCGAACTTAAGAGAACGAAATTGGTCATTGGGCGGCAAGAGCGGTTTCAGGCTGCCGGCGCAAATCCCTTGAAATAACGACTTTTTTCGGCGCCCAGTCGAGGCGGAGACGTCTTCGCAACGAGAGGACTGGCTGGGGCGCCAGGATTCGAACCTGGGATCACGGGACCAAAACCCGTTGCCTTACCGCTTGGCTACGCCCCATCAACCGCGAGGGCCGCAATCTAGCCCCATTCCGCTGCTCCCGCAACCGGCGCTCGCAGCGTGGCATTGGCACACGAGTCGTCCGGGTTAAATAATACAGCCGGGATTCATGGATCTAGTCCGTCGCCGCCGGAGGCGGTGTTTAGCGAGGCCGCCGCTCGCCAACGGTGATGATCTCGCTCGCAGACATAAACATGTGCCCGGGGATATGCCTGAGCGTCACTGGCCGCCCTGAGCGTTCGGTTAAAACGGGGCCCGTTCATTCACCACAGCCTCGCTTTGTCACGCTCTCTTTCACCCGGTTGCCGTGCCGGCGCTCGGGCGCGCAAGGTGGAGATGATGCCGAAATACGCCGTTTCCTTGAGATGCGAATCCACTTCATCCGCAAAGTCGTCGGGAATGGCAAGCCTCGGCGGTTCAATCCTCGGAGGGTATGCTCTCGGGGATTCTGTCCCGGGCCGACGTCTTCTGCCACGGCCAAGTACCAGTAATCTCGACATCGAGAACGAAGCTGAGGAACGAGCGGATCAGCACGATCAACCCCAGCGTCGCCAGATTTCGCAGGGTTGGGCGGACGGCGACGGTGCCGATGATGTCGGCTGCGACCAGGAATTCAAGACCAAGAATGAGGCTGCGGCCGAGGCTGACCCGGAACCCGATGTAGATTTCCGACCACTTCTCGCGGCGGATGGCATGACCGGTCGCGATCACGAAGGCGGCAAGGAATCCGATCGCGATGACAGTGACGCCCGCCGCCTCAGTGATGAGCGCGGTCCAGTGCAGGATGAAATCGAACCATTCCGGAGACGCAAAGCTTCCACGGGTCCAACTGTCCGTCACCGCATTCTCCTCCTGTTTGTCGGGGACGCTGGTCTCCCGGAGAGGACGCTGCAATGGCGGAGGGAGGATCGCAAGCGGTTTCGTCGATACCGATGGCGCGCTGCTTGAAGTGACGCTCTCGTCTGTGACGAACAATAGGCAGGCGACACTATCGGCGCTGACGGAGTTTTTAAAGGAATGCCCGAACCACCCGCACTCATGGGGCCCGCGGCGCTCATCGAGGGTCGGAGGGTTTCTCCGACGGGTGTTCCGGCTATCGGAGCGGGGCCGGCTCCAGGATCACTGCCGAGAGTGCCGGTAGAGTGATACGTATGGAGAAATCGCGGCCATGGCAGGGGACCTCCTCAGCGTCGCACACCTCCGATCCCGGCGGCGTACCGCTGCCGCCGTATGTTTGCGCATTGCTCTGGAACAGCACAGTGTGGCGGACAGGGTAAGGCACGCCGATCCGATGTTCCGGGCGGGAGGTGGCGGAGAAGTTGGCAACGAACATCAGGGCATGGCGCGGATCCCGCCCTTTGCGGACAAACGCAATGATGCTCTCTTCGTCGTTGTCCACCTCCAGCCATTCGAAGCCGTCCGCTTTGAAGTCGACCTCATGCAGCGGCGGCTGTTCCCGGTAAAAGCGATTCAAGTCCCCCAACAGCCGGCTTAGAGCCTGATTTGGCTTTCGCTCCAGTGCCCGCCACTCCAATTCTCCGTCGTGGTTCCACTCGCTCGCCTGACCAAGCTCGCTGCCCATGAACAACAGCTTCTTGCCGGGGTGGGCATACATAAAGGTGAACAGCAGGCGCAGGTTGGCAAACTTTTCCCACGCCTCTCCCGGCATCTTGCCGAGCAGCGAGCGCTTCAGATGCACCACCTCGTCGTGCGAGAGTGCCAGGATGAAGTTCTCGGCGAACGCATACATGATGCTGAAAGTCAACTGGCCATGGTGCCATCGTCGCTCGGCCGGGGGCACGCTCAGATAGGCAAGGATGTCATGCATCCAGCCCATGTTCCACTTGAAGCCGAAGCCGAGACCGCCTGTATCCGTAGGCCGCGACACATTTGGCCATGAGGTCGACTCCTCGGCGATCATCAGGATGCCGGGAAACCGCGCGTGGACGATTGCGTTGGTGTGCTTGAGGAACTCAATCGCCTCAAGGTTTTCGTTGCCGCCGTGGACGTTGGGAACCCAGTCGCCGGAACTCGGGCGCGAGTAGTCGAGGTAGAGCATCGAGGCCACGGCGTCCACCCGGAGCCCGTCGAAGTGGTACGTCTCCAGCCAGAAAAGGGCGTTCGCGATGAGGAAATTCTCCACCTCGTGGCGGCCGTAGTTGAAGATCAGCGTACCCCAGTCCGGATGCTCGCCTCGCCGCGGATCGGCATGCTCATAAAGGTGGCTACCGTCGAACCAGGCAAGTGCATGAGCGTCCTTGGGGAAATGACCGGGAACCCAGTCGAGGATGACGCCGATGTCGTGCTGATGGCACAGATCGACCAGCACCATCAGGTCCTCAGGGAGGCCGAAGCGAGCGGTAGGTGCGTAGAAATGGGAGATCTGATAGCCCCAGGAAGGCTCATACGGGTGCTCGGCGATCGGCATCAACTCAATATGCGTGAACCCGAGTGCCTTGACATAGGGCACCAGCTTGGCTGCCACCTCCCGGTAGGAAAGCGAACGTCCGTCGGGGTCGCGCCGCCATGAGCCGAGATGCACCTCATAGATTGCAATCGGCTGCCGCCAGGGATGAGCGCGCCGGCGCTGCTCCAACCATGCCGCATCGCGCCATCGATGTTTGTCCTGCAACCGGTGGACAACGCTGGCGGTGGATGGCGGAACTGCGGTGCGCATGGCATAGGGATCGGTCTTGAGGAACACGTCCCCGTTCCGCGCACGGATCTCGAACTGGTAAAACGTCCCTTCGCCGACACCGGGGATAAACAGTTCCCAGACGCCCGAGGCGCCATGGCGTGTCATCTGGTGTGTGAGGCCGTTCCAGCGATTGAACGGGCCGACTACGCTTACTCCCTCGGCTTCCGGTGCCCATACTGAAAATGTGGTACCTTCAACATCGCCGGCGCAGCGTGGATGCGCCCCCAGTTTCTCATAGATCCGGTAATGGTTGCCCGCGCCGAACAGGTGCTGATCGTCGGCGCCAAAGGTGAAGATCCGCAAGGCGTAAGGATCGACAATCTCCCGGGAGGCACCATCTGCCTCGAACACCCGCAGCCGGTAGCGGCGGGGAACGGCGGGAAGCCGTGTCTCGAACAGGCCCGCCAGATCGAGCCTGCTCATCTCGTAGATCAGGTGCGACGCCTCCTCTGGCAGGAGGTGGACGGCGGTAGCGGCCGGCTGCATGGTGCGAACCACCGGGCCCGCCGCCGGAGCGGGCCCCGTTGGATCAGGTTCTGCCGGAGCCGGCGCCGATGCGTCGGCATCCGGCGGAGTAGTGTCGCGTTCTTCGAGTGTATCGGGGGCGGAGAGCATTCGGGCCGCTGCTGCGGTACCTGCCGGCGGTAATGGTGTTGCCATGACTTCGTGCGGGCCGAGGACCGCAAAAGGATCCTCGTGGCGACCGGCAACGATGCGAGCGATGTTGCGGGCCGACAGGGTCGGCTCGGCAGCCGGACTGCGGACGATCAGCCGCACGCCCGGATGATGGGTGGATAGATACTGGGGCAGCGCTTCCAACAGCCGAGCGCCTTCGGCGTCGGTGCTGAAGGCATCGATGTGATAGCGTTCCAGCCAAAACACGAGACTGGAGAGCAGGGCGCTGCGCACCTCCCCCTTCGTCAGATCGAAGCGGGGCGTCTCTGAGTTGTCGGGTTCATCCGGGCGTTCGTAAAGGCGCGTGCCGTCGTACCAAGTCAGATCACCGGTCGCCTCCGGTAACGCACGGTGGTCGAACGCGAGTATCACCCCCATACCTTGGCGGTGGCAGTCGTCAATCCAGCGCATCAACGCCGCGGGCGTATCGCATGCCGTCCCACAGGCGAACAGGCCGCTGCCGGCAGGCCCGGCGACGGAGGCGGCAGGCGCGATATAGGCGTGTCCCGCTGGTAACTCCGGAACCTCGGGCGGTCCCGCGTTAAACGGACTCGCAGGAATTCCGCTCTCGCGGATGACGGCAAACCGGCCCTCATTCAGCCAAGCCTCGTCAGTCCAGCGAAAGGTCTCAAGATCCGCGACGATCGCGGCACAGGAAGGCGGCGGTTCGGTGCATGCCGCAAATGGATCGGGCTTGACGAAGACGGCGCCTGCCCCGGTCTTGATCTCATACTTGTAGAGGTCGCCTAGCGCAACGCCGGGGATGAACAATTCCCAGATGCCGCAGGAGCCCACCCGTTGCATCGGATGCTGGCGACCATTCCAGCCGTTGAAGGAGCCGACGACGCTGACGCGGGCGGCATTGGGAGCCCAGACCCCGAAGGCGACGCCGGATGTTCCCTCCCGAACCTGCGGCCAAGCACCAAGCGTCTCGAATAGGCGGCCATGGCGGCCTTCGACGAACAGCCGTTCGTCCCTGGTGGAGAAGCGGGTGGCGTGGAAACGATAGGGATCAGCAAGGCGCACTGGCGGCTGAGCACCGAAGACGGCGAGAAAGACGTAGTCAAGAGCTGGCAGGGCTGCGGGTACCCGCACTTCGAACAGGCCGTCCGGGTGGAGGGCCTGCATTTCATATTGCTTCGGCGCGGCATCGGTCCGCAGCAGCACGACCCGGGCGGCTCCGGGCAGGAACGCGCGAACGACCGTCGAAGAGCCACCGGCCGCGGGATGCGGTCCCAGCACGCGATGGGGGCAATCTTGTCGCGACTCGATGATCCGTTCGATGGCGTCCGCGCTCAACAGAGGATCATCGCCAACCCCCTCAGAAGGTATGTACGAGCCGACGGCGGTGGCAGAACCCTCTTCATCGGGAACAGAGTTTTCCGACACCGATGGCGGGGCAGAACGGATCTCGGGAATGACGACCATCGACAGGCCCGATGTTGACAGACCAGAAGCCGCAGCGGCGAGCCGCCGGTGGCTGCCGACGGCGCATCGGAGAGACCTTCAATCCGAGGGACGGAGCGACAGCGTAGCGAAAGCTTTACGCGCTTGCAACAAAAGTATTCGCATGTGCGGAAAGCGCTGCGGGCACGAGTCCGGTTGCGAACGATCGCCAGCAGAAGGCGGATCTGGGGCGGCCTATGTTCGTGCGGGTTAGCCTCCAGCGGTCGTTACCGCCTTACCCTGCCGCGTGATGCGCCGCATCAACCATTTCATCACGAGCCCGCGCGGCTCATCGACACCGTGCATCACGTAGCTGAGAGTATAGACGTTGTCGAGGGTCGCTTCGAGCAGATGACGGCCCTGCTCGGTTCCGCAAAACAGGATCTCGTCATTTTCGCGTAAATCCTGCTTCAAGGGCGGCATTGTCGTCACCTTTCCTTCTGAATGGATCACCAGCGGCACGCATGGCAGCCGCTCCTCGCGAGCGGCCGGGTCCCGCACGATGTCGCCCAAGGTCACCGCCCTTCCTTGCCTGAGAGCGTGGGTCAGAACCGGCGCCCGCGAAAGGTCGAGCACGGTCGTCCACAGCAAAGGCTTGGCATCGCCAATGCAGGCGTGCAGATCGAGGATCACCTCACGCAAGAACGTGTGTTCGCCGCTGGCGTGAAGGTCTCGTACCCGGCCGAAAAACCGGTTCAGCAACGGCGCGATCAGCAGGAATAAGATCCGGCGGGCGCTGACGAGCGTGGGCTGCATGATCAGGTCTGCTTGCGCCGCATTGAACAGCAATTCGTTGCGGTGCATGTTCTGTCGGACAATGGTAAAAGCATTCGGATTCAGCGACTTCGCATTCAACAGAATGCTGAGGTTGTCGGTGTCGCTGTTGGTTCCTGCGACAATGCCGGCTGCGCGCTCGATCCCTGCCGCAAGCAGGTTCTGCTGGCCGGCGCGACCGGCGATCACCTGCTCTGTTGCCGGGGCCTTGTCGGCGGTTGGATCGATCACCATTGCTTCCATGCCCACGGCGGTTACCGCCTTGAAAAGAGCACGTCCCATTCGCCCGAAGCCGCACAGGATCCAGTGTCCGCGCGGCACTTCCGGATACATGGCGAGGGTGGCGCCAGGAGCTCCGATGAGCCATTCATTCAGCATGTGGATCAGCGGATTGTGAATGGTGGCGGCGAGATAGCGGGCGAACGTCTGGAACGGATCGATCACGAATACCTCCCCGCCCAGCGTCCGGAGCGTCTCCTCGTCGGCTTCCCGCGTCGACTGAATCACCACCCTCACGCTGGGGTTGAGCAATCGCGCGCTCACCGCGACCTTGACGTTGACCTGCTCGTCGTTGGTCAATGCAACGATCGCCTGACAGTTTGGGCGGGTCAGACCGGCTTCGATCAAGCGCTCAGGGATGCGTGCGTCGGCGCACAGCGCGAGAGCAGTAATCCGATAGTCGCGGAGGTAAACGGCATTGATGCGGTCCGGGCTGCTGTCGAGGATCACCGCATCGATGCCGGCATCGCTGAGACCGCGAGTCAAAAGGCTGCCGCGATTGCCGAACCCGCAGACGATGACGAATGGTTGCTGAAGACGCGCCACCCGCGTGGCAAACCGGCGCTCGGCAATCGCCTGGCGAAAAAACGGGTTCTGGAACAGCTGGATGATCCCGCCAATCGCGTACAGCCAAGCGACGACTCCGATATATAAAGAGAAGGCTGCCCACATCCGCTGGCCGTCGGTGAACGGGTATGGGATCTCGCCGAAGCCGGTGGTGGTTGCGGTGTAGGTAAGAAAATAGAACGCGTGAAACAGGCTCATCGTCTGCGGCACGCCGTCAAGAACAGGTCCGGGAATCAGAACCCACCCCAGCATAGAGACGGCATAAATGGACACCAGGACCAGGATTGGGCGGCGCATGACGCGCAGGATGATGAACGTGACACGGCGGGAGCCGACGACCCCGGCCAATGCCTGACTCCTAACGGCGCAGCATCAGTGTCTCGGCGACGAACATTGTCACCGAGACGATATTGGCAATTAAAGCACCGGCCGCGTGAGACACGATCAGCGCAAGGGACTCCGCCTGCAACCCCGTTTCGGCTATATGCACAGCATGCGTCCAGACGGCGGCCGCCGTTATCAGCTGCAGATTGGCGACAAGGCTCGTCGCTAGAAGCACCGAGCCGATCTGGGTACGATCGCCCACCTTCAGCGTTGTTGCGATGATGTTGACGACGAGCACTAGAAAAAATTCGATAAAGTTATGGTGGGCCGGATCCTCGATCTCGCCATAGACAAAACTGAAGTTCAATGTGAGGGCGAGAATGATAAAGAACCCAAAGACAACTTTTTCAAGGTTCATGCGCAGACGTCCTCTAGGAAACCGCCTGTGCAGCTTTTCACGGATTTACAAGACCTTCAACGGCCATTGCGCAGACGGCCAGGTGCCGATCCCGCCAGAAATCAGCGCTTGTGGATCGAAAGCCCCTGTCAGCGCGGCACATCTTCCGTCAACTCCGCGGCGACCGCAGATGATTCCGGAAAGTGAGCCGCACCTCGGCTCTAAATTGGTAGATCCCGGGACTAGCGTGCGGCCTCCAATTTTGCCCTGCCGGCGACCTTGCCGGCGGAGGTGTTGTGGTGCGTTCAATGGTGGCCGGTTGTTCCCCCTTCGCCATTCCTTAAAACGTGGCATTTCCGATATGATTTGCACGGTGCCATAGGGAAACTGCTTACCGCCCACTACATTATGCTCGAAAACGGTAAATCCTCGACGGGGAGACACGAATCATGCGTGCAGTCGGTCTTGGGATGCTTTTATTCGGGTTTTGGCTGTTGTCGACGATGGCGATCTTTTGACGGTGGGTTTGATGAATAGGGTGATGAGCGAGGGTGCATGAGCGAACAAATCAGTCCTTTGGCACGGCGGATCGGCTCGCGTGTCGGTTCTGCCGGCTCCGGCGGGATCGGCAGCATGCGGTGTCATCCCTGGGCTTTGCACATCGCGACGCTTTTCCCCATCCTGCCCTTGATCATCGGGTTGGTGTTCGGCGAGGCCGACATGGCATTGGGCAGTCTCGGCGGAATTCTTGCCCTGCAGGCAGGGGCGTGGTTGATCCGCCGCGGGCGCCTTGCTGCCCTCGAATATGAAGAACGGTCGATCACCAAGGCGCCGCCGCCGCGCAAGCTGGCCGGGTCGGTGATGGTGGGACTAGCCGCCTTTTCCCTGTCCTACATCGCCGATGGACAATCCTTGATTCTGTCTTTGGTGATCGCAGGATTGATGGGATTTGCTTCGGTGCTGGCTTATGGACGCGATCCGCGTGGGGGCAAGGGACTGGATCCTGGCCTTGCGGAACGGGCGGGTCTTAAGCCGGAAGCAGTGATTGCGGCGCTGGAGGAGGCGCGGGCGAAGGTTCGGGCAATCGAGACCGATGCCACTGGAATCCATTCGCGGGAGCTGAAAAAGCGACTGGCACGCATTACGCAGAGTGCCCGGAGCGTCTTGCAGCAGATCGAGCGGGATCCGCGTGATCTGCGCCGGGCAAGGCGGTTTCTCGTAACCTATCTGGACGGGACCCGCGACGTGGTCTCGGGCTACCGCGTCCAGCAACGCGACCTTGTCGACACACCTCTCGCCGAGAATTTCCGGCACGTCCTCGAAACCGTGGAGAAGGTTTTCGACGAGCAGCAGGAAGTTCTCAAGCGCAACGAGAGTCTTGACCTGGAAGTGCAGATTGAGGTGCTGAAAACACAACTCGAACGTGAGGGTGTTCATTGATCCTGGGTTTCTCTTCTTTAGACATGAATTTGGAGTGATGCGATGAATCAGAGCCCCGATACCAATCCGCCGCCCGTGGTCGCCGATCCGGCCCGGCAACAACTGGCTAGCAACATCCAGGCGTTATCGAGTGAACTCGTAGAAGGACTAAAGCTCGACCTGGAGGGATCGTCCGCCCAGCAGGTGCAGCAGGCGATGCGCGAACTCGACATCCAGGACAGCAACTCGATTATCTTCTTCGGCTCCAAGGCGCAGCAGCAACTGACCGACGTATCCGACTCGATGCTGGAGACCGTGCGGACCAAGGACATCGGCCCGGCGGGCGAAGCCTTGAACGGCATGGTTAAGAAGCTGCGCGAGCTGAAGTTCGAGGCGCTCGACCCGCGCGATAGGCCGGGTTTTCTCTCCCGCCTGTTTGGGGCACGCAGCAAGTTGCAGGGGTATCTCGATCAGTATGAGAGGGTGCGTGACCAGATCGACACCATCAGCACTGATCTCGAGCGGCATAAAACGACCCTGCTGACCGACATCACCAAGCTGGACAAGCTCTACGACGTCAATTTGGAGTATTTTCGGGCGCTGGAGGTTTACATCGCCGCCGGCCGGGCAAAGCTGAAAGAGCTGGACGAGACGATCATCCCGGCCTTGGCCAGGTCGGTGGAACAGTCCAACGATGTGATCGAAGCGCAGAATTTGCGCGACCTACGCTCGCGGCGTGACGATCTGGAACGCCGCGTCCACGATCTTCTACTTACCCGGCAGGTCACCATGCAGAGTCTGCCGTCGATCCGGCTCGTGCAGGAGAACGACAAGTCGTTGATCACCAAGATCAATTCGACCCTCGCCAACACAGTGCCGTTGTGGCGTCAGCAGCTTGCCACTGCCATCACTATCTACCGGTCGGGGCAGGCGGCGACCGCCGTCAAGGCAGCCACTGATTTGACCAACGAGCTGTTGGAGAAGAACGCCGATAACTTGCGCACCGTCAACGCCGAGGTTCGCCAGCAGGTTGAGCGTGGCGTATTCGACATCGAAAAGGTTAAGCACGCCAATGACCAGCTGATTGCTACCATCGAGGACTCCCTGCGCATTGCCGATGAAGGCAAGGCGCGGCGGCGCGAGGCCGAGGTCCAACTCGTCGAGTGCGAAGAGAAGCTGAAGGCAAGTCTGATTGCGGCATCGGCCCGAGCGGCGGGTGCTTCGCCAGAGTCGCAGACGAAGGTCATCGAGGAACGACGCCGGTGATCATGCAACGGCTGTTTGGCGAGTTCGTCGATGTCATCGAATGGACCGATTCGTCGAGCGATACCCTGGTCTGGCGGTTCGAGCGCTACAACAACGAGATCAAGTTCGGCGCCAAGCTGACGGTG
>CAZFBS010000009.1:0-74690 GCA_964517265.1 uncultured Rhodospirillaceae bacterium | reverse complement strand
TCCAGCCGAGATGCTGACCCCCATCGATGGCGATCATCTGCCCGGTCATCGAAGGGGCGGTCAGGATAAAGCGGACCGCATCGCAGATCTCTTGCGCTTGGACCTGACGCGCGAGCGGCAATGACGACCACTGGCGGACGAACTGCTCCTTGGTCTGGCGCGAGCTCGGCAGGGTCGGCCCCGGTCCCACCGCGTTGACCCGCACCCGCGGCGCCAGCGCCATCGCCAGCGTCTGGGTCAACGCCCACAGCGCTGCCTTGCTGACGGTATAAGATGTGAAAAACGGCGTCAGGTTCCAGACCCTCTGGTCCAGAATATTGACCACGTTGCCGTCCCAGCGATCAGGCAGCTGGCGGGCGAATGCCTGGGTCAGAACGAACGGTGTGCGCAGATTGACCTGCATGTGCAGATCCCACGACTCGCGGGTCGCAGTGTGGGCATCGTCCTTCTCGAACACGGAGGCATTATTGACGAGACAGCGCATCGGGCCGAGTTTCGTCACCACCTGCTCGGCCAGCGCCGCAGCTTCCGCCTCGACGTTGAGATCGGCACGAACGCTGAGCGCCCGACCGCCGGCGGACAGGATTTCCTCGGCAACCCCTTCCGCCGCATCGGCCGAGCGGTTGTAATGAACGGCAACGGCCCAGCCGTGCCGTGCCAGATCCAGCGCGATCGCCCGGCCGATCCGCTTGGCCGCACCCGTTACCAGTGCGATCGGGGGGGACTGTTCAGGCATGCGGAACGATGACCTCCAGCAGGACGGATTTCAAGACGCAAGCATCCGCACGCGCCATGACGGTGGGCATCGCATCGGCATCAGGGCGTTTGATGCGCGCCATCAGCCCGCGACCACCGAGCCGCCATAGAACTGCAGCGTGATGTAGCCGCCATAAAGAACAACGAACCCGAGCCCCACCCTTCGACCGAAGCGGCTGCCGAGGAGCACGGGCAGAAACAAGATGGTGACCCCCAGCATGATCCACATATCGAACGCCAGAATTCTCTCGTCGATAGCGAGTGGAGCGACAACGGCGACCGTCCCGCCGACAAACAGCATGTTGAACAGATTGCTGCCCAGCACGTTGCCGACGGCGACATCCGGTTGACGATGCAAGGAGGCGGCCACGGAGGCGGCGAGTTCGGGCAGCGAGGTGCCGAGGGCGATCATCGTCAAGCCGATCACCGCTTCCGAGACGCCGAGCAGCCGGGCGATGCCGCTGCCGCCCTCGACAAGGAAATCCGAGCCCAAAGCCAGTCCGGCAAGGCCCATGAGAGTGGCGACCCAGGGGACCCAGGCGCCATCGGGAAGACTGCCCATTTCCTCCGCCTCGAGCTCGAGGCTTCGCGCCGTCGCCCCCGCGGCCGGATCGCCGTCATTGCTGGCCGACCCCCGGTAGGACATGGCCATGAACAGGCAAAACACGAACAGCAGCAGGAGACCGTCGACGGTGCCGATGGTTCCACTCCACATCAGCCACATGAACAAAAGACTGCTGCCGACGATGGTCAGCGAATCGCGCACCAACGGCCGGGGCTGAGCGGCAATCGGCATGCAGAGCGCCGTCAAGCCGATGATCAACAGCACGTTGGCGATGTTGCTGCCGACGATATTGCCGACCGCGATGCCGGGCGCCCCGCCGAGCGCAGCCTGCAGGCTGACGATCAGTTCCGGCGCAGACGTGCCGAAGGCGACCACCGTCATACCAATGACCATGGTCGAGACTCCCATCCGGCGCGCGATCGCGACCGATCCCCGTACCAGCAATTCCGCCCCGCCCAGCAGCAGAAGGAGCCCGCCCAGCACCTGCAGGATCAACATCGCGGGCAAATCTGCCACCCCGCTCACGACCCGCTCATCCCGTTTTGCCCGGCGACGGCGGCAAAATGTTCGACCAGTTGCCGGTAAAGATCCCGCTTGAAGGTCACTGCCAGCGCCGGCAGCTGCCCGATCTCCACCCACCGCCAGTCGTCAAACTCGGGCTTACCATGGGCGGCGAGGTCGATATCCTGATCGTCACCGGTAAAGCGGAACGCAAACCAGCGCTGCTCCTGGCCGCAATATTTGCCTTTCCAGACTTTGCCGCGAAGCCGCTCCGGCAGCTCGTAGCGCAACCAGCCCGGATATTCGGCGATCACCTCAACACGATCCGTCCCGATCTCCTCCAGCAATTCGCGCTTCACCGCCGCCCATGGGTTTTCGCCGCGGTGAAGCCCTCCTTGCGGCAGTTGCCATGCGTCCGCGATCCCGATCCGGCGCGCAACCAGCACCCTGCCATGGTCGTTGAACACCAGAGCGCCGACCCCCTTCCGGTACCGATGCGGCTGCCGATCAGAAACGCTCATGGCAGCAACTGGCGGCCGGCAATTGCGGAAACCGGAACCAGCGCAATATCCTTTTGTTCCAGCGAAGCCGCCCATGCCGCCAGCCTCGCAATCGTCAAGGGCGAATTGCGGGCAACGCCGACCGCAACCGCCCGCTCGCGCGCCGTTGCTTCCAGCTGCGCCAGCGCTCGATCGATCCCACGGGGCGTGGCCTCCTCGTCGATCCACATATCAACCACGATTCTCGGAAACTCCGTTTCGTCGGCAAGCTCCGACGGCAGTGATGCTGCGGAGGTCTCCCCGCCAACGTACATCAAGCCACGCTGAGCGAGGAACTCCAGAACAGGGCGCAGGCTGTCCTGATCTTGCTCGAAGCGACGCCCCAAGACACTTACCACGCCGACATAGCCGGCACATCGGCTGAGCAGCTGCTGGAGGCGATCGAGGTTGTCCGCGACCGGCAGACTGGTCAGCAACGCGCTCGGACCGGGGTCCCGAAACGGAAAGTCAGAGGATTCCAGGGGCAGGGAAAGCAGGATTTCGTGACCGGCTTCCCGCGCTTTCGGAGCCCACGTTTGCGGCGCGGCGGCATAAGCGTCCACCGACAGGGTTACCTCCGACGGCAGGCGCCGGATTGCGTCCTGAGAGGCTGCCGTGCTCAAGCCGAACCCGGTGACGACGACTGCAATCCGCGGTCGGGTATCGCGCAAGTCCGAAGGCTTCTTATATACCTGCCACGGTTTCCGGCCGTCCACTGCGATCTTCGGCAAGGGGCCGTATGGACCTTCCTCCAGCAACGCCGGCTGTGGCGCCGGCACCATCATCGTCTCCTCTGCCGCGCCCCCGCTCGCGCTCGGCTGGCGATCCCCTTCCCGGCCCGTCTTCGCGGACATCCGCCCGCCCGCCAGGGCACTCACCGCGGCTTCGCCCTCAGAGGTTGCGCCCGACGTGCCGTTCGCTCCGCTGCTGCCGCCACGGTGGGGAACATCGATGACGACGACCTCGGCGGCGCCACCGGAGGCCTGCCGGTCGGTCAGCCACCACCCCCCGACGAGCAGCAGGCTTACCACACCGAGGCCGAGGCCGCTTGCTGCCGCCGGAGTCACCCAGCGCCGCTTTCGCGGCGCCCGGCCAAGGCCCGAGCGCCGTGCACGGGACGTCAGAAACGCGAAGATCATCGTGTGGAAGCGGCCGCTTTCCTGATGTTCAGGCTGCCGAACCTTCGCTACCGCGCCGCAGCGGCGATCGGCAACTTCTCCGCATAGAGGGCGATTCCCCGAATCAGATCCACCGCCCGCATCAACTGATAATCCTGCGGTTCCGCATCCTTCGGCTGCTCCGCACCGGTTTCCTCGCCCACCGGTTCGGCGGCATCGGGCGCCTCACGCGCACCCTCGCCTTCCGGGTCCGCTTCCTCGGCGTCGAGCGCTCTGCGAAGATCGGCCTCGCTGCGCCCGCCGGCCTGTTCGAGGTTCTCGATCTTGGCCTGATTGACCTCGATGTCCGGCTCGATTCCCTTTGCCTGGATCGATCGGCCGGAGGGTGTGTAGTAGCGAGCGGTGGTCAGGCGGATCGCACCATACCCGGTCAAGGGAATGATCGTTTGCACCGATCCCTTGCCGAACGACTTGGTGCCAAGAACAATCGCGCGGCGATGATCCTGAAGGGCACCGGCAACGATCTCCGATGCCGACGCCGATCCGCCGTTGATCAGAACCACGACCGGCAGATCCCGGGCGAGGTCTCCCGAGCGGGCATTGAAGCGTTGGGTTTCCTCGGTGCGGCGCGAGCGGGTGGAGACGATCTCACCCTGGTCGAGGAACGCATCCGAAACTGCGACCGCCTGGGACAGCAGCCCACCCGGATTGTTGCGCAGATCGAGAACGATCCCCTGCAGATCCGGACCGGCCTCCTGCTTCAACTCGTCGATCGCCTGATCAAGCGCTTCCTCGGTCTGCTCGTTGAAGGAACTGATCCGCACGTAGCCGACCTTGCCTTCCAATCGGGAACGCACCGAGCGGATCCGGATGACATCGCGGGTGATCGCGACATCGAACGGCTCCCGGCCTTCACGGCGGACGGTGAGGTTGATCTTGCTGCCCACCCGCCCACGCATTTTCTCGACAGCCTCGGGCAAGGTCAAACCCAAGACGGGCTCGCCGTCGAGATGGGTGAGGAGATCGCCTGGCTCCAGCCCGGCTTGCGCCGCCGGCGTCTCGTCAATTGGCGATACGACCTTCACCAGCCCGTTTTCCATGGTCACTTCAATACCGAGACCGCCGAACTCGCCCCGGGTCTGCACTTGCATTTCCTGATAGCTGTCGGCATTGAGATAACCGGAATGGGGATCCAAAGACGTCAGCATCCCACTGATCGCCGCCTCCACCAGCTTCTTGTCAGTGGCATGCTCCACGTAATCGGAGCGAACGCGCTCAAAGACATCGCCGAACAGATTGAGCAGACGATAGGTCTCGCTGTCGTCATCGATGTCGGCCGCATGCACTGCCGGCGCCAGGAAGAACGCCGTAGCGGCAGCCGTCAGCAGCTTACGAAACTTCATCCACTTACCTTTCGCTTGCCCGCCGCAAGCCACGGCAGGGGGTTGACCGGGCGTCCGTCCTTGCGGAGCTCCATATAGAGAGATAGGTTGCCGCTGCTGCGATGTCCCATCGCACCAAGCGAATCCCCGGGCCGAACGCGCTGTCCGATCCCGACACCGATTCGTTCCAATCCTGCCAACAGGCTATGATAGCCGTCGCGGTGCTCGACGATCAAGAGCAAGCCATAGCCGCGGAAGGGACCGGCGAACGCCACTGTCCCCGCCGCCGGCGCCACCACCCTTGCCCCGGAGTCGGTGTGCCAGGTTACTCCTTTGCTTGCTGCAGCGCCCTCTCGCGAGTCTCCAAATCGCACGACGATACGACCGTCGGTCGGATATCCTTGTCCCGGCGCCGCGCGATCGCCCGTCGCGCCGCGAAGAGCGCGCGCGGGCGCGGCGTTGTCCTTCTTCTCCGGCTGCGGACTCGCCTTAGAGTCCGCCCGGCGTTGTGGTTTGGAGGGGACAGCTGGATCCGGTCGCAACGAGGGCTTCGGCGGAGGATGAAGTGCAATCGCGGCTGCCAATGCCTGCCGCGCCTGCTCCTCGCGGCGCAAACGGGACAGCAGCCGCTCGGCTTCGCCTGCCTGCCCCGCGAGTTGCCGTCCACGCTCGGCCGCATCCCAGGCGCGGCTGGCGAGATCCGCATGCAGCCGGGACTTCTTCTCGATCAGAAGGTCCATGCGGGTGCGTTCGCGCTGAAGGTCCGCAAAGGCAGAGTCGAGGTGGCGGCGGCGGGCCTCGATGTCCGCTCTTGCCGCCTTCAACGCAAACAGATCCTGCTGCAACACCTGTGCACGCCGCTCGATCGCGCTGATGGCAGAGCCCAGCAGGGTTCCCGCTTTCAATACATCGGCGGAGGTCTCCGAGCGGACCAGCAGAGCGGCCGGCGGCAGGCGCGCCAACCGCTGCAACGCCATCAACGTCGCGCCGGTCTGCTCGCGCCGCCCTTCCAGCGCCGCCGCCAGGGTGCGCTCGCGCTGCGTCAGCAGTCGAAGCTGCTGCTCCAGCGTGGCAACATCAGCGGCTGCCGCCTCGACCGCCGCCGTGGCGGCGGCCGCTTGTCTTCGCACCTCTCCCATCTCTTCGAAAAGAGCGGCCGTTTCCGCTTCCAGCCGGCGCTCCTCTTCGCCGGCCCTTTCAACCGCTGCGTTGAGCGCGCGAAGCCGGCGGGCAGCCGATTCGGAGTCCGTCGGATTCGCCGCAACAGGAAGGCTCGGGCTGACGATGCACGCCGCAGCCGCCACTGCGGCGGCAAGCCGGCGCGCTTTGCTCACGCGGCTATCCCCGCGCCCGTCGTCATCCCGAATCCTGCCGGGGCTGCGCTTTTGCTCAAGCCTGTCCTTGCGCCGCCACGGCAGCCGCAGCCGCTTTGACCGCTTCCTCGTCGGCCAGATACCGGTCGCTGAGAATGCTGAGATCGCTGTCCAACTCATAGACCCGCGGAATCCCGGTCGGAATGTTCAGGCCGATGATATCCTCATCGGAGATGTTGTTGAGGTGCTTGACCAGCGCCCGCAGGCTGTTGCCGTGCGCAGCCACGAGCACGGTACGCCCGATCCGCAAATGCGGGACGATGCTATTGGCCCAGAACGGCATCACCCGTTCCAGAGTGATCTTCAGGGACTCCGTCGAGGGCAGGATGACCGGGTCGAGAAGGGCATACCGACGCTCGAAGCGAGGGTGGGAGGGATCATTGATATCGAGCGGCGGGGGCGGCGTGTCGAAGCTGCGCCGCCAGATCTTGACCTGTTCTTCCCCGTACTTTTTCGCCGTCTCCGATTTGTTGAGGCCCTGCAGACTGCCGTAATGCCGCTCGTTCAACTGCCACGCCCGGACCACAGGAACCCACATCTGGTCCATCTCGTCGAGCGCGATCCACATCGTCCGAATCGCCCGTTTCAGCACCGAGGTGAAGGCGACATCGATCGAAAGCCCCTCCTCGGCCATTCGCTTGCCGCCTCGACGTGCCTCGTCGGTCCCCTTTTCCGACAGATCCACATCGATCCAGCCGGTGAATCGATTCGCCAGGTTCCACTCGCTTTCGCCGTGGCGAAGCAATATCAGCGTGGACTTCATCTCCTACCCCTCCTTGGATTTCACCCGCCGACAGCAGCCCGCTGCCGGCACTCATCAGCCACCCGGGCGAAGTCTAGCCGCTTCAGCGCGCGGCATCAAATTCCATGCATGAAATTCCTTGCCGCGGCCGAAATGACCGTTTTCGCTTTTTGCCGCCGTCACGCACCCGTCCCATAAAAGCTTTGGTACCATGCGATGAAGCGGGGCACCCCCTCGGCAATCGGCGTGCGCGGCTCGAAGCCGAGATCACGGCGCGATGCCGCAATGTCGGCGAACGTTTCCTTCACGTCGCCGGTCTGCATCGGCAGCAACTCCAGCTTCGCCTCGCGGCCGAGGGCGCGCTCGATCGCGCCGATGAAATCCATCAGCTGTTCGGAGCGGTGGTTGCCGAGGTTGTAAATGCGGGAGCAGGCCTTGCCTCCTTCGCCTGCCGGCGGCCGGTCGAGGCTGGCCAGCACCCCCGCGACGATGTCGTCGATGTACGTGAAGTCGCGTCGCATGTCGCCATTGTTGAACACCGGGATCGGCTCGCCCGCGAGGATCTTGCGCGTGAAAATGAACGCGGCCATGTCCGGGCGTCCCCATGGTCCGTACACGGTGAAGAATCTGAGGCCGGTGAGCGGAATGTGGTGCATGTGGGCATACGCGTGGCTGATCTCCTCCATCGCCTTCTTGGTCGCGCCATACAGCGACACCGGCGTGTCGACCCGATCGTCGACCGAGAACGGCAACTTGGTGTTCGCCCCATAGACGGAGGACGACGAGGCATAAACGAAGTGACGCAGGCGCGAAAGACGCCGGCATGCCTCCAGAAGCACCACATGACCTTCGATATTCGAATGAATGTAGGTGTAGGGATTGATCAGCGAGTAGCGGACCCCGGCCTGGGCCGCCAGATGAACGACCCGATCGATCCCCGGATGCCGGTCCAGCGCAGCCGTGACGCCTTCGCGATCGGCAATATCGAGCCGCTCGAATTGAAACGAATCGGACTCTCTCAGGCGCGCCAGCCGCGCCTCCTTCAAGGCCACATCGTAATAGGCGTTGAGATTGTCGATGCCGACCACCTCCTCACCACGCGCCAGCAGCGCAATCGCGATGTGATAGCCGATGAATCCTGCGACGCCGGTGACCAGAATCGACATTCCGTAACCTTTCCTGTTCCACGTTTTGGCATGCAATCGCAGTTTCGGCGGCAGCTTATAAAGTTTGGTAAAGCTGCGCAGCGAAACACTCCGCCACCGCCACTCCTCGCAACCCCCGAATGACCGTCGAAAACGTCAAGTGTGTACTCCGTTTCTTGCTCGCATCCGCGTGTTCCCCGCGATAGTATGAGGAACGGCTTTGCGGGCAAGATTTAGGCGCAACACGGAGTATATCGTGAAATCAAGTGACGGCGGTCAGGGCGGCGGAATTTCCAGCGGCAATCGTCAGGACCGCAAGGGATGCGAGGATGCGAGCGAGGCGCTTTTGAAGGAACTGGTCGCCCGGTTGCAACAGCATTCCGAGTCCCTGCAGCGCGATATCGGCCGCTTACAGCGCGCTTTAGCCGAAATCAACGGCGCCATTGCGCTGTCACTCGAGCGAGTTGAACGCCTCAGGGCTAGTACCGAGCGATTACAGGCGGCTTTCGGAATGGGATCCGAGCAGGGCGAAGAGAATAAGAAGAAGGCGGTTCCCGAGCGTCGCTCCGGGGCCGAGCGCCGTTCGGGCGTCGACCGCCGGCGCGCCCGCTGCGAAGTCAGCGGCTTGCTCCGCTGGATTGAGGGTACGTCTCTCGACCGGCGCAAGGTACGTGATCGGCGCATGAGCGGAGAGCGCCGCAACATCGAGCAGACGATGGAAAACTACGACCGCTTGGTCCCGCCGATGACGGCGCGGACAGTCCCCTCCAGATCGCCCGCGCCGCGGAGTGGCGCGCGCGGCGGCGACGTGATCTCTTTGGCCGCCTTCCGCAAGGCGCGCAAGGCAGCCGCGACCGAGCCCTGCGCCTGACGGGTTCGGCATCCGCCGTCGGCGATCCCCGCTCAGCCGGACCCGCTGCGCCAGACACCGTCCAGGCTATAAATCAGAAGGGCCATCCAGATGCAGACGAAGGTTGCCACCCGTGCCGGCGTAATGGTCTCGCCGAAGACGTAGACGGCAATCAAGAAATGTCCCGTCGGTACGATGTACTGGAGCAGGCCCAACGTCGAGAGTCGAATGCGCCGTGCCGCTCCGACGAAAAGCAGCAGCGGCAGAGCGGTCACCGCACCGGCCAGGATGAGCAGAGCCGGCACGCGCACATTTTCTGCCGCCGCAAGGCCGCTGGAGCCGGCGGCGTGGATGACCAGGAGATAACCAAGCGCGAGAGGCGTGGCAATCAGGGTTTCAATGAACAATCCACTCAAGGCATCCACCTGAGCCATCTTCCGGATCAATCCGTAGGCGGCGAAGCTGCAGGCCAGCGTCAGTGAGATCCAGGGGAACTGGCCAATCCCGATGATCTCGTGGCCGACGCCGACGCCGGCCAGCGCGACCGCGGCCCATTGCATCGCCCGCAACCGTTCGCCAAGCACGACGACACCGAGGAGGACGCTGACGAGGGGATTGATATAGTAGCCAAGGCTGGAATCCAGCACCCGTTCGTTGGCGATCGCCCAGATGAACACTCCCCAGTTCAGCGAAATGACCAGCGCCGAAAGCGCCAGGGTGACCATCAGCCGGTGGCTGGAAAAATGGTTCGCTATCCCCCGCCAGCGCCCCAGAACCGTCAGCAGCGCGGCGGTGAAGACGGCCGACCACACCACCCGATGAGCCAGCACCTCAAGCGCGGGAACCGCTTCCAATTGCTTGAAGTAGATCGGGAACACCCCCCAGATCAGGAATGATCCGACGGCAAACAGAAGCCCCACGGCGGCCGTCGCCGGCCTCGCATCCTTCCAGCGATTCAGGCTCACAACACGAACCACAGCAGAAACGGCAGCAGGACGAACGCAATCGCCGTCGAGATGACGACGATTCCCGCCACTTCTTCGGGCGCCGACTGGTAGCGTTGAGCAAACAGATAGGTGAACACGGCCGCGGGCATCGACGCCTGCACGATCAGTACGCCGCGGGCTGTCGGGTCCAGATTGAACGCGGCCGCAACGCCGAGAGCGACGCAGAAGCCGAGAGCCAGCCGAAGCAGCGCCAACCCGAGGCTGCGCCGCAGGCTGGTGACCTGAAGCCGGGACAGAGAGACGCCGAGAGCGATCAACATCATCGGGATCGTGATGTTGCCGAGCAGTTCGGTGGTCGCGTTGATCCATTGCGGCGGCACTGCGTCGGTCAACATAAAGCCGAGCGCCGGCGGCACCGCATAAAGGATCGGCACCCGCGCCGCCGCCCGCCAGGAGATGGAACCGGAGGCCAATGCAGGCCCGATCGTGAACATCGTTACCGAATGAACGGTGAAGACGGCGATCGCCAATCCGAGCCCGAGATCGCCGAACGCGAGGTAGGTGAGCGGCAAGCCCATGTTGCCGGTGTTGGCGAAGATCAAGGCCGGCAGGTACGTCTGCCGGGAAAGACGCAAAGCGGCGAGGATGGCCACCGAAAGAACGGCACAGGCGGCGATGGTTGCCATCGCGGCTCCGACCATGACACCGAACGCCGAAGGGGCGGCGTCAAGGTTCGCCAGAGTATGAAAGACAAGGCAGGGGGCGCCGATATTGGTGATCAGAACCGTCACAAGCTCGACATCGAAGCCACGGCCGAGACGCGACCAGGCAAAACCGATCGCCGCACACATGAACACCGGCGCGACAATGGAAAACAGCTGGCCGATCACGGCAGTCCCCTGGCTGTCCCGAGACGAGTCCCGAGATGTTCGGCCCGAAGGAATGGCGGCGCACCCTGGGCGATGAAACACCAGCACCCCCGCCGCTTCGGTGCATCTTCGCCCATGCGCTCCGTTCGGCGCAATGCGGCCGCCTCGATCGAACGCTTGCGTCTCAGGCGTCGGGATCGGAAGACGCGCTCTCGCCCTTTCCGGCCCGGAGGCTGTCGCACTCCTCGACCGTGACGATGCGAAGCACGGTGGTATTGCCCGGCGTCATCAGCGGCAGCCCCGCGGTGACCACCAGCTTGTCCCCGGCCACTGCGAATCCCTCCGCCACCGCCCGCCGGATCGATTCCCCGATCATTTTCTCGAAGTCCTGGTAGGGGATGGTTTCATCGGAATGAACACCCCAGCACAATGTCAGCTTGCGGGCCGTTTCGATCACGGGAGTGAGGGCCAGGATCGGGACCGGCGGTCGCTCGCGAGAGGCGCGCAAGGTCGTCGAGCCGCTGGCGGTGCAGGTCACGATAGCCTTGGCTCCGATCGTCTCCGCCACCTGACGGGAAGCCTTGGTGATGGCGTCCGAGGGTGTCGGCTGCGGCTCGGGCCGAACCGCATCGAGAATGTTGCGATGAATGGGATCGCCTTCCACCCGGCGGATAATCCGATCCATCATTTTGATGGAGGCGACCGGATGATCCCCGATCGCGCTTTCCCCTGACAGCATCAGGGCGTCCGCTCCCTCATTGACTGCGGCGGCCACATCGGACGCTTCCGCTCGTGTCGGGACCGGCGCACTGATCATCGAATCGAGCATCTGCGTGGCAACAACCACCGGCTTTCCGGCGCGGCGGCAACTGCGCACGATCCGCTTTTGCACCATCGGAACATCTTCCGGCGGCATCTCCACCCCGAGATCGCCCCGCGCCACCATCAACCCGTCCGACTCCGCGATGATGGCATCGAGATGCGCGATTGCCGACGGTTTTTCCAGCTTCGCCATCAGGCTTGCCCGGCCGCCAATCAGCGCCTTGGCGGCAACGACATCCTCCGGTCGCTGCACAAAGGACAGGGCGATCCAGCTGGCGCCGAGATCGAGGGCATAGGCCAGATCGACCCGATCCTTTTCCGTCAGCGCCGAGATCTCCAGCGCGGCGTCCGGCACGTTCAACCCCTTGTTGTCGGAAATCTTTCCGCCCTCGACGACCTTCGTTTCCATGAACCCGGGTCCGCACGCGATGACCTGGAGCTGGATCCGGCCATCGTCGATCAAAAGCCTCGATCCGTTGCGACAGGCATCGAAGATCTCCGGATGCAACAGCGGCGCACGCCGCGCGTCACCCGGTTCGGGATCGAGGTCAAGCCGAAAGCGGGCTCCCGATTCGAGCAGAGCCTCGCCTCCGCGGAAGGCGCCGACCCGCAGCTTGGGTCCCTGGAGATCGGCCAGGATGCCGATCGGATGATCGTGTTCGGCCTCGAGACGGCGCAGGATCGCGAACCGCTCGGCATGCTGTTCATGGGTTCCATGACTGAAATTGAGGCGAAAAACGTCGGCGCCCGCCAGGAACAGCGCCTCGATCATCGCCTCCGTGCTGCTCGCCGGGCCCAGTGTCGCGACGATCTTTGCCTGCCGGTTTCGTCTCATGCGCTGACAGTATCCGGCCCGGTCAGGAAGAGGCCAGCCGAAAATTCGGCCGCTCCGCAGCAGCAGCGGACACCTCCGCATGTCGGAAGCAGCCGACCACATGATCGTTGACCATCCCGACCGCCTGCATGAAGGCATAGCAGACCGTTGGGCCGACGAAGCGAAAGCCATTCTCGCGCAGGGCCGTGGAGAGAGCCCGGGATTCCGGAGTCGCCGTCGGCACCTCGCTCAGGCTGCGCCAGTGGTTGATGCGGGGATGACCCTCGACGACGCGCCAGACGAAACCGGCGAAGCTTCCCTCGCGCTCGACAATGGCGAGCCAGCCCTTGGCGCCCGCGACGGCGGCCTCGATCTTGGCGCGATTGCGCACGATGCCGCTGTCCGCCATCAACCGTGCCATGTCCAGCGGTCCGTACTCGGCGATCGTCGCCGGATCGAAGCCGGCAAACGCGCGGCGAAAGTTGTCTCGCTTACGCAGAATCGTAAGCCACGACAAGCCGGCCTGGAAGCTGTCGAGCACCAGTTTTTCATAGAGGGCGCGGTCGTCCCACTCGGGAACGCCCCACTCCTGATCATGATAGGCGAGATAAAGCGCATCGACCCCAACCCAGCCGCATCGCATTTTTGCTGCCTCAACCATTTGCGGAACGCGCCTTTCATGGTAGCCGTGCAGGTCTCGCGCTTGGCCGTACCGGGTCCCATCCCGACCGGCCGGCACCCGATCTCCTGTCATGAGGCTTTTGATCATGCGGATCCGCACGTTTTTCACAACACTTGCCATCGGAGTCATGATGATGACCAATGCCCCCGGCGCCGCCGCGGTGGAAGCCGAGAACACGCTTTACATGAACCTCAAGGATGGCCAGGTCGTCATCCAGATGCTGCCTGAGGTCGCCCCCAAACATGTCGCGCGCATCAAGGAACTGGTCCGCGACGACTTCTACGATGGCCTTACCTTTCATCGTGTCATCGACGGATTCATGGCCCAGACCGGCGATCCCAAAGGAGACGGCACCGGCGGCTCGGGCACCAAGCTGCCGGCGGAGTTCTCCGATACCCCGTTCGTCCGCGGCACCCTCGGGATGGCGCGCTCGCAGAACCCGAACAGCGCGGATTCGCAGTTCTTCATCATGTTTGCCCCGGCGCCTCACCTGAACGGCCAATATACGGTGTGGGGCAAGGTGATCGAAGGTATGGAGTATGTCGATCAGATCAAGAAGGGCGACGCCCGCAGCAACGGCGCCGTGCCGGACCCCGACCGCATCATCAGCATGGAGCTGGCATCCGACGCCACCCGCTGAGGAAACGACTGGCTGAGGAAACGACTGACGCAGACGCCGCGTCAGCAAGATCAGAGGGCAAGGGCCCCGTCGCGCAGCGGCAAGGTCAGCCGGCATTTGATCCCAGTCGGTCGATATAGCAGTTCGGCCTTTCCACCGAACTCGTGGGTGATGCTGAACGTGATCAGCTTGCAGCCGAAGCCTTGGCGCTGGGGCGGAGAGACCGGCGCGCCGCCGCTCTCCCTCCAGAAGAGATGCAGTTTCTGGGTGCGCTCGTTGGCCCGAACTCGCCAGCGGACATCGAGCCGCCCCTTTGGAACAGAGAGCGCGCCGTACTTGGTGGCATTTACGGCCAGCTCGTGAAGGACCAGCCCCAGCGTGACCGCGGCCTTCGGCAACACCGAAACCGGCGGCCCCGAAACCGACACGGCCGCACCCTCAGGCGCGTAGACCTTCAGATGATGCTCAAGAAAGGTGCGCAGATCGGTGCGCGCCCATCGGGTGTTGATCAGCAGCGTATGGACATGGGCCAGCGCCTGCAGACGCCCGTCGAAAGACGCTTCGAATTGTTCGAGGGTCTGCGAATGCCTCACCGTCTGTGACGCCATCGAGCGGACGATGGCAAGCGTGTTGCGAACCCGATGGGCAAGTTCGGCGACCAAGATGCCCTGCTGCTCTTCGCCCCGCTTTCGCTCGGCGATCTCCAGCTGCAAGTGCTTGTTGGCGTCGGCCAGCGCTCGCGTGCGCTCCTCGATCCGCTGCTCGATCATCCCGTACGCGCGCTGCAGTTCATCCTGTGCCGCCTCGCGCTCCCGAATCTCGTGGGTGAGCCGGGCGTTGACCTCGCGAAGGTGCGACGGACTGGGAAGGGCGAGGGCCTTCGGGATGATCGGCCACAGCACGATGGCCGTGATCAGCGACACAAAGGCGGTCATCAGCTTGACGACGCCGTGGACCCCATAGATCGGCTGCCAGAGCGTCACCAGACCGAGCAGGTGCGTTGCCCCGCAGGCGAGGATAAAGACAGCGAACAGGCCGAACAGCCACTTGTACTGGAGATCGGTGCGCCGCCTGGCAAAAACCACCAGCGCAACAGGAATGCTGAAATACGAGAGCGCGATCAGCCCATCGCCCAGCGCATGCACGGCAACCAGGTCCGTTCGCCACAACAGGCAGGTGCCATGTGGCAGGAACGCGCCGCTATTGAAGAGGTATTCCAGGATGCGCTCCATCGGTTGGCGTGTCGGGGGATCGCCGGGCCTACGGACAAAGCTCTGCGTACAGCCGATCAACGTCTTCCCTGCGGCACAGTTCCGTTCCCGCGGTCATGACCGCTGCCGCCCCCGCGGCCACCGCCAGAGCAAACGCTTCCTCGGGCGAGCGCCCTTCCGAGATGCCGAAGGTCAGGCCGCCCACGAAGCTGTCGCCGGCGCCGACGGCGCTCTTGACTTCGACCTCAGGGCTCGGCAAGCGCTTGATGCCGTCCTTCCAGGCCAGCAGCGCCCCTTCGGCGCCCAACGTCAGGGCGACGATTTCGGCTTTCCCGTCGGCGATGAGCTGTTGCGCAATCTCCTCCTGCTCCTTTGCGTTCGATGCCTTCCGGCCCACCAGATGTTCGATCTCCCGCTGGTTGGGCTTGACCACATAGACGCCCTCGTTGAGCGCCTCGAACAGGGCGCGACCGGAGGTATCCAAAATGACCTTGCTGCCGCGCTCCCTGGCCACGGCGGCGACACGAGCATAAAAATCGGTGGGAACGCCTCGGGGCAGGCTGCCGGTGCAGACCACATAATCACTCTCCAGCCGGGCGACGGTATCGAGAAATGCCTGCCATTCGTCTTCGGTCAATTCGGGCCCCGGCGGCGTCACGCGGAATTCCTGCGCGGTCGATTTCTCGAATACCGTCGCGGCCAAACGGGTATGGCCCTTGATCTTGACCACCCGCCGATTGAGATTGATCGCCAGGTCGTCCAGCAACTCGGTCAACAACGTGCCGGTCAGGCCGCCCCGGGTAAGGACTGTGGTGCTCTCCCCGCCAAGGATCGAAATCACCCGCGAGACGTTGATGCCCCCTCCTCCGGGGAACAGCGTGCCGCTGCTCGAGCGCAGCTTGCGAATGGGCACCATGTCTTCAACCTCCCACGACACGTCAATGGCGGGATTGATCGTCAATGTCGTTATGCGCGGCATGGCGTGTCTCCAGGACTGACGGAAGAGTGCAATAGATGCATACGTTTGCTTGCTATCGCGGCGGCAGCTTAAGGCCAGCGGGGCCAATGCGCAAACGGCGGTTCACCGATCCGGGAAGCCGGAGCTGGCGTACCCTCTCCCACGTGATTTGGAGGTTTTTGCAATGATCGAGGCGGAGCGTATACAACGTTTGAACGATCGACCTGCGGGTGCCGGACGCTATGTCCTGTACTGGATGCAACAGTCACAGCGGACCCGATGCAACCCGGCTTTGTCGCTGGCGATCCTGGAAGGGAATGAGCGGGATGTGCCGCTGGTCGTCGGCTTCGGCGTCACCGATGCCTACCTGCACGCAAACGCGCGACACTACGCCTTCATGCTGCAGGGCTTGGCCGAGGTTCAACGCTCTTTGCAAGAGCGCGGGATCGCGTTCGTGATCCGGCGCGGCGCGCCCGACGAAGTGGCGCTGGCGTTGGCCGAGGCGGCATCGCTGGTGGTTTGCGATCGCGGCTATCTTCGCCATCAGAAGCAATGGCGAGCGGCCGTCGCAACCAGGGCGCGATGTCCTGTGATCCAGGTCGAAGGCGATGTGGTCGTCCCTGTCGATCTGGTCTCCGGCAAGAGCGAATTCGCCGCCCGCACGATCCGCCCCAAGATCCTCCGTCACCGGGACCGGTTCATCACAGCACCGTTCGAAGGCCAAGTGCAACGATCGGCCTCTGCGCTCGAGCTGAAAAGCGACGTCGACCTCTCCGACCCCGTTCGGACGCTTGCCGGCCTTGCCGTCGATCATGACGTGAAGCCGGTCCGGCGCTTTACGGGCGGCAGCAGCGAAGCGCACCGGCGCTTGGCGGATTTTATCGAGCATCGGCTCGATCGCTATGCCGACGCGCGCAGCGAGCCCGCCGACTGGCAATGCTCGTTCCTCAGCCCTTATCTCCATTTCGGGCAGATTTCGCCGGTGGAAATCGCTCTCCGGATCCGGGACGGCGACAGCGGCAGCCGGCAAGACCGTGCCGCCTATCTGGACGAGCTGATCGTCCGCCGGGAACTCGCGATGAATTACGTCAACTTCACGCCGGACTACGATGCGTATGGCTCGATCCCGGCGTGGGCGCGACAGTCGCTGGCGGCTCATCGGGATGACCGGCGCGAACACCTCTATACGCGAGCCGAACTCGAGGCGGCACAGACCCATGATCCCTACTGGAACGCCGCGATGCGGGAGATGACCGCCACCGGGTTCATGCACAATTACATGCGCATGTACTGGGCCAAGAAAATCATCGAATGGACCGCCTCTCCGGAACAGGCGTTCACCAGGACGATCGCCCTCAACAACACGTACTTCCTGGACGGCCGCGACGGCAACTCCTATGCCAACGTGGCGTGGTGCTATGGCCTTCATGACCGCAGCTGGACCGAGCGCCCGATCTTCGGCAAGATCCGTTACATGGCGGCCAGCGGGCTGAAGCGGAAGTTCGATATCGAACGCTACGTCTCGGCCGTGGAGGATCTTGTCGCGGCGGAATCCGCCGCCCCCTCGACAGCGCAGAGATAAGTCGGCACGCGGGGCGCACCGAGCCGCCCCGATGTGCGAGTCACTCGGACTCGGATCATTCGAAAGAGAAGCAATTGCGTCTGCGTGCGTCTCTCGATAGGTTGCATATCTGTTGCACGGGACCCGCTCCTGGCGACCGGGCTGCTGGCACCGGAGCGAAACACAACGGCATAACGGAAGAAACGGGAGGAAAACAACCATGACTCCGACGGAGCAGTTTATCCAGGCGCGCGATTTCCTGATCGCCAACCGAGACAATTACGACGCCGCCTACGAAGGCTTTTCATGGCCGCAATTCGAACACTTCAACTGGGCGCTCGACCATTTCGACGTGATGGCGAAAGGCAACGACAGACTCGCGCTTTGGGTGGTGAACGAGGATGGCAGCGAGAGCCAGATCACGTTCGCCGAGATGTCGGAGCGCAGCAACCGCGCCGCCAATCACCTGCGCAATCTCGGCGTCAAGCGCGGGGATCGGGTTCTGATGATGCTCGCCAACGTGGTGCCGTTGTGGGAAGTGATGCTGGCGGCGATCAAGCTGGGTGCGGTGCTGATCCCGGCGACCACCCTGCTCACCCGCGACGACCTGCTCGACCGGTTCGAGCGCGGCAATGTCCGCCACGTGGTCGTCGGCGCTCATGATACGGAGAAGTTTGCCGATCTGCCGGGGGACTATACCCGCATCGTCGTCGGCGGGACGGTATCGGGATGGCATGCCTACGAAGATGCCTACGTTGCCGCTGCCGGGTACAAGCCGGACGGCCAGACCCGCGCGGACGATCCTCTTCTCCTTTATTTCACCTCCGGCACCACGCAGAAACCGAAGCTGGTCGAGCATACCCACGTCAGTTACCCGGTCGGGCACTTGTCGACGATGTTCTGGATCGGTCTGCGCGAAGGCGATATTCACCTCAACATCAGTTCCGCCGGATGGGCCAAGCACGCCTGGAGCTGCTTCTTTGCGCCGTGGAATGCCGGCGCCACCGTGTTCATCTACAATTTCAGCCGGTTCAACGCCAAAGCGATGCTCGACGTGCTCTGCCGCTGCGGCGTGACGACCCTGTGCGCACCGCCGACGGTGTGGCGGATGCTGATTCAGGAGGATCTCAAATCCTATCCGGTCCAGCTGCGGGAGGTGATCGGTGCCGGCGAGCCACTCAACCCGGAGATCATCGATCAGGTCAAGACCGCATGGAACCTGCCGTTGCGCGACGGCTATGGCCAGACCGAGACCACTGCGCAGATCGGCAACAGTCCCGGCCAGCGGCTGAAAGAGGGCTCGATGGGCCGCCCGTTGCCCGGCTACCGCATCGCCCTGCTCGACGCGGATGGCCACGAAGCCGAGGAAGGCGAGATCAGCCTTTTGCTGGACCCCCGGCCGCTGGGCCTGATGGTCGGCTACAAGGACGATCCGGCGATGACCGAGAAGGTCATGCAGGGCGGCTACTACCGCACCGGCGATGTCGCGATGAAAGACGATGAAGGCTACATCACCTACGTCGGCCGCGCTGACGACGTATTCAAGGCCTCCGACTACCGCATCAGCCCGTTCGAGCTGGAGAGCGTTCTCCTCGAGCACGATGCGGTTGCCGAGGCGGCGGTGGTGCCGAGCCCGGATCCTGTGCGCCTGGCCGTGCCGAAAGCGGTGGTGACGCTGGTTGCCGGCTATGAGCCCAACGCGGAGTTGGCGGAAAGCATCTTTCGTTTCACTCGCGACAATCTGGCGCCCTACAAGCGGATTCGCCGCCTCCAGTTCGCCGAGTTGCCCAAGACGATCTCCGGCAAGATCCGGCGGGTGGAGCTGCGCAAGCAGGAAGCGGAGATGCGCGGCCTCGGCCAGCGGGGCACGCAGGAATATTGGGAGGATGACTTCCCCGGTCTCAAAGCTTCGTGATTTTTCGAGGTTTCGTAATCTCAGGGTTCCGTAATTCCTGATCCGGTGCGTCCCTCTCCCCGACCATCGTCCGCGCGGGAGAGGGACAAGCCTCGGCCCCCTTTCCGTAGCACCGCTCCCGAGCCGGCACCCGCCCCGGTCGACGAGGCAGGGGTTTTATCTCCTTGCGCCAAACCGGCGTCCCTGATTGAATTGGCGCGGGGTGGAGATCCCGCACATGCGCTGATCATGTGACCATTCGGTTGCACCCGGCTTCATCATCGTCTGCAAAAAATATCGCACCACAACAATGGGAAAACGCCATGACCGCGCTGCCGCAACAGGACGCTGCCGCAACAGAACTTCCCGAGTACATCGACGGCCTGCCCAACATCGCCGGCCAGGAAAAACTGATCGAGAAGACCCGGAAGAACGCCGCAAAGCAGCCGGCGTTCAAGCCCCAGAGCACCATCGACTTCGGCGCGATCAAAAGTGCGTTCGCCTGCGCTCTGCACCAGCATCAGCCGTTGATCCCGGCCGGCGGCAATGACCTGCGCACCGCCGAGATCATCAGCAATCTGAAGTACATGATGGACAACCAGGGCATCGGCGACAACCACAACGCACCGGTGTTCGTCTGGTGCTACAAGCGGATGGGCGAGTTCATCCCGCAGCTGATCGGCGAGGGCAAACAACCGAGGATCATGCTGGAATACTCCGGCACCCTTCTTCATGGCCTGCGCCAGATGGGCGAGCATCACGCCATCGATGCATTGAAAACGATTACCTGCAATCCGGACTACCGCCATGCGGCGGAATGGCTCGGCTGTCCATGGGGCCATGCCGTCGCCCCGTCGACGCCGGTGCAGGACTTTGATCTCCACGTCAAAGCGTTCCTCCATCACTTCGCCGCCATCTTCGGCCTGGATGCCGTCGGCCGCGTCCGTGGCTTCTCGCCGTCGGAGATGGCGCTGCCCAACCATCCGGACGTCGCCTACGCCTTCGTCAAAACCCTGAAGGACAACGGCTTCCAGTGGGTCCTCGTTCAGGAGCACACCGTGGAGCAGCCGGAAAACGGCTGGGGGCCCGAGAAGAAGCACCTGCCCCACCGCCTCGTCTGCACCAGCTCGGAAGGCAAGACCGCCGAGATCATCGCCGTCATCAAGACGCAAGGCTCCGATACCAAGCTGGTCGCGCAGATGCAGCCTTACTACGAGGCGAAAAGCCTGGACCGGTGGGAGCTCGGCGGCAAGAGCGTACCGCCGATCGTCACCCAGATCGCCGATGGCGAGAACGGCGGGGTGATGATGAACGAGTTTCCAGCCAAGTTCATGGAGGCGATGCGCGAGGCGTCCGGCTCGCAAACGCCGCCGATGAACGTCACCGAGTACCTTGAGCACCTGTTCGCCATGGGCATCAAGGAAAAGGATCTGCCGGCGCTGCAGCCGATCCAGCAGAAGAAGATCTGGGATCGGATCAAGCCGGGCGACGGGCCGGAGAAGCTGGCGAAGGCGATCGAGGACCTCAAGAAGGAGGATCACCAGTTCCACATGGATGGCGGCAGCTGGACCAACAACATCAGCTGGGTCAAAGGCTATGACGACGTCTTGAGCGCGATGGAACGGGTCAGCTCCCACTTCAACGAGGCGGTACTGAAAGGCAAGGGCAAGGTCAACACTGACGAGACCCGCTACCGCAACGCCCTCTATCACCTGCTCTCCTCGCAGACCAGTTGCTATCGATACTGGGGCCAGGGCATGTGGACCGACTACGGCCAGGAGATTTGCCGCCGCGTCGAAGAGATCATCCGGCACGACTACGGCAAGTAAACGGGCTCCCTCGCCTCTCCCCCTCGCGCTGGGGAGAGGCGGCTTTGGAAAAGACGGTCCTCGGAAAGGCGGCCGGCGAATTCGCGGACTCTATTCCCGCTCCACCGTCAGATCGAGAAAGTGAGTGGCGCAGGAGATGCAGGGATCATAGTTGCGGATCGTCTGCTCGCAGCGCCACTTGAGATCCGCATCGGCGGCTTTGGAGTTGGCCTCGATCGCGGCACGAAGATCGGCTTCGATCTGCTTCTGGTTCTGCGCCGTCGGCGGGACGATATTGGCACTGGTGATCCGACCCTCGCGATCGAGCCGGTAGCGGTGATAGAGAAGTCCGCGCGGCGCCTCGCTCGCGCCATGGCCCTCGCCGCTGCCGGGAGTGAGCGGCACGGACGGGCTCTCGGGCAGCGCGTAAGCCTCGACCAGCCGCAGCGCCTCCTCGCAGGCGTACATGACCTCGACCATCCTGACGACGATGCTCTGAAACGGATTGCGACAGACGCGGCCCAGTCCGGCCTGCCGCGCGGCTTGCTGCGCCAGCGGGGTCAGGCGATCGAAGTTGTTGGCGTAGCGGGCCAAGGGGCCGACCAGATAGGCCTCGCCCCCTCGCGTCATCCCGTGCAGCGCCGTCGACCGCTCGACGTGCTCCTCGGTGAAGTGATCGAGAAAGGCCGAGACCGGGATATCGAGTCCCCGGCTGGAGACGATCCGTTCCGCCTCGATCGGATACTCGTCGTCGTGCCGCAGCGAGACATACGTGTAGTCCTGCTCCAGCGGCGGGAACTCGAATGCGCCGACCGCACGGGTGAGCGCGATCGCGGCCTCGATCCCCCACTTCAGCTCGTCCCGCAGGTTCTGCACTTCCCGCTCAGGGGGCGCAGCGTAGAACCCGCCGACCCGAAAATTGACCGGATGGACCGCCCGCCCGCCGATCACCTCGATGATCCGGTTGCCGAGCTTCTTCAGCTTGAGCGCGCTCCTGACCAACTCCGGGTGCGTTTTCGCGACGGCGAAGATGTCGTCGACGCGCAGGAAGTCGGGCGCATGAAGCATCGCGACGTGCAGAACGTGGCTCTCGATCCACTCGCCGCAGTAGGCCAGGCGGCGCAGATCGCGCGGGATGCCGCTCACCCGTGCGCCGAGTGCATCCTCCATCGCCAAGCTCGCGCTCATGATGTAGGCGATCGGACAGATCCCGCAGATCCTGGACGTGATATCCGGCGCCTCGGCGTACAGGCGGCCGCGCAGCAGGGCCTCGAAGAAACGCGGCGGCTCGAAGATACGAAGCTGAAGATCGGTGATCGCCTCGCCCTTCATCCGCACGAAAAGCCCGCCTTCGCCCTCCACCCGCGCCAGCGCCCCGACCTTGATCGTGCGCGTCGCCGGTTGGCCGGAGCCCGCCTCAGTCATGACGCTCGCTCTGGCGACGAAATGCCGGAGCGGCCGCATTAAAGCTGCGGAAGGCATCACGAATGCCTTCCTCGCTGGTGCCGAGCGCCGCCATCCACCGCGCCAGGCTTGCGGTGTTGGGGGTTTCCATCGGACCAAAGCAGCCATAGCATCCGCGCCCCCGCGGCGGGCAGAGGTTGCCGCAACCGGCCTGGGTGACCGGACCGAGGCAGCGGATGCCGGAGGCGACCATCACGCAGACGGTGCCGTTGCGCTTGCACTCGATGCATTCGCTGTAGCCGGGCAGATGGGGCGCGCGGCCGTTGAGCAGCGCGGTGATCGCTTCAATCAGTTGATGCTTTGCAATGGGGCAGCCGCGCAACTCGAAGTCGACGGGGACGTGGTCCTGGATCGGCGTGGACCGCGCCAGCGTGCTGATGTAGCAGGGCTCGGCATAGACGCTGGCAATGAAGTCGTCGATATCGGCGAAATTGCGCAGAGCCTGAATGCCGCCGGAAGTGGCGCAGGCGCCGATGGTGATCAGAATCCGCGATTGCTGCCGGATCGCCTGGATTCGTTCCGCGTCATCGGCGGTGGTGATCGAGCCTTCGATAAGCGAGATGTCGTACGGCCCGTCGATGTGGGCGCTGCTCGCCTCAAGAAAATGGGCGATCTCGATCCGCCCCGCGATCTCGAAAAGTTCGTCCTCACAATCGAGCAGGGTGAGCTGGCAGCCGTCGCAGGATGCGAATTTCCACACCGCCAGTTTCGGTTTCATCGCAGCCAAGACCGCCTTCTCCTATAGCTCCCGTACCGCAAAGATGTCCTGGATGCGATCGAACCGGAACACCGGTCCGTCGCGACAGACGAAGTGGCCGCCGAACTGGCAATGGCCGCAGAAGCCGGCAGCGCATTTCATGTTGCGTTCCATCGATATGAAAATGGAGCGGGCGGCAACGCCCCGTTCCATCAGGGCACGAGCGGCAAGGCGCAACATGATCTCCGGCCCGCAGAGCAGGGCTGTGGTTTGCCTGGGTTTGATGGGGCTGTGCGCGATCAGCTTGGTGACGACGCCGACGCTGCCCTGCCAGTCGCTTGCGGCCCGATCCACCGTCACTTCCACCCTCAGATCGCGCCGGCCGCTCCATGCGTCCAGATCGCCGCGGAACAGGATGTCCTTGGGGGTCCGCGCGCCATAGAACAGCGTCGCCCCTCCGTATCGGCGGCGATGGCTCAGAGTCCGCACGATGGCCGGCCGCAGCGGAGCGAGTCCGACCCCGCCGGCAACGAACACGACGTCGCGGCCTTCGGCCTCCTCATCCGGCCACGCGCTGCCGAACGGTCCGCGGACTCCGATCACGGCGCCGGGCTTCAGCCGCGCCAATGCGCGCGTCACCGGACCGACGGCGCGAACGGTATGAAGGAGCGGGCCATCCGCGTCCGGATCGCCGCTGATGCTGATCGGCACCTCGCCAACGCCGAAGACGTACAGCATGTTGAACTGGCCGGGATGGAAGCGGAAGCTTCCGTCGCCCCCTTCGGCGCTGAGCACAAGCGTGACGGTGTCGCTGATGTCCTCAATCACCCGCTCGACGACGAATGGCCGGGGGATCATCGGCTCGCGGACGGCAGCGGCGATGGCGAGGTCCGGCATCAGTCGTGCGGGTGCCCGTACATGTCGATAAGCTGGCGCCGGGCGGCGGCCAGTCGCGCGGCGACCACCGGCGCGAAACGCCGATGCAACTCATAACCCAGAGCCCAATCCTCATCCATCTTGCCGCGCAGGCAACCCCCATCGAGGCTGATGACCCGGGTTTGTTCAACGGCGCGGGCATCGAACTGCGCACGGTACGGCGGCGCCAGCCACGACCAGTTCAACATCTCGCCGCTGCCGAGCGTATCGACGACGATCGCCGCCCTGCCCGGCACGTGCACTTCCAGAGCCACTCGGCCGTGGCGGATCAGATAGAACCTGTCAGCAGGGTCGTTCTCCCGGTAAAGATACTGATCGGCGGCAAAGACCTCGTTTCTGGCACACCCGACCACAAGATCCCGGTGCCCGGCGCCCATTCCTGCACAAAACGGATGATCCTCAAGGATCGCGCCCAGTCCCTCTTTGCTCACCATGACGACTCCTTCGTCTCGCCGTCGCGAACCGCGCGCACTTCCTCGGTGATATCGATGCCGACCGGGCACCAGGTGATGCAGCGCCCGCAGCCGACGCAGCCGGACATCCCGAACTGCTCGTGCCAGAAGCTGAGCTTGTGGGTGATCCACTGGCGGTAGCGCGCGGCGGCGCTCCGACGGATACTGCCGCCGTGAAGAAAACTGAACGCGACGTTGAAACAGGAATCCCACACTCGACGGCGTTCGGCAGCGCTTCCATCCAGCGTGGTCGACTCTTCAACATCGGTGCAAAAGCAGGTCGGGCAGACGGAGGTGCAGTTGCCGCACGTGAGGCACCGCTCGGCCGTCTCCTGCCAGCGCCCGTGGTCGAGATTGCGCCGCAGAAGCGCGGCGACATCGGGAACCATTTGCCGGGTCATGCGGCGTGCCGCCTCGATGCTCTGGCGGCGTGCCGCTGCCCGATCCTCCTTCTCGGCAATGCGGCTGTCGAGGAGACGCAACGCCGCCTCTCCGCGCTGGGATCCTGCCCGGACGAGGAACTCATGGCGTCGATCGTCCTTCAGTTCGGTCAATACGAGATCGAAGCCGTCTTTCGCCGAAGGACCCGTACCCATTGAAGCGCAAAAGCATGTCGCACTGGGAGCCCCGCAATCGACAGCGACGACGAAGGCCTCTCGCCTTCGCTCCTGATACCGCCAATCGTTCGCGCCTTCGCTCCCCAGCACCCGGTCGAGCACGGCAAGACCGGCCAGATCACAGGCCCGGATGCCGAACAGGGCATACCGGTCGCTGATCGGTTGCGGATCTTCCACGACAAAGGATGCTTCGTGCCGCCGTGCCGCCCAAAGGCGCTCGCACGAAGGGTAAAAGTAGCGCTTCCAGCCTTGGGCCGTGGCGGCAAAGCCGAACAGTGCGCCGCTCCCGGTCTCGTGCAGCCGGTAGTGGCCGCCCTCCTGCTCATCGGCCCAGCCGACCGGCAGATCGGACAGCGCCGCGATCTCATCCACCACAATCGCGTTGCCGATGATGCGCGGTCCGAGGACAGTGTACCCGCCCGCCTTCATGCCGTCGATCAACTCTTGCACGCCGGCACGGGTCAGGACCAGAGCCGGGAGATCACCAGGATAATCGACTGCGTCTTGGCCGCTCACAATCGGTTGTACCCATCTGCCCGTGCTGTATTGTGCGTCAGCGCGACCTGCGGGTAAATGGCCAGATTGCGATGGCAGGGATGTCAGCAGTGCGTATTGAAGGCGCGCGCGGAAAGCCGGCAGGACAGCCGGGCCCTTCGGAATCGCGTGCGATGGCTGTGGAGTTGGCGAATTTGCTGTCGCGAAGCCTGCACACTTGGCCTAACATTCGCCCGCTTTGCAACCGCAGGCCAAGTCCGGACAAGCAACGGGGGTAACGTCTTATGAGCGATGATCGGCACAAGAGAATTGAGCAGCGCGCCTACGAGATCTGGGATCGGCAGGGCCGTCCCAGCGGCCAGGATGCCGAGAACTGGCGGCGCGCCGAAGAAGAAATTGCACGGGAGGATGCCCAGGCGGCGACTCCTGTAAGCGAGCCTGAAGCTCAGGCGGAGGCACAGCCCGCAGCCACGTCTGAGAGTCCGCGCGAGCCCACGCCTGAAGCAAAGCCCAAGCGCTCTCCCAAGCCGATATCTCAGACCAAGTCTGCCGAAGCCGAAACATCTGCCTCCACCTTGAAAACGGCGGAGAAAAAGAAAGCGGCAACGGCCGCGTCTGCGCAGGAGCCCGAGGAGAAAGGCACGCGCAAGCGGAAGACAGCGTCCAAGAAAAAATAGGCCTGGAGCAGAAACCTTTGTGCGGGAGGTCGTGCCCCGGCGTTGGCAAACGTGCGAACGACCCCCACCGATTGACCAAATCTAGAAACGCGCTGCACGCGGATCTTCAAAGCCGCGGCGACATAAACGGGATGTTTATATTATGCCTGATACCAAGCTGGACGCCGACATCGACCGGATTGTTCACGCCGACCATCATGATCCCTTTGCGGTTCTCGGCATGCATATCGAGATGCAGGCCAAGGTCAAAACCATCGTGGTCCGCACGTTTCAGCCGTATGCCCAGCGGGTATCGGTTGTCGATTCGACATCGGGAGAAGTGGTCGCAGAGCTGGAGCGCGTTCGGCCCGAAGGCTTCTATCTGGGGCCCATCAAGGGGCGAAACGAACGCTTCCGTTACCGCCTGAGGCTTCTGCCCTACGACAGCGACGAGGAATACGAGATCGAGGACCCATACCGGTTCGGGACCGTGCTCGGCCAGCTGGATATGCACCTGCTCGCCGAGGGGCGTCACCTCCGCGCCTTCGATAAGATCGGCTCCCATCCGGCGACCCTCGACAATGTCGAAGGCGCGACCTTCGCCGTTTGGGCGCCCAACGCGCGAAAAGTCAGCGTCGTTGGCGATTTCAACCGCTGGGACGGCCGGGTCCATCCGATGCGAAATCGCTACGAGTGCGGCATGTGGGAGATCTTCATCCCCGGCGCGAAGTCTGGGCAAGCCTACAAGTATGAGATCCGTGGCCCCGGCGGCAATCTGATGCCCCTGAAGGCGGACCCAATGGCATTGGAAGGGGAGATCCCCCCGCGTACGGCATCGGTGATCCCACAGCGGGCCACCTACGATTGGAAGGACCAGGAGTGGATGGGCCGCCGGGCCCATGCCCACGATCGCGATGCTCCGGTCAGCATCTACGAGGTGCATCTGGGGTCGTGGAAACGCAAGGTCGAGGAAGGGAGCCGCTACCTGACCTACCGGGAGTTGGCCGATGACCTGATCCCCTATGTCAAAGGACTTGGCTTCACGCATATCGAGCTGATGCCGGTTCACGAGTTTCCCTTTGACGGATCATGGGGGTACCAGCCGACCGGCCTGTTCGCCCCGACAAGCCGCTACGGCAGGCCGGAGGATTTCAAATTCTTCATCGACCGGTGCCACCAGGAAGGGCTCGGCGTGTTGATCGACTGGGTGGCGGGTCACTTTCCCGGCGATGCCCATGGCTTGAGTTACTTCGACGGAACGCACCTTTACGAACACCAAGATCCGCGACTCGGCCGGCATATGGACTGGGATACGCTGATCTACAACTACGGACGCAGCGAGGTGCGGAACTTCCTTCTGTCCAATGCCCTCTACTGGATGGAGGAATTTCACGTCGACGGCCTTCGCGTGGATGCGGTGGCATCGATGCTCTACCTCGATTACAGCCGAAAGCACGGCGAATGGGTCCCCAACGTGTTCGGGGGTCGCGAGAATCTGGAAGCGATCGACTTTCTCAAGAACATGAACGAGCTGGTGTACGGGCATCACGAAGGGGTGATGACGGTCGCCGAAGAATCGACGGCATGGCCGATGGTCTCGCGGCCGACCTATCTTGGCGGGCTTGGCTTCGGCTACAAATGGAACATGGGATGGATGAACGACACGTTGCGGTACATGTCCAAGGAGCCGGTACACCGCAAGTATCACCACGACCTTCTCACGTTTGGTCTGCTATACGCTTTCACCGAGAACTTCATTCTGCCGATTTCGCATGATGAAGTGGTTCATGGGAAGGGGTCTCTTCTATCGAAGATGCCGGGAGACGGCTGGCAGAAGTTTGCTAACCTTCGCTGCTACTACACCTTCATGTATACCATGTCGGGCAAGAAGCTTCTCTTTATGGGCTGTGAGTTCGGCCAGGGCAACGAGTGGAACCACAACAAGAGCCTGGACTGGCATCTTCTCGAATACCCCTTGCAACGCGGGGTGCAAACACTGATCAAGGATCTCAACACCATCTATCGGGACAATCCCGCGCTCTATCAGAACGACTGTATGCCGGAAGGATTTGCCTGGATCGACTGTCACGATTCGGAAAACAGCGTCATCTCCTACGTTCGGCGCGGGCGGGATCCCAACGATTTCGTGGTGGTGATCTGCAACTTCACCCCTGTTGTCCGTCAGTCCTACCGGGTCGGCGTCCCCGAGGGCGGCGACTACGCGGAAATCCTGAATACCGACGCCGCCTGCTACGAGGGAAGCGGCGTCGGCAACAGTGGCAGGGTGCAGGCGGACGCGCAGGAAGCGCATGGCTATCCTTACTCGCTGAGCCTGGTGCTGCCGCCCCTCGGCGCCTTGATCCTGAAGCCGTTCCCGCGCGCAGATGCCGAACCGATAGAGCCGCCGGCGGCCGAGGACGAAGCGACGATCAACCCGACCGCGACAGACGATGCAAAGGAAGGTTGAACCGGGCAGTCCGTCGCCGCTCGGCGCGACGTGGGACGGGCGGGGGGTCAACTTCGCCCTGTTCTCGGACAATGCCGAGATTGTGGAACTCTGCCTGTTCGACGCCAGCGGCAAACGGGAGCTCGAACGGATCGCGCTCCCGGAGTACACCAACCAGATCTGGCACGGCTACATTGTCGGAATGCAGCCGGGCCAGCTCTATGGCTACCGGGTTCACGGTCCATATGATCCGCGCCAGGGTCACCGCTTCAACGCCAACAAGCTTCTGCTCGATCCCTATGCCCGCGCCATTGACGGCCCCCTCTATGTCAGTGACGCGATTTTTGGCTATCGTCGCGGCAGCAGCCGCAAAGACTTGTCCTTCGACCGGCGCGACAGCGCGCGAGCAATGCCGAAATGCCGCGTTGTCGAGCCGGCGTTCACCTGGGGCGAGGAACGCTTCCCGAACACGCCATGGTCCCAGACCGTCATCTACGAGCTTCACGTCAAGGGATTCACCAAGCTCAACCCGGACGTTCCGGATCCCCAGCGCGGGACCTTCGCCGGCTTGGGATCGCCGCGCGTTCTCGACTACCTCGTCAAGCTCGGCGTCACCGCCGTGGAACTGCTTCCCATCCACACGATCATTGATGAGCCCCATCTGGCGGAGAAAGGGCGGCGCAACTACTGGGCCTACAACTCGATCAATTTCTTCTCGGCCGATCATCGCCTGCACAGCCGCCGCGCGGCGCGCGAATTCAAGACGATGGTGGCCAATCTCCACAGCGCCGGGATCGAGGTGATTTTGGACGTCGTCTACAATCACACCGGAGAAGGAAACCAGTTCGGGCCGACCATCACGTTCCGTGGCATCGACAATGCGGCATACTATATCCTCGCCCATGACAAGCGGCACTACATGGACTTCACCGGCTGCGGCAATTCGCTCGCTCTCAGCCATCCGCGCGTCATGCAGATGGTCATGGATTCGCTGCGATACTGGGTCCAGGAAATGCATGTCGACGGGTTCCGCTTCGATCTGACGACGACCCTCGCCCGCGAGCACCACCAGTTCGATCCATACTCAGGTTTCCTCGACGCCATCGTCCAGGATCCGGTTCTTTCCCGGATCAAGTTGATCGCGGAACCCTGGGATATCGGCATCGACGGCTATCAGCTTGGCAACTTTCCGCCCACCTGGGCGGAGTGGAACGACAAGTACCGCGACACCACCCGCCGATTCTGGCGCGGCGACAATCACATGATCGGCGGGATGGCCTCGCATTTGTCCGGTTCCTCCGAAACCTTCCACCACAAGGGGCGCAGGCCGTGGGCAAGCGTCAATTTCGTGACCGCTCACGACGGTTTCACCTTGCACGATCTGGTCAGCTACGAGCGCAAGCACAACGAAGCGAACGGCGAGGATAATCGCGACGGCACCGATGCGAACCACAGCTGGAACTGCGGCGTTGAAGGCCCGACCACCGACCCGTCCATTCGGGCGTTGCGGGAGCGGCAGAAGCGAAACCTGCTCGCGACTCTGCTTCTCTCGCAAGGCACACCGATGCTGGTGGCGGGTGACGAATTCGGCAGAACCCAGCACGGGAACAACAACGCCTACTGTCAGGACAACGAAATCGGCTGGGTGCAATGGGATGAGCGCAGTGAAGAGGATCTTGCGCTGCAACGCTTCGTGCGCATGCTGCTCAAGCTGCGGCGCGATTATCCGGTGTTTCGGCGGACGAAGTTTCTAAACGGGCAGCCGATCGGGAATATTGGCCTGAAGGACGTGGCGTGGCTGGCTCCCGAAGGACACGAGATGACCGCCAAGGACTGGTCCGTCCCCTATGCGCGATGCCTGGGCATGGAGGTCTATCGCAATGCGGCATCGGCGGGCAACAGTGACGAGGGCCAACACTTCCTGATGCTGCTGAACGCCCACGACGGACCTCTCTCGTTCAAGCTGCCCGACGCGCCGTTCACCAACGCGTGGGTGCGGGTGTTCGACACGGGACGGATCAAAGAGGAGGCTCATTCGTTCCGCGCTGGCCAGAAGTATCCGCTGCTCCATCGCTCGTTCGTTGTCCTGCGCGACACCTAAAAGGCTGCCATTCGGGGAGACGTCAATGACAACATCGAACAAGGCTCTCGACCGGTTGGCCGAACTGGCCGGCATCGAGCAGCAATACTGGGACATCTGGGGCAATCTTCATAAGGCTTCCGACGACACCAAGCGAACGATCCTGGGTGCCATCGGCATCGCGGCCGAAGACGACGCGACGGCCGAGGCGAGCATGCGGCACATGGAAGAGGTGTCCTGGCGACGGCCCCTGCCCCCTGTTCTCGTTGTACGGACCGGCGAACGGCCCAAGATATTGCTCTCGCTGGAGGCGCGTTACACGACCACGGAGCTGTGCTGCGAGGTGATGGAGGAAGAGGGGCGGGAACACCGCTTCATGTTTTATCCGTCCGAGCTGGCGTTGGTGGAAGCCCGGGATGTGGACGGAGATCGCATCGAGCGCCGCCTGTTGACCCTGCCTTTCGAGCTGCCGGTCGGATATCACGATCTGGTTCTGATGAATCTCGATGTCAGCGCAATGCGGCTGATCGTGGTGCCACGCACCTGTTTCATGCCGGAGCCATTGGTGCGGGGTGAGAAGCGATGGGGTGTCTCCGCTCATGTCTACTCCTTGCGCTCCCGCCGCGACTGGGGCATCGGTGACTTCACCGCGCTCCGGCAACTGGTCGACGTGGCGGCCGACGCGAGCGCGTCCACGGTCGGTGTCAATCCTCTCCACGCCCTGTTTCTTGGCGATGCGGAACGGGCGAGCCCCTATTCGCCGAGCAGCCGGCTGTTTCTCAACACCCTCTACATCGATGTGGAACAGGTCGACGACTTTGCCGACTCCGCGCGAGCGCGCGAGATCGCCGAGGCTCAGCGCGATGAAATCGAGCGCCTTCGGGCGGAGCCGCTGGTCGACTATGCCCGCGTCGCGGTCCTCAAGCAGGCGGTGCTGAAGGAGGTCTTTGCCACCTATCAAATGCGCACCCCGATGGGCAAGGACGGGGCGTTCGAGGACGAGGCGTTCCATCGCTTTCGGGAGGTTCACGGCGCCGATCGCTTGCGGCGCTTTGCGGTGTTCGAGACGCTCTCGGAGCATTTCGGCCGTGCCCCCTGGCAGCAGTGGCCAGAGCCTTTCCGCGATCCTCATTCCCGGGAAGTGGCGGAATTCGCCGAAATCCACCACGAGCGGATCGCGTTCTTCGAGTACTTGCAATGGCAGGCGGATCGGCAACTGGAAGAGGTCCATCGGCGCGCCACGGAGACGGGATTGGTGATCGGTCTTTATCGCGATCTGGCGGTGGGTGTCGATCCGGCCGGGGCCGACGCCTGGGGCGAGCAGGATGTCGTGGTGACCGAAATGAATGTCGGCGCCCCACCCGATCCGTTCAACATGCTGGGTCAGGACTGGGGCCTGCCGCCGCTGAACCCGGTCGCGTTGAAGAACAAGGCTTATGAGCCCTTCATTGCGATTCTGCGCGCCAACATGCGGCACGCCGGGGCCCTTCGCATCGACCACGTGATGGCGCTGCTGCATCTGTATTGGATTCCCGCAAACGCTCCGGCGAAAGAAGGGGTTTATCTCGCTTATCCGTTCGAGGACCTGCTCGGTATTCTCGCCCTGGAGAGCCAGCGCAACCGCTGCATGATCATCGGCGAGGATCTCGGCACGGTTCCCGAGGGGTTCCGGGAGCGGATGGCGGTGGCCAACGTTCTGTCCTATCGCGTTCTATACTTCGAGAAGGACGGCGATCGCTTCAAGCGTCCCCACGAATATCCCGATCTGGCGCTCGCGTGCGTGACGACGCACGATCTTGCCACCTTGGCGGGGTTCTGGAAGGGATCGGACATCGAGCTTCGCCGCACCCTCAAGCTTTATCCCTCTCTTGCCGCAGAACAGAGTGAGTGGCAGGGGCGCTCGCGGGACCGGGAAACCCTGATCAACGCGCTGGCGGAAGAAGATCTGTTGCCGGATCGAGGCGATCAAGACAGAGCCGCGACGGCGATCTCGCCGGCGTTGGTGGCCGCGATTCATCGCTATCTCGCCCTCTCACCGGCGATTCTCTTGATGGTGCAGATCGACGAGATGACCGAAGAGGAAAAGCAGATCAACCTGCCGGGAACCGTCAACGAGTACCCCAACTGGCGGCGACGAGTATCGCTCCCGGTCGAGGACCTCGGCTCGGCCCCGGTGACGCTGGCTCTCAAGCAGGCGCTGAAGGAACGCCATTCGTCCCACGCAGGGCGGATTTCGTCGACCGGCTGACCTGGCTGCCGGCGATGCAGGACAGGACGACATCCGCCGCCCGCTCGCTCGGCTTCAGTCCTTCGCCGTGGAGCGCACGAAGGGCTTGTTCCGCGCCGGCGCGTTGTGCCGCGCGGGCGGCCGGATCGTCGAGAAGATGCCTTACGGCCTCGGCGAGCCGGTCCGGCCGGCACGCACCCAGCAACAGCTCGGGGACCACCTCGCGATCAAGGATGAGGTTGATCAGGTTGACGAAACGGGTCTTGATCACCCGCCGCGCCAGCAGCGCGGTGATCGGATTGAGCTTGTAAGTGATCACCATCGGCGTTCCCGCCATGGCGAGTTCGAGCGCCACGGTGCCGGATGCGGCCAGGGCCACGTCGGCGGCGGCAAAGGCATCGTAACGTTCCTCGGAACCCGATACCACAAGGGTCGGAACCGGCCAGCCTTCGACAGCTTCGATGATCTGCGATCGGCAGGCGTCCACCGCCGGCAACACCGCGCGCAGGGTCGGCTTGGCTTGAGCGAGGTGAGCGAGGGTCTGGCCGAACACGGGAAGCAGACGGCCGACTTCACTGCGGCGACTCCCGGGCAGGATGCAGACAAGCTCGGCATCCGCAGGCAGGCCATGGCGATCGCGAAAGCCAACCCCATCCCCCTTGTCTGCGCCGCTCTCGACAACCGGGTGGCCGACGAAGGTGCATGGCAGGCCTTCCGTCTCGAAGTACGGACTCTCGAACGGCAGCAGGGCCATCAAATGATCGAGGTAGCCCGCCACCTCACGCGCGCGCCCCCGCTTCCACGCCCACACCTGTGGAGCGACATAGTGGATCAGCGTCAGCCTATGACTCTTATCCTGACGCCGGACTCGCTTGGCGACACGGAACGTGAAGGCGGGCGCATCGATGCTCACCACCACATCGGGCTGCGTGGTCAAGATGGCGCTTACGGTTTCACGAATGCGCCGCAGCAGGCGGGGGATGTGGGGAACAATCTCAGCGGCCCCCATCAGCGACAATTCGTCCATCGCAAACAGGCTGTGCAGGCCTTCGTCCGCCATCCGCAGGCCGCCGATCCCGATGAACGCGAGCGGGCGCTCGCTGCGTCTTTTCAGCGCCGCCATCAGGTGGGCGCCCAAGGCATCTCCCGACGGCTCCCCGGCGATCAGAAAGACGAGCGGCCGTTGCGGCATGTCCGCATCAATCATTGCGACGCCGGCGGGACGCCCACCCCGATAAGGAACAGGCCGGCTGCATCCGCGGCCCGAACCGCCTGTTCGCGATCGACGATCAGCGCGCAGCCGGCTTCGACCGCGATCCCTCGAAGGCCGGCGGCGGCGGCGGCATGGACCGATCCCGAGCCGATGGTCGGCAGGTCGGCGCGGCCTTCCGATTTGGCGACCCCGACCTTGACCAGAACTCCCCCCGGTCCGTCGCGTCGAAGGTCCCCCGCCCGCGCCAGCATCGCGTCGGTCCCTTCGATCGCCTCGATCGCAAGGACCAGCCCCTGTTGGACGACGCATGCCTGGCCGGCGTCCAGTGCGCACAAGGCGCTGGCCACCGCGATCCCGCGCGCGATGTCGCTCCGCGCCTGCTCGTCCGGCCGGACCGCTCCGAGCACCCCTTCGCTCGCCTGAACGTCCGGCACCAGGGTTTCGGCGCCAACAACCCGAAAGCCTTCCCTCTGCTCCAACTCCCGCACCAGCGCACCCAGAATGCCGTCATCGCCGAGAGACTTGATACCCACCTTGGCAACAAATTTCGCGGTCCACAGGTCCGGCTTCAACTCGGCGATGGACGGCCGCCGCACGGGACCGGCCAGCACCAATTCCTCGGTCTTTGCCTCGCGGAGAAGGCGGATCGCCTTGCCGCCCTCGCCCATTCTCACCCACGCGTGCGGCGTCCCGGCGACCGTCTCCACCGGCGTCTGCCCCTCCAGCGCGAGGACGAAGAACGGCCTGCCGGCCGCCCGGCAGCGTTCGATGATCCGCACCGGCAGCTCGCCCCCGCCGGCGATGATCCCGAGCTTAGGCGGCATCTTCGAGGTGGGGCTGGCAAATCCCTCGCGAGGAGTCGGCGCGGATGAAGTTGACGATCTCCATCACGCTTTCGTTGTCCGAAAACACCTCGACAACGTCATCAAGCCGCTCGGCCATTGTTCCTTCGGGCGCAAACAAGAGCCGGTAGGCGTGGCGCAGGGCATGAACTTCCTCGCGCGAGAAGTTTCTGCGCTTGAGACCGATGATGTTCAAGCCATCCAGGCGGGCGCGATTGCCGGTGACCCGCCCGAACGGAATCACGTCGTTTTCGACCCCGGACATACCGCCGATCATGGCGTGGCGGCCGATCCGGGTGAATTGGTGCGCGGCGGACAGTCCGCCGATAATGGCCCAGTCGCCGATCTCGACGTGGCCGCCGAGAGTCGCGGAATTCACCAAGATGACGTGATCGCCGATCGTGCAGTCATGGGCGACATGCGCCCCGACCATGAACAGACAGTGATTGCCGATGCGGGTGATCATCTGCCCGCTTTCCGTTCCCGGGTTCATGGTGACATGTTCGCGGATCACGTTGTTGCACCCGATCTCGAGGCGCGAAGCCTCGCCCCGATACTTCAGATCCTGCGGAGCAAGACCGATCGAGGCAAAGGGATAGATGCAGGTGTTGGCACCGATCCGGGTGAATCCTTCAATCACCACGTGGGAGTGAAGCCTGACACCATCTTCAAGCGTAACATGGGCGCCGACAACACAGTAGGGCCCGATTTGAACCCCCGCTCCCACCACCGCCTGCGCGTCGACGAGAGCGGTCGGATGGATGGTTGCCATTATTGATCCCGGATCATCGCCGCATAGGTCGCCTCGGCGACAAGAACACCGTCGACTTTCGCCTGACCCTTGAACTTCCAAACGTTGCCGCGATTGCGTTGTCTTTCGACATGAATCTTGATCGTATTCCCGGGTACCACCGGCTTGCGAAACCGCGCCGCGTCGATCGACATGAAATAAACCAGCCTGCCCTCCTTCTCGGGACCGAGGCTCTCGACAACCAGAACCGCTGCGGTCTGCGCCATCGCTTCGACGATCAGCACGCCCGGCATCACCGGGAACGACGGAAAATGACCTTGAAAAAAGGGCTCGTTGATGGTGACGTTCTTGATCCCGGTCGCGCGCTCGTTGGGAACGACATCCACGATCCGGTCGATCATCAGCATCGGGTAGCGATGCGGGATCATCTGTTTGATGCGGTCGATTTCGATCGTGGCGCCGGCGGCGGCGGGAGCGGACGGCATGCCTCAGGTCCCCTTCTTTCTTGCGAGACCGGCAAGCAGCGCGACCTGACGCATGTACTGTTTGTGCGGCATGGCCGGATAGCCAAACACCGTCTCTCCCGGCGCGATGTCGCGCATTACCCCGCTTTTGGCGCCGATACGCGCGCCATTACCCACGCTCAGATGGCCGCTGAGGCCTGCTTGACCTGCAATCATGACGAAATCCCCGATCGAGGTACTGCCCGAGATCCCCACCTGGGCAACGATCACGCACCCCCGCCCCAGCCGCACGTTATGGCCGATCTGAACAAGATTATCAATTTTCGTTCCGGAACCGATCTCCGTATCCCCTAAAGCGCCGCGATCGATAGTCGTATTGGCCCCAATTTCCACATCATCTCCCACCAGGACCCTCCCCAACTGAGGCACCTTATCGTGGCCGCCTGGGCCGATGATGTAGCCGAAGCCGTCCTCGCCGATGCGTGCGCCCGCATGGATGATGACACGCTCTCCGATAATGCAACAGATCAGCGAAGCGCCGGCGCCGACGATGCTGCTGTTCCCCAGGACAACCCCGGGACCGATCACCGCATTCGCACCGATGGCACAATGGCCGCCGATTTCGGCCGCTTCACCGATCACCGCGCCGGCTGCAATCGAGCACCCTTCACCGATGATGGCCGATCCGGCGATGACCGCAGATGGATCAATCGTCGCCGGCGGAGCGCTTTGGGGATAGAACGCTTCGGCAATGCGGGCAAAGCCGCGTTGCGGCTCATCAGTCAGCAACAGGGCCAGCCCGGCCGGCGCCTGTGTCGCCAGCGCGGGCCGCAGCAGGCAGACCCCGGCCTGCGTATGAGCGAGCCGCGGAACATAGCGTTTATCGTCGAGAAAAACGACATCTGCGGGACCGGCGCGATCCATCGGCGCAACGTCGGAAAACAGCGCCTGCGGGTCGCCCCCGCCGGCCAGTTCGGCATTGGCAATCGTTGCGAGTTCTCCGAGCGGAAAAGGGCCCGCAGTGCGAAAAAACCTCGGATCTGGCATTTATTTTATTCGCTCCTGGGGCTGGCGATCTCGATTTCCGGCAGGCGCGCATTGAGACGCTTGAGAACTTCGTCGGTAATTTCCAGCGCCGTCGCATTGAGAACGGTCTGGTCCTTGCGCAGAATCAGCGTAATTCCTTTCTCGCTCGCGATCTCGGTGACGATGGTGTTCAGGGCCATCTGCACCGCATTCATTCCTTGCTGCTGGGTCTCGTCGAGCCCCTGCTTTCGTTCCTGGACCCGCGCCTGCGCCTCCAGAAGCCGTTGTTCGAGCTTGCGGCGCTCCGCTTCATACTCCTCGCCGGACAAGCCTTCGCGTTTGCTGGCGAGTTCTTGCTGAGCGGCGCGGATTTCTTCCTCTTCTCGCTGTGTCCCGGCTCGGTAGGCCTCGATGTAGGCGCGCATGTTCGCCTGGATCGATTTGACCGCGGCCGCGTTCTGGAACACGCTCTGAACGTCGAGGATCGCGATGTTGAGGGGAACCTGTTGTTCGCTGCCCTCGCTGCCTTCGCTGCCCGTGTTACCCGCACCGCTGTCGTCGCTGATCGCCGGCTCAGCCCCTATCAACGCACCGACGACAATACTCGCAGCTGCCAGCGTCCTGATCAGTCCGTGCATGCGCTAGAATCGTGCCCCAAAGTTGACGCGTACGAGTTCCTCCTCGTCGAAGTCTTCCTTCACCACCGGATAGCCGATATCGACGCCGATCGGTCCGAACGGCGAGTTCCAAGTTAGTCCGGCGCCCACAGAAACCCGGATGCTGGCGGTGTCTGCCACCGTCGGTCCACTGGGTGTCACGCCCCCGGCACTCCCGAAGTCCGTAAAAAAGCGTCCCCGGATCGGAAGTTCCTCCGGCAGACCGAGGGGAAACGTGAGTTCGGTGCTGCCTGTATAGTACCACTCGCCGCCGAGCGAATCGTCGGTCGCAAGGTCGCGTGGCCCGACCCCCGCCGTTGCAAATCCGCGAAGATTATCACCTCCGACAAAGAACCGCTCGAACAGCTCGACATCCTCGCCGAGGCCGACCACATAGCCGCCGGCCCCCCGGAACGAGAGGATCCATTGTTCGGTGATGGGATAATAATACCCTGCCTGAAGCTGGTTGCGTGCGTAGCTCACGTCGCCGCCCAGACCCGCGATCCCAATGCTCCAGGTCCCGAAATATCCTTCCGTCGGGTTGATCGTGCTGTCCCGCCGGTCGTAGGTCAGGGAATGAAACACCTCCGATACGAGCCGCGATCCCTCCGCCTCCTTGATGAAGAACGAGGCATCATCCGGCACGTTCTTGATCGTGGTCTCGCGAAGCGAGTACCGCCAGCTTTGTGTCAAGCGTTCGGTGATCGGGTATCCGAACCGCAATGCCCCGCCAAAAGAGCTTTCATCGAACGAGCTCTCGTCCTGACGGTCGACCGACACGCGAAAGACGTCGAAGCCGGCGGCAATTTCGCGACCGAGAAAGAAGGGTTCGGTAAAGCTGAGGTTGATCTGGCTGTCGCGCTGCGCGATCAGCACCCTTGCCCTGAGGTCCTGCCCACGGCCCAGCAGGTTGCGCTCACGCAAGGTAATGTCGCCGATCACACCACTCGTGGTCGAAAAACCGGCACCGATCGAGATACTGCCTGTCGACTTTTCCTCGACATTGACGTTGACGACCGCCCGATCAGGCGCGCTGCCCGGCACCTGTTCCACTTCCACGTTCTGAAAGAAATCAAGATTGCGGATGCGCTGGCGCGAACGACGCAGCTTGGGCGCATTGAACGGATCGCCTTCGACGAGACGGAATTCACGGCGGATGACCCTGTCGAGCGTTCTGACGTTGCCGGTGATGTCGATCCGCTCCACGAACACACGCGGGCCTTCGTTCACCTCGAAGGTGACATCAATGGTCTTGGCCTCCCGATCGCGGGAAACGCGCGGCCGCACGTCGACAAATGAATAACCCAGCTCGCCGACCGCGTCGGTCAGCGTCTCGATCGTGTCTTCCAGCGCGTCGGCATCATACCAGTCGCCTTCGCTGAACTCGATCTGCCCGCGCAGTCGCTCCGGGTCGAGACCGACCAAGGTGGTCTCGATCCCGATCTCTCCAAACTGATAGCGCTCTCCTTCCTCGACGGTAAAGGTAATGAAGAAATTCTGGCGATCCGCGCTCAGCTCGGCCACAGCCGATACAACCTGGAAATCCGCATACCCGCGCGACAGATAAAAGCGCCGCAACAATTCCTGGTCCAGCGCCAGCCGGTCGGGATCGTAGGTATCTTCGGTCGCCAAAAAGCGCCACCACGCCGATTCGGTGGTACGGACGACGTCACGCAGGCGGGAGTCGCTGTAGACGGTATTGCCGATAAAGCGGATGCTCTCGACCCGGGTCGCCGGGCCTTCGTCGATTACGAAAACAAGATCAACCCGGTTGTCCGGCAACTGAATGATCTGAGGTTCCACCGTGGCTGCGAACCGGCCCGTTCGTCGATAAAGGGTCAGAATCCGCCTGACATCCCCCTGAACCCTGCTGCGCGTATAAATGATGCGCGGACGAAGGGTCGTCTCGGCCTCAAGCGTTTCGTTGTCGATCTGCTGATTGCCCTCGAACGCGACCCGGTTGATGATCGGGTTCTCGGCGACGGTGACGATCAGTGTGCTGTTTTCGCGGGTCATCGCGACGTCGGAAAACAGACCGGTGGCAAACAGGCTCTTCAACGACCGGTCGATCCGTGCCGGGTCGAAAGAATCGCCTTCACGGACAAGAAGATACGTCCGCACCGTTTCCGGCTCGATCCGCTGGATGCCCTCGACAACGATCTCGCGGATGACCCCGAATTCCTGCGCGCTCGCCCTCAGCAACGGGAATGCGGCCGTCAAGAGCCCGAGCAGAAGCAATAAAACGCCAATGCGTCGCAGCACTATCCCCCCCATGAGCTTCCTGGTGTTTTATGTCACCAGCCTTCGTACGAAATCGACCACCTCAAGCTGAACAAGATCGTTCCAAGTTGCAAAGATCATCAGCAGCAAGACAAACAGCAGACCGAGCCGGAATCCGTACTCCTGCACGCGCCGATCCAACGGCTTTCCGCGAACGGCCTCGGCAGCGTAGAACGCAAGATGGCCACCATCGAGCATCGGGATCGGAAACAGGTTGATGAGGCCAAGGTTTACCGACAAAGCGGCCATGAAGAAGATCAGGCTGACAACGCCCCCTTGCGCCATCTGCCCGGAGAGTTGCGCGATGCGCAGCGGGCCGCCAAGTTCCTCCGCCGTCCGCGATCCGGTAATGATCTGCCAGAGCGCCCCCATGATCTGGCCAATGAGGCTGACGGTGCGTTCGGTTGCGGTCCAAAGGGATCGAAATGGGTCCAGCCGTTGATACTCGATGAGGGCCGGGTCCGGGGACACGCCAAGGATCCCGATCCGCCGCTGTCCGTTCTCGCCCGTGACGTCCGTCGCCTTCGGCACGGCGGTGACCTCGATCACCTCTTCATCCCGTTCCACCGACAGCTGGAGCGATGTACCGGCGCTCGCGCTCACCCGCTCGCGCAAGTCCTCGAACCAGGTAATCGATTCGCCGTCGATCGCGACGATCCGGTCTCCCGGCTGAAGACCGGCTTCTGCCGCAGCGCTGTCCGGCTGAACGGTGCCGACTCCCGCAAGCGGGGTCGGCACGCCGGCAATCGCGAACAGCCCCGTCAAGAGCACGATCGCGAACAGAAAGTTGGCGAACGGTCCGGCGGACACGATTGCAGCCCTCTGCCCCAGACGCTTGTGGTGGAAGGAAACCTTCTCATCCTCCGGCGTCATCGGCTTGGCGCTTTCGTCATCCTCGAAGTCGTGCTCGCCAAACATCTTGACGTAGCCTCCCAACGGGATGGCGCTGACTTTCCAACGGGTACCGGCCCGATCGAACCATCCGTATATTTCCGGACCAAATCCGATGGAGAACACTTCGACACGGACATCGTTGTAGCGGGCGATCAGATAGTGTCCCCACTCGTGCACGAAGACGAGAACGGAGAACACCACCAAAAACGGGATCACCCACTGCCAGAGATACGTGAAAATTTCCATTTCGAGAAAAAAACCTACCGTTGCCGAACCCGCTCGCGTGGTGCGAAGCGTACGATGGATGCTGCGGCCACCTCTCTGGCCACACTGTCTATTTCAGCCACATCATCAAGTGTTGCAAGGGTTCGACCCGGAGTCTTTTCCAGCGCCATCTCGACAACCCGCGCAATATCGAGAAAACCGATCTCTCCGGCAAGGAAGCTCTGCACGGCAACCTCGTTGGCAGCGTTGAGCACTGCCGTTGCCGCCCCCCCTGCTGCCAAAGCTGTCCGCGCCAATCGCAAGGCCGGAAAGCGCTCCTCATCGGGCGGCTCAAAGGTCAGGCGCCCGATCTCGGCAAGATCCAGTCGGGGCGCCGGAGTGTCGATCCGATCGGGCCAAGTAAGCGCGTAGGCGATGGGGGTGCGCATATCCGGCGCCCCCAGTTGCGCCAGCACGGAGCCATCGACATACGTGACCATGCCATGAATGACCGACTGCGGATGAACCACAATCTCGATCTGCTCCTGATCGACCGGGAACAGATGAAACGCCTCGATCAACTCCAGGCCCTTGTTCATCATCGTCGCCGAATCGACCGAGATCTTCGCGCCCATGCTCCAGTTCGGGTGGGCCACGGCCTCGGCGGGGCTCATCGTCGCCATTGCCGCATGATCCATCGTGCGGAACGGCCCGCCGGAGGCAGTGAGGACGATGGTGCGCACGCGGTCCGCGTTGGCGAAATCGAACACCTGAAAGATCGCGCTGTGTTCGGAGTCGACCGGGATCAGACGAGCGCCCCGGCGCTGAACCTCGGCCACGACGATGCTGCCCGCCGATACCAAGCATTCCTTGTTGGCGAGCCCGATCAGGGCGCCGCGGCGGATGGCGGCCAGAACCGGTGCCAGGCCGGCGGCACCGACAATCGACGCCATCACCACCTCGGCCGGCCGATCCGCCGCCGCGACGACGGCCTCAGGTCCAGCCGCGACCTCGATGCCAGAGCCCCACAAGGCTTCCTTCAAGGCGCGGTAGCAGGCAGGATCGGCAGCCACGGCCAGACGCGCCGAGACCTTCCTCGCCTGTTCGGCCAACAGGCCGACATTGCGATTGCCGGTGAGCGCCTCGATACGAAACATGTCCGGATTTCGCAGAACAAGATCAACGGTGTTTGCGCCAACCGACCCGGTCGAGCCGAGAATCGTCACGCTGCGCCGGCCTGTCGGCCCGCCGTATCGCCCGCAATCGCCGCCTGTCATATCCATCTGAGCACACTGCCGTTGCCAACAACGCTGAGGAATGCCGTCAAGGTCGAGGCCGCCAGCAGACCGTCGACACGATCAAGCAGGCCGCCGTGTCCCGGAATCAGGCCGCTGGTATCCTTGACGCCGAAATGCCTCTTTACCCAGGACTCGAACAGGTCCCCGAGCTGAGTGGCACTGCCAAGAAAAGCACTTACCCCAACCAGAGGCCAGAATGAGGGGCTTCGCATGATCAAGGCGGTTACGGCTCCTACCAGTGCGGCGCTCGCCGCGGCACCGACGAAGCCTGCCCAGGTTTTGTTCGGGCTCCATACCGGCGCCAGCTTGCGTCCGCCGATCAGGCGGCCAAACACATAGCCGCCACTGTCGGACGCCCACACCAAGGCAAGAAGCCAGAAGAGGGTTTCGCGACCGAACAGCGGATCACTGCGCAACCAGATCACTGCCACGCACGGCAGCCCGATGTACAAGGCTCCAACGCTGAGCCACCCATGGCCGCCGGTCAAGAGATGAATGAGGATCGCGCCGGCAACCAGCAGACCGATCGCGACAACGCCGTGGCCGAACGCCATCGCCAGCACCGCGGCCGTGATCACCGCGCTTAGCGTGATGTAGATGCGGTCCGGAAATGTTTGCGCACACAACCGGCACCATTCCCACCCCAGCACCAGAGCGGCCACGATCACGATGCCTTCGATCAGCGGCGAGCCGACGCTGACGCAGACGAGGGCGGGAACGGCAAGAACAACGGCGGAGATGATGCGCGTGGAGAGACGGCTTGGGCCGGGATTCGTCTTGGCAGCGTCAGGCACGGGCGGCGCCGTAACGCCGGTCGCGGCGAGCGAATTCCTTCAGTGCTCCCGCAAAATCCTCGCTGCTGAAATCGGGCCACAGCGTATCGAGAAAAACCAGCTCCGCATAGGCAAGCTGCCACAACAGGAAATTGCTGATTCGTTTCTCGCCGCTGGTGCGAATCAAGAGGTCGGGATCGGGAACATCCGCGGTGTACAAGTTCTGCGCGACGGTCTCCTCGTCGATCGCCGAGGGATCGATCACCCCGTTGAGGGCCTTCACAGCGATCCTGCGGGTGGCATCGGCGATCTCGGCGCGGCCGCCGTAACTGAGGGCGATGATCAACACCAGCCTGACGTTGCCTGCCGTCACCTCCTCAGCCCGATCGATCAGCGCGGCGATATTGGCGCCGAGCCGGGAGCGATCTCCGATCACCCGCAGGCAAACCCCCTGTCGATTGAGATAATCGATCTCGGTCTCCAGGTAGTGCTTCAGCAATCCCATCAAATCATGGATTTCATCGGCCGGTCGCCGCCAATTTTCGGACGAGAACCCGAACAGGGTCAGGTACGACACCCCCATCCGGACGGCACTTTCCGCTGCCGTTTTCATCGCTTGCGCGCCACGGCGATGCCCCGCCGTTCGCGGCAGGCCGCGAGCCCGAGCCCACCGTCCGTTCCCGTCCATGATGATGGCGACATGGGTCGGCGGCGGCGGCGCCACGTTCCGTACCGGTGCAATGTCCATCCGTTTAGACCTGCATGATTTCCTGTTCTTTCTTCTCGAGCACTTCGTCCACCTTCTTGACGAACGTGTCGGTCAGTCCTTGAATTTCACCGGTGTAGTCGCGCTGCTCATCCTGCGAGAGCGCGCCTTCCTTTTCCGCCCGCTTGAACTCGTCGAGAACGTGCCGACGGATGTTGCGCACGGCGATTCGGGCCTCCTCCGCGTATTTGCCGGCAACCTTCGCAAGCTCCGTGCGCCGCTCCTGGGTCAACGGCGGAATCGGGATGCGTAACAACTGCCCATCGACAGAAGGATTGAGGCCGAGATCGGAGTCTCGAATCGCCTTTTCCACCGCCTTCACCAAGCTCCTGTCCCAGACCTGGACGGTCAACATCCTCGGCTCTGGCACACCGATCGTACCCACCTGCGAGAGCGGCATCTGTGCTCCATAGGCATTGACCATGATCGGCTCGAGCAGGCTGGTCGCGGCACGGCCGGTGCGCAATCCGCCGAATTCCTTCTGCAAGGTGTCGACAGCGCCTTGCATCCGCCGCTCGACATCCCGCCTCACTACCTTGATATCGGGTTTATCCAAGGACACGCTCTCCCTCGCTGATCGTGGTGAACCTGCCGGAACCGCGGACAACCTCGGCAAAGGCTCCGGGCTTGTGAATGGAAAAGACGACGATCGGAAGCTTGTTGTCCCGGGCCAGGGCAATGGCGGCGGTGTCCATCACTTTCAAGTTGCGGGCGACCACATCGTGGTAGGACAGCCGTTCGTACCGCACGGCGGCTGGATCCTTCTTCGGGTCGGCGCTGTAGACGCCGTCAACTTGAGTCCCCTTGAGCAGGAGATCGCAACCGGTCTCGATCGCCCTCAAGGCTGCCGCAGTATCGGTGGTGAAAAACGGGTTGCCGGTGCCCGCGGCGAAAATCACGATCCGGCGCTTTTCCATATGCCGGACCGCCCGCCGCCGGATGTAGGGCTCGCACACTGCCGCCATTGGGATTGCCGACTGAACCCGCGTGTGGACGCCGAGATGCTCCAGCATGCTCTGAACGGCGAGGGCGTTCATCACCGTCGCCAGCATGCCGATATGGTCGGCGCTCGTCCTCTCGATGGCCGCGGCGGCTTCGGAAACGCCGCGGAAAATATTTCCGGCGCCGATGACAAGACAGACCTCGACCCCTAAGTCGTGGACGACGATGACCTCGTTCGCGAGGCGACCGATCGCAGAGGCATCCAGCCCGTAGCCTTGCGGCCCCATCAACGCTTCGCCGGACACCTTCAGCAGCACGCGTTTGGGTTTGGGCCGCTCTGTCATATCCGCTTTCCGTTCATGATCAAGGCCGAAGATCCTTTTGCCGCGGGCTCCAAAGCCGGGTGCGGCACACCGCATTGTGACGTCCCCGAGCGAACGCCCGTGCCGCACCTGGAGAGAGGTTCAACCCTCCGCCGTCTTTGCGACCTCCGCAGCAAAATTTTCCTCCCGCTTTTCCAGCCCCTCGCCGAGGACGAACTGATGAAAAGCGGTCACCTTGAGCGGTTTGCCGACCTCCTTGCCGATCCGATCGAGAACGTCGGCGATCTTGCTCTCGCCATCGATGACGAACGTCTGCTCGAGCAAACATACTTCCTCATAGTAGCGACGCAGCCGCCCTTCCACCATTTTTTCGATGATCGCTTCGGCTTTGCCCGTCGCCCGGGCCTGCTCCGCCAATACGGCCCGCTCACGCTCGAGCATCCGCGCGTCGACATCCTCGCGCGAGACGGCGACCGGGCTCGCGGCGGCAATGTGCATCGCGAGCTGCTTGGCGATGGGCTCCAGGGTTTCCGGGGCCGCCTCCGATTGAACCGCGATGATGACCGCGATCTTGCCCACCGTCGGCGACAGTGCGTTGTGGACATAGGCCCCGATCACCCCCGGCTCGACGGTGAGCACGGCGGCGCGGCGCAGATTCATGTTCTCACCCATGGTGGCGATCAGATGAGTGAGCTGCTCCTCGACCGTGCGGCCGGCGTCCGGATAGGAAGCTTGCTTCAGTGCCTCGAGATCCCCGTTCACCTCGAGGGCCAGTCGCGCGACGGCGGCCACGAACGCTTGAAACTCCGGATTGCGGCTGACGAAGTCGGTCTCCGTGTTGACCTCGACTGCGGCGCCGCGGCTCCCTTCGACACAGATGCCCACCAGTCCGTCCGCCGTTACACGGCCGCCCTTCTTTGCCGCCGCGGCCAGTCCTTTCTTCCGGAGCCAATCGATTGCGGCCTCGATATCACCGCCCGTTTCGATCAGCGCCCGCTTGCAGTCCATCATTCCGGCGCCCGTTCGCTGACGGAGGTCCTTGACCAACGCAGCCGTGACTTCAACCATGTCTGTTCCTTCCTCTTCCGTCCGGGATAGCTCGCTTGTGCGCGGGACCCGGAGAGACGTGATCCATCAAGGTCAGCTCTCCGGACAGCACCGAGCCGAAAATAACGATCGGATAATCGTGGTGCGCCGCGCTGCGATCGAGAATCGCCGATTCTCGTCTCTAGCGCCGGCGCCGCCAGCAACGCAGTCGATCAGGGGTGCTCGACGTCCTCCCCCGCTTCCGTGCTCACCCCAAGCTCCTCCGCCGCGGCGAGCGAAACCTCCTCAAGATGTTCGTCTTCCTGCCAATCGTCCGGAATCCGCTCGGCGACCTCCGCCTCACCACCAAGATCGACTCCCGAAGCCCGCATCTCCTGCTGAATGCCGTCGATCACCGCATCGACGACGAGATCACAGTAAAGGTTGATCGCGCGCAAGGCGTCGTCGTTCCCGGGAATCGGATAGTTGATGCCTGCGGGATCGCTGTTGGAATCGACCACCGCGACCACCGGAATCCCGAGCTTGTTCGCTTCGGCAACCGCAATATTCTCTTTATTGGTATCGATGATGAACAGGATGTCGGGCAATCCCGCCATCTCCTTGATGCCGCCGAGCGCGCGCTCCAGCTTGTCCCGCTCGCGCATGAGCTGCAGGGTCTCTTTCTTGGTCAGCCCCGTCATTTCCGAGGCCAGCTTGTTGTCCAGATCGCGAAGCCGCCGGATCGAATAGGAAATGGTTCGCCAGTTGGTCAGCATGCCACCCAACCAGCGGTGGTTCACATAGTACTGCCCGCAGCGTTTGGCCGCCTCGGCAACCGTTTCACTGGCCTGCCGCTTGGTTCCAACGATCAGAACCCGCCCCCCGGCCGCCGCGACATCGCGGACCGCCACCAGCGCCCGGTGCAGCATCGGAACCGTCTGTTCAAGATCGATGATGTGAATGCCGTTGCGGGTGCCAAAGATGTAGGGCTCCATCTTCGGGTTCCAGCGCCGGGTGGTATGACCGAAATGAACGCCCGCTTCCAAAAGCGAGCGCATTGAGAATGTGGGTGCCGTCACTCGATTGTCCTTTCCGGTTGGTCCACCGCGAGCTCGTCCGCGCCATATGGCCGGACACCGGAGGCGGCATACTGCCTGAACGAAGGCGGAAGCCGCGCGCTCGCGTGCGTAATGAGAGCTTAGATATCCGCCAAAACCGCTATTTGCAAGCGTACCCGGCGAACTCGCCTCGCAATGGCCGGCCTGCTGTGGCTATTGCACACGCTCGGGCGGCGCTCACAGATGCTGAACGTCGTAGATGCCCGGTACGTGCCGCAATTTGGCCAGGATGTCCGGGTTGATGGCGTAGCTGCCCGGGATATCCAGTTCAACCTCTTTGGCATTCTCGATCCAGCAGACCAGCTTGACCCGGCAGGGTCCGGCTCGACTGGCGTCGAGGTTGTCCTTGATCAGGTTCAACGGCTCCGCCGAGCCGATCGTGATGACGAGGTTGGACGCGGTGCGGGCCGCGACCTGATCCAGCAATTCCACCGACTGCGCGGTGAGGCGAATCATCTCGCCTTCCGTTCGCGCCACCGCCTTGACCAGAAGCGAGTTGCCGACCTCCAGGATATCCCGACAGCCTGCGAGCAGCTCCGCGAAGACCGCCACCTCGAACACGCCGGAAGCGTCGGACATCTCGACAAACGCATAGCGCGAGCCCTTGCCGGACGTGCGCTCCTTCTTGGCGGTAACGGTGCCCGCCACCACCACGGAGCCCTGCAAGCTGCGCGGCACCGTCTCCGCAAACGGCATCACCTTCAGCCGCTTGAGGACGGGTTCGTAGGCGTTCATGGGGTGGGCCGACAAGTAGAAACCGATTGCCAGAAACTCCTCCTTCAGGCGTTCCATCAAAGGCCAGTCGTCGATCTGCGGAAGACCGAGGCGGTCCTCCCCGCCATCGGCTTTGGCCCCGAACAGCCCCATCTGGCCGCTGTTGCGTTCGCGGTTTGCCGCCTGCGCGTGGCGGAGGATCACTTCCGCGCCCTCGAACACCTGCCTGCGATTGGGTTCGAGGCTGTCGAAGGCGCCGGCGCGCGCCAGGTTCTCAAGCTGCCGTTTGTTGACGTGGCGCGGATTGAGTCGCCGGCAAAAATCCTCCAGGCTGGCAAAGGAGCCGTTTTGCGCGCGCTCGGCGACCAGCGCCTCCATCGCCGCTTGGCCGACATTCTTGACGCCCGCCAAACCATAGCGGATGGCTCCCGTACTCATGCTCGGGGCGGCAGCCGGCTCGATGATGAAGTTGGCCTCGGATGCATTGATGTCGGGGGGCAGAAGAGCGATCCCGATGCGATCCAGTTCCTGCCGAAACACATGGATCTTTTCGGGGTGGTCGATTTCCAGCGACAGCGAGGCGGCGAAGAACGCCACCGGGAAGTTGGCCTTCAGGTACGCCGTCTGATAGGCCACCAATGCGTAGGCCGCCGCGTGGGACTTGTTGAATCCATAACCGGCAAACTTGTTGACCAGATCGAAAATGAAGAACGCCTTGCTCTCGGAGACGCCGCGGGCCTTGGCGCCCCCGATGAAGATCTCCCGTTGCCGCTCCATTTCCTCCTTGTTCTTCTTGCCCATGGCGCGGCGGAGGATGTCCGCCGATCCGAGGGAATAGCCCGACAACTCCTGCGCGATCTGCATCACCTGTTCCTGGTAGATGATGATGCCGTAGGTCTCGGCGAGAATCGGCTCCAGGGTCGGATAGAGGTAGTCCGGCTCTTCCTGCCCGTGCTTCCTGCGGATGTAGCTTGGAATGTTGTCCATCGGGCCCGGACGATAAAGCGCCACCACCGCGATGATGTCCTCGAACTTGTCGGGCTTCATCCTGCGCAGGACGTCGCGCATCCCGGCACTTTCCAGCTGGAACACCCCCACGGTATCGCCGCGTCCCAGCATCTCGAAGGTTCGCGCATCATCGAGCGGCATGCTGGAGAGGTCGAGCCGCGCCCCCCCGGCACGATTGACCAAATCGACCGCCCGCGCCAGAACCGTCAGGGTTTTCAAGCCGAGAAAGTCGAATTTGACCAAGCCCGCCGATTCAACCCACTTCATGTTGAAGCCGGTCACCGGCAGGTCGGAACGGGGATCTCGATAGAGCGGAATGATCTCCTGAAGCGGGCGATCGCCGATCACGACGCCGGCGGCATGGGTCGAGGCATGCCGGTAGAGCCCTTCCAACCGGCTGGCGATGTCGACCAGCTTGGCGACGCTCTCGTCCTCGGCGATCATCGCCTGCAACTGCGGCTCGCCATCGATCGCCTGCGTGAGCGTGACTGGATTGGCCGGGTTGTTCGGCACCAGCTTGCAGATCCTGTCGACGTAGCCGTACGGCATCCCGAGCACCCGCCCGACGTCGCGGAGCACCGCCCGTGCCTGCAGCTTGCCGAAGGTAATGATCTGCGCGACTCGGTCCCGCCCATACTTTTCCTGGACATGGTGGATCACGTCGTCCCGCCGCTCCTGGCAGAAGTCGATATCGAAGTCCGGCATCGAAATGCGCTCGGGATTGAGAAACCGCTCGAACAGAAGACCGAACCGCAGCGGATCGAGATCGGTGATCGTCAGTGCCCAGGCGACGACCGACCCCGCTCCGGAGCCCCGTCCCGGGCCGACCGGAATGCCGTGGGCGCGCGCCCAAAGGATGAACTCGGCGACAATCAGGAAGTAGCCGGCGAACCCCATCTGGCAGATCACGTCCAGCTCGTAATCGAGCCGCTCGCGGTAACGGCGCGCGATGTCTCCTTCTTCGCTGTGCGTCTCTGCGCGGCCCAGCACAGGGTTGCGAAGGCGAACGTCGAGAAGCTGTCTTGCCTGTTCGCGCAGAACGTCCTCTTCGCTCTGGTTGGTCCCGGCATCGTAAGGCGGCAGGCTCGGCTTGACCGGCTCGATCATGAACGCACACCGGCGGGCGATCAAAAGGGTGTTCTCGATCGCGTCGGGAAGATCGGCGAACAACTCCGCCATCTGCTCGCCGCTCTTGAAGAAGTGTTCGGAGGTCAGGCGGCGGCGATCACCGCTGGCGACGAGTGCGCCCTCCGAGATGCAAATCAAGGCATCGTGAGCCTCGAACATATCCGACGTGGGAAAGTACGCTTCGTTGGTTGCGACCAGCGGAACCGCGTGCCGCTCGGCAAGATCGAGCAGCAACGGCTCGATCTGTGCTTCGGTTTCATCGCCATGGCGCATCAACTCGACGTAAAGCCGATCAGGAAACATCACCTTCAGACGCTTGAGCGTGCTTGCGGCTTGGTCCCGCTGCCCCGCCTTCAGCAGCCGGCCGAGCGGGCCGGCGGGTCCCCCGGTCAGGACGATCAGACCTTCGCCATGCTCTTCGAGATCTGTATAAGAGATCCGCGGCTCCGAGACGCCGTCGCTGCCAAGATGCGCGCTCGCGAGCAGCGCGAGCAGATTGCGGTAACCGATCGCGTTCTGCACAAGAACGACCAGGGCGTCGACCGCATCGTGAAGCCGCGGCTGGCCCGACAACCCGGCCTCGAGCGGTGCCTCGCGGGAGAGGCCGAGCTGACAGCCGATGATGGGCTGAATCCCCGCCCGCGCCAGCGTCGTCGAGAACTCCATCCCGCCAAACAGGTTGGCGTTGTCGGTGATCGCCGCGGCGGGCATCCGGTGGGCGGTGCACAACCGCACGAGATCCCCGATCCGGATCGCGCCGGTGGACAGCGAATAGGCGGTGTGGACCCGCAGGTGGACGAACGGGCTGCCGGTCATCGGCCTTCCTCACCCTTTTCCGTTTGTCTGGCTCTGGCGTGTCTGGCTCTCGCGGCCGTCAGGACCGGCGTCTCCGGCCGCTCGCGGCCTCAGCCCCCATACCGTTCGCACCCGTACCGTTTGCCCGCGCTGCTCAGTTTGGCACCAGAACACCGTTCTCCAGCCGTACCACACGATCCATCCGCCCCGCCAGTGATGGATTGTGGGTGGCGATGAGGGCAGCGACACCGGCGCTGCGCACCAGCGCCAACATCATCGCGAAGACATCGTCCGCCGTGTGCGGATCGAGATTACCGGTCGGCTCGTCGGCGAGGAGGACCTTCGGAACATTGGCCAGCGCACGCCCGATCGCCACCCGCTGCTGCTCGCCGCCGGAAAGACGGCCCGGGCGATGCTCGCCGCGGTCCTCAAGACCGAGACTTCGGAGCAACTGCCGGCCTCGCTCCAGCGCTTGGCTTTTGGCTCGCCCGGCGATGATCTGCGGCATCGCGATATTCTCGACGGCCGAGAATTCAGCCAGAAGATGATGATACTGATAGACGAAGCCGATATTCTCGCGCCGAATCCGGGTGCGGGCCTCGTCGTTGACGGTGCCGCAGGCCTCGCCGGCGATATACACTTCGCCCTGATCGGGTCGCTCGAGCAGGCCGGCCACGTGGAGCAGCGTCGACTTGCCGGCGCCGGAGGGGCCAACCAGGGCGACGATCTCTCCTTCCCGCACATCCAGATCGACACCCTTGAGAATTTCCAGCTCCGCGCGTCCCTGCCGGTAGGTGCGGACGATTCCGGAAACCTGGAAAACCGGCCCACTCATGATGGGGGTCCGATGCATCACCTCGGTGCGAACCTCATTCATAACGCAGCGCTTCGGCCGGATCGATCCGCGCCGCCCGCCACGACGGATAGAGCGTGGCAAGAAACGACAGCCCGAGGCCCATCGCCACCACCGTCGCCACTTCGGTCGGCTCGACCTTGGCGGGAAGCTGAGAAAGAAAATAGATTTCGGCGGCAAACAACTCCGCTCCGGTGACGCTTTGGATCCACTGGCGAAGGGTCTCGATGTTGGTGGCAAACGCCAAGCCGACGCCGAACCCCAGCAGCGTTCCGATCACGCCGATGCTGGCGCCGGAGATGAGGAAAACGCGCATGATCATGCCGCGCGTGGCGCCCATCGTGCGCAGGATCGCGATGTCTCGGCCCTTGTCCTTGACGAGCATGATCAGGCTCGAAATGACATTGAAGGCCGCCACCAGGATGATCAGGGTCAGGATTAGGAACATCACGTTGCGCTCGACCTGGATGGCGTTGAAGAACCCCGCGTTGGCCCGCTGCCACTCGAGAATACGCACACCGCCACCGATCACGCCGCGAATGTCCCCGATCGCCGCCGGCGCACGATCGGGATCGGCAACGAACACCTCCAGAGCGCTTGCCGCGTCTGGCACCTGGAAGAAGACCTGCGCCAGGGGCAACGGCATGAACACGAACGTCGAATCATACTCGAACATGCCGACTTCGAAGACGGCGGCGATGGGGAAATTGGCGACCCGCGGTACCGTGCCGAAGGCGGTCACGTTGCCGGTCGGTGAGATGATGGTGATCTCGTCGCCGACCCCCAGCCCCATCTGCTCGGCCATGCGTTGGCCGATTACCACGCCGTCCTCGAACGCCTCCAGAGTTCCCCGGGTGACATTCTCGGCGACAATCGGGCGGCGGAGCAGATCCTCCCGGGCGATACCCCGGACCAGCGCGCCCCGTGCCATGCCTCGATGGGCAACCATCACTTGGCCCTCGACCAGAGGGTGGGCCGCAACGACGCCTGGCAGTTCGCCGATGATTCCGGCGAGACCCTCATAGTCCTGGAATCCGCCGGCCGGCGCATAAACCGTAATGTGACCGTTGAGACCGAGAATTCGCGTCAGCAGTTCCTGCCGGAACCCGTTCATGACCGACATCACGATAATGAGCGTTGCCACCCCGAGCGCGATGCCGAGCAGCGAAAACCAGGCGATGACGGAAATGAATCCCTCGCTGCGACGCGCCCTGAGATAGCGCATCGCCACCATCCACTCGAAAGGGGAAAACACCGATCGGCTCCTCAGTTCATCTCCCGTCACACGCTGTGCAGGCTGCCGACGGCGGTCAGGCGCGTGAGAACCGAGTCGATGGCAAGCTCGTGCCGCTCGCCGCTGCGGCGCTCCTTCAGCTCCACGTTGCCCGATTTCACCGCACGCGGACCGACAACCACCTGCCACGGCAAGCCGATCAAGTCCATATCGGCGAATTTGACGCCGGCCCGCTCATCCCGTTCGTCGTAAAGGGTGTCCACACCGCTGTCGATCAGAGTGCGATACAGATGCTCGCAGGTCTCCGTACACGACCGGTCCGCCGGCTTTAGGTTGATCAACCCGACACGAAACGGCGCCACGCTCTCCGGCCAGATGATGCCGGCCTCGTCGTGGGAGGCTTCGATGATGCCGCCGACGAGACGCGAGACGCCGATGCCGTAAGAGCCCATCTCCAAGGCGATTTCGTCCCCATTCGGCCCCTGAACCGTTGCATTCATCGCCCGCGAATACTTGGTGCCGAAGTAGAAGATGTGGCCGACCTCGATGCCGCGGCCCTCGACCAGCGCCTCCCCCAGCTGCGTTTCCACCTCGCGATCGCGCTCATCATCGGTCGCCGCATACCGGCCGGTGAAATCCTCGACGATCTGCTGAAGTTCCTGGTCCCCCTCTGCGGTAAGATCGGCCCAATTGCCTGCGGCCAAATCACGATGATAGGCAATCTCGCTCTCCCCGGTATCGGCAAGAATCACGAATTCATGGCTCATGTCGCCGCCGATCGGGCCGCTCTCGGCCCGCATCGGAATCGCCTGCAGGCCCAGTCGCGCGAAGGTGCGCAAATAACTGACGAAGAATTTGTTGTAGGAGCGACGAGCGCCGTCCCGATCGAGATCGAAGGAATAGGCGTCCTTCATCAAGAACTCGCGCCCGCGCATCACACCGAAGCGCGGCCGGATCTCGTCGCGAAACTTCCACTGGATGTGATAGACGAGCTTGGGCAGGTCCCGGTAGCTCCTGATGGTGGCCCTGAAGATCTCGGTGATCTGTTCTTCGTTGGTCGGCCCATAGACCATTTCGCGGTCGTGGCGGTCGGAGATCCTCAGCATCTCGGGGCCGTAGGCATCGTATCGTCCGCTTTCCCGCCAGATCTCGGCCGGCTGCAGCGTCGGCATCAGCATCTCCTGACAGCCGATGCGGTCCTGTTCCTGGCGGACGATGGCCTCGATCTTGCGCAGAACGCGCAACCCCAGCGGCAGCCAGGAGTAAATTCCGGCGCTCGACTGCCGGATCATCCCCGCCCTCAGCATCAGCCGATGGGACGCGATCTGCGCCTCCGCCGGGGTCTCCTTCAGAGTCGGCAGAAAAAACCGGGACAATCGCATCAGGAAAGGCACCTTCTGATTTGGCGACACGTGCGCACGGGCGAACATTTACGCCATGGCATCCCATACATCAATGGCGGGCATCGACGGCAAGCGTCAATTCAACAACGATTTCGCCCCCCTGAAGGGGCCAATTAGATGAAATTCGCCCCTGACTGGCCTCGCGCATTCCGGGTCGTCAGGGGTTCGAGAATTGTTCATCCCCCGCCTATAGCATTGCACAAATTTCTGATTTGGATGGAAAAACGGATGACGCGGCCGTTTTGCTGCGATATTCTATTTTAGCGACACAAAATAAGAGTTGGGCAGAAGCGAAGGCGGCCGGCCCGGGTTTAGGGGGAACACCGAGATAATAACAAAGAAACGTTGATGACATGACGTGCCTGAGCACGGGTCAAACAGTTTACGAGGCAAGATTGTGAAATCTTGCCTTTATTTTTGGTGCCCTCGCCAAGCGGCAAGTGCCGATGGGCCGCCGGCGGCAAGGCATGTCGGCCCAGACGGTTGCCTGCATCGTCATCCGCCGCTCTCTTCCACAAGCCCGGCGTCGAGATCAGCTCTCGTCAACCGGAACGGTCGCGGCGCAAACGCGAGATCGCGCACGGCGTCTACGTGATCGAAGACGAGATCCCTGTTCATCCGTTCCGCCATTGCCGGCGACCAATGGCGGGAACGTGGCAATTGGCGCATGAAGGTCACGCCGATTCGAAGGACTCCCGGCGGCACTGTCAGCAGCCGGGGGCGTCGGCCCATCGCGACGAAGATCCGTCTGACCATCTCACGGTAGGGCAGCGTTTCGCCGCCGGAGAGATCGTAGGCGCGGTTGGCCGCGTCGGGTGCCGTCACTGCGGCAAGACAGCTGACGGCCAGATCCTCGACGTGGAGCGGCTGCCTCAAGCCCCGCGCCGGTCCGAGCAGTGGAAAAAAGCCGAAGCGGCGAATGAAGCGCGCGATCTCGCAGATGTTCTTGTCGCGGCCCCGGCCGTAAATCAGCGTCGGTCGCAGAACCACCCACTCAACTTCGGCCTTTTCCGCCCACGCACGAAAGTGGTCCTCGGCCGAGGCCAATTTGCGTGCAATGACCTGCTCTGCCGAATCGGAAGACTGGTCCTTGGTGAACCGGCTGGTCGAGGAGAGCGCGACAATGCGTCTGGCACCGCACGCGGCAAGGAAGTCCAGATAGTCCACAAGGGTCCAAACGGGCGCTGCGCACAGCCACAAGGGGATGGGCTGTTCGCTTCGCTGCGGCGAGGCGGAGCCGGCGGCCGATCGCGAGAAATTTGCCGCATTCAGGCGTCGCCATTCGATGTCGCCCGCTACCCGCTCGGTGGCGCGGCGGGAAAACGCCGTCACCGGCCAGCCCGTCTTGCTCAGCAGCGGCAGCAGGCATTCGCCCACCAGACTCGTTGCCCCGAGAACACCGAGACGCGGTCTATCCACGTCCGATCCCCAAGGCGCGCCCGGCACGACGCACGCCGTGGTATCCCGCGCTCGCGGCAAACCGCATCCAGACCGCGAAGACGACGAACCCCATCAGAATGCCGGGATAGCGATCCCGGAAGAACTTGCGATAGAATCGCACCATTCCCTTGTGCTTATGCCACTCCACGAAAACAGGGCGGGCGCGCCCGCACGCGCCGAGCGCGTGAACGACCCGCGCCTTCGGCACGAACATGATCCGGTATCCGTTCTCCCGAAAACGCATGCACCAATCGAGATCCTCGCAGTGGAGGAAATACCCTTCGTCCCACAGCCCGACCTTTGCCATCGCCTGCCGCGCAACCAGCATGCAGGCGCCGGATATTGCTTCCACCTCAAGGGGATGCGCAGGCAGAGGCTGTTTGTGCAGATGAAAATCGAAGAACACGCGGGGGAAGCGATCGGCCAGCCGCCAAAGACCGAACGCCCGGACGAACGATCGCCACGGGGTCGGAATCGCCCGCCGCCCGCCGCCCTGCTCGCTGCCGTCGGGATTCAGCAGAAGGCCACCCACCATACCGATGTCCGAATTGGTATTTGAGCCTCCCGTCCCCTGCCCTCTCAGCGTTTCCCGCAAAATCGAAACGCAATCGGCCGCAAGGACGCAATCGGGATTGAGAAACATCACCTCATCGCCCGCGGCCGCCGCCGCTCCCTGATTGCAGGCGGCGGCGAACCCTCGATTCCTCTCGTTGCGGATCACCCGGAGCCTGGCCTCGTCCGGAAAACGCGCCGTCAACCGGGCGAGGCTGTCATCGGACGAGGCATTATCGATAACCACGACCTCGTCCACTTGCGGCAGGGCCGCATCCACGCACGCCGCCAGCAGGGAGCCGGCGTTGTAGTTCACGATGACGACGGAAATCAACGGCGCGTCTCTCCCCGGCGAGACCGCACCCCGCTCCACCGCGGGAACACGGCGCCGGGAGGGAGGACGCGCCGCCGGCGCCGGCCTGTGTGCCGCCGGGGGCCTCCCCGCTGGCCACACTCGCAGGGACGCCCCCCTCCCCGGTGCGGAAGCGAATCAAGATCAGGCTGCTGCGAGAAGCCCCCGTGCACCAGAGACAGCGACAACCCTAAGATGCAATTAACGAATATCTCCCTATATAACTGCATGTTCTACCCCCAGTGGGGGTTTAACTTCAACCCATGATCGCGCAATATGCGCGTCACTACCATAGGGGGAAGTGGAAAAGCAATTACATCGGATTGGTAATAGCATGGACTACACTCATTCTTCGAGCGCTGCCGTTGATCTTGCATCAGATCCCGCGGAATTGGAGGCGGTTGTCCCTGCAACGCAACGGCGGCGGCGCCACGGAATTCGTGGCTGGATCGCGATCGCGACCTTGGTTACGGTCAGTTTCTTGAGCTATGGAGGAATGCTCTATCTGTTCGACACCCATGTCAAAGGCGAGTCGGGTGCGTTCGCCTGGACCGCTCCCCACTGACGCCGTATTGCGATGCGGCGCCATAGGACGGGCGCAGGCGAAGCGTCATCCGCCGGATTCCTTGGTGCTCCCGGGAAATACGTTACTACGCTCGATGCGGCAGAATACGCCCCTTTCGTCTCCAAGGCGCCGCACGACGGAGGCGGGTTCAACGTAAAGCGTGGCCCGCCCTCCGCATCGCTCGATCCGGCCAATGACGTCTCCGGCCGTTCTGCCGGATGGAATCGAAGGTTGCCCGACCGCCATCCCTGGGCCGTTCCGAAACCTCAGCGGAGCGAGATCCCTCCATATTCGATGATCAGGTAGACAATCCCCCAAACCACACCGGCCACCAGCGTGGTCGCAACCATCTTCACCAACAGTCGCGGTTTACCCGGCGCGCCCGGTTCCTGACCTTCGATCAGGTCATCGTTGGCGGTGGGTTGCGCACCCCACGGCAGAACGGCAAAGATGACAACCCACCAGATAATGAAATAGACGGCAACGCCGCTGATCCACCCCATCCCGTCACGCTTCCCGCCCGCTTCTCCAAGGAAATACCCAAGGGAACCCGGTTCCCAATCACCGCAGGTTTATAATAGGTGTCGCGGCCAAACCGTCGATTCCTTTATGCCGATCATCGGAAACGCGTTAGCTGCTCGCGGTTCTCCGAGAGCATCGGCGAGGCGTGAAACGCGATCAACCGCCTGCGAGCTTGCCCACGTTTCGCCGGTGCAGCGCCAGCAGTCCCTTCAGCGTCAGGTCCGGATCGGCATGCTTGAGGATCGGCGTGCACTCGGTGAACAGCACCGACAGCCCCCCGGTGGCGATGGCGGTGACTTCCATCCCCAGTTCCTCGCTGATGCGCATCACCATGCCTTCGATCAGCCCAACATAGCCCCAGAAAATTCCCGATCGCATCGCCTGGATAGTGTTCTTGCCGATCACCCTCTCCGGCCGCCCGATCGCAACCCGCGGCAACTGAGCCGCGGCCATATGCAAAACCTCAAGCGACAAATTGACCCCTGGACAGATCGCGCCGCCGAGATAGCTCCCGCTCTGGTCGACAACGTCGAACGTCGTTGCGGTGCCGAAATCCACGATGACGAGGGGCCCGCCGTACTCGTCCCGTGCCGCCACCGCGTTCACCAGCCGATCCGCCCCGACCTCCTCCGGTCTGTCCACGGAAATCTGAATGCCAAGGTCGACATCCGGCGATCCGACCACAAGCGCCTGACATTTGAAATAACGCCGACACATCACGCGAAGGTTGAAAAGAACGGCCGGCACCACGGTCGCGATGATCGCCGCGTTGATCTGGCGGGGATCGAGCTCGCCGATCGTCATCACCTGCGTCAACCAGACCCCGATTTCGTCGGCGGTCCTGTTGACGTTGGTCGACGAGCGCCATTCTCCGCGCAGGCAGCCGGCCTCGTCGAAGATGGCAAAAACGATGTTGGTGTTCCCGCAATCGATCGCCAGCAGCATTATTTCCAGTCCGTTCTTCTTGTCAGGCGCGCGCCGAGAGCACGTCTCCCGCCGTCACCACGTGGGTTCCGTCGGCACAGGTCAGCACCATCGCCCCGAATTCATCCAGCCCGGCGAAGGTCCCGCTGAGCACGCGGTCGTGAAGACGTACGGTCATCTCCTGATGCAAGCCGAACGCCCGTCGAAGCCACTCCTCGCGCACCGCAGCGAAACCCTGCCCGCGCCACCGCTCGAGGCCATCGTGCAGGTGGGGTGCCAGGAGCTCCAGAAAACGCGCCGGCTCGCTGCGATCGGCGCCCTCGGCTGCCAGCGAGCTTGCCGGAAAATCCGCTTCGTCAGGTCCCGGATGCCAGCGCACATTGATGCCCATCCCGATGACGACCCACTCGCAGCGGCCGTCCGCCGCCGAGGACGCGTCAAGCAGCACACCGGCCACTTTGCGGCCGCCGACAAGAACGTCGTTGGGCCATTTGCAGCAGACGCGCCGCTCCGGCGGCAAAGAGCCTTCCGCCGTCTTCGCCACGGCGAGGCCGGCGATGAATCCGAGTTGAACAGCTTGCGCCGCCGGGCAGGCCGGTCGCACCACCAGCGAGCAGTAAAGGTTGCCCGGCGGTGACAACCAGACCCTTCCGCGCCGGCCGCGACCCGCGCTCTGCGCCTCAGCCCAGACCAGCGTTCCTTCCGGTGCGCCCTCGCGAGCCCGGCGCGCGGCCTCCGCGCTGGTCGAGTCAACGCCGTCCAGCAGGATCGGAAGAAAGAAATCGGGAAGGTTGGCCCCGGCTGCCATTACCGCGTGAATAAGGACACGGCGGCGTCTGCAGCGCTGGCCACGAGCGGCTCCGGATAGACGAAAAAGAACAGGACGACCGCACCGGCGCTCAGCATCACAACACCGACATCGCGCCCGATCGCACGATCGAGCGGCTGCGTCACTTCGTCGAAGTACATGACCTTGACGATGCGCAGATAGTAGAACGCGCCCACCACCGAGGTCAGCACGCCGACGATGGCCAGCGCCCATAGCCCCGCGTCCATCGCCGCGAAGAACACATAGACCTTCGCGAAAAATCCGGCCAACGGCGGGATGCCCGCCAGCGAGAACATAAAGATCGCCATCGCCAGCGCCATTCCGGGATGGGTCTTGGAGAGGCCGGCCAGATCGGCGATGCCGACGACCATCTTGTCGCGGCGGCGCATGCTGAGAATGCAGGTGAAGGCGCCGAGGTTGGTGACCAGATAGATTGCCATGTAGATCATCACGCTGCTGATGCCGGCACTGGTACCCGCAGCGAGGCCGATCAGCGCATAACCCACGTTGCCGATGGAACTGTACGCCATCAGCCGTTTGATGTTCGTCTGCCCGATTGCCCCGAGCGCACCCAGAACCATCGAGCCGATCGAGATCAGAATGATGATCTGCTGCCATTGACCGACGAGATCGGCAAACGGATCCATCATCACCCGGAGCAAGAGAGCGACCGCGGCCAGCTTGGGACCGACCGAGAAGAATGCGGTGGTGGGGGTCGGTGCCCCGTCGTAGACGTCCGGCGTCCACATATGGAACGGGACTGCGGATATTTTGAAAGCCAACCCGGACAGGATGAAAACCAAACCGGTAATCAGGCCGACCGGCGGCGCCGCGCCGGCATAGTCCTGGAAGGCGATGGCAAGAGCATCGAAATTGGTCGCGCCGGCGAAGCCGTAAATGAGCGAGATCCCATAAAGGAGCAGGCCCGACGCCAATGCGCTGAGAACGAAGTACTTGAGCCCCGCCTCCGACGATCTCACGTCGTTGCGCTGGAACGCGGCAAGAACGTAAAGGCAGAGACTCTGCAATTCGAGGCCGATGTACAGCGCCAGAAAATCGTTCGCCGAGATCATCATCAACATGCCGACGGAGGCGAACATCATCAGCACGGTGAATTCGAATCGCGAGGTGTTGTGAAGTTCCAGGTAGTCCTGCGCAATGAACAAAGACACGGCGGCCGCGATCAGCACGAGGACTTTGAAGAACACGACAAACTCGTTGACGACGAACATGCCGCCGAACGAGATGAGGGGCTCTCGTGCACCGACGATCAGGACCAGCACGATCGCCACGACCAGCAGCAAAAGGCCCAGTCGCGAAATCAGCCGGGCGGACGGAGCCTGCCCTGGGGAGTCCGGTTCCACATGCCAAACGCCCAAGAGCAGCAGTCCCATCGCCGTGACGATCAGGAAGATCTCCGGAAGTGCCGGAAAAAGATCGGGAAAGGGGCTGATTGGCATTCCTGAAATGTCCCCAAAGGTCGGCGGGCTTACTGCCCCGCGACGTTGACGGCTTCGAGACCGGCGCGGGCAAGCTCAAGCCGGTTGACGAGGTTGTCGACCGAGACATGCATCATGTCGAGGAAGGTGGACGGGTAGATTCCCATCCACAGCACCAGCACCACCAAGGGGGCGAACACGGCAATCTCGCGTGGGCTCAAATCGGTGATGCGCTTGAGGGAGTCCTTTGTCAGCGCGCCGAGGACCACGCGTCGATACAGATAGAGCATATAGGCCGCGCCCAGGATGATACCGAGAGCGGCGAACGCCGCAATCCAGGAATCGACCGTGAAGGCGCCGACCATGACGAGAAACTCTCCGACGAACCCGCTGGTGCCGGGCAGCCCGACGGACGCGAGCATGAACAGCATGAACACCGCTGCGTAAATCGGCATCCGATGCACGAGCCCGCCGTAGGACGAGATCTCGCGGGAGTGCATCCGGTCGTAAACGACACCGACGATCAGAAACAACGCGGCCGAGACGACGCCATGACTGATCATCTGGAAAATGGCCCCTTCAAGGCCCTGAGTCGTCATCGTGAACGCCCCGATGGTCACGAAGCCCATGTGCGCGACCGAGGAGTACGCAATCAGCTTCTTCATGTCCTCCTGGGCCAGCGCCACCAGCGAGGTATAGATGATCGCGATGATGCTCAGCCCGAAAATGAGCGGCGCGAAGGTGATCGAGGCTTCCGGAAACATCGGCAGCGAGAAACGGAGGAAGCCGTACCCGCCAAACTTCAGGAGCACGCCGGCGAGGATCACCGAGCCCGCCGTCGGCGCTTCCACGTGGGCATCGGGCAGCCAGGTGTGCACCGGCCACATCGGCACCTTCACCGCAAAAGAGGCGAGGAACGCCAGCCACAGCCAAGTCTGCAACTGCCGGGGGAAATCGTAGGCAAGCAATGTCGGGATGTCGGTGGTGTCGGCGACAATGACCATCGTCAGCATGGCCAGCAACATCAGCACCGAGCCCGCAAGCGTATAGAGGAAGAACTTAAACGCCGCATAGACGCGCCGTGGCCCGCCCCAGACCCCAATGATGAGGAACATCGGAATCAAGGTCGCCTCGAAGAAGACATAGAAAAGAATCAGATCGAGCGCGCAGAACATGCCGATCATCATCGTTTCCATGACCAGGAACGCGACCATGTACTCCTTGACCCGATCGCTGATGCTGGTCCAGCTGGCGACGATGCAGATCGGCGTCAGTACCGCCGACAGCAGGATGAACGGCAGCGAGATGCCGTCCACGCCCATGTGGTAGGCGATGTTGAGCCCGGGCATCCAGGTGGCCCGCTCGACGAACTGGAATCCCGGCGCCTGCGTATCGAACGCCATCCAAACCCCGATCGACAGCACGAGGACAATCAGCGAAGTCCACAGCGCCACCCAGCGCACGTTGCGTGCAACGACCGCAGGCTCGCCGCGCACGACCATGATAAAGGCCGCGCCCGCGAGGGGCAGGAACGTAATCAGAGACAGGATCGGCAGATCCATCTAGAGGCCCCAGTAAAGCAGATAGGCGGTGATGATGACGACGAGCCCGACCAGCATGGCAAAGGCGTAATGGTACACATAGCCCGTCTGCAGCCGCCGCGCGCGCTGGGCGAGGTCGCTTGTGACCGCCGCGATTCCGTCGGGGCCGAACCCGTCAATGACGAAACCGTCGCCGCCCTTCCACAGTCCCCGCCCGATCTGGAACGAGGGCCGAACGAACAGCGCGTTGTACAACTCGTCGAAGTACCACTTGTTGAGAAGGAAGAGATAGATGGCACGGAACCGTTCGGCCAGGACGCGCGGCAGATCGGGCTTGAGCGCGTACATCACGACCGCCAGCGCGATCCCCAACAGTGCCGCGATCAGCGGCGAGAGCACCACCCACGCCGGCACGTGATGTGCCTCTTCCAATACGTTGTGTTCCGGCAGCACGAACAAGGAGGCGCCCCAGAACGCGCGCCAGTCATCGCCGACGAACGCTTGGTAGCCGGCAAACCCGGCAACCACCGCGCCGAGCGCAAGCACGCCAAGGGGAACCAGCATCACCGCCGGCGATTCGTGGACATGCGCCATGGTGTGATCGTCCGCCCGGGGAGCGCCGTGGAACGTCATGATCAAAAGACGCCATGAGTAGAACGCGGTCAGGAACGCGGCCAGCAGCCCCATCCAGAACGCATACTGGCCGATGCCGGTATGCGCCGCGTAAGCCGCCTCCAGAATGATGTCCTTGGAGTAAAAGCCGGCGAAAGGCCAGATCCCCGCCAGCGCCAGCGAGCCGATCCACATCAACACATACGTCACCGGGATCAGCTTCCACAGGCCGCCCATCCGTCGCATGTCCTGCTCGTTGGACATGGCGTGGATGACCGCCCCGGCCCCGAGAAACAGCAACGCCTTGAAGAAGGCGTGCGTCATCAGGTGGAAGATTCCCGCCGAGTACGCCGAGACGCCGCAGGCGAAGAACATGTAGCCCAGCTGCGAGCAGGTCGAATAGGCGATCACGCGCTTGATGTCGGTCTGGGTACAGGCGACCGTCGCCGCGAAAATGGCAGTGGACGCGCCGATGAAAGTGACAACCGTAAGTGCCAGTGCGGAATGCTCGAAGAAGGGAGAGAAACGCGCCACCAGGAACACGCCCGCGGTCACCATCGTCGCCGCATGAATCAACGCGGAAACCGGAGTTGGACCCTCCATCGCGTCGGGCAACCATGTGTGCAGCCCAAGCTGGGCCGATTTCCCCATCGCGCCGATGAACAGGAGCAGGCTGATCACGGTGAGAGCATGGTACTCGCCGCCGAACACCGACAGCATTGTCTCCGCCTGTGCCGGCGCGGCGGCGAAAATGGTGTCGAGGTGAATCGACTGGAACAGCACGAAGGTCGCCAGGATGCCGAGAAGAAATCCGAAGTCGCCAATCCGGTTGACGACAAACGCCTTGATCGCCGCGGCGTTGGCGCTTGGCCGGTCGTACCAGAATCCGATCAGCAGATAGGAGGCGAGACCGACCCCTTCCCAGCCGAAAAACAGCTGCAAGAGGTTGTCGGCTGTCACCAGCATCAGCATGAAGAAGGTAAACAGGTTGAGATACGCCATGAACCGGGGCACCCCCGGATCATGCGCCATGTAGCCGACCGAATAGACATGAACCATCGCCGAGACGACGCTCACCACCGCCATCATCACCGCGCTCAGCGTGTCCAGCTTGAGCGACCAGGATACCTCCATCGCACCGGAGGCGATCCAGGTGAACAGGCGCACGTCGCCAGCGTTGCCGCGCACGGCGACATCGATGAACACCAGCACCGCCAATGCCGCGGACACGAGCATCGCACCGCACGTAATCCACTGTGCGGGAGCCTTGAAGCGCTGGGTCCGCTCCTCGCCGCCGACGGCGCCGAGGAGCGCGAGTGCACCGGCGACGATCGCACCCAGCAGCGGCAGGAACACAACAAGGATCGACATGGTCCCGCCTCAGCCTTTCAAGACATCAACGTCATCAACGGAGATCGTGCCTCGATTCCGGAAGTAGACAACCAGGATCGCGAGCCCGATCGCGGCTTCGGCCGCCGCGACGGTGAGAATAAACAGAGCAAAAATCTGCCCGACGAAATCGTTCAGCGCCACGGAGAACGCCACCATGTTGATGTTGACGGCGAGCAATATCAGCTCGAGCGACATCAGAATGATGATGACGTTTCGGCGATTGAGGAAAATGCCGAAGAAGCCGAGCGCAAACAGAATCGCGGCGACCGTCAGATAATGAGAAAGGCCGATGTCCAGCATCAGACGCCCTTACCCGTCGGAATTTTGCGAAGCTCGACCGAGTCGGCCGGATTTCGCCGGAGCTGCTGCGCGATGTCCTGCCGCCGCACGCCGGGCCGCCGACGATGGGTCAGGACGATGGCGCCGATCATCGCCACCAGGAGGATGATGCCGGAGGCCTGGAAGGCATAAAAGTACTGGGTATAGATGAGGCGGCCAAGCGCCTCGGTGTTGGTCAGCTCCGCGAGCGCGGCGCTCGGTGCCGCCGATCGCTCGGCCGCAAGCGGATCCAGCGGCCAGCTGATAACAATGAAAAGAAGCTCCGCCAGCAGAACCGCCCCCACCACGCCGCCGATGGCGAGATACCGCCGCACGCCCCTTTTCAGGTCGGTGATATTGATGTCGAGCATCATCACGACGAAAAGAAACAGAACCGCGACCGCACCGACGTAAACAACCACAAGAATCATGGCCAGAAATTCGGCGCCCAGCAGGATAAAGAGACCGGCGGTGTTAAAGAACGTCAAGATCAGGAACAGGACTGAGTGGACCGGGTTGCGCACGGAAACCACCAGGGCTCCCGCCACAATGGCGATGGATGCAAAAAGATAAAACGCGAGTGCTTGAATAACCATCGGCGCGTACTACCGGCTCTTGCAGGCAAACTTTAAAGGGGCCCGGAACGCGGACGGAAGTTCATACCGCCCCTCGTCCGGAATCTCAATAGGCGAGAACCAAGATCAGCGGTTCTCAGCGATACGGGGCTTCCCGTGCGAGGTTGGCGGCGATCTCCGTCTCCCACCGATCGCCGTTGGCGAGGAGCTTTTCTTTGTCGTAAAGCAGCTCTTCTCGAGTTTCCGTCGAGAACTCGAAGTTCGGTCCTTCGACGATCGCATCAACCGGACAAGCCTCCTGGCAATATCCGCAATAGATGCACTTGATCATATCGATGTCGTACCGGGTGGTCCGACGACTTCCATCGGCGCGCGGCTCGGCCTCGATCGTAATCGCCAGCGCCGGACAGACGGCCTCACAGAGTTTGCACGCGATGCACCGTTCCTCTCCGTTGGGATAACGCCGCAAAGCGTGCTCGCCGCGGAACCGCGGGCTCAGCGGTGCCTTCTCGTAAGGATAATTGATGGTCACCTTGGGCCGGAACATGTAGCGGAACGTCAGGGCGAGCCCCGATACCAGTTCCGCGAGGAAGATCGTTCTGGCGCCGCGTGCAATGAAACTCATGGTCCCGTCCTCTTAAATTCGAAGCCGCCTTCCTACGCCGGACGTGGCAACGCGGCCGTCACGGCGCCCAGTCGAACGCAACGAGGACACCGGCAACGACAACCACCGCCACCAGGGAAATCGGCAGAAACACCTTCCAACCCAACCGCATCAACTGATCGTACCGGTAGCGCGGCAGCGTCGCGCGCACCCAAAGGAACACGAACAAACACGTACAGATCTTGAGAATGAACCAGATCGGCCCCGGAACCCACGTGAACGGCGCCACATCGAACGGCGGCAGCCACCCGCCGAGAAACAGGACGCTGGTCATCCCGGCCATCAAAATCATGTTGGCATATTCACCGAGAAAGAACAGCGCGAACGTCATCGACGAATATTCGACGTTATAACCCGCCACCAGTTCCGCCTCCGCTTCCGGCAGATCGAAGGGGTGGCGGTTGGTCTCCGCCAAGGTCGAGACAAAGAAGATCACCGCCATCGGCAGCAGTGGGAAAACGAACCAATTGAGCGGCCCGAAGGTGCCCTTCTGGGCGAGAACGATGTCCGAGAGGTTGAGCGAGCCGACGCAAAGCAGCACGGTGATGATCACGAAGCCCATCGATACTTCGTACGATACCATTTGCGCTGCTGAACGCATTGCACCGAGAAAAGCGTACTTCGAGTTGCTGGCCCAGCCGGCCATGATGATGCCGTACACCCCCAGCGAGGAAATCGCGAACAGATAAAGTATGCCGACATTGATGTCGGCGAGCACCATACCGGGTCCGAACGGGATCACCGCCCATGCGACCAGTGCCAGGATAAAGGTGATCATCGGCGCGATCACGAAAACCCAGCGGTTGGCCTCGGCGGGCACCACGGTTTCCTTGAAAAACAGCTTCATCCCGTCGGCGATCGGCTGCAGGAGACCGAGCGGCCCGACAACATTGGGGCCTTTGCGCAACTGCATCGCGCCGATCACCTTGCGCTCGAAATAGGTGAGATAGGCGACCGCGAGCAAAAGCGGCATCACGATGGTCAGGATCTTGATGACCGTCCAGGCTGTTGGCCAGCCGTAATCCATCCAGAGTTCAACCATGAGTTCCCGTTTTCTCTCCCACCTTCATCGACCGCTCGCCGAACACGGCCACACATTCGGCCATGGTCACCGACGCGCGGCAGATCGGGTTGGTCAGATAGAAGTTCTTGATGACAGGAGCAAACGGCTGATCGCCAAGCTCACCCGCCGTGCCGAAGTCGCCCCACTCGGCGCTGGCGACGGAATCAAGCGCGCGGAACCAGCTTCGTGTCTCGCCAAGGCGCTGACGGACTTCATCAAGGGTATCGTAAGGCAGATGCGTGTCCAGAGCCTCGGCCAGCGCGCGGATGATCGCCCAGTCCTCGCGTGCCTGTCCCGGCGGCTGCACGGCCCGTCGCGCCTGCTGCACGCGGCCTTCGGTATTGACGTAGGTGGCGCTCTTCTCGGTGTAGGCGGCTCCCGGCAGAATGACGTCGGCGCATTGGGCACCGGCATCCCCCATGTGCCCCTGATAGATCACGAAGGCATTCTCCAGCCTTCCGGTGTCGATCTCGTCCGCACCGAGCAGATAGACGACGTCGATCTGCCCGCTCGCGGCGCCCTCGAGGATGCCGCGGACATCGCGACCGCCGGAGCCCGGCAGGAAACCGAGGTCCATGCCGCCGACACGCGCGGCCGCGGTGTGCAGCACGTTGAACCCGTTCCAGCCTGTCTCGCGATCGATCATCCCGTAGGTGTCGCACAGGCGTCGCACCGCCGCCAGAATGGCCGCCCCGTCGGGGCGGACGAGCGCCCCCATCCCGACCACGACCATCGGCCGCTCGGCCGCCCTCAACGCCTCGGCGAACGGGGTCTCACCGGACAGCAACCGGTCAATGACCGCCGCTCTGTCGCCAAGATGCTGGTAGGGATATGTCAGATCGACCTTGGGCCCGATCAGGGCGATCGGGAAGCGGCGCACCATCCGGTAGCGCTTGCGGATTCGCGCATTGATGATCGCGGCCTCGATCCGCGGATTGGTGCCGATCAAAAGACAGGCATCGGCCTCCTCGATGCCGGCAATGGTCGTGTTGAACAGATAGGACGCCCGCGGCGCCGGCTCGAGATGCGCCCCGTCCTGCCGGCAATCGAGGTTGGCCACGCCAAGATTAACCATCAGATCCTTCAACGCCAGCATCGATTCGCAGCAGGCCAGATCACCGGCGATCGCCGCGATCCGGCTGCCGTCGGTGCCGGCGACGCGCTCGCGAATGACGGCAAACGCCTCGCCCCAGGTTGCCGGCTGCAGCCGGCCTGCCCGCCGAACATAAGGCCGGTCGAGCCGCTGCCGCTTCAGCCCGTCGTAGGCATAGCGGGTCTTGTCGGAGATCCACTCCTCGTTCACGTCCTCGTTCAGCCGCGGTAGGATCCGCATCACTTCCGTGCCTCGCGTATCCACCCGGATGTTGGAGCCGACCGCGTCCATTACGTCGACGCTCTCGGTCTTCTTCAGCTCCCATGGGCGTGCGGTGAAGGCGTAGGGCCTCGACGTCAGCGCCCCGACCGGACACAGGTCGATCACGTTCGCCGACAACTCCGAATCCAGCGCCTGATCGAGATAAGTCGTGACCTCCATCCGCTCGCCGCGGCCGATCGCCCCAAGCGCCGGCACCCCGGCCACCTCCTCGGCGAACCGGATACAGCGCGTGCAATGGATACAGCGGGTCATGATGGTCTTGATCAGCGGCCCCATATACTTGTCCTGAACCGCCCGCTTGTTCTCATGATAGCGGCTGCGGTCGAGACCATAGGCGACAGCCTGATCTTGCAGATCGCACTCGCCGCCCTGATCGCAGATCGGGCAATCGAGGGGGTGATTGATCAGCAGAAACTCCATCACGCCTTTGCGCATCTGATGCACTTCGGGAGTGGTCGTATGGATCACCATGCCCTCGGCGGCCGGCATGGCACACGAAGCGATCGGCTTCGGCGAGCCTTGCATGGCAACCAGGCACATCCGGCAATTGCCGGCGATCGCCAGCCGCTCATGGTAGCAAAAGCGTGGAATTTCGATCCCGAGCAACTCGCACGCCTGAAGAACGGTCAGACCGGCGTCGACCTCGATCTCTCTGCCGTCAATGGTCAGCTTGGGCATGCCGTGACCTCACGCCGCCTGCATCGTGCGCCGGCTTCCCGCCCGCTCACGGATCCGTCGCTCGAGTTCCGGCCGGAAATGGCGAATGAGACCTTGGATCGGCCAGGCTGCGGCATCGCCGAGGGCGCAAATGGTATGGCCCTCGATCTGCCGGGTCACCTCTTCCAAAAGATCGATCTCCTCGCTGCTCGCGCGCCCTTCCACCATCCGCACCATCACCCGCCACATCCAACCCGTCCCCTCGCGGCACGGGGTGCACTGCCCGCAGCTCTCGTGCATGTAGAACCGGGACAGCCGGGTAATCGCCCTGACCACATCGGTCGACTTATCCATCACCATCACCGCGGCGGTGCCGAGCCCGGAATGGACATCACGCAGCGAGTCGAAGTCCATCAGGACGGTGTCACAGATCGACTTGGGCAACAACGGCACCGAGGCGCCGCCGGGAATGATCGCAAGGAGATTGTTCCAGCCTCCGCGCACGCCGCCGGCATGGCGCTCGATCAGTTCCTTCAGCGGTATGCCCATCTCCTCCTCGACGGTACACGGTTGTTCCACGTGCCCGGAGATGTTGAACAGCTTGGTTCCGGTGTTGCGCGGACGACCGAGACCGCCGAACCAGTCGCCGCCCCGTCGCAGGATCTCCGGCACCACCGCAATCGTCTCCACGTTGTTGACCGTGGTCGGGCATCCGTAAAGTCCGACACTGGCGGGAAACGGCGGTTTCAGCCGCGGCTGGCCCTTTCCGCCCTCCAAGCTCTGCAGAAGAGCCGTCTCTTCGCCGCAGATGTAGGCGCCGGCACCAAGATGGATGTGGACATCGAAGTCCCACCCCGAATCACATGCGTTCGGCCCGATCAGCCCCGCCTCGTAGGCCTCGTCGACCGCCCGCTGAAAGGCTTCCGCCTCGCGATAGAACTCGCCGCGAATGTAGACATAGGCCGTGTGCGCGCCCATCGCGACGCCGGACAGCAGGCAGCCTTCGATCAGCTTGTGCGGCTCATGACGCAAGATTTCCCGATCCTTACAGGTTCCGGGCTCTCCTTCATCGGCGTTGACGACCAGATAGTGCGGCCGCCCCTTGTGCTCCTTGGGCATGAACGACCACTTCATCGCGGTGCTGAAGCCGGCACCGCCACGCCCCCGCAGCCCCGATTTCTTCATCTCCTCGACGATCGCATCCCGGCCCTTGCCGATCAGCTCGCGCGTGCCGTCCCAATCGCCGCGTGAGCGGGCGCCTGTCAGCGTGCTCGGAGCAAGACCATAAATGTTGGTAAAAATGCGATCCTGGTCGCGCAGCATCAGTGTTCTCCTTCTCCGCCTTTTCCGGCGGTACGTTCGGATTGCGCGCTGCCGGCGAGACTCGTCAGGCTGGTGAGACCGCCGATCGGCTCGGAGCTGTGACGCCCGATCTGCGATCCTGTCTTCGGCGTCCTGCCCGCCTTCAGCTCGGCAAGGATCTGCCGCGTCGTCTCCGGCGACAGATCCTCGTAATAGTCGTCCCCGATCTGCATCATCGGCGCGTTGACACAAGCGCCGAGGCACTCGGTCTCGTCCAGCGTGAACAGCCCGTCGGCCGTCGTGCCGCCAACCTTGACATCCAGCACCTCGCGGCAGGTCCGCACGATCTCCTCGGCGCCGCGCAGCATGCATGGAAGGTTGGTGCAAACCTGGACGTGATGCCGGCCGACCGGCTTCAGGTTGTACATTGTGTAGAACGTCGCAACTTCATGGACCCGGATCGGCGCCATGCCGAGGAAGTCAGCGACATATTCAACGGCCGCCTGCGGAAGCCAGCCGCCGCTCTGGCGCTGGGCCAAACCCAGCAACGGCATCACCGCACTCGCCTGACGGCCTTCCGGATAGCGGGCGATAATGGTCCGCGCGCGCGCCAGGTTCTCTTCGTTGAAGGTAAATGCGCTCGGGCTGTCGGCACCGTCGCCGTTGATGGGTGTGCTCATCGGTCAACCTCGCCGAATACGATGTCGAGCGAGCCGATGATCGCGACAACATCGGCCAGCATGTGGCCTTTTGCCAAAAAATCCATCGCCGAGAGGGCGGCGAACCCTGGCGAGCGAATCTTGCAGCGGTAGGGTTTGTTGCTGCCGTCGGACACGAGGTACACCCCGAATTCGCCTTTGGGTGCTTCGCTCGCCGTATATGTCTCGCCTTTGGGTACGTGATAGCCTTCGGTGAAGAGCTTGAAATGATGGATCAGCGCCTCCATCGAGCGTTTCATTTCGGCGCGGGGCGGCGGCGCGATCTTGCTGTCGTCGACCCGGACCGGTCCCGCCGGCATCTGTTGCAGACATTGCTTGATGATCTTGAGGCTCTCGCGCAACTCGTACATCCGCACCACGTAGCGATCGTAACAATCGCCATGCTTGCCCACCGGCACGTCGAACTCGACCTTGTCGTAGGCATCATACGGCTGCGCTTTGCGCAGATCCCAGGGAACGCCCGCTGCCCGCAGATTGGGGCCTGTGAATCCCCAGTCGAGAGCATCATTTGCCGAGATCGCGCCGATATCGACCGTCCGCTGCTTGAAGATCCGGTTCTCCGTCAGCAACTCCTCGAGATCGGCAAGAAAGCGATCGAAATCCACCGCCCATTTCCCGATGTCGTCCGCCAACCCGGCGGGCATGTCCATCGAAACGCCGCCCGGCCGGAAGTAGTTCATATGCAGCCGGGCGCCGCTGACGCGTTCACAGAACTCCATCAGCCGCTCGCGCTCCTCGAACCCCCACAACATCGGCGTCATCGCGCCCACATCCATTGCGAAGGCGCAAATGGTGAAGATGTGGTTGAGGACGCGGCCGATCTCCGCGTACAGCGTGCGCAGGAACTGCGCGCGCGGCGGTGGCTGGATTCCCAACAGCTTTTCCACCGCGAGCGCGAAGGTGTGCTCCTGATTCTGCGGCGAGACATAGTCGAGTCGGTCGAAGTACGGGACGGACTGCAGGTAGGTCTTGTGCTCGATCAGCTTTTCCGTGCCGCGATGGAGCAGACCGACGTGCGGATCCGCCCGCTCGATGACCTCACCGTCCATCTCCAGGACCAGGCGCAACACCCCGTGGGCGGACGGATGCTGCGGCCCGAAGTTCATGGTGTAGTTCTGAATAAATGTCTCCGGCACGGCGCAAACCCTTGCTTAATCCGACTCGTCCGACCTGTTCAGCTTCTCGAGCGCCTTTTCGTCGCCAGGCAGGTAGGGCTGGATCCCTTCCCAGGGACTGAGGAAGTCGAAGCTGCGGAACTCCTGCGGCAGCGAGACCGGCTCGTAGACCACCCGCCTTTGCGTCTCGTCATAGCGCACTTCAACATAGCCCGACAGCGGGAAGTCCTTCCGCAGCGGGTGTCCTTCGAACCCGTAATCGGTCAGGATTCGCCGCAGATCGGGATGCCCGACAAAATAGATGCCGAACAGATCCCAGGCTTCCCGCTCCCACCAGTTGGCGGAACTGAAGACGGGCGTGACCGAAGGTACCGGCGTTTCGGCGTCGGTGGACACCTTGACCCGGATCCGCCGATTGTGGGTGAGACTGAGAAGGTTGTAGACGACCTCGAATCGCTCGGCGCGGCCGGGATAATCGGCTCCGCACACGTCCATCAGTTGCTTGAACTGACAGTTCATATCGTCCCGCAGGAACGCCAGCACCCGGGCAATGCTTTCGCGGCGAACGACAATGCAAAGCTCGCCGCCATCGACCGAGATGTCGAGTACGTCGGCGATGATCGATGCTTGGACATATTCTCCGAGGTCACGTAAGGCGACGTCCATGGAATCCGCTCACAACCCCTCTTGAGTATCGACCGATCAGCGCCAGAGCGTGCCGGTGCGCCTGATTTTCTTTTGAAGCTGCAAAATTCCGTAGACCAGGGCCTCGGCGGTCGGCGGACAGCCGGGAACGAAAATGTCGACCGGAACGATCCGATCGCAGCCCCGCACCACGGAATACGAATAGTGGTAATAGCCGCCGCCGTTCGCGCACGATCCCATCGAGATGACGTACCGCGGCTCGGCCATCTGATCGTAGACCTTGCGAAATGCCGGCGCCATCTTGTTGCACAAGGTGCCCGCGACGATGATCACGTCCGATTGGCGGGGACTTGGGCGCGGCACCACGCCGAACCGGTCCAGATCATAGCGGCTGACGTAGGCGTGCATCATCTCGATCGCACAACAGGCCAGCCCGAAGGTCATCGGCCACAAGGAGCCCGTGCGGGCCCAGTTGACCAGCCCGTCCAGCTGCGCGATGAGGAATCCCTTGTTCTGAACCTCCGCGTTGACGCGGTCCATCACCTCGGCCTGCCGACCGGGCGGCACCGGCTCGTGAGGCCACTGTTCGATATCCTGATTCATTCCCATTCCAGCGCTCCCTTCCGCCATTCATATATAAATCCGACGGTCAGGACTGCGAGGAAAACCATCATCGACCAAAAGCCGAAAGACCCCAAGGCACTCAAAGACACCGCCCAGGGAAACAAAAAGGCGACCTCAAGATCGAAAATGATGAACAGGATCGCCACCAGGTAGAAGCGGACGTCGAACTTTCCGCGTGCATCGCCAAGAGCATCGAACCCGCATTCATAAGGCGAGTCCTTTGCGGTATCCGGGCGCTGCTGCGCAATGAAGTAGGACATCCCGACGGCCACCACCGAGATGCCGATGGCAACGCCCAGGAAGATCAGGATCGCGAGATACTCCCCCAAGAACGCTTCCATCACATCATCCCTATCGTGGTGGGGCCCCTCGCGGCACGACCATTCACAGCGTGGCCCTTGACGTTCGGGCCGAAGCAGATCTCCGCGCGCACAACGGATTCCGATCCCGGTGGCGGGAGTGACGGGACTCGAACCCGCGGCCTCCGGCGTGACAGGCCGGCGCTCTAACCAACTGAGCTACACCCCC